>JBGSJI010000090.1:0-52220 GCA_041742055.1 Limnoglobus sp. | reverse complement strand
CGGTGGAGCGAATCGGGTTCGGACGCCCTGTGCCATGTGCGGGCATTGTATCGCAGCGAATCCGACCAGTGGAACGCCTTCTGGCAACGCTCCCTGGCCGCGTGAAACAGATGTCTACCAACAAAAGAGACGCTTACCCGATGAAACGGTTCAGCTCTTAAGTTTTTGATTACTGATTTTCTGTTCAGATAAAAGTTGGGGCCGTTTGAAGTATTCAGCGGCGGATGAATCTCATTCTCCTATTTTTTCGCGAACCACCTTCCGTCTCCCCACCTCCTATTTCCGTCCCGTCCGCTGAAACTGACAGTCGGTTGTCATGCTGGGAGGGCGCTTCAGGAGGATGCACCATGAAGAAGCTCATTGTGTTGGTTCTTGTGTTTGGTGCCGTGGCCGCGGCGCTGGCAAAGTCTTACCCGGCCAAGTTCGAGCGGTACTCGATTCTCAGCATGACCAAGGCCGAGATCGCATGGAACAAGATCGAGTCGAATCCGATCCCGATCGTGGTGGCTTTGGGTACGTTCGTCATGACCTTCATCTACCACAAGGCGAAAGGAAAGAGCTTCCGCGAGTCGGTGGAAGTCGCTGCTACGCGGGTGACGGTGGTTCAGCCGGTGCCTGCACCAAACTCAGTGCAGCGCGAGGAAGAGAACCCGGTCCTGAAGCGAGCACGCGATCGTACAACTCGGATCCAGCTTCTGGCGGACCAGGTCGAGATCCGTAATCGGATCGCAAAGCTGCCGGAAGCGCTGATCAAGGCCGAGCAGGAATACTGCTTCAAGGAAAAGGCCGTTTTGGATGCAAAGGCGGCGCTGGGTGAAAAGTACAAGGCCCGCAACCAGGCCGAAAATCGTCTTGCGAACCTGCGAAGCGAACTGGAAACGGGACGCGCGGAGATCGAGGCGATCGAAGCGGAACTGATGAAGTTGAAGCAGGTTGCCTAAAAGCACAAGCTCCACCTTTGGTGGAGCTTGTTGTTTTGATGATCAAGACGGCCAGATTACGGTTTAGCGCGTTTGGGATATTCCGGCCGCTTCATATCTCGCTTGGGCGCTGTCTTCAGTGCTTCGAGTGCAAGCTCAATCGCTTTCTCAAGCTGCGGATCTTTTCCAGCGATCAAATCTTTGGGCAACATATCCACATCGTAATCCGGTGCGACGCCTTCATTCTCAACGACAAAGCCTTCCTCTGGAGTCCAGATTGCAAAGCTCGGTGCGGTGACCGTTCCGCCATCGATCAGGGTGGGGTAACCGCTGATCCCGACGAGGCCTCCCCAAGTCCGCTTGCCGACAACGGGCCCCAGCTTGAACTTTTTGAACATATAGGGAAGCATATCGCCGCCGGAGCCAGCTCCTTCATCCGCGATCATGACCTTCGGTCCAAACACCGCCGCACTAGGCGAACGCCATTCGGTACCGTACCGCGGAGCCCAGAATGATGCGAAAGGACGGCGAAGGATATCGATGTAATAGTCTGCGATCTGCCCACCGCTGTTGTAGCGCTCGTCGATGATGAGTGCTTCCTTATCGACTTGAGGGAAGAAGTAGCGTTTGAAATAGGCAACGCCCTGCCCTGCGGTATCAGGTACGTAGACGTACCCAACTTTCCCACCAGTCGCATCTTCGACCTTTCGAAGGTTTCCTTCGATCCATTCACGGTTCCGTAGCGACAATTCGTTGCCCAGAGGTTCAACGGTAACTGTACGGCTGTTCTTGCCGTCGGCCGTAGGCCCAACTTTCAACTCAACGCTCTTACCGGCTGTGTTTTCAAAGAGTGAAAACACCTCGGTCGGCGCTTTAAGTTCCTTACCATTGACTGAGAGAAGGAATTCACCTTCCTTGACATTCACACCCGGTTCCGTGAGTGGAGAACGAAGTTCGGATGTGTAATTCAATCCACTGTAAATTTTCTTGAACCTGTAGCGTCCGTCAGCGACATCATAATCGACACCAAGAAGGCCGCCACCAACGGTTTTCTTGTCGTTGAGGCGTTCGCCGGGCGTCGTGTAGCTGTGACCTACCGCGAGTTCGGAAAGCATCCAGCGTATGACTCGATACAGATCGCCACCGTTGTTCACATGTTCGAGGAACGGCTCATATTTCTTCTTGATCGCCGGCCAGTCGGCACCGTGCATGTTGGGATCGTAGAAGAAATCTCGATTGATCCGCCAGGCTTCGTGAAGAATCTGTTTCCACTCGGCACGGGGATCGATCTTGATCTCAATCTCGTCGAGATTCAACCGCTGTCCGCTGGCGCCACCGGTGCTTTCCGACGAAGCTGAAGGCGAACCACCGCGGCGGCCACCAAAACTCAGACCGCTCGGAGCCGACGAACCGCCACCAGAACTCGCGATGTACCAATCGCTTCCCTGACGAACCAGCATCTTTTTCCCGTCAGGAGTCAGTTCAAATGAGCGGACACCGGATTGAACCGTGGAAACGCGTCGCGATTCGACATCGAAGCGGAGAATGCTACCGCCCGCTCCGCCACCTCCGCGTCCACCACGAGCGCCGCCTTCGCTATCTGCACGCGACATCATGAAGACCTGATTGACGGCTCCAGCTTGTAAACTGCCGTAATTGCCTGGAGGTATCGGTAGTGCGATGATCCGCTGATCAATTCCATCAAAGTCGATAGTGAATTTTTTCTCTTTCGTGTTGTCTTTCTTAGGTTCGTCTTTTTTTGGTTCGTCTTTCTTCGCTTCATCCGCATTCGCATCGTCGCCCTTTTCCCGCATCGGGCGACGTCCGGGACCGCCGGTTCCGCTTCCCATCGGCTGAGAGCCCTTTTCCTCGTCGCTTTCTTTCAGAAACGGAGAGGGCGTACTTTTCTCAAGAACCGCCATATAAACCCGGAATCGTGGAGGACGAGAATCGGAAGCGGACTGAGAAAATCCATGCTTGCTCATACCTGTTTCGTTCGATGAAAGGAAGTACAGATACTTTCCTCCGGCATCGAAAACAGGACCGGACGCTTCACTCAGTCCATCGGTTACAGGGAACGATTTGTCCTGCTCTAGCGAGTAGACGAAAACCTGTGAGATCTTCGCAGGCGTATCCATCGAGTAGGCGATCCACTTGTTGTCAGGCGACCAGGCCGAATGGTAGATTCCGCGGTTTCCACCTTCGCTTGCGGTCACGACTTTCTTGATCTTGCCCGATGCGATATCAATCCAGAACATCGACAGCGAATTATCGACATAGAGAAGTTTTTTCGAATCGCGTGACCAAACGGAACCGTAGTAAAACCCTCCGCCTTCGAGTTTGATCTTTCGCGTTTCGCCTTTGCCGTCCTGCGGTTCAAGTACGAGTTGATACTCTCCGCCTTCGTCAGAAAAATACGCGATTGTTTTTCCGTCAGGTGACCAACTGGGAGCACGTTCGTGAACGCCGGTGCTGCTGGTCAGATAGCGCGGGTCGCCTTTCTCGGCGGGTACGGTAACGATCTCGCCTCGGAACTCGACAACCGCTCGCGAACCACTCGGCGAAATCGAAGCATCGCGAACATATTTCGAACCTTTGACAAACCGCGGACGTGCTTCGGGAGCATCAGTGGCGATCGAGATCTTAAGTCGGGTCGGTGACGTTTCACCTGGCTTAAGAGTATGGAGCCAACCCGCTTGTTCGAGAATCAACTTGCCATCACCGTGATTGATATCGAGAACTGGGAAATCTTTAAATTCCGTTACTTGTTTCACTTCGGCAAGTGTGGGTTTCTTGTTATTGGGCTGAAAGGAAAATACGTTGTACTCACCGGCGCGATCGGAACGGAAGTAAATCGTATCGCCCACCCAGTTCGGATCGAGATCATTGCAGCGATCCTTCGGTTGCGGGATTTCGACGACTTCATGCGTGGCAACCTCGTAGACCCAAATACGGCTGTGAGTTCCGCCTCGATAATTCTTCCATTGAGCCGTGGCATCGCGAACAGGAGTATATGCAATGAATTTGCCATCGGGCGAATAGCAGGCCTCGAAACCGGCCGGGATTGGCAACTGCGTTGGCATACCACCCGTTAGCGGAACGATGAAAAGATGCGAATGCCGACTCGTGTGAACATTGCGATTGGAAGAGAAAAGGATTCCATCGCCCTTCGGTGTGAACCCTCGGACCATGTCCGGTCCAGGATGGTATGTCAGTCGTGTCGGTGATCCACCGTCCACTGGAATCGTGTAAACATCCAGATTGCCATCGTATTGGGCACTAAATGCGATCAGCGAGCCATCGGGAGAAAACACGGGATACGCTTCGATTCCGAGATCGGTCGTCAGCCGACGTACGTTTGTTCCGTCAATATCGGCGGTCCAGAGGTCCTCACCGTACACGAACGCGATTTTCTTCGCACTGATCGCGGGGTGGGAAAGCAAACGCGTGTCACCTGCCGCCTGGGCCGTGCCGATCGCCCAAACGAGCATTCCGAAAATCGCAAATGGTCGTAAGAATTGTGGCATCATGTAAAAGAACCCACGAAGGAATGAATGTTGGGCGTGTTGAACGGAATCTTAGTCAGGACCGTTAGGTCGTCGAGTGGCAATCAGGAAACTCGACCGCACGATTTCCGGAAGAAAAATCACGATGACTGGAAATTTGTGCACAAGAAACTTGACTCTTCCAAATCACTGATGAGGTCTCCGCCACCTGTGGCGCTTGCACGTGGCGGAGTTCTCGTGATTGGAACGCTGCACTCAGAATTTCCATTTTTGTGAAAAAATGTTCAGTTAATCGAAAATGGTCATTTCCCCGAGAATTTTTACATTCTCTGCCATTCTGGCAGGCGAGTTCGCCAACTTCGCCAACTCAAAACACACACCTCTTGGCGAAGAGACATTGACGGGCTGATATAATGAACATTTGTATCTAGTGCTCTGTCTCTTTTCAGCCGAGCGACGGCATTCATTAATTCCAATCGTTCCATTCAAAAAAGTTTCTTGACGAAGTCGCACTCAACAGGTACGATTATTATTGAGACGCAATCTCACCGAATACCCGCCGCCATGACGCAACTCACCACGATCACTGAAGTCACCACGGAAACCGAGGACTGTGTCGGTCAATGCCGATCCTGCCCAACGGTTGGCAGTTGTTCAGAGCGTTTGGTCTGTCGCTGTTTGAAGATCTCAGAACATGATGTCGTGACGGCCATTCGGACCATGCAACTCACCACGATCGACGAAATCAAAACCGTCACCAATGCGGGCGACGGTTGTTCATGCTGTCACAAAGAGTTGAAGCAATACCTTGCCATTTATTCGTCTTCGCCGATCATGTGTTCGGCAAGGTAGCGTTCAAGTCCGATTGTTTTTATTAGGTTCAATTGCGTTTCAAGCCAGTCAACATGCTCTTCGGATTCAGCAAGAATTTCGAGAGCAAGTTTGTGAGTTCCGTTATCTTTCAGTTTGATCGATAGATCGACCAGTTCGTTGTAAGCCGTTACGCCACCGGATTCGAGCTTCAGATCGTTTTCGAATTGTTCGAGAACGTTCGAACCGACACGGATTACATCGTAGCGAGCGATTTCCGGGACGCCATCAAGGAACAGGATGCGCTCGATGATTTTGTCGGCGTGCTTCATTTCACCAATCGATTCCTCATAGTGCTTGGCTGCGAGTTTCATGAACCCCCAGTTTTTACACATTTTGGACTGGCAGAAATATTGGTTGATTGCAGTTAACTCGATTGTCAACGCGCGATTGAGCAAATCGACGATCTCGGGACGGCCTTGCATTCTGAACTCCTAAGGGCAATTTTTCGAATCAGGGATTAGATTACGCAGGAAAAACAATCCGTCATCACAACATGATCCGAAGCGATTGTGTTGAATCATGCCAAAAAAACCGATTGATCAATTCGCAATACAGAATTGGACGGATTGAAAGTAGTGAACTACCCTTCACAAGCGGAAAAGTGATTTCGTTACAACGCCCTTCACAGTGTTGCCTGTAGTTGATCCTAAGTGGAATTGCTTCCATGATCGGTTTGCGAGAGCCGGGAGATGAGGTCCTTCCAGGATACGAACTGATCACTCCGATCGGAAGTGGTGGGTTTGGTGAGGTCTGGAAGTGTACGGCACCTGGTGGCCTACACAAGGCGATCAAGTTTGTCTTTGGAAATCTGGATTCCATGGACGGCGATTCCGCGAAAGCCGAGCAGGAACTGAAGGCACTTGGTCGGATGAAGGAAGTCCGCCATCCGTTTGTTGTCTCAATCGAAAGAATTGACAATATTTCGGGTGAATTGCTCATCTTGATGGAATTGGCAGAAAAAAGTTTACATGACTGCTTCATGGAACGAGTTGAACGAGGAGAACCGGGGATTCCTCGTGATCTCCTTTTGGGGTATTTGGCGGATGCCGCAGAAGGCCTCGATTTCCTGATCGAAAAGCACAATCTCCAGCATTTGGATGTCAAACCTAAGAATCTGTTCCTAGTCGGTGATCGAGTCAAAGTTGCGGACTTCGGGCTTGTCAAACATCTGGAACGCCACAGTTCGTCGGGCTTGATGGCTGGTGTCACGCCTGTCTACGCTGCACCGGAAACCTTTGCGAACAAAATATCCAAGCATTCCGACCAATACAGTCTGGCTGTTGTCTATGTCGATTTATTGACGGGAACAAAACCCTTTAACGGAAAAAATATCCGTCAGCTCGCACTTCAGCATATGTCTGAGAAACCGGATCTCAGCATGTTGCCTACCTTGGACCGACCGGTTGTTGAACGCGCGCTCGCGAAGAATCCCACTGAACGATTTTCAAGTTGCTGTGAATTCATCAACGCACTGATCGCGATCTCGGTTGATGCCAGCGGGACGAATCTCCGGACGTCCCGTCCATCGGTTTCGCAGTCGGTACGACCCCGCTCTCAATCCGATACACCGCCTCCGTCCGTCCCGATCTCGAATCTGTCGCATCACGATCCCGCGCCAACGAACACGATCACACGATTTGAACAGGGAATCTTACGTCCTTCGATTCTCATTGGTGTCGGTGGTTTTGGAAGGCGGGCATTACAGCAGTTGCGTTGCCGATTACTTGACCGAGTCGGAGATTTGCATCAGGTTCCCAGTTTTCGATTTCTTTATCTGGATATCGATCCGGACTCCGTCAACAAACTGATCGCTGATCGATCCGATGCCGCTTTGCTCCCCGAACAACTCGTGACTTTGCCGCTGCAGCCGGTGAATAATTATCGACGAAAGCACCTTGATCCGATTTTGGAGTGGATGCCTCGTGAAAAACTTTACGCGATGCCTCGGTCGCTTCAGCCGGATGGATCACGGGCATTAGGCCGTCTCGCTTTTTGCGATCATTATCTTAAGGTCATGGCTCGGCTCAAGTCGGAATTTCAAATCGCAATTCATCCCGAAGCGGTGAAGCAATCGGCTGATCAGACCGGACTCACGCCTCGTTCAAAAACGCCGTCGGTCTATGTTTTTATCAGTGCGGCAGGCGGAAGCAGTGGATTTCTTCTGGATCTCGGCCATTCGATTCGCAGACTCCTGAAGAAATTCAACATGCCGGATGCGCTCGTTACGGCATTCATTTTCTGCAGTTCACCTGAGGACGCCTGTTCACCGCCACAAGAACTCGCCAATATCTATGCCACTCTCGCGGAACTCAATCATTACTCTGATCCTGATGTTCCGTTCACGGCACAATACAGTGGTGACAGCGGACCAAAAATTGAGTCGCACGGATTGCCCTTTACCGCGACCTACTTGTTACCGATGTCTCAACGAACTCCGGAAGCGTATCGAGACACGATTTCGCATTTGTCCGGTTACCTGACTCATGAATTGACATCACCTCTGGGGACTGGACTCGAGGAATTTCGAAATCGCACTCCCCCATTGGGCCGTACACCATTTCGTGGATTCGGTACGTTCGGAGTCTGGTTCCCTCGAGGACTCCTGCTCCGATCGGCAGCACGACAACTCTGCACCGAACTACTGAAGAATTGGTCCGCTGCGTACCACAACGAACTGCCAACCGAAGCAAAACTTGTAGTCGAAGATATCTACAGCGATCCTCGACTCCTTCCGGAAGAGATCCATCAGTTTCTTCATAAAGAATCACTAAGCCGGCAATCCGGACTTCCCTACGAAACCGCCAACAAGTGGCTTGTTGAAGTAACCGATCAACTGGAAATTGCTGCCAAAAAAAATGATGCCGCCAATTGGTCAACAACGGTTTGGGAGCAAATGCGTGAACTCATCGGCTTGGAGCCGACGATCGAAACCGACAGTCCGTATCGTCGTGGGCGCATCAGTCGAATGCTGGATCGAGGAATTGCCAGTTCGACGAAAGCCTGGGAAAATGAGTTTATCGAATTGTTTCGGCCGGTTTATCAGATCCGAGGACCGCGACTGTATGCTGCCGCCGCCTCATTGGAAAAGGTGATTCTGGCACTGAACTCCGCTGCGATCACGCAAGAAGATAAAATCGTCGCAATGGCTGACCGACGGTTCAAAGCATTCGAGGCCGCAGAATACGCTTTGAAGCAATGTCAGATCGAAAACACTGGGTTCAAACTCTTTGGAAATCAATCAGCAAAGCAACTGAAAGCTCTGTTAATAAAGATCAAACAATTCATCGATATTCGATTTGAAGAAGATTTAATCAACGCCGCCGGACGTTTCTACCGTAAAGTTGCCCTGAAACTGGAAGATCAACTCCGAAATGTCCTGGTAGCGCGCGATCAGCTTGACGCGATGCTCAAATCGCTCAGCAATCCAACCCATAATGATCCCGGAAGTCGGTTCGGATTCCCCAATTTCGTTGGAACAAATGACTATCCTGAGGAATCCGTTCAGGCATCATTTCAGCTTTCAAACACGATGCGAATGGTCTTGCCGAACGGGGACGATCAGATTGATCACGCATCGGCCGAACTTCTCAAAACGGTACCCGAGGATCGCCTGCAACAACTCTTCCTCATGCTGGACAAATTGATCATTGAACCCAGAGGTGGACTGGTTGATCTCTGTAAAACCAATTCGGACCTCTATCGTTCATTGTTGTTGCCGATGATCGAACAGTCGGCTGCATTTTTAAGTAATGTCCTGCCTGCACAAGATGTCACGGAAGTCGAACTGGCAAGCCAATCGTCGAAGAAAGGGAATCTCACAGAGCGAATTCAACATTATCTCAAATTGGCGATTCCCGAGTTGCCTGGCCCAAATCAGGAAGAAAAAACGTTTGTTCTGGTTCCCTCAACATCGGGTGGAAATCTCTTTGCCAACGCGGTCAGGCAGGTCTTACCAAAATCAATCACGGTTTCCGTTCAGGGGCAGATTACCGACTTGCTGTTTTGCCGAGAACAAGGCGCTTTACGACCTGCCGACTTGATGAAAGTCATCGAACCGTGTTGGGATGCTTACCATGAGGCCGCTGAATCGGTTGACCGATCGCCTCACAGCCGGTTTGATGTCTTGCAGTGGTCGCCGCTCGAAGAACAATAACGAATCACGTTCCCATGGCGTTGTAACCGCAATCGACATACAACACATGGCCGGACACGCCGCTGGAGAGCGGGCTGCAAAGATAGAGGGCGCTGTTCGCTACTTCCTCGGGGCCGATCGGTCGTCGTAGTGGCGAGTGATCGGCGGCATGTTGAATCAGTTTGTCGAAATCCGGATTGATGGCACGTGCCGCACGGCTGGCATAGGGACCGGCAGAAATCAGATTCACCCGGATATTCCTGTCGCCCACAAACCAGGATAGTTGTTTCGCGTCCAACTGGAGCGCGGCTTTGGCGGTGCTCATCCCTCCGCCGTAATGGGGAATCACGCGATCGCCACCGATGTACGTCAGCCCCACAACGCTCGCGCCCCCGTCTCGATTGGCCATGAACGGCGCTGCGTGACGCACCATGCTGATGAGTGAATAACTGCTGATGCCCAATGCTTCGGAATAGGCTTCCCGACTGGTTTCGATGATTGGCTTGGTGATCTCCCGGCTGAATGCGATCGAATGAATGAGGATATCAATCCCGCCAAATTTCTGACCGACCGCGTCCATTGTTCCTTTGATGCTGTAGTCGGTGAATTTGGAATAGCGCTTATCCGTTTTCAATTTCTCCGGAACCTGATCCATCGTGTCGAAGCTGGCATCGCAGGCGTACATCGCCTCGACTTTCAATTCGCTCCCGTCGGGCAAAAGCCTCGACTCCCGGTCCGCATCACGCGTGAGGATACTGTCCACGATGCCGTACATCCGCGGATGTACCGCCAGGACGATCTTCGCTCCGGCGGCCTTCAGCGCTTTGCTGATGTACCAGGCGAAACTCTGATTGTCGCCAACACCCGAAACAAGTGCTACTTTACCAGAGAGATCAAGCGTGATCATGTCAGCTTCCTCGAAATTTGTCTAAGCTTTGGTTTTATGAACTTCGGGATATGACGAAAATGACCGGACAGTGATATGCTCATCTTGAGCGAAAATCGTCTGGTTATTGCTGTCAGGGAGAACGAACTCTGCATAATCGTTAAAGTTAACCTCACTTACCGGGTTCTTTCGATCGGTTCAATCATTTTCAATTCTTGCTTCCCAAGTTCTGACCTATGCTTCAGTTGGTGGTCAGAGTGGAGAAACGCCATGTATCGGCTGTTGTTGCTATCAATGATTGGACTCATGTTTGTGTCGGGTCTGTCCGGGTGCAAACATTGCGGCCGTTGTGGTCTCTTTTCCTCACGGAATGACCTCCCGCGCAGACCGCCGGATGATCTGCTCATTCCTCCACCTTCGGGTGGATTGCCGTCAACAGAAGGTGTTCCAAGCGGAGGATATCTGCCGCCTCCGACTGTGAACAGCAACCCGAATAGCAGCCAGTTTCGTCCAAAAGCCGAGACACTCTACCCGGATCCGCTTCTGGAATCGCCAGAAGTTCGTCCGAGTCGACCTGGTGAGCCGCCAGCGGTATTGCCGATCCCTGACGGTTCCGCCTCAAGTTTGAAGAGTGCCAAACCATCGGTCGCGAGACGGATTGAAGCCGAGCGTCCTCCAAGCGGGCTGCCGGGTTTCGCTGTTGTCAGAGATCGAGTCTCCACCGGAAGGAAGCCGACTCTTCAGGGATTCGATACGCTCCGCGATACGGGATACAAATCGGTCTTGTATCTCCACAAACCCAATCAGGATCTTACAGCCGTTCAGCAACTCGTTGAGAGTAAAGGACTATCATTCCGCGCGATCTCCAGCGAACCGGAAAATCTGGCAGAGAGTTACAGTCGGTTTGCTGAAGCAGTCGGTGAAACAAGCCGCTATCCGCTCTATGTTTTCGATGATGACGGCGTACGCTGCGGATCGTTGTGGTATCTTTATTTCCGCAAAGTGGAAGCATTACCGGACGACGCCGCTCAAGTCAAAGCCGCCGCACTTGGATTACGGGAAGCGACCGGTGACGAGAAAACAAATTTCTGGCTCTCCATTCAGCAGTACTTGGCAAAACGCTAAGCTAGCGTGATGAAACCCGACTTTGGACCAACTGCTCCGCTTGCGGAACCGATCCACCTCTCGACCGTCTTCCGCGTTCCCGATCTGAACGCCATCGACGACCTCTACGAAGGTCGAGCCAACGGCTATATCTACGCCCGCGATGGGCATCCCAATGCAACTGTTCTCAGCGAAGGGCTCCGTTCGCTACATCGTGCCCAATGGGGCATCGTTACCAGCACTGGTATGGGCGCAATCGTCGCACCGCTCGTCGCTCTGCTCGGCCGGGGAAGCCGAATCGTTTCGAGTCATCGGATCTACGGAAAAACCACCAGGCTTTTTCGAACCGAATTCCAACGCTTTGGAATCCAAACCGATTGGGTCGATACAAACGATCTCGATGCGGTCCGACAAGCGTTGAGCGAACGACCGTGCCAGATCCTCTTCGTCGAAACGCTCTCCAACCCACTTTGCCGTGTCGCCGATCTGCCGGCGCTCGCCAAGTTGGCCCACGAGTACGGAGCGAAGCTATTCGTCGATAACACTTTTGCCTCTCCGGTTCTTTGCAGGCCATTGGAGTACAGTGCCGATCTTGTCATGGAGTCGCTGACAAAAATGATCGGCGGACATAGCGATGTCACGATGGGATTCGTCGGCGGAAGCGATCCCGCTCTCTTCGAACCAATCTCATCCGCCAACAGTACCTGGGGTCTTGCGTCCAGCCCTTTCGATTGCTGGCTCGTCAGCCGTGGCGCCGCCACACTCGATCTGCGCATGCGGGCAGCAACGAGGAACGCCGAACTCCTTGCGACATGGCTGGAAGGCCATCAGGGGATTCGGCAGGTTGTTCATCCCTGCTTACCTTCCCATCCCGATCACCAACTGTCGAAGCGAATCATGCCCGAGGGATTCGGTAATATGATGTGCTTCGAACTGGCCGATCGCGAGGCGGTCAACCGCTGGATGCATGCGACTCCAGAAATTCCCTTCTGTCCTTCTCTGGGCCATCATGAGACGACATGCAGCCATCCCGATACCACGAGCCATCGCTATCATTCGGCTGAGGAAAAGCGGGCCCAGGGGATTACACCCGGATTGGTTCGGCTCTCAGTCGGATGCGAACCCTTTGAACGCCTCCGGGAAGCCATGGCACGTGGCCTGAAATCCATAATCTGAGATCACTGGGAATTCCGGATTGCAACTTGGAGCCGTCATGGCGGAACCGTTCAAGATCGTCATTGGTTTGGAAGTGCACGTTCAATTGTTGACGAAGACCAAGCTCTTCTGCGGCTGTCCGAATCAGTTTGGTCTTCCGCCCAACACGGCGGTGTGCCCGGTGTGCCTTGGGATGCCCGGTTCGTTACCCGTCATGAATCGGCACGCATTCGATCTCGCGCTGCGGGCCGCGCTCGCGCTCAATTGCCAGATCGCGAATCACCCTGGCCAGAAGCCCGGCTTTACCAAGTGGGATCGCAAAAACTACTACTACCCGGACTTGCCCAAGAACTATCAGATCAGCCAATATGATCTACCGTTCAGTCATGACGGATTCCTGGAAATCAACATCCATTCTGATCCCAAGAAGGGCCATACAGCGAAGAAAGTGGGCATCATCCGAGCGCATCTGGAGGAGGATGCAGGTAAGAACATTCACGACGAATCCGGCTGCGGAGGAGATACGCGCGTCGACCTCAACCGCACCGGCACCCCGCTGCTCGAAATCGTTTCGCACCCGGATATGAATAGCCCCGAAGAAGCCATCGCTTATCTCGAAGAAATCCGGCTGCTTCTTCGCGAGATCGGAGTATCGGATTGCGAAATGCAGGAAGGCAGCCTGCGCTGCGATGCCAACGTCAACGTTCATATCCCGGATTCCAGCGAGAAGAAAGGCTACGCCGCCACGCCGCTCGTCGAGATCAAGAATCTGAACAGTTTCCGCTCCGTCGGCCGCGCGATCACTTACGAAGCGAAACGGCAGTACGAGCAGTACCAGAAAGACCCTGCAAACTATCGGATTGACAAGCTCCTCAAAACAACGGCGGGCTGGGATGATGCCCGGGGGCGCACGGAAGTTCAGCGTCACAAGGAAGAGGCTGCCGATTATCGCTATTTCCCGGAGCCAGATCTCGTGCCTGTGATCGTCTCCACCGAGAAGATCGAACAGATCCGATCGACCATGGGTGAACTGCCGCAGGCCCAACGCGCCCGTCTGCAATCTCAATACGGTCTCTCGCTTTACGATGCGGAGGTGCTCTCCGCGAAGGGTCGCAAAACGGTTGCGTACTTCGAAGCTGTCGCCGCTTCACTCCAAGGCGATGGCAAGACGGCCGCGAATCGCATGAGCGATCTCATCTACCCTGCCCTGTCCGATCGGCACGAAGAGATCGACGAATTCCCCCTGAAGCCTGACGCCTTCGCACAGTTCCTGCTCGCAACGCCCACGCTGCCGAAAATGGATCGCCTGTCGGTCTTTCAGGTCGTCTTTGAGAAAAACGTCAGCGTTGAAGAGGCGAAGAAAATCGTCGGCATCAAAGAATTCGATACCGACGCCCTTCGCTCCGCCGTGCTCGCCGCCATTCAGGCCAGCCCCAAAGCCGTCGCCGATTTCAAGGGCGGCAAGGACTCCGCCAAGATGGCCATCGTGGGCCACGTCATGAAAAACAACAAAGGTGCACCCAACGACGTGGTCCGTGCGCTTGTGGATGAGGAGTTGGGGAAAGTGTGAGCGTGGTATAATGGTGGCAAAGTGGTAATTTGGAGAATGACCATGACCGTCGAATTGTTAGAAAATCGAATCAGCGCAGTCGAAACGGCCATTATTGAAATTCGCAATGAGTTGAAACGCTCAAATTCGACACCCGATTCAACATCTGACTGGTGGGAAACACGTTCTTCGTATTCATCGGATGAAGTGGGTCGGATGCTGGACGAGCTTGAACCTTATACGAAGTACATCCGCCAAACTGGGGAATGCCCTCCACCTGGTTGGAATCCCGGCGACCCGATTCCCGAGCCGGCCGGATCACTGGAAATGAGCGAACTGTAACTTATTCATGCTGTCATTCGTTTCGCTTCAGCAACTCGCTCAACGCTTCTTCAATCGTGCGGAACTGGAATTCAAATCTCGCATCGATCGCCCGCTTCGGGATGACCCGCTGACCGCCCGTGAGCGTGCTCGCGATTCCGCCCAGAACAATTCGCAGCATCAGTTTGGGGACCGGTAGCCAGTGCGGGCGGCCCAGAGCTTTCGCGATCGCGCGGCCGAGTTCGTTGTTTGTAACGGGGTTCGGCGCGGTCGCGTTGATTGGCCCGGAAATCGTGGATGTGTCGATGCAGAAGAGCAGCAGTCGGATCAGATCGCTCCAATGAATCCAACTCACGTACTGCCGGCCACTGCCAATCTTGCCACCTACAAACAGCTTGTACGGAAGCGTCAGTTTCGGCAGCGCCCCGCCCTTCGGGTCGAGCACAATCCCCAATCGAGGATGCACCACGCGGATACTGCTCGCCTTTGCCGCATCAGCGTCGGATTCCCATTCTTTTCCAACTTCTGCCATAAAATCCGTGCCGAAAGTAGAGTCTTCCGTCAATTCCTCGTCCTGACGATCACCGTAAATGCCGATCGCCGAGCACGAGATAAAACAACAGGACTTTTTTCCCGAAGTCGCCAGACGTTCTGCAATCAGTTTCGTACTGTTGACCCGGCTATCGCGGATCGCGTCACGAAACGATTTCGACCAGCGCCGATTGAAGATCCCCTCCCCTGCCAGATGAACGACCGCATCGCAGGTATCGAGAGTCTCCAGCCATTCACCCTGCTTCGTGGGATCGCCTTGCAGGAAACCGGGTTCGTTTCGACGCGATAGCGCGAACACGGTATCGCCGCGATCGCGCAGCGCCTGCGTCAGGCGGCTCCCAACCAATCCCGTGGCACCGGTGACGAGGATCCGCATGGTTACTCCGCTCCCGGGCGAACCATCTTCTCCGGCCGAACGATCTGATCGAATTTCTCCGCCGTCAGAAGCCCGCTGCCGTCCTTCAGTGGCGGAGCCAGGGCGATGGCTTCGGCACGTAGTGTGGTTCCGTTCAGGTGGGCCGTCTTGGCGATTTTGGCGGCGGCATCGTAGCCGATATGCCGGTTCATGGCGGTGACGAGCATGAGCGAATTGTTCAGGTGGGCCGCGATCTGCTTACGATTCGGCTCGATCCCGACCGCGCAATGCTCGTTGAACATATGACACGCATCAGCGAGTAATTGAACGGAATGCAGATAGTTGTGGATGATCACCGGCTTGAAAACATTGAGTTCGAAGTTCCCCTGAGTCGCCGCGAATCCGATTGCGGCATCGTTGCCCAAAACCTGCACGCAGACCATCGTCATCGCTTCGCTCTGGGTGGGATTCACTTTGCCCGGCATGATGGACGAACCTGGCTCGTTCTCCGGGATCGTGAGTTCGCCCAGCCCGCAGCGCGGTCCGGATGCCAGCCAGCGGACGTCGTTCGCCATCTTCATCAGAGCGCCCGCCAGTGCCTTGAGCGATCCGCTGGCGGAGACGAGAGCTTCATGTCCGCCGAGCGCTGCGAACTTATTGGGTGCGGTGACGAACGGAAGCTTCGTCAGTTCGGCAATCGTTTTGGCGACCTGTTCCGCGAACTGCGGATGGGCGTTCAAGCCCGTTCCCACCGCCGTACCACCGAGCGCGAGTTCGTACATGCTGGGGATACTCGCCTCAATCGCTTTGACCGCCAAATCGATCTGAGCGACGTAGCCGCTGAATTCCTGGCCGAGCGTGAGTGGAACCGCATCCATGAGGTGCGTGCGGCCGATCTTGACGATGTCCTGAAAGGCTTCGGATTTCTGGTGAAGCGTGTTGCGTAATTCCTTGATCCGCGGCAACAGCGTGTGCGTGGTTTCGTCGACGGCGGCGATGTGCATGGCGGTCGGGAAGGTGTCGTTGGACGACTGCGACATGTTCACGTCGTCGTTGGGGTGGATCGGCTTCTTGGAGCCTTTGACGCCCCCGGCGATTTCGATCGCGCGGTTGGCGATCACCTCGTTGACGTTCATATTCGTCTGGGTACCGCTGCCGGTTTGCCAGATGCGCAGGGGGAAATGATCGTCGAGTTTGCCGGCGATGACTTCATCAGCGGCCTGGGCGATCAGATCACATTTGTCGTTCGCCAGAAGTCCGAGCTTGTGATTGGTCAGTGCGGCCGCTTTCTTCAGAATGCCGAACGCGCGAAGGATGGATCGCGGCATCGTATCGTGACCGATGGCGAAGTGGATGAGCGAACGGGCGGTCTGCGCTCCGTAATAGCGATCGTCCGGCACTTCAATCGAACCCATCGTATCCGATTCCACTCGCATCGCGGCCATGTCTTGCAGCTCCCAGAGAAAGAATCCCATCATTGTAGACATCGCGGAGGGAGTTTCTTGGAGGAACCATCGACGTTTGCAGGGCAAATCCCGAAACTGTCACGGACTGTCATTTTCCGGAGGTCGAAGTATGCACAGACTTTTATCTGGTCTGCTGTTGGTGATGCTGATTCCTTTGGTGTCGCTTGCCGAGAAACCGTTGGTCGCGGATGCACTGGCGAAGATTCGGGCGGTCAGCCGCGAAGGCCAGGGCAATGAGGCCGCCGCCAAGGCGTGGAAGGATCTCGTGGCATCGGGCGGATCGGGACTGCTGCCGACGCTGGCCGCGTTCGATGGCGCGAATCCGATTGCGGCGAACTGGCTGCGTTCCGCGGTCGATGCGATCGTGCAGGTTGAGGCGAAGGCGGGTCGCACGTTACCGGCCAAAGAGCTGAAGGCATTCATCGAGGATCAGTCGCACGACCCATCCGCCCGACGGATTGCCTATGAGCTGTTCGCAACGATCGAGAAAGACGCTTCGAAGAAAATGATCGTCACGATGATCAACGACCCCAGTCTCGAACTCCGCCGCGACGCCATTGCATCGCGATTGGAAAAGGCGGAGAAGAACGAAGCGGAGCTGAATACGCTCTTCGCCGCCGCACGGGACAAAGATCAAATCGAAGCGATTGCCAAGTATCTGAAAAAGAATGAAGTGGACATCACCAGCCATATGGGATTCGTCACTCGCTGGCATGTCGTCGGACCGTTCGACAGCACCAAAGGGACTGGCTTCGACAAAGTCTATCCTCCGGAGAACGGCGTGGATCTGAATGCGACCTATATTGGCAAAAAGGACATGAAAGTGAGCTGGAAAGCCGCATCCGCCTCATACGATGCCAAGGATAAGGACTACGCCATCGTGGACCTGAACAAGGAACTAACCAAGCACAAGGAATCCGCTGCGTATGCCTATGCCGTCATTTCCGTGGACAAGGAAACACCGGTGGAACTGCGTGCAGGATCAATCACATCTATCAAGATGTTCGTTAATGGAAAGTCCATTTTTGCACGCGATGAGTATCACCATGGTCATGTGATGGATCAGCATGTGGGTCGAGCGACGCTCAAAGCTGGCAAGAATGAGTTACTTGTGAAGATCTGCCAGAACAATCAGACGGAACAATGGGCGCAAAACTGGGCGTTCCAATTGCGTATTTGCGACGCCACCGGCGGCGCTGTCCCTTTTCAGCTTGTTTCCCCGGAGGCCAAGTAATGCGTCGGATTGTTTTCACCATCGCTTGGATTGCATTGGGTTCGAGTTCGATCATGGCCGCGGACTGGCCGCAGTTTCGTGGTACGGACGGTACCGGCGTGACTGCGGAAACGGGCCTTCCGACCGAATGGTCGAAGACCACGGGCTACCGCTGGAAGACGGCGCTGCCCGCTCGCGGAGTTTCGGGGCCCGTTGTGTCGAACGGTATCATCTACCTGACGGCTTCGTCCGGTAAGAAGGACGACCGCCTTCATGTCCTTGCCTACGACTACAAGACGGGCAAGGAACTCTGGCATCGCCAGTTGGCGGCGACCGGCGGTACCAACTGTCACCCCATGACCTGTATGGCCGCCCCGACTCCGGTCGCGGATGAAACGGGCGTTTATGCGCTGTTCGCCACGGGTGATCTTGCGGCGTTCGATGCCGATGGAACCCTTCGTTGGTATCGTTCGTTGGTTGCCGATTATCCCACGATCACCAACCAGGTGGGGATGGCTTCGTCGCCGATCCTGGCGGATGGCAAACTCATCGTGCCAATGGATAATGCCGGGGAATCGTTCCTCGCCGCGGTCGATACGAAGTCCGGCACGAATATCTGGAAGACCGAGCGCTTGCGCGAGATCAACTGGGTTACGCCAGTTGCTCGTTCCACCGATGGCCGCACACCGGAGATTCTGTTCCCGGGCCGCGACGGGTTGAGCGCCTACGACTCCGCCACGGGGAAGAAATTGTGGAACCTGAAGGGTGTGGGCGGTGATATTCCGACGCCGACGGTGATTGGCGGCGTGGTTTACGCACCAAGCCGTGGGCTGGTCGCTTTGACGATCGAGAACGGCATGAGTAAGGAGCTTTGGAAATCGGTCAAGCTTTCGAGCGGGATGTCATCGCCGGTGATTTATGACGGGATCGTGTACGCGGCGTCGAGTGCGGGTGTCGTGAATGCGGCGGATGCGAAGACTGGCGAATCGCTGTGGGCCGAGCGCTATGGGCAAAAAGACAAAGCCTCTGCTTCGCCGATCGCCGGCGATGGGAAGGTGTACGTCTTCGCAGAGAAAGGTTTGACGACCGTCTTCAAGGCCGGCCGGCAGACGGAGGTGCTCGCTTCGAATGATCTCGGCGAAGAGATCCTCGGAACTCCGGCCGTGAGCGGAGGCGCGATCATCATCCGCACTGACAAGACGCTTTATTGCATTGGGAAATAGCGGTCTGAGTTATCGGATCGGATAATCGACAATCGAAAGACCGAGCGTGGGGATGGCCTGCAACCGTCTCCACGCTTCGGTGATTCTTCTCACTTCTTCCATTCGAAATTCCGCTGGGAACAATCTTCGATCGAATGGACCATCAAGGGTGATGGACGGGAAGGATTCGTCCGCGATCCACTGCGCGAGTGCGGGGTTGCAGGCGATGTGCCGCTCCAGCGAGCGATGGAGCTGATCGAGCGAAACTTCGCCAAGGATATAGCGGAGATACAGATCTGAATCCGTGATGCGTTCGACGTCACGGCCGCAAACTTCGCATCGATATCCTTCATCACATCGCGCCATTACCATATGCTATGAGGAAGAGACTCTTCGCCGAAGCAACGCTTGGTGTGTTTTTGTTCTTCCTTCAGGTGTACAGTGGCATTCCCTATCGTGGCGATTGTGGGCCGTCCCAATGTCGGTAAATCGTCGCTCTTCAATATGCTCGCGGGTCGGCGGATCAGCATTGTCGATCCCACAGCGGGGGTGACGCGCGATCGCGTATCGACTTTGCTCGAGGTCGACGGCCGCCATTTCGAACTGGTTGATACCGGCGGAATGGGAATCGTTGACGTCGACCGACTTTCGGACGATGTCGAACGACAGATTCGCATGGCGATCGATCTGGCGGCCGTGATCGTGTTCGTCGTCGATATTCGCGAAGGAGCGGTACCGCTGGATCAGATGGTATCCGAGCGTTTGCGTTCCATCGGCAAACCGGTGCTCTTCGTCGCCAACAAAGCGGATGATGATCAACAGGACGTCGCCGCGGGCGAATTATTCCGACTCGGTTACGGCGAGCCGATTCTCGTCAGCGCGAACAGTAAGCGCGGGCAGGACATCCTCATGACGAGGATCCTGGAGATGCTGCCGGCGGCGACTGATGAACGGGCGCCGGCGGATGTGGCACTGAAACTCGCGATCGTCGGGCGGAGAAACGTTGGCAAGAGCACGTTCATCAACAGCATTGCGAAGGAAGAGCGCGTGATTGTGTCGGAAATCGCTGGCACGACGCGGGACAGCATCGACGTCCGGTTTGAACGCGATGGAAAGACGTATCTCGCGATCGATACCGCCGGTGTGCGAAAAAAAGGCAAACTTGCCAATGACATCGAGTTCTACAGTCTGCACCGGGCGGAGCGCTCGATCCGGCGTGCGGATGTCGTCCTCATGTTCTTCGATGCCCGCATGAAGATCGGTCGCGTCGACAAGCAGCTGGCGGAGTACGTAGTGGACAACCACAAGCCGTGTATCTTTGTCGTGAACAAATGGGATCTCGTTCGGCATGCGCTGGATACCGAAAAAATGGCGGAGTACATCCGCAAGGTGTTCCCGATGCTCGAGCATGTGCCGATCGCGTTCGTCACGGCGAAGGTGGGCAAGAATACGTTCCGCGTCTTCAACCTCGCTCAGCAACTTCATAAACAGTCGGGCGAGCGCATCGCGACCGGCGAGCTGAACCGAATCATCCGCATGGCGATCGACGCCAACGCACCACCCGTCCGCAACAATAAGCAGGGCAAGATCTTCTACGCCGCTCAGGTGGGAATCAATCCTCCGACTATCGCGCTCGTGACCAACGGACCCGATACGTTCGATGCCACTTACATCCGATATCTGACAAAGGTCCTTCGCGATCACGGGCCGTTCGGTGAAGTGTCCATCAAGATCATAGTGCGTGCCAAAGGTGAATTTGTCGGGAAAAAAGGATCGGATGACGAAGTCCTCGCCGACGAAATCGAAATGATTGACGATCAAACCGCAAGTGAGCCGATCCCGGAACCGGAGCCGCAGCCCGATCCGCCGGTCCGTAAGAAGCGTAGCCCGAAAGTCTGGGACTTGTAACAGATCAAGACATTATCGAGTTCGGGCTGGTGAGATCTGAACCGGTCGATTGGAACGAACTTCGGTCGGCAATGGAAGAATCTCAGGTGGGATATCGGCTGTAGGTATGGTTGCCGGCGGCACGTTGGGGACGATCGCTGGTGGAACGCTGGGGACAATCACTGGCTGGCTGAACGGCTCTGCAGGAACAGGGCAGAACCCCTCGTCTAAGCGAGCTCCGCCGGGTACGACGCGAATCGTCACATCGCGATCCGTTTCATAGTCGCGGCCATCCGCAGTCTGCAAGCGCACCTGAATGCGAACACGCTCATAAGCTGGCAACTGGTCCCATCGGAGTGTGAGGTAATACCCCGTTGTGAATAATCCGCCACGCCAGAGCTTTCGCATCGTATCCGCGGAAACGTCCCACCGTCCGATCGCTTTCTTCGACCCGTTCGTCGCAATCTCATAAGCCAGGATTGTCGCTGTTGCCGGGACCTTCACTGCGGAATTGTCGCCGTCTCGTGGAACGATCACAACCTGCAATTCTTCATCGCCGGGCCGGCCGTCGTTATCGACACCTCCCGTCCCGGTGCCCAGTACGATCTCTTTGACAGGTTGAATCAGCTGCGAATTGCCGTCTGGAACAATCGCTCCGCGCGTCGAACGTCCGTAGGCATCGTTCAGCAGTCGGGCGTTCTGAAGTTCGGCGCGAGTCTGCTCGAGTTCGCGTTCCTTGGTACGCAGTTCCGATTCGATCAGATCGTAAGGAGAGCGGGTCACCGCCCGGCATCCGCAGGAGGTAATCAATACAAGGAGAAACAGCACGAGCTGGAGCTTTGGCATTTGACTGCCAAGGATCCAGCTCAATGATGGCGCGTGTGGTGGCATCCTGCTGACCGCGCCGGTTGGGACGCGGGGTCGTTAGTCGGGTCGCCGGGCCATGCCCTCGGGCATGCGCTCCAGCACGGCGTCGATCAACCCGTATTCTTTTGCCTCGATCGACGCCATGAAGTTATCACGGTCGGTGTCGTTCTCGATCTGTTCGAGCGACTTTCCGGTGTGCCGTTTCAGAATCTCGTTGAGTTTCTTTTTGGTCTTGAGAAACTCCTTGACGTGAATCTGAATCTCGGCTGATGTCCCCTCCATTCCAGCCAATGGCTGGTGAATCATAATTCGAGCATTCGGAAGGGCGTATCGTTTCCCCTCTGCTCCAGCCGTCAGAAGCACGGCCCCCATGCTCGCCGCCATACCGATGCAATAGGTCGCCACCGGGCAGGTGAGGAACTGCATCGTATCGTAAATCGCCATCCCCGCCGTCACACTTCCACCCGGACTATTGATGTACAGGTGAATATCCGACTTGGGATCCTCGAACTGCAGGTACAGCAACTGGGCGACAATCAGATTCGCCATTTCGTCCTGGACCACACCCTGAAGAAAGATGATTCGATCTTTCAGCAGGCGGCTGTAAATATCGTAGGCGCGTTCTTCGCGGCCTTTGCTGTCGATTACCATCGGAATCAGCGGCATCGTCGGTCCTCCCCACGGACGGCCGCACTTTTTCTATCGGCGGCCGAACGGTCTGGTTCTGAAAAGTATGGCGCGGATCTTCGATCAAAATCCGGTTTCGGTTTGTCCTTGTCGAACAACCCGTTTGTTAAGCACAATCGTTATTTCTTGGCCGTGACAGGCTTTGACAGGACGTCGTCAACAAGTCCGAATTCCTTGGCTTCAGTCGCTGAGAAATAGCGGTCGCGGTCGCTTTCCTTGGCGATCACGTCGATCGGTTGCCCCGTATGATCCGCCATGATCTGATTCAGTCGATCGTGAGCCTTGATCAATTCATTGGCTTGAATTTCGATATCCGAAACCTGTCCACCGACCTGCCCGTAGGGTTGGTGAATCATGACCTTGCTGTTGGGAAGGGCGTACCGCTTGCCATTGGTACCCGCACAAAGCAGTACGGCAGCCATGCTGGCTGCCAGTCCCATACAGTACGTATGAATCGGGCAATCCACGAATTGCATCGCATCGTAAATCGCAAGCCCCGCGGACACACTTCCGCCCGGACTGTTGATGTACATGTGGATGTCTGCGGTCTTGTTTTCCGTCACAAGAAAAAGCAGCTTTTGAATCGTGATGTTGGCGAGGTAATCGCTGATCACGGGGCTTCCGCCGGTTTCGGGCGAACTGCCGATGAAAATGATCCGGTTCTCGAGAAGGAGGTCGCCGAGAGTCATCGTGCGCTGGCGGGCATAATCACGATACCCAGCCATGGGCTGCATCGGCATTGAGCGACTTGCAGCGAGTGGATCGAATGGGGGAAGCATAACTACGCCTTTCCTGATGGCTGAAATAAAAAGGAGGGCTGACGCCCTCCCATCAAGTCTTTGAACGTCCATTCATACTTTACGCCTCGCGTCAAGCCTTGGCGTCTTCGGTCTTCGGTTCTTCTTCGGCGACTGGTGCCGGAGCGGCCGATTGCTCCTCGGTCACGGCTCCGCCTTCCATGGTCGACATGTCGTCCTCATCCTGCGTGAAGGGATTGAACTCGTACTCTTCGTAGGTCGCGTCTTTCAAAACGAGATCAAGTGCCTTCCGTTCGAGCAATTCGGTCGCAAGCGCTTCGATCAGATCATCCTTCTCCATCCGGGCACGCACTTTGCGATACGATTCGCCGGAGCGTTCCGCGATTTCCTCGATCTCCGCTTCAATGTCCGCATCTTCGATTTCGAGCTTTTCAATTTCAGCAATCTTCTGGAGGACAAAGTGCTCTTTGAGCGCTTCCTGGGTGCTTCGGATCGCATCGATTTCCAGCATTCGCTGGCGGCCGGCGATTTGTTCGTCCGACATCCCCGATGAGCGCATTTCCATCACGCGGCGAGCGAGAGTCTTGCGGGCTTGCCGCTTGAGCAGGTCGGTCGGCAAATCCCAAGTCTGGGCACCCGCCAATTGCTGGAACACTTCCGTTCGTGCCGATTGCCGCTGAACGTACTCGACCTGACGTTCCAAACGCACGAGAACCAGTTCCTTGAACTGATCAACGCCCTTCACTCCAAAGGCCGAAACGGTTTCGTAATTCAGCTCGGGCAGTTTGACCGATTTGATGTCGAGAATCTTGAACGTCGCCTGAACCGTGGTGCCGGCCAATGCGGGGTTGGCGATTTCCTTGGAAAGGACAATGTCCACGGTTCGGGAGTCCCCGACCTTGGCACCCGCGAGTTTGGCTCCGAAATCTTTCGCGATCCCGTCGGCAAGTGCCAGTTTCTTTTCAACCTTGATCCGGGTTTCCTTGACGGTATTGAGTTCTTTACCGTCGTGCTCAATCGTCAGGTCCGCAGTGATGATGTCATTGAGTTCAACGGCGGAATCGGGTCCTTCCTTCGGAACCAACTGGCCGTAGGGTTCGAGGATCTTGCGGGTTTCCCGGGCGACGTCGTCGTCGGTGATTGTGTGCGTGGGTTTCTTGAGCTTGAGTCCCTTGTAATTGGGCAGATCGAATTCCGGCCGGACTTCGATATCGAATTCGTAGATGAACGGCCCGCTTTCCGGAATCACGATCATGTGGGGATCGAGTTCCGGCGGAGCGAGAGGCGAAATCTGCTGTTCGTCGGCGAGTTGCTCGAGGCTTGCCATCAGAACTTCCGTTTTGATTTCCGAGGCAACGGCTTTCTTGTACCGTTGCTCGATGATCTTGCGGGGAGCCTTTTTCGGCCGGAAGCCGTTGACGTGAACTTCGGAACTCCGGACGATATCGGTGTACTTCTCGTCGAAGCGGGAATCGATCACACTTCGATCCACCGTGACCTTCACGTGTTTCTTGCACGGCCCGGCATCCTTGATTTCCACCGTTTGCGGGAGTTTCTGATCCACCGCATCCGGAGCCGTGATACTGTCGGTTTTCGTAGTCGTTTCCGTGGTCATCGTTTCTCCGCCCTCAACATCGGCGTCTTCCCGGCGCCTCTAGGTATTTGTTGAAGCTATGGAAAGTTTCAAAAGAAGAAAGCCCAGCGATCCGTTCGCCGGGCTTTCGATTCGAGAGCGGGTGATGGGACTTGAACCCACGACAACCTCGTTGGCAACGAGGTACTCTACCACTGAGTTACACCCGCAAATGTCGATAGGAATCTTACACCGGCAGCAAAAAGAGACAAGTGGAATGCCTTCGAGATTTCTTGTTACCTTCCGGCGGCCGCTTCCGTGTATTCACTTTCAAATCGAAACTCGGTCCCGTCTCCGCGATGATTTTTGAGGACTTTCTTGACGTTTAACTTGGATCCGGAATATCGTCCGGTCCGAGGGTCAAAAAAGACATCTCCTTCCCAGAGCCAAGGCAAAAGCGGCTGCAAATCGACGGGTGCGCTCGGCGGTTTCAACAATTCGGTCGTCACTCCGATGACGACATGATCCTCCCGGATCGCCCGTAATTTGAACCGCTGAGTGACCTCGTAAACTTCGCCCGTTCCCAGAGGCGGATCGACTGTGATGTTGAACGTGCGATCCCAGGTATCGTTGATCTTCACGTTTTGTTTCGGCAACAGAACACGAAATGGCAATTCCGCTGCAAGACGTTTTTTGGCGGAATCGCCCGTACCGGATTCGACATCCTTCACCAATCCTGTGAAATCGACAGTCGCCTTCAGAATAGGTTTGTTCAGGAACGCCGCCATCGATTCTTTGCCTTCAGGCGTGCCGGAGTCCATCACGATCATTTCGTTGGAGACGGCCCCTTTCTCGTCGATGAGTGGTTTCGAAATCTCCTGTTTCATCCTGGTAATGGTCAATTCCAGAACGGCAGAACCATCGGTTTTCAGTTCTGCCACAGTCCAGTACTTGGACAAAGCTAACTTGGTCGTTCGCGTTGTCGTCTCGTTCGATCCCTTCGCAACCAGGGGCGCTATCTCGGTAATTGTTGTCGTGTGTGTGATCTGATACTCGAGCCGATCGTCTTTGTTCCAACGGAATCGATAAGGTTCATCGGCAGAAGTAATCGATGTCGTGGCGAGGAGAAGCAGACCCAACATAATCCATTTCATGGCGTTACCCTTCGCGGAGGGCGTAGCATACCTTCGTTGAAACATTTGGAGAAGAGCGATTATTCGGAGTGTTGGAGATGTCGTCTGAACGATGAGCACTCGAAAGAAATGTGTAGGCATTGGTCATTTGTCCAAATTTTGTTCGTAAATCATCGAGGAGGACTCCGCCAACGACGTGATCAGCGAGTGGCGGAGTCCTCAACAGTGATTTCGTGGTTGTCCAACGAAATGTTTGTGGGTAGATAAAGAGTCCGTTTGCAACGAACGGGCTTAAAGAATGGGGATTTTCGTCAAATTCGCTAACGCTCTGTGCATACATGCTGGGAAGAAAATGTCGAACATTCTCGATCAGATTGTTACCACCAAATGGCGGGAAATCGAAGCGGCTAAGGCCAGATATTCAGAAACGACTCTGGAGCAAAAGCTGCAGAATCTGCCTGACGTTCGAGACTTTACGTCGGCATTAGATATGCCGGGTGAGGTGCGGATCATCGCTGAAGTCAAAAAAGCATCGCCGTCCGTCGGTGTGATCCGGGACGATTTTGACCCGGTTCACATTGCCAAAACGTATTGCGCGCACGGCGCCGCCTGTCTGAGCGTTTTGACCGATGAGAAGTACTTTCAAGGACACTTGGACTACCTGATCGCGATCAGAAAGGAAGTTGATGTTCCAATCCTCCGCAAGGAATTTATTCTGGATCGATATCAGCTTCTGGAAGCGCGTCTCGCCAGCGCCGACGCAGTGCTGCTTATCGCGGAAATCTTGCCTGGTAAACGTCTTAAGGAACTTTGTTCTCAGGCAAGCGAACTTGGCCTACATGTTCTCATTGAGCTTCATGATTCCCATGAATTACAGCGAGTCATCGATACCGGTGCACGATTAATCGGCATCAACAATCGTGACTTGCGAACATTCCAGACCCGGCTTGAGCACACGATCGATCTCATGCCAAAGATTCCTGAAGAAATCCTCGTGGTCAGCGAAAGCGGAATCCGTTCCCATGATGATCTCAAATTCCTTGCAAAACATGGGATCAGTGCGGTGCTAGTCGGGGAGTCGTTGATGCGTTCGAACGATATCGGACTGGCATTGGATGCACTTCGAGGCGCAGTTTGAACTCTGAGATTGGCCCTATGAAGCAGGTGTTTTCAGTTCCGGTCATGAGCTGGGAATTCTTCGCGATTTTCGCTGGTTATTTCAGCGAAAATCCCTAGAAATACCAGACGAATCTGACGCCTGGAGACACGCCGTTGGCCAAGGATAAACAGCCCCCAGCCCCACCTGAAGGCACACCGCCAGTCGCTACGGCTCCGGACGCTCCCATCAACCCCATCGATATCGCCGACGAGCTGCAATCAAGCTATCTGGCGTACGCACAATCCGTGATGGTGAGCCGTGCGCTGCCGGATGTCCGCGATGGCCTTAAACCCTCACAGCGACGTATCCTTGTTGCCATGTTGGATTTAGGTCTGAATCCCAATTCCGCGACCAGCAAATGTGCGGGGATCATCGGCGAGACGATGAAACGCTACCACCCTCACGGTGACCTCTCCATCTACGCCACACTTGTGCGGATGGCTCAAGACTGGGTGATGCGTGCGAAATTGATCCACGGGCAGGGGAATTTTGGATCGATCGCAGGTCTGCCTCCGGCCGCTCACCGTTATACCGAAGCACGACTGACCAATATCGCAGCGGATATGCTGGCGGATCTCGAAAACGAGACGGTCGATTTCATCGATAATTACGACGGCAAGTACCGTGAACCGCTCGTCCTTCCCAGCAAATTCCCCAATCTGCTCGTCAATGGTTCCGACGGCATCGCGGTCGGTATGGCGACCGATATCCCACCGCACAATCTGCGGGAAGTTTGTAACGGCCTGATCAAGCTCATTGATTCTCCCGATGCTTCGATGCAGGAACTACTTGAGATTATTCCGGGTCCGGACTTTCCGACCGGCGGAATCATCATGGGTAAGCAAGGGATTATCGATGGTTATCTCGGTCGTCGCTCCCGCGTCCAGCTGAGGGCACGAGCAGACATCATCGAAGAAGGAAAGGGCAAAACGCCCTCGATCTTGATTCGCGAAGTTCCCTATGCGGTCAATCGGAACAAACTCGCCGCCGATATCGGCGAACTGGTCAAAGCGGATCGTATTCCGGGAATCACCGGCATCCGCGACGAATCCAGCGCCCGTAGCGGCGAACCGGTTCGACTGGTCGTCGAACTCAAGAGAGGGACCGATCCGCACCTCGTCTTGAATCAGCTCTACCAGTACTCGCCGTTGCAATCGACCGTCAGCATCGGATTGCTCGCGTTGGTGGACGGCCGGGCGGAAATGCTCTCGCTCAAAGAGATGATGCAGAAGTTTCTGGATCACCGTCTGGTCGTGATCCGGCGACGAACGCAATACCTCCTCCGCGAAGCCAAGCGACGAAGTCACGTATTGGAAGGCCAGCTCATCGCCTTGTCGTCTCTCGATGAAGTCATTCGCACGATCCGCGCCGCTCCCAGTCGAGCCGATGCCAAAGTGCAGCTTCAAGCGATGGAAGTCGCCGCCAGCGTCCTCGAACGGGCGCTGGGAACGGACGGCTTCGCAACACTTCAACAGGAACTGGGAATCACCGAGATCTACCGAATGACCGAGCAACAGGCGGAGGCCGTCGTCCGCCTTCAACTGGGTCAGTTGGCCAATCTCGAGCGGGATGAAATTCTCAAGGAATTCAAGAACCTCCGCGTCCAGATCCGGGGCTACGAAGAACTCCTGGCCGACGAAGCAAACATCTTCGCGATCATTCGCAAAGATCTGGAGGAAATGCGCGATAAGTATGGAAACGATCGCCGAACGGAAATCTCCGATGACGGCGGCGACGTGGATCTGGAAGATCTCATCGTCGATGAGCCGAATGTCGTCACCATGACGCATGAAGGCTTTTTGAAGCGTATGCCGCTTGATACTTATCGCGTTCAAGGCCGGGGCGGAAAAGGGGTCCAGGGCGGAACGCGTGAGAACGACTTCGTCGAACACTTCTTCGTCGCTTCCACGAAGGCTTATCTCCTTTGTTTCACGGATCGTGGCCAATGTTATTGGCTGCGTGTGTTCAATATTCCAACGGCCAGCCGCACCTCGGCCGGACGTTCCATTGCGAATGTGCTTCAGCTCAAAGATGAAGAAAAAATCACCAGCATCATCCCGGTCCGGAACTTCGAAGGCGATTTTTCCCTTCTCATGGCGACGCGTCGCGGGATCGTCAAAAAGACTCCCCTCACCGATTACAGTCGACCGCGGGCGGGTGGAATCATCGGGATCAATCTCGAAGACAACGACACGCTCATGGACGTCGCTCTCACTCATTCCGGCGATGAGATCATCCTCAGCACACGCAACGGCATGGCGATCCGGTTCGGCGAAGCGGACGCACGCGATATGGGCCGAAATACTCGCGGTGTGAAAGGGATCAACCTGTCGAAGGACGATGAAATCGTCGGGATGGTGGTCGCGGATCCGGAAGGATATCTGCTCACCGTGTGCGAAAAGGGTTACGGCAAACGTACGCCGTTCGGCCCCAACACGACCGGCGAGGAACCAGAAGAAGAACTCGAAGAAACCACCTCCGACACGGCAGAACTGTCTGAAGAGCAAGCTGAAACGTCTCCGTCCGCCATGCGCTATCGCAAGCAACGCCGGGGTGGCAAAGGCGTACGCGACATCAAGACAACCGATCGGAATGGCAAAGTGATCTCTGTCACTTCGGTTCGCGATGGCGATGAAGTGATGCTGATCTCCAAGGATGGCATGGTCGTTCGCAGCAAAGTCGATGACATCCGCATCGTGGGCCGGAATACCCAGGGCGTGCGCGTGATGAATCTCAAAGAAAACGACATGCTCGCGACTCTTGCGAAAGTGGCGCAGGAAAACGTCGGCAAAACCTCGGAAGAAATCGTTGCCAACTGATTCCCTCTCTCGAACGGGCTTGTCATGCGCGTACTGATCACGGGCGGTTACGGATTTATCGGTGCCTGGATCGCTCGAAATCTTTTAGCCAACGGGGATGACGTCTTCGTTTACGATCTCAAGGAAGACGCCCGGCGGCTCAGTCTGATTCTTCCGCCTCAAGACGTTCAAAAGGTTCGCTTTGTACAAGGCGATGTCACCGATTTGCTTGCCGTCACAAAGGCGATCACCGACAACCAGATAACGCACATTATTCATCTGGCAGGTTTGCAGGTTCCGACGTGCCGTGCGGATCCGATCCTCGGTGCCAAAGTCAACGTTCTCGGCACGCTCTCCCTGTTCGAAGCGATCCGCGCGACCGGTAGCCAGATCCAACGCCTCGTCTACGCCAGCTCCGCCGCCGTCTTCGGCTCGCCGGACAAATACCCCGCCAACACCTCCCTCGGAGACGACGTCGCCCTGATCCCCAGTACGCACTACGGCATTTTCAAATGTTGCAACGAGGGAAACGCCCGCATCTACTTCCAGGACAACGCCCTCTCAAGCGTCGGCCTTCGCCCCTGGACGGTTTATGGCGTCGGTCGGGATCTCGGCATGACCAGCGAACCGACCAAAGCCATTAAATCCGTCATTCTCGGCCGCCCCTACGCCATCAGCTTCGGTGGCTGGACCGATTTCCAGTACGTCGATGACGTCGCCAAGACCTTCGTCAACTGCCTGCAACGCCCCTACCAGGGAGCCAAAAGCTATAACCTTCGCGGGCACGTGGTCACCATGAAAGACTTCCACGCCGCCCTCGTCAGCGTTCTGCCCGAAGCGGCTCAGCTTGTGACTTTCGGCACCACGCAGATCGCCATCGCCTACGACCTTTCCGACGACGGCCTGCAGTGCGATCTCGGACCCATGCCACGCACCTCCCTCGAAGACGGCATCCGCGAAACCGTAACCCTCTTCCGCAAACTCCTCGCAGAGAACCGCCTCGACACCGCCGATCTCGATGCGCCCAAGCCTCCACCCGTCACCGTCGAACCGTAATTTTTTCCTCGCTTGACTTGACTTCCCAAAATCAGTGATGAGGACTCCGCCACGTGCCGCTCATGCACTTGGCGGAGTCCTAGTAGTGTAATTTATTACACAGTGAACTAAATATCATAAATTCTGTCTTTGCCGATTCCATTTGCGTAAAATTCCGAATTGGGAAATCCCGTGCATCAACTTCTACGTAATCTTGACTGAACATGCGAACGCTGGATACCCAACCGATCCAAGTCCCGGATGCGACATCATGAGTACGCTCTACGATGCGGTGGACTACCCCACGCTGCCCCGCATCCTCGGTCACCCCGGGCACATGCACGCCGTCGCCCGGATGTTCGGCGTCCCCGCGCCGGCGGTTGCGAACTCCCGGATGCTCGAGATCGGCTGCGGCGATGGATTCCACCTCATTTCCTGCGCCGTCAGCGTTCCGCAGGCGACATTCGTCGGCTTCGATCTTTCGCGGGAAGCCATAGCCCGCGGCAAAGCGATCGTTTCCCGGCTAGGGCAGACGAACATCCGCCTCGAAGATGGCGATATCACCACCTGGCAGCCCGATGAGCCGTTCGACTTCATCCTCGTTCACGGCGTGTATTCCTGGGTGCCGGAGTTCGTTCGCGAAGCCCTCTTGCAACTCATCGCCAGCGCCCTCTCGCCGTCCGGTGTCGCCTGCGTCAGTTACAACGCCTACCCCGCAAGCTACACTCGGCAGATGCTCTGGGAGATGATGAAATACCACGTAGGCGAACGGAACGATCCAAAGGAGATGATCGACAAAGCGATCGAACTGGCGGAGTTCATCCAACTTTGTCGCCCCAAAATGGAGGGCGAAGAACTCGAACTTTTTGATAACGATGTTGATATTGTGATCAACAAGCAGATCCGCAGCGTGCTCTATCACGACGAACTCGCACCGATCAATCAGCCGTTTTACTTCCACGAATTCGCCGCCCACGCCCGCCATCACGGCCTGCGATTCGTCTCGGAACTTGAACCGCATGTGATGACGAATGGCGAATTCCCCCAAGCGATCAACACGCTCCTGCAAACACTTTCACACGTGAATCCCGAGCGCCGCGAACAGTATTACGACTTCGCCTGCCTGCGCCGCTTCCGGCAAACGCTCATCGCCAAATCACCGCACGAACCAAAAGGCATTCCCGATCCGCATGCGATTCGGGAGTTGTACATCGCCGGGAACTGCGTGGCGGGTTCGGTGGATTTTGCGGCAGATGAACCGATGGTGTTCATGGCTGGCGAAACGGCGATCAACGTGGACGGCCCGCTGGCGAAGGCGGTGATGCTGGTTCTGGTGGACGAGCGCCCCCGGCGCTTCAGGTTTGATGAACTTGTTTCCTTCGCCTGCGCGAAAATCGGCCGTGAATCGATCACGAAGGAAGAGGAGGAGGTTCTCCTCCGCGATCTCACCACCGCTTGGCTCACGGGTCTGGTCGTCCTCAAGGGTTATGTGCCGGATTACGAGGTGACACCAGGCGAAAGGCCGATTGCCAGCCCGTTCGCCCGCTTTCAACTTGAACAATCATCCTCCGCCACGACGCTGCTCATGCTGAATTTGAATTTCGCTGATGACATCGGCAGGATGATGGTGCAACAACTCGACGGCACTCGCACTCTCGAAGACATCGTGGACGAACTACACCAGAAGTTCAAGAACGAAACGGATCTTTCAAAGGATCAGTTGCGGACCGTGCTTCAGCAGAATCTGGAAAAGCTGGCACGCGGTGGATTGTTGCTTCCCTCCCACGCACACGCCTGAGATCGTCATGGCCACCACTTACGATGCGATTGCGTATCCGACGTTTCCACGGTTGCTGGCCCATCCGGGCCACCTATATGCGGTGGCGACGATGGTCGGGCTGTCCCCTGCCCCGCCGGAAATCTCGAATATCCTGGAAATTGGCTGCGGCGATGCGAGTCACCTAATCGCCTGCGCCGCCGCGATGCCGGAAGCGACATTCACCGGTTTCGATCTTTCCTCCGCCGCCATCGAGCGCGGTCAATCGCTGATTCGTACGGCGGGGTTGACGAATATCTCGATCGAAGTGGGAGACATCACGAAGTGGAATCTGGGTGATCGCACATTCGATTATGTCATCATCGATGGTATTTACTCCTGGGTCCCCGCCTTCGTTCGTCATGCGCTGATCTCGCTGGTCGGCCGTTCACTGACTGAGAATGGCCTCGCCTACCTGAGCGCCAACATGTACCCCGGATGCTACACGCGACGGATGCTCTGGGAGATGATGAAGTTCCATGTCGAGGGGATTGACGATCCGGAACAGAAGATCGACGAGGCGTACCGGATGGCGGATTTCATCCGCGTCTGCCGCGAGAAGCCGGAGCGCAAGCGGCAGGATCCGTTCGATCGCGATGTGGAGAATGTGCTGAAAAACCGGGATCGAAGCATTCTGTATCACGATGAGCTTTCACCGATCAATGAACCGGTCTATTTCCATCGTCTGGCGAGCCACCTCGCCGATCATGGCTTGCAGTTCGTCTCTGAAGTTCTGCCTCAGTCGATGAACTTTTCGACTTTGGAACCAGCCGTACGTGAGCGCATCGAGCAGTTTTCGGGCGGAGATCGCATCAAGCGTGAACAGTACATCGACTTCGCGACGCTTCGCCGCTTCCGGCAGATGATCCTCGCGCGAACGAATCAGACTCCGCTTCGCGATCCGGATCCGCAAGCGATCCGCAATCTTTTTTTGACAAGCAGTGCGAGCTTTGAAACCATCGATCTCACACCCGATGTACCGATGACCTTCCGCAGCGACGACCGCGAGATCGCCTTCGATCGGACGCTAACCAAGGTGGCGATGATCTTACTGGCATCCTGTTCACCCCAGCGAGTGACACTCGACGAATTGCTGGACGAATGTGGCCGACAGATGCAGCGGGAATCGCTCAGTGATGAGGAGGTGGATGCTTTGTTGAACGACCTTGTCCGGGCGTGGCTTCATGGCATCGTGTATCTTCGAGGTACGCAGCCTCGCTATGTGTCGAAGCTCTCCGAGCAACCGCACGCCAGCGCGCTGGCGCGAGCGCAGGTGATGGCAGGGCCGACAGTCACCTGTCTGTTGCACACGACGATTCGCTTCGAAGATCCGCCGAGCCGCCGACTAATTGAGCTACTGGATGGCACGCGAACGATTGACGATCTTGCGAATGAAATTCGTCCGCTGTTCCCTGACGATCAGCGTCCGAGTCCGGACGAATTCCGGGAAGGACTCGTTCGAAATCTCACCCTGCTGGCCCGATCTGGCTTTCTCGTCGGCTAACGGACTGTAACCCTGACGTAACGTCCGACAACTCTTCCATCGTCATGCCGAGCTGAATCGCGTTAGAATCGAAGGTGTGGGACAGACCTTTCCCCGATTCCGCGAGGATGCCATGAGATCACTTACCGTATGGTCCTTACTTTTACTGTTCGCGAGCGGCGCGACGGCCTGGGGCAATGGACTTCTGATCCCGGAGGATCGGTCGCTTCCGGCCCTCGCGATGGTCAGCCACCGAGTCAATGCCACGATTGACGAACAGGTCGCACAGACCACGATCGAGCAGGTCTTTCGCAATCACACATCGCGGCCGCTGGAGGCGACGTACCTCTTCCCTGTGCCTCGCGGTGCGAGTGTCAACAAATTCTCGATGTGGATCGACGGCAGGGAAACGGCGGGGGAACTGCTCGATGCGAAGAAAGCCAACACGATTTACACGGATATTGTCCGCCGGATGAAAGATCCCGCTCTTCTGGAATACATCGGCAACGACCTGATGAAGATGCGCGTGTTTCCGGTGCCGGCGCGGGGCGATGTCCGCGTGAAACTTTCGTACATGCACATCGCACCAAAGAATTCCGGCGTGATCGAGTATCTCTATCCGGCCAAGACCGACGGACGCGCGACGCGCACGCTCGAAGATTTCACCTTCACGATTCGATTGAAGTCGAAGACTTCGATTCAATCGGTTTACAGTCCGACGCACTCCATCGGCTTGCATCGTAAGTCGGATCACGATGTGCTGGTTGACTTCGAAAAAAACCAAGCGCTTCTGGATAAGGATTTCCAGCTCTTTTTCGCAACCAACGATAAGGACATCGGCATTACGCCAATCCTCTATCGACCGGTCACCAGTCAGGATGGCTACTTCCTGCTGAGTGTTTCACCTTCGACAGAGGCGTTGAAGAATCAGCGTGTGCCGCGTGACGTGGTGCTGGTGCTGGACAAGTCCGGGAGTATGAGCGATGTGAAACTCGCGCAGGCGAAGAAGGCACTCAAGCATTGCCTGCGGAATCTTTCGGCGGACGATCGGTTTGCGCTGGTGAGTTTCGCGACGGTGGTCGTGAACTATGAGGATACACTTCAGGACGCGAACCGCGATCAGCTTGAGAAGGCGGAGAAGTGGATCGACGACATCCGTCAAAGTGGCGGGACCGCGATTCTGCCGGCGCTGAAGTCGGCGCTGGATTTCCGACCGAGGAGCGATTCGGGACGATCCTTCACGGTGGTCTTCTTCACGGATGGGATGCCGACTGTTGACGAAACGAACCCGGAAAAGATCGTGAAGACGATCCAGGATCGGAATTCGAAGAACACTCGGATCTTCACGTTTGGTGTGGGGGACGATGTGAACGCGGCGATGCTCGATCAGCTGGCGGAGACGACGCGGGCGGTGAGCACCTATGTTCGGCCACAGGAAGATATCGAGGTGAAGGTAAGCAGTTTGCACGACAAAATCAGCCATCCGGTGATGACGAACGTGCGGCTGCGTTCGACGGGTGTGAAGCTGCACGATATTTATCCGGTCGAGATTCCCGATCTGTTTCATGGCAATCAGCTGTTGATTCTTGGCCGCTATTCGGGCAGCGGTGCGGGCAGCGTCTCGCTGGCGGGAATGATCGGTTCGGAGAAGCGGGAGATTGTGGAAGAGTTTGATTTTCCCTCGCGAACTCGTGACGGGAAGGATTTTGTGGAGCAGCTGTGGGCTCGGCGAAAGGTCGGGTTCATCCTCGATCAGATCCGGATCAACGGTGAGAAGAAGGAACTGGTTGACGAAGTGACGGAACTGGCGAAGCGGTATGGGATCGCGACACCATACACGAGCTATCTGGTGGTACCGGATGCTCCGATGCCGGTCTCGGCTCCGGGCCGCGGACGGCACGATGCGCTGACGGGTCCGGGCGGTTATGGTCAAGGCGGATTTGGCGGCGGCGGAGTGCCGGGCTTCTTACCGGCTGGCCCAACGACGGGCACCGTGGCACCGAAATCGTCCGAGGTGGCTCGGAATGCGGCGCGTGAGGCAAAGGAAGCACCGGCTGGCGGGATCGCATCCGGTCGCGCGAACGAGCAGAACAAGAAGATTGACGATGAACTGAAGCGGTTGAAGCCAGCGGACCGGCAAGGCGCGTATGCGGGAGCGCTGGAGAAGGCGAAGAGCGATCTGAAGCTTCTTCAGGAAGCGGATCGGAATTACAAGGGGAATCTGCAGGCGAACCAGATTGGCAGGCAAGGCGTGGATCTGGCGCTGGCGTCGAAGAATCTGCGGAATCAGAGTCAGCTGACGCAATCGGCGAACCGTCAGGTGTACGGCCGCAACTGCGTGGAAGTGGGCGGCGTGTGGATCGATGATCAGTTCAATGAGAAGATGAAGTTGGTGACGATCAAGGCGCAGGGCGAGGCGTACTTCCGCATTCTCGAGAAGCAGGCGAAGATGAAGGACGTCTACCGGCTCGGAAACTTCATCGTGTGGGTCACGCCGAGTAACGATGCACTCGTGATCGATCCGAACGAAGGTGCGGAGCAACTCAGCGACAAGGAAATCGATCGGCTGTTCGCTTCCGCGAAGAAATAGCGGTTGCGTTTCATGGCGCATATACCCCGGTCCTTCGTGGCCGGGGTTTTTTCTTCCTACAATCACCTTGTCCCGCCATCGATCCTTCCTGGAGTCCTCTCCCATGTTGCGTGTGTTCCTCGTTTTCGGTTTGCTCCTTGGCAGTGTGGCCATCGCGCAGGAAAAGAAGCCGGTTGTGCAAAACAAGAAGAAGGCGCCGGCGAAGCAGGCGAAGCCCGCTCCCGAACTTCCGCCTAAAACCGGGACGAGCGAGACGATCAAGCTCTTCGACGGCAAAACGCTCGAGGGCTGGGTTGGATATTCCGACTTGTGGAGCGTGAAGGACGGCGTAATCGTTGCCCGTAATGACAAGCCGTTGAAGTTCAGTACGTACCTGTTGACGAAAAAGAATTACAGCGATTTCCGGCTGGTCTTCGATGCGAAGCTGGTCGAATCGGAAATGCACTCGGGCGTTTGCTTTTGGGGTTACGTCAAGCCTGATGTGAGCAAGATGCCTAAGGAAGAGCGATCGGAGCACACGTATGCGGGTCACCTCGTGATGTTTCCTTCGGGCTACGGCATGTACGATCTGTTCGGTCGCAACGGCCTTGGTGTGAATGGTGCGCCGGCGAAGAAAGTGGGCAAGCAGCACGACTGGAACGCGATCGAGATCCTCGCGCAGGGCAACCGCGTGCGTGTCGCGGTCAACGGAACGGCCGTGGTCGACTGGCGTGACAACGAACCGGAGCGGATCAAGGAAGGCCCGATCGGATTGCAACTGCACTCCAACAGCATTCCGCAGGAAATTCATTTCAAGGGTCTGGTCCTTGAAACGTTCCCGGAAAAGAATGAACTGATCACTGTGAAGAAGTAACCCACAACGGAGAATTGCACGATGATGGCGGTTCCAACAATCATCACCGGATTGATCCTCATCGCACTCGGAGTGACCGGCTACCTGAACGCCACGCCGAACGCAGAGGGTAAGGTCAGTCCGACGGCGTTGATCCCGGCCGTCATCGGCTTGCTGATCATGATTTGCGGTGCGCTGTCGTTCAAGGATGGCTTGCGGAAGCACGTCATGCATGCGGCGGCGATGCTGGGCGTTCTGGGCGTACTTGGTGGATTCGCTCCCGTGATCCGCCAGCTGGCCACAGGCAAAGAGCTGAACCTCACCTCGCTCTCTGCGCTGGTGGGGTTCGGCATGAGCATCGTAAGCGCCATCTTCATTTTTCTCTGCGTCCGCTCATTCATCGCGGCACGCAAAGCCCGAGAGGCCCGCGAAGCGCAGGGCGCTCAGTAATGCTTCGCCGCGTCCTGCTTCTCTTCCTCGCGGTTGGCTTGGCGTTTCTCGGACTGGGCTTGTTGGTGACCGCTCTCGTTCGCCAGCGTGCCGATGCGGACAAGGAAACCGTCAAGAAAAACCTCATGGAACTGGGCTTCTTCGCGGCCCAGTATCAGAAGGCCCTCAACCAGAAATCCAAGCTGCCCGATGTTGTTGTGGTTCCGCCGGCGACAGTCATGCCTTCGCCGTTTCCCCCCGACGAGCGTCTCAGCTGGGCCGTCGCCATGCTGCCGTTTCTCGATCAGAAGCGGCAGAAGACGGACGAACTCATTTCTCAGATCGATGTGAATCAACCCTGTGACAAAGGTTCCAATCGCGATGTATCGCTCGTCAAACTCCGTGTCGTGCTCTGCCCCGCCGCCCCGCCACCGTTTCCGCCGGATGAACCTGTAGTCACACAAATCGTCGGGATCGCGGGAGTCGGTCCGGATGCCGCAAGCCTGCCCACAGATTCGCCTCGCGCCGGCAGCTTCCGCTACGACACGCCCACTCCGCTCATAGCCTTTCCCGACGGCACCAGCAACACGCTTCTGTTCGGCGAAACGAATTTCGAACTCGGCCCCTGGATCCGCGGTGGATATTCCACGACACGCGGACTGGAACCCGCAGAGAAATTGATCGGGCCCGGAATGCAATTCGGCGGGATTCACCAGAATGGCGCGTGGTTTGGATTCGCCGACGGTGGAGTCCGGTTTCTCAATGATCGGATGGAATCGAAAATTCTCCTCGCGCTCGCCACCCGCGCTGGGGGAACTGACGAAGCGAATGCCATCGCCGACTAAACTTTACTTCGCAAACGGTTGTCGTAGGAACTTCGCGAACTGGGCGGGATCGTTGATTTTCCCTTCATCATAAACATCCGCGATCCGGACCGTGCCGTTCCCCTGCACCTCGAGAATGGCATAGAGCGGCAAGCGCTCATCCCCGAACGCCTTCGACTGGAACAACTGATTGACTTGCGCTTCCTTCTCGCGATCCGCAAGCGGCACCGAATTGACATAGAATTCGCCCGGTACTTCGTCCGTATACATCTGAACAAGATTGTATTTTCTCAGCAGTTCGTCAATTTCGGGAAGCGTAAAGACGTTGTGCTCATTCAGCTTGCAGTTCTGGCAGGTCTTGCCCGTGAAGTCCACGAAAACCCAGCGCTGATCGGACGGGTTCTTTATGGCCGTGTCGATGCCACGAAGCAGATCGCTATCCCAGGGAAGTTCTTTGCCCCCTCCGGAGTTCGATTCCGGCAGCAGGAACGCCTCCATCCACGCATAGACGATTCCGGTTGGCCGCTGGTTCTGACCATCCGAAGTCTTCATCAGTCCCGGCGTCAGATGCGCCGCCAATCCGAGGAACACAAAAGCCCACATCAATCGCCCCACGCCGATGGTTGGTCTTTCTTCATCGTGAGGGAGTCGAAACACATTCAGCAAATACAGACCGCAGACCGCCATCGTGATAATGATCCCCGCCAGACACAGATCGAAGGTGAAGTACTGTGTCGGGCTCAGCAACCGCAGCTCTGCCGTCCGAAAGAACTTGAGAGCCGCCGCCACTTCGATGAATCCCATAACGGCCTTGATTGTGTCCAGCCACCCGCCCGACTTGGGCAGTTTCTTGATCAAGGTCGGGAACAGAGCCAACAGGAAGAACGGCGAGGCGAAAGCGGCGGAGAAGGCAAAGGCGCCAAGCGCCAGTTGAGTCGTGCTGAATTTCCCGGAAGCGGCGAAGCCGGCAAAACCGCCGAGAAACGGCGCCACGCAAGTGAAACTCACGATACTGAACGCCAATGCGCCGAAGGCCGTGCCGATCATCCCCCCTGCCCCGCGCTTGCGCTCCGTGTAGCGAAGCAAAAAGCCCGGCAGCGCGATGTCGTACATGCCAAACAAGGAAAGTGCAAACACAATCAGCAGGAAGCCGAGCCCGATATTCATCCACGGGTTGACACTCAATTCACGAAAGACCTGAAGGACGAACAAGGCGGACAAGCCGATCACAAGAACGATTGTGAGCGAGTAAACCGCCGCCAGCTTCAAGACTTCCCTTGGCGATTTATTCCCTTGTTTCAGAAACAGGCTCACCGTGATGGGGATCATCGGGAACACGCACGGCGTGACGAGCGAAATCCAGCCCCAGAGAGCGGCTGTCGCCAGAAATCCGCCGAGATCCGTGGAGGGCAATTTCGGCTCTCCGCGTTCCAGTTTGGTCAGCAGATCATCGAGTCCGGCTTTGTAGGTTTCGATGGGAGCGGCGACCTTTTTCACAAGCCCCGTTCGTGCAGGTTCCGTCTCTTGAGGCTCGTTCGATGGGCGGACATTCGGGTCTTTTACGGGCTCTGGCGGCGGCGACTGTTCCGGTGAGGGTTGCGGGTTGGCACGCGTACCGGGTGGGGGAGCGGGAATCGGCGTTCCCACACTCCCGGGCAGGATCTCAAGATCGGCGGCGGGTGCCTCAGCGGGCTTCGTGAAGAAACAGTTTTGGGAATTGCAGACCTGCAGTTTTGTGCCAGTGAGAATGATGCGCTTTTTTCCCGGCGTGGCGGACTTCGAGACCGTGCCTTTGAAATTCCAGGTTGCGGAAAACGGATAATGATCGACGAACATCCCATCGACTTCCTTGACAACGGCATTCGGCGGATCGACAAACTTCTGATCGAAGATCACATCTCCGCTTTTGGGAAGGCGGATCACATTTTCAACGCCAGCGGGATAGGTCCAGCATTCCGGCTTGGGTTCGATGGTGAGCGTGAAGGTAATGGTGTCGCCCGGTTTTGCTTTCGCCGGTTCGATCTTCGTGGTGACCGTGGCCACATCGGCAAACGACTTCGCAGGGGTTTGTGCGGAGAGCGGTAAGGTGAGCAGTAAAAGCAGGAAGAGCGAGCGGAGCATACCGGCGACCCTGTGGCGAAGAAACTCATTGTGTGCATTGTACATAAATGGAATACGCTCTCAGCCCTTCGATCCTTACAATTCGCCTCGGGGTGCGCAATGTCGCACCGGGGATTTCTGAGGACAGACCATGCTTCGCATCGGCTTGATCGGCATCGGCTTCATGGGCCGAATTCATTTCCTCGCTTCGCTGAAACTCGCGAATGCGAAGGTCGCTGCTGTGTGCAGTCGCGATCCAGCCAAGCTCAAAGGCGACTGGACTCAGACACGGGGGAATTTCGGCCCCGAACCCGGTCATGTTGATCTGAGCGGGGTGAAAACGTACTCGTCGATCGACGCGATGCTGGCGGATCCCGAAATTGACATGATCGATATCTGTACGCCGACGGATCAGCACCCCGGCATCGCGATCGCGGCCCTGAAGGCGGGGAAACATGTGCTGGTCGAAAAGGCGATTGCGCTTTCGACTCAGGAAGCGGATGAGATGCTCGCGGCGGCTCGCGAGGCGAAAAAGTTGCTGATGGTCGCACACGTGCTGCCGTTCTTCCCCGAATTCGCCTACGCCGTTGAAGCGATCCGCGGCGGTGAATACGGGAAATTGCTCGGCGCTCATTTCAAGCGCGTGATTTCCAAGCCCGATTGGTCTGCCGATATCGGCGATGCCAGCAAAACCGGCGGTCCGGCGGTCGATCTGCACATCCACGATACCCATTTGATCGGGCTACTGAGCGGGGTACCGAATGCGGTCTTTTCCACGGGTGTAGTCGATGTGAATGGGGCCGTCAATTACCTGACAACGAATTACATCTACGGTCCGGGTGGTCCGTCTGTGACCTGCTCGAGCGGAGCGGTCGCGATGGCGGGTCGGCCGTTCGTCCACGGGTACGAGATTTATTTGGAACGTGGAACACTCGTGTACGATTCCGGCGGTCCGAGTCTGACTCTGTTCACGACTGATGGGAAATTCCGTCAGCCTCAACTGCCCGGTGGCGGAGATCCGATCGCGGCATTTACCAAGGAAATTCAAACTGCGGTCGATGCGGTGGCTTCCGGAAAGGAGTCTGATCTGTTGAGCGGGCTACTGGCCCGGAATGCCCTGGTGCTGTGTCACAAGGAATGCGAATCGGTCAAAACTGGCAAAATCGTTCCGATTGAATCGAAATGAGTCAATCTGGGGAAGAACTTGGCGGCATGTAAAGCCCCTATTTTACCTAGTCTATTTAACTGTTACGACTCGCGTGATCGCGATCATTCTCACAAACGGAAAAATAGAACAACTGGCGATTCTGCGAAGCGGGTGCCGATGGATGGGGTAACTCACCAGGTACCGTGACATGCGAATCGCGATGGTCTTCATAGGTTTGCTCGTCAGCATAACAGGATGCACGACCTGTCATCACCGGGCGGGCGACATTGCGCTGGAAAGCGAACATTGTGCGGAATCTCAAGTCTCTCAGCGTTCTCGAGTCTACGTGGTGCTCGTGAAAGGGCTCGATCCGATCGATCTGGCGGGGATGGATTCGTTGCGCCAAGGTTTAATCGAATGCGGATATCCGAAAGTTTATCGGCTTGAGATTCAGCATCTGCCGTTCTTCAAGCACGAACTCGCTCGCGTGGCGGCCGATCAGCCGAATGCCCGCTTCATCGTTGTCGGTGCCGGGACCGGATGCCTGGCAGCGCGTTCGCTGGCGGGGCATCTCGCGCGGTCTGGATGCTGCGTCGATAGCCTGATGGAAATCGCACCGAATCTGACGGCGAATCTCGCACCGGAATCCGATTGCGAACAACTGAAAACGATCGTGCTCAGCCGCGTGAATGTCGGCTCGCATCCTTCGGGTCCGAATACGGAGTTCCGCCTGATCCCGGATCTCCACCGCCTCACGCCCTGCAAGCACCCCCTCGTACTTGAGATGCTGAAAAACGAGGCTCGCGAATCGTCGTTCCGCGTTGATGATTCGGAGATCATGCCGTTCCCGACGCTGCCCATCCTCGATTTCCCCGCACCGATGCCGGGCTTGATTCATGGGATTCCAGAAAAGGAAAATTCAAAATTTTCCATTACTGGCTGAGCAGAAATTGGCTTCAGAATCAGCCTGAATTGTCAGGCAATTTGAAATGGCTCGTGTTGACTGAATTCCATAAGTATTTATTATGTATGAAATTAAGTCAAAATAAATGATCAAATGCGATCCTTGTTATATCAGAATCATCCGATGGTATTCTTCTGGCATCTCAATGAAGTGATCGTGAATCTGCCGGTACCCTCTTGATCTCAAAAAATTCGACGCGTAGCGTGTAGTAGGGACCGAGAGATTTTGTTGAAATCAAGCCGAGTGGGCGACGGCTTCTTTTCAGCACTCTCGGTCTCTTTTTTTTCACCTCTCGCATTCCCGGATTCAGACCGTAGACCATTCGGCATGAAGCTCAAGCAGTTTCCCGAAGACTTTATCGTCGAGGAGCTCACCGACGTCGTTCCCGGGGATCAGGGCGCGTTCGCGCTCTACTCACTGGAAAAAACCGGCTTGACCACACACGATGCGATGGATTCGATTCGCCGGCGCTGGAACATCGAACATCAGCGTGTGAGCGTGGGCGGGCTGAAAGATCGTCATGCGAAGACCCGGCAGTATTTCACCATCTTCCGCGGCCCCGAGCGGAATCTTTCGCAGGATCGAATTCAAGCCACTTATCTGGGTCGAACGACAGAGCCATTCACTTCATCCCATATTCGAGCGAACCGCTTTCAGCTGACTCTTCGAGCCATGACGGAACCGGAACTGGATACGGCAACGAGCCTGATCGCCGGGTTGGCCAGGACGGGTGTTCCGAATTATTTCGACGATCAGCGTTTTGGCTCGGTCGGTTTTTCCGGCGAGTTCATTGCGCTGGCGATGATCAAAGGCGACTTCGAGAGGGCGCTGCGGCTGGCGCTGGCGGAGTCGTATGAACATGATCGATCCGGGCAGAAGAAGGAGAAAGCGGCGCTGCGGGACTGCTGGGGCGATTGGGTTCGCTGTAAAGAGCGTCTTGAGCGTGGGCATGCGCGGAGTATCGTCGATTATCTGATTCACCATCCGCAGGATTACCGCGGGGCAATTTCACGGTTGAAGCCGGACCTGCTGAGTCTTTATCTCTCCGCCTATCAGAGCCACGTCTGGAACCGCCTGCTCGGTCGCTGGATCGAACGCACGATTCCTTCGAATCAGCTCGGCTCGATTACGCTCGCGCTCGGCGAATTTCCGATTCCGTTGGAACTTGACGACGAGCAGCGCCAGAAGTGGGTCCGGCTCCAGCTGCCGCTGCCGAGTGCGCGGATCAAACCGGATCTCACCTCGACCTGGCAGTCGGACCTCGACGCGATTCTCGCGGAGGATGGGATCACGCAGGCCACGATGAAAATCCCGGGAATGGATCGCCCCTATTTTTCGAAGGGGGATCGGCAGGCGTGTCTCGTGCCGGAACGATTGGAGTGGAAGCGTGAGATTGATGAGCGCAACGCCAAGCGCCTGAAACTGGAACTGGGATTCGAGTTGCCGCGTGGTGCGTATGCGACGATGATCGTCAAAAGCATTACCGCGGTTTCTCAACCGCCAGCGACTTGAAGACGTCGCACAGGATCGGCGCCGTGCGCGGCCCGACGCTGTTGATTTCCCCGTACTGCGATTTCTTCAGCCCATAACAGAAGGGCGCAACGTCGTCCCACTGTCGGCGGGGAATGAAATAGCCGAGTTCGTCATTGGCGAGGCCGATGATCATTTTGTGCGGGTTCGTCATCTGCGCATAAATAGCGGGCTCGAGTGGCGCATCCGGGAAATCCGCACCGGGATCGACGGGATCCTGAATCTTACCCAGCACCAGCTCCGGATAAATTTCGCCGGGGATCGCGGCGAGATCAAGCATGCCAAGCCGCACGAATCCGATCTCGGACTTGATCGCCACATCGCCCGCCGTCACATCCTTCACCTCAACATAATCCTTCGGACGAGCCTCGCCGTTCCACTGATACATCGGCCGATTGAGTTTGCCGATCTGCTTGGCGATCTTGTAAATCGTGTTATCGACGGGAACGAGGATCGGCGCGATCCGGAGGTCGAACGGCGTAAGCGCGACCGGCTTTCCGCCATCCAATGCTTTCTGAGCGAGCGCCGCCACCGCCTTTCCATACGCCTCGGTTTTTTCAAACGTCCCATCCTGCAACTCCACGCCCTTGTCGTTTTTAATCGGCACCTTGAGCGACGTCATCAGGCCGCCTACCGTGCCCGTGAAATACGCCACCGGGCAGCCGTTCCGCTTCCGGAGTTCATGCACGGTTGCGGCCACGTAGTCCGCACTCACCTCCGTGTTGCGATCGTCGAGCGTTTCCGGGTGACAATTCCATTGAACAAGGATACCGATCGGCTTGCCGGTTTTCGCGTCCTGAAATTTCAGCGTGACGATGTCATCGTGAAGCACGATCGGCTTGCGCCCATCGTGCAAGAGTTCCGGCCCCTTGGCCGTGCCGATCTCCGCTTTCGCCGCCTGAAGATTCCGCTTGGCTTGTTCGATCGCGCGGACCGCACCCGCCTCGACTCGCTTCATGTATTCCGGATCGACGCCCGAACTGAGCTGATTCGGCCCCCACAAACCGAGCGTATCGGGGCCTTCGTGGTTGTGCGTACTCGAAACCAGAATGTAGTCGAAGCCGGGGCTCGCTTTGCGGATGCGCTCCACGTTCTCGATGAACAGGCCGACGATATCGATCGACACGAGAGCAATAGTCTTTTTGCCATCCGCCAGAACCACCGCCCGCGCCATGATCGGATCGTGGATCTTCGTCGCCTTGCGGTCCTGTCCGAATCCGGCGAGATAGACAGGCTTTTTCCCAAGGATCGGCGAAACATCCTCCTCCGCAAACCCCACCGACAGCGGAGTGTCAGCTGCGGAAGCCGAACCGGTGATCAGGAGCATCAGCACCAGATTCCCTGCGAGCGTTTTCACTGGCATTCCCTCATATAGCGAAGGCTTTCCCGTGCGATCGTAATCGGATCGGGCGTGTAATCAAAAACCTCGACCGAGACCCAACCCTGATAATTCGATTCCCGAAGTGCCTGAAAGATCGGGCGAAAATCCACATCGCCGAAACCCGGGCCGCGCTTGTTCGGGTCGTTGGCGTGGAAGTGATGCGTCCATTCGGCATTCGCTTTGATGATCGCCGGCACCGGATCCGCCTCCGATGACATCGCCTTGACATCCAGATGCAGCCGGACGTTCGGATGATTCAATCGCTTGATCAGCTTCACCGCATGCGAAGCCGTGTTCAGGTAGTTCGTCTCCGCGGGCGCCAGCGGCTCCAGACAGAGCGTCACGCCGGTCGCTTCGAGTGCCCCCAGACACCGGCTCAGCGTATCGCACGCCAGATCATCCGCCTGATCAACCGTTACGCCCTCCAGCAAATTGCGTTGCAGCGGCGAGCCGAGCACCATGAGGGTCCCACCCAGTTCCGCCGTCGCCTGCGCAAGCGCAATGAAGTATTCACCGGTCTTCTGACGAATCGCATCATCCGGCGTATTAAGGTAGAACCCCAGAGTCTTCGCCAAAAGCCAGTGCGTACCGATGATCTGAATCCCCGCCGCCTCCGCCACGCGACGGTACTCCGCCCGTTGCGCGCTGGTGAAGTCGGTGATCAGCGGTGCGAGCGTGAACGGCGCAACCTCCAGCCCCTTATAACCGAGCGCCGCAATCGTTTCGCAAATCTTGCCGTGATCCCAGCCTTCGAACGTCTCATTGCAAATGGCGTAGTTCATGGAAGCGTGACCGTCCTTTCCGTCCCCGAGAAGTCCATGGCATTGACCACGGTCAGCTTAAGCGTCTGCGTTTTTCGCGCCTGCAGGTGAAACGCCGGCGGGTTGTTGACCGGCACACCATTCACCTTCGTAATCAGCCATCGACCCTGCTTGATCGGCAGATTTTCGAACTCCGTCTCCGCACGGCTACCCGGTTCCAGATCGCGGATGATCACGCCGTTGAGGTTGATCCCCATCCTCGCCCCCGGCCCGATCAGTTGCTGCACCATCAGGCTGCTGTAATCCACACGAAGACCGTGATAACTCGGCTGTTGTAACGAAGCGATGGTCGGATACGGATGCTGGAACTTGGCCAGCGTTGGGCGAACGGTCCGGGACTGATTCTGATTGAACAGCGTCAGGGTGATCTCGCGACCCGCCAGCGCACCACCGACGAGCAGGAAAAGATCGGAGTCGTCGAGGATCGGCCGGCCGTTCACTTCCTGGATGAGGTCGTTCGGTTCCATGCCAGCAAGAGCGGCGGGGGAACCGGGCGTCACGCTGCTGACATAAAGACCCGGCCGGCGCGGATCGTTGGACATCCGATCTGGTGCCACACCGAGGAAGCCATATTCGACTTCCGAACCGGTCCGTAGAACGTCCACGATTCCCCGATAAATCGAGTCCATCGGAATCGCGTATCCGCCCGCCGATTCGCTCCCGCTGATCCCGGCCGTCGAAGAAAGCATGCCGATCAGTTCGCCGTCCAGATTGAACAATCCGCCGCCGCTGCTCCCCAGATTCAACCGGGCATCCGTCATCAGCAGACTGCTGTACTGATAAAGGTATCCGGGCCGGATATCCTCCGCCCCCGGAGGCAGACTCGACTTTCGGGCAATGTTGCTCAAGATTCCCCACGATGCACTCGCCTGACCATCGTTCAACCCCGCCGCGAACGGATGCGCGAGCGCTACCACAAACTGCCCGCGTTCGACCGTCGCCTTCGATTTCGCCGATGAATGCGTGCGGACCTCCGCAATCGTCACCGCTTTTAACTTCGCCGTCGGAGTGCGGAGCCGAAGGACCGCCAGATCGCTCCGGGCATCGCCGGCGACGATGTCCACATAGCATCCGCCCTGCCCCGCAAACCGCGAATAGATTTTTCGAGCGCCATCAATGAGGTGATAGCACGTGAGGATCAGCCCCGCCTGCGCATCGATCACGATGCCACTACCGACGAGATAATCGGCCGCATTCCGTGAATCGGAGAGGTCCAGCGGATCGCGCTCCGGAATGCGACCACGAAACGAAACCACCGCCGGGCTGCGATAGTCTCCCAGTTCCCAGGGGCGTTGCGGGTTCGGAATCGCGTGTTTGGGGTTCTGCGAAATGACCAGCGAGACGATCGACGGTTCCGCCTCCTTGATCAGATTCTTCATCTGATTCTGCAGCGCCTGCGCCTGCGAAGCCGGTGGATCGGCGGACCAGACCGAACCGGAGATCACAAGCATTCCCATCGCGATCAATCGGGTCATCATGAGTTTCCGTTATCGTTGGGATTTCGCCGCGCGAATGTACGCCTCAAAATTCGCGACCGGCGTTTCCTTGCCCACACCATGATTGAGATTCAGAATGTGGCGCTGTCCACCGCCAGCCTCCAGGCAGCGCTTTACCGCTTCCTCAACCTGCTGCGGAGTGCCGGTCCGCAGAATCTCTTCATCCACATTACCCTGAAAACTCAGATGCGGATAGCGTTTCCGCGCCTCCGCCAGATCATGGCTCGTCCCCAGGCTGATCACATCGGCGCCGGTCTGAGTCATCAATTCGAGATACGGGCACTCCTTCACAAACAGGATGCGTGGCACGCCGGTCGCCTTTTGCAGAATGGCCTGATGCTGCGCATGCGCCCAGCGCTGATACTCGTCCAGCGTGAGCAACCCCGCCCACGAGTCAAAAAGCTGATACAGATCGGCACCGTCATCAATGAGTGTCTTGAGGAAGAGCTGGGTCGCATACGTCAAACGTTCGAGCAGGCCGTCCCACACCTGTGGCTGTTCCGCGGCGAAACGGCGTGTGGCAGCGATATCCTTGCCGGTGCCAATGCAATACGTGGCGACAGTGAACGGCGAGCCGGCGAACACAATCACCGGGAGTTCGCCTTTCAACTCCGCCTTCACTCGCTTCAGCAATGCCCGAATGTGTTCATAACTCTCAGGCTTCGGTTCCGGATTCAATCGATCGAGATCGGCAAGCGTGCGAACCGGGCGATCCGGTTGCGGGCCATGATCTTTCACGAGTGTGAAGGGCAAACCCATCGATTTCGGCAGCGTGGTGATGTCGTAGAAGAGAATGATCGCATCGACACCGAACCGCCGCGGGCAAAGCGTTCCCTGCGCCGCCTTTTCCACATCTTCCGAGAACTCGAAGAACGGCATCCCCGCTCGCACCGCATTGAACTGCGGATCCCACCGACCCGCCTGACGCATCGCCCAGACCGGCACACGTTCAATCGGTTCACCCAGGGCGGCACGGATCAACAAATGGGGAGAAGACGGCATAGCGCTACCAGTCAATTCATTTCGGTTTCCTTCCAACATACAAGGTGGCAATGCCGAAGGTTAGCGGATACTCGTTCAGGTTCTCCAGACCGTGATCCCGCAGGCGCTTGAGCATCGCCTCGCCACTGGGAAACTGCAGAACGCTTTCCGGCAGGTACTGATAGGCGGACTGATTGTTGCGGGCGATGCACTGGCCGATCCGCGGCAGGACCGAGCGAAAATAGCCGAGGTAAACTTTGCCCAGCACGCGATTCCGTGGCTTCGAAAACTCGAGAATCCCGATCCGCCCGCCCGGAATCGTCACTCGGATCATCTCGTTCAATCCGCGATCCAGATCCGTGATGTTCCTCAAGCCGAACGAATTCATCACCAGTTGAAACGTCTGATCGGGAAACGGCAGCGCCTGCGCATCGGCCTCAACGATGGAGATACGCGATGCGGCTTTCGCCTTCGCAAACTTCTGATCCGCCCGGACGAGCATCTCATGGCAGAAATCGGACGCCACGATCGCCGTCGCCCCCGCATGGATGCGATCGTAATCCAGAGCGAGGTCGCCCGTTCCGGTGCAAAGATCGAGAACCGGTGCCGGGCCATCCGGCGGAAGCGTTTTGGCGGTGAACGCCCGCCAGCGCTTGTCGATATTCAAACTCAAAAGGTGATTGAGAAAATCGTACCACGGCGCGATCTCGCCGAACATCTGCCGGATGCGGACTTCGCGCTTGTCCAGAAGTTCCTTGGTCACTGCGGTCTTCTCATGCGATACTGCGGATATAGGATTGTATCCGTGATCGCGGACCAGACTTAACGAATCGACCATCCGAACAGAGGAAATACCATGCTCACGGCCGAAGGCTGCGCCGCCCGTCGTCAGAGACTTCTCAGTCACGTGAAACCCAACGGGCCGCTGCTGCTCGGCGATCCCCTGCACTTGCGGTATTTCGCGAACCTCTACATCGATCCGTTCAGCCTCGGCGCCGATTACGGCGCACTGCTCAAAATCGAACCGAACGGCGCAACCACGCTCTACTACGATCATCGCATTCCCAAGACATTCGACGCCGCCCATGCGGACAAGAAAATTGCGGTGAAATGGTACGACGGCAACACCGCCGGCCAGGGTCCGCGGCGGGCGATTCTGCTGCCGATCATTGCGGAAGCCGGGACAGATGGCCGAGTCCACGATTCGCTGCCGGACCCGATGGCGGGGCAGTTGTTCGATCTGATTGGCGAACTGCGGCGGACGAAAGACGAGGACGAAGTTTCCGTGCTGAAAGCCTGCTGCCGCGCCGCCGAGGCCGGTCAGGAGTGGGCGCTCAATCATGTCGTTCCCGGCATGACCGAACTGCAGGTTTATACCGGCATCTTCCAGGCGTGTGCGCTTCAGGCGGGGAAACCGGTTATCCTTTACGGCGACTTCGCCGTCTCACCCGGCTCCGCCAAGCGCGGCGGAATGCCGACGGAGCGCGTGATTCAGGCGGGGGAAACGCTGATCCTTGATTTTTCGGTGGTGATCGATGGCTATCGCAGCGACTTCACGAATACGCTCGTCATCGGCAAAGATCCAACAGCGGATCAGAAGCGATTGTTTGATCTGTGCGTGGAGTCGATGAAGGCGGGGGAAGCGGAGCTGAAGGCGGGTGCGACGTGCCAACGGGTCTACGATGCGACGCGTGAGGTCTTCGCCAAGGCGGGTGTGGCGGATGCATTTCCGCATCATGCGGGGCACGGGATCGGGCTCGCGCACCCGGAAGCGCCGTTCTTCGTGAAGCATTCGAGCGAAACGCTCGTCGCCGGCGACGTCGTCACCCTCGAACCGGGCCTTTACGTCGACGGCGTGGGCGGCATCCGCATCGAGCACAATTATCTGATCACAGAGAACGGCTTCGAGCAACTGAGCCAGCACGCGATAAAACTGAAGTAACAACGAAGTAGAGGGGACGCAGCCAATATTCACGAGAAGAAATAGGACTCTTTATGAAATGAGCTGCGTCCCCATTGATTATTTGCGGTTTCCTGAGCGGGGGACGTAAGTCCCCCGAGTCTTTGATTATTTTACTCGGAGGGTTCAAACCCTCCGCTCAGTCATTCTCGCTCAACTCAGCACTCGCAACTCAGTACTCAGGACCCACTTTTGCAAATCGAGTCCTGAGTTCCGAGTCTTGAGTTTCGAGAAAAACAGTTACGTGATTCGATCGCAGTTCGGGCAGCATTCTCCCGGTGGCGTACTCAGGCATCCTCACCCAAATGTGGCCAAAAAAGTCGCATTCGCGTGCGATTCTGACCCGATTTTGACCCATTCCAGACCGATTTCCGCCGATTTTGGATCGTTTTCGGCGCCATTTCCGGCAGGTTGCGAATGAAAAACGGAGGAGTGCGGGGGATTTTCGACAATCGCAAAGGCTCGGTTAGAAATTGTATGCCAATCGCAAAATTTCTTCTCCGGCTGTCAGCTGACGGCTGAAAGCTGATAGCTCGAATTGACGTAACTCCTTATCGGGCATAGGCGCTTCCGAAATTTTGGAACGGTTCCAGGTTAGGCCGTATTGACGGAACATGGGTAATTTGCGATTTCGGGCGGGTGGATTTCCTTACCGAGGTTCGCCATGCTCAGTCGTCATGATATCAGCGATGCCCACTGGAACCGAATCCACCACCTGCTCCCGGGGCAGGCCGG
>JBGSJI010000089.1:0-66199 GCA_041742055.1 Limnoglobus sp. | reverse complement strand
CTGGAGATCGTGGTCGAATCGATCGGGGCGACGACGACGGAAACCGGGTTGGAAGTTCATGCTTGGCTGGACGAAAGCGCCTATGAGAAAGGCCGGGTCGTGAGCGACGAGCAATTGGCCGCCTGCAAGATCCGGGCGAGCAAATTCCACGGGGAATGGAACTATGAGATCCATCCTCATATAGATACTCGATAATACGGTAGGTTATTTTGGCGCGAGTCCTTAGTCCAGTTGACACGGTAAGTTCGGATCCTTTTCGTGGCGGATCTCGTCCACCGGAATCTGCTTGAACCAGCCGGCATAAAGCCAGTTTGGGATCCTCATTTTGTTGATTCAAGTTCTTAAATGACAAGTCGTGTACCGGATCGTTGGGAAATGAGAAAACCCTTTTAAGCCGATAAGTAGGCACGATGAAGGTTGCGCGAGAAATTCGATATCCCATTTATCTCAATTCGCACTTCTCTAGTGATAATTCATTGGATTCATTTTATTTTTTGGAGTTCTCATGCGTCTTCACCTGCGGCATCGACGTGCATTCACATTGATTGAGTTGCTGGTCGTCATCGCCATCATTGCGATTTTGATTGGTCTTTTGCTGCCCGCCGTGCAAAAGGTCCGTGAAGCGGCAGCACGATCGACCTGCCAGAATAACATGAAACAACTTGGTTTAGCGGCTGCCAATTACGAAAGTTCTTATTCGAAACTACCACCGAGTCTGATTGTTGAGTTGGGTGCCGCACCGGGATCGCCGGGTTCACCGGGATTCCCCTATCCCGGTAACGTGCATTCCTGGGCACCGAATCTGTTGCCCTACATCGAGCAGGAAAACATTTTCAAACTCTACGACTTCAAGTTCCCCTGGTTTTCCTCACCCACAACGGTTCCCGGCACGCCGAACAACGTCGCCGTTTTGCAGAACCGAGTGAAAACGTTCCTATGCCCTTCGTCGCCGGGTGGAAACGAACGCACCGTGAGCGGCTCATTTTCGTTCCTCGCCTCCTTCCCCTATCAGAATCTCGCTGTGACAGACTACGCGACCAACAGTTCAATCAACACCGGATCGATCACCTTCTTTGGCTATCCGTCCTCGGCAACCCAAGCAACGCTCTACAGCGCGATGCGACCTCAGTTGCGTGGCCCGGGTGTGGCGCTTCTGGGCGTTCCTCCTTCAGAACCCGCTTCCATGGTCGGCATTCAGGATGGCACCTCCAACACCATCCTGCTTTGCGAAAGCGCAGGCCGGCCCGAATACTATCAAGGCGGCAGCCGCGATTCCAGCCGTGTGCAGAACGATGGCGGTTGGGGCCACCATGAAAACGACTACGGACTCGATGGTGCGGTCTCCCGAACGAATCGATCGTCTCCGGGAAATTGCGTCATCAACTGTCACAATGACAACGAAACCTACGCATTCCACACCGGTGGTGCGAACCACGCTTTTGTTGACGGTTCTGTTCGCTTCATTCGTGACTCCATCAACCCACAAACTTACGCCGCACTGATCACCGCAAACGGTGGCGGTCTGACGGCAGCCGAAACTTCACCCAGCACAGACTGAACTTATGAATACCATGTCCAAATTGTTGTTTGCCATTCTCACGAGCGTTCTCGTTGCAGGATGTTCGGGAAACGGGAAACCCGTCACGCTCCCGGTGAAAGTCACCATCAGCTACAAGGGGCAACCTGCGCCCGGAGCGTTGGTTGTACTGCACCCCGTTAACGAAGCCCGTGAGAAGGAAATCGGCGGTAAACCCTTCGGTACCGTCAAAGACGATGGTACGCTTTCGATCACGACGTACGAAGACGGAGACGGTGCACCGGAAGGCGAATACGGCGTGACCGTGCAGTGGAATGAAGCTCCCAAGGCTGGCAAAATCAGCCTCACGAGTGAGGGAGGTGGTGGTCGCGATAAATTCAGTGGCCGATATGGCGATCCCCGGAATCCCAAGTTCAAATTCACAGTGAAGAGCGGTTCACCCAACGAACTCGATCTCAAACTGGACTGAATGACTCAGTCCAGCTGATACGGCGAGTTCGGATCCTTTTCGTGACGAATCTCATCCACCGGATCCTGTTTGAGCCAGCCGGCATAAAGCCGGTTGGCTCCATTAAAGACCAGGCCATCCTTCTCGCCCACGTTCTTGTAGGCATGAACCACACCGGCTGGGACGATCAGCGCGTATGGCGCGTTCTCACCCGCGTCGCGAACTTCCTTCGCACCGAACGTCGGCGACTTTTCGCGAGCGTCCCACAAGTAGACACGAAACGTTGACGGCCCAAAGAAACAGAAATAATCCGCCTGATCCACATGCTCGTGCGGCCCGCGGCTCACTCCCGGCTTCGTCTGCGAGATGTACGCCATGACCGGATGAAAATTCGGATCGACGAGATCATTACGAAAAAGCTCGACCAGCCAGCCGCGGGGATCATTGAAAAACTTCAAAGGAATCCACTTCACATCATGGATGGCGGAGGGTTCTGCCATTTTGGGCAAACTCACGTTCATGTCGTTCCTCGATATCACGAAGGAGTCCGTTCCGTGCAACGGTATGAATTCGGGAAGAAAGTGTCGAGACACCGGTATAGGATAAATGAAGCCCATCCCTCTCTCCCGGATGCGATCATGGCACACTCATCCCGCCGCTCGTTTCTGACTTCAACATCCCTCGGGCTCGGCGCACTCGCTGCGATAGACCGCCTCCCCCGCGTTTCGGCGGCCGATACCAAACTCGATCCCAAACTTGTCCGCCTCGACTCCGGTATCGAACCGCTCGTGAAACTGCTCGAAGAAACGCAACGCGACAAACTGCTCGAAGAAGTGGGCAGCCGTGTCAAGAAGGGATTATCCTACCGCGAGGTGCTGGCAGCGCTCCTGCTCGCGGGCGTGCGGAATATCCAACCGCGGCCGGCGGTCGGGTTCAAATTCCACGCGGTGCTGGTTGTGAACTCCGCCCACATGGCTTCGCTTGCCGGTCCCGATCGCGATCGCTGGCTGCCGATCTTCTGGGCGCTCGACAACTTCAAGAGCAGCCAGGCTCAGAATCAAAAGGAATCAGGCTGGCGGATGAAGCCGGTGGACGAATCGGCGGTGCCAAACGCGCGAACGGCCGTGGCACGTTTTGCCGATGCGATGGAGAACTGGGACGAAGCGAAAGCGGACGTTGCTGCGGCCGGGCTGGCGCGGTCGTGCTCCGCCGGCGAGGCATTTGAAGCGTTTGCCCGATATGGCTGCCGCGATTACCGCGATATCGGCCACAAAATCATCTTCGTTTTCAATGCGTTCCGTACGCTCCAGACCATCGGCTGGCATTATGCCGAACCCGTCCTTCGTTCGCTGGCGTACGCGCTGCTCAAACGCGAAGGCGCCGCCAAACCGAACGGCACGCTGCCCGCCGATCAGGTCGGCATCCGCAATTGGGAACTGGTCCAAAGCCTCGGTGAGTCCTGGAATACCGGGGCCAGCCAACCGGACGCGGTGCCGGACCTGCTTTCGCTGCTGCGAGAAGGTAGCGATACGGATGCTGGGAAGAGTTATGCCAAAAAACTCAACGGCTCGCTCTCTCCGAAAACACTCTGGGATGCGGTCTTTCTCGGCGCCGGCGAGTTGCTGATGAAACAACCCGGAATCGTCGGCTTGCACACGCTCACCACCGCCAACGCCCTGCACTACGCCTACCAGAACTGCCGCGACGAGCGCACCCGACAACTGCTGCTCCTACAAGCCGGATCGTTCCTGCCGCTCTTCCGCAAGGCGATGGGCGACCGCGGGAAAGTGGCCGACATACGCATCGATACTTTGAAGGCCGAAGCGGGATCGGTCACGGAAGAAGCCGTTTTTGCCACGCTTGGGAACGACCGGACGAAGGCCGCGAGAATGGCGCTGGAACTGATGGAAAAGCAACCCGGTGCCAGCCGTGAGTTGATCGATGCTGGCCGGCGTCTGATCTTCCTTAAGGGCAAGGACTCGCACGATTACAAATTCAGTTCGGCGGTACTGGAAGATTTCGAACATGTTTCGGAGCCATGGCGGAACCGGTTCCTGGCAGCGAGTCTTCACTGGATGAAAGGATCGACGGGTCCCGACTCCGCCCTCGTCCGCCGCACGCGCGACGCGCTGGCGTGAGGAATCACTTCCTCTTGTGTTCCTTGAAGAACGCGACGATCAACTCAGGGCCTTCCTTCGGGAAGGCGTGGGTTCCTGAATGGATGTAGGTCACGACCGGTGTGCCCGATTTCGACGGGTACAAGGTCCCTTTGTCATGCCAGGGCTTTCCTTCGGATTCGCAACCATTCACTTTTCGAATGATGTCGATCGTCGCCTTCTGCCAGCTGAATTTCACCAGTTCGTCCTTCTCGCCGGCGAGGTGCATGGCGGGAAGCGGTTTGAGGTCGTTCTGCAACCGTCCCGCTCCCGCCGCGGCAGAGGGAGCGACTGCGGCGAGGACATCGCCTCGCTTCGCCCAGAGCAGATACGTGAATCCGCCGCCGTTCGAATGGCCCGTCAAGTAGATCCGCTTCTCATCGATTTGATGATCCTTCTTTAGCGAATCGAGCACGGTATCGAAGAACTTCAGATCGCGGTCGCCCTGATCGCCGGCGGAGTGCTGCCAGCCGTTTTTCTTCCCCTCCGGATCGGTCAGTCGCCCGGGTGTCGGCAAGCCCTGAAGGTAAACACAGATCGCTTCCGGCCAGTGCTGATGCATGTTGAGCGAGCGGGCGGCGTTGCGGGAATTCCCTCCGTGGCCATGAAACGCGAAGATGACCGGCGCACCCTTGGGTTGCGATGGGAGGACGACCAGCCCTTCGCGGGTGACATCTCCGACCTTCCACTCGTTTCGGACCGGTTCTGCAGCGGAGACGGGTAACGCAAGGACAAAGAGCAGGATGAGGCGGACCATAAGTTTCTCCCAATCGCAGTGTGAACCCCTGCTGTTCGATGACGTCTTTTGATGTATACTTTTTTGTGACGGGGTCGTAGCTCAGCTGGTAGAGCGCGTCGTTCGCAACGACGAGGTCAGGGGTTCGACTCCCCTCGGCTCCACTGCTAACACGATAGACGGTCACGTCTTACAATATGTACTTGCTGAGATCTTCGTTCTTCACGATCGGTCCGATCTTCGACCGCACTTCGTCCGTGTCGATGACAACCGATTTGTTCGCGAGGTCCGGTCCTTCGTAGCTGTATTCCTCCACCACTTTTTCCAGAATGGTGTGCAGGCGTCGGGCGCCGATATTCTGCGAACTCCGGTTGATCTCAAACGCCACATCCGCGAGCGCACCCACACCATCGGGTGTGAAAGTCATCTCGATCCCTTCCGTCTTGAGCAACTCCGCATACTGTCGCGTCAGCGAATGCTTCGGCTCGGTGAGAATGCGCAGGAAATCATCGCGCGTCAGGTCCGTCAGTTCCACCCGGATCGGGAAGCGGCCCTGCAACTCCGGCATCAGATCGCTCGGCTTCGAGACATGGAACGCTCCGGCGGCAATGAACAAAATGTGATCCGTCTTCACCGGCCCGTACTTGGTGTTCACCGTTGTCCCTTCGACCACCGGCAGCAGATCGCGCTGGACCCCCTGCCGCGAAACATCCGGCCCACGCCCTCCGCCACCCGCATCCGGACCGCACACTTTATCGATTTCATCCAGAAAGATGATGCCGTGATTCTGCACCAACTCAATCGCTTCCTCCGCCACGAGTGAACGATCGATCAGTGCTTCGGTCTCCTGTTCCAGCAAGATTTTCCGGGCTTCCTTGATCGGCACCTGTCGCGGCTGATTATTCTTCGGAATGATCTGCTCGAACATGTTCTGCAGGTTCACATCCATGTTATCCATGCCCATGTTGGAGAAGATCTGGACGGGCGTGGTCTTCTGTTCGAGGCTGAGTTCAACGATTTTGTCTTCAAGTTCGCCCGCCAAAAGTTTCGTGCGAAATTTCTCGCGGGTGCGCTGGCGTTGCTCGTCTTCTTCCTTCTCGGCGTCGGGTTCCCATGGTGCGTTCTTGGCCGTCGGAAGCAGCAGATCGAGCAATCGCTCCGTCACACGCTCATTGGCTTTGGACCAAAGCCGTTCGCGCTGATTCTGCTTCACAAGCCCGATGGCGGCTTCGGTGAGATCGCGGATCATGCTATCGACATCTCGACCCACGTATCCCACTTCGGTGAACTTCGTCGCCTCGACTTTGATGAACGGCGCACCGACAAGCTCCGCCAGTCGGCGTGCGATCTCGGTTTTTCCCACACCCGTCGGGCCGATCAGGATGATATTCTTGGGCGTGACCGCCTTACGGAGATCTTCCGGAAGTTGCTGACGTCGCCAGCGGTTGCGGATGGCGACCGCGACCGCCTTCTTGGCGGCGGCTTGTCCGACAATGTGCTTATCCAGTTCCGTGACGATCTGCCGCGGGGTCATCGGCTCAGGCATCAGTTCAACTCCATCATTTCGATTCGGGTATTGGTGTAGATGCAGATCTCGCCGGCGATCTCGAGTGCGCGTTTGACGATCTCGCCCGGCTTCATGTCCGTGTGCGCCATGAGCGCCCGCGCGGCCGCCAGTGCATACGCGCCTCCGCTGCCGATCGCCACTACGTCGTCCGTCGGCGCGATCACGTCGCCCGTACCGCTGATCAGCAACAGATGCTCGCGATCCATCACCACCAGCATCGCCTCAAGCCGGCGCAGCACGCGGTCCGTCCGCCAATCCTTCGCCAACTCCGTGGCCGCACGCGGAACGGAACCCTGATGGTCCCGCAGTTTCGATTCAAACCGCTCAAGCAATGAAAACGCATCGGCCGCGGCGCCGGCGAAACCTGTGATCACTTTACCATCGTAAAGACGACGAATTTTTTTCGCATCGCTCTTCATGACAACCGAGCCCAGCGTGACCTGACCATCACCGGCCATAGCGGCCCCTGCCGAAGTCCTTACCGCACATATTGTTGTGGCTCGCCATTGGTCCATTTTCAAATCCCTGGGAAGCGTGAACGAATCATAATGGACACGGTTTCGATGGTTACTCGCAGGAAATCTTATGCCTCAAACACTGTGTATGATGATTGTGTAGTCCAATTCCATCACTGAAAAAGGGAAATTCATTGGACGCGAACCGTGAAAAGATTGAGAATGCGGGTGGTACTATAATTGGAAATGAACTCCAGATGAGCTCAAATATCAAACTCCGGGGAACGACAATGAAACCTCTTCTGCGAGGCTTGCTGATCGCTGCCTCAGTGATGACTCTTGCCTTATCGCCTTCGATTGCCAGTGAAGAATCGAAGGGCGTGATTTCGATCGAAGACAAGGCCGGCCTGTTCTCGTCTGAAGGAATCACCAAAGCCAGGGAAGCCTTCGAGGGCACATCCTTTGGCAGCGAGACTCATTTGCTCATCGTGACGGCGGATTCCATTCCGTCGAAAAAACAAGCCGAGTGGGATGAGATCTACAAGAACAAAGATGAGCGCGGGCGCAACCGCTTCGCCGAGGAATGGGCTCGTGCGATCGGCCGTACCAAGGACAAGCACGGCGATATTGTGGTTCTGATCTACAAGTCAGGAACGACTTACTTTGTCCGAACCATCTCCGACAAGCAATCGGATATTCATCGAAATTTCAGCGACACCAAGGCTCAAAGTGTGAGCGATGTCTTTGTGCGTGAACTCCGAAAAGTGAAATCGGAAAAACTTGAGGGCGATGCCGCGAAGAAGGAAATGGACACGGCTTTGATCTCCGCGACCGAACTGGTGATCTCGGATTTGAAAGACACATCGGCTCCCGATTCTTCGCATAAGAGTGGTTCTGCGAATCACGCTGTGGCCGAACGAAAGGGGAGTGGCATTGGCGGATACATTTGCATGATTCTGATGGTAGTTCTGGGCATCTGGCTCGTGATCGGCCTCATTCGCATGTTCACCGGCGGCGGTGGTGGTGGTGGATACGGCGGTGGCGGTGGCGGTGGCGGTGGCGGATTCTTTGGGAACATGATGGGTGGCATGTTCGGCGCCATGGCCGGGATGTGGATGTACAACAACCTCTTCGGTGGAGGATTCCAGAACGATGCCATGGCGGGAGATTCGTACAACACCGATACCGGCGATACGGGTGATGGCAACTTTGACGACGGAGCCTCCGGCGGTGACGGCGACTGGGGCGATGGCGGTGGTGGTGGAGACTGGGGCGGCGGAGGCGGCGACTGGGGTGGCGGAGGCGATTTCGGTGGCGGCGACTGGTAATCCGCTTGATTGAAAAAATCTCTGCACCCACGGATCGCCATCCGTGGGTGTTTCTTTTTCCTAAACTTCAACCATGACTTCTTCACTGAAACTTGGTACCCGCGGCAGTCCGCTTGCTCTCTGGCAGGCCCATCACGTTGCGGACCTCATCCGCCCGGTCATCGAACCCCGGACCGTAGAGATCGTCACGATCCAGACGCACGGCGATCGCGATCAATCCTCCGCTCTCTCCGCCATGGGAGGATTCGGCGTCTTCACACGCGCGATTCAGGATGCCATTCTCGACGGCCGAGCCGACGTCGCCGTTCACAGCCTCAAGGATCTGCCAACAATTCCCGTCGAAGGGATCATGCTCGCCGCCACGCCCGAGCGAGCGCCGACCGGCGATGCGTTCCTCTCAAGCAAATACAAGCGGTTCGACGATCTTCCCAAAGGCGCTATCATCGGAACGAGCAGTCTCCGCCGCCGTGCTCAAATCACCAACCACCGGCCGGATCTGAAACTCATCGAATTGAGGGGTAATGTCGATACGCGCATTCGCAAGCTGGACGAACAGAATCTCGACGGAATCATTCTTGCGGAAGCGGGGCTGGTGAGGCTGGGTTTGAAAGACCGCATCACGGAAATTTTGAACCCGGAGTGGATGCTGCCGGCCGTGGGTCAGGGCGCGATCGGTTTGGAATGCCGCACCGATGATTCCGCCACGCGCGAGATTCTTTCCACGATCAATCACTTCGAAACCTGGAGTTCCGCTCTGGCGGAGCGATCGATGCTAGCGACGCTGGGCGGCGGATGCCTGGTTCCCATTGGAGCACGTTCAAGTATAGCAAATGGCCTACTGACCCTTCGCGGATCCGTTCTGACTGAAGACGGCCGCAGGCGCATCGCCGCAACATTTCGGGGTTCGTGGGAAACGCCGCTTGCTGTCGGGCAAGTGCTGGCCGCTATGCTGGTCGACGAAGGCGCCAACGAATTGCTGAATGCGAACTGAGGTTTGGGCGATCATGTTCACACTGGAAGGCCATACCCGGAGTGTTCGTGCGGTGGAGTTCTGTCCGGATGGCCGATTGGTGTCAGGGGGCGAAGACCGGACATTGCGGATCTGGGATGTCTCAACCGGACAGCCTGTCGTTACGATCGCGGCCAGACGCATCATTTATACGATCGCTGTTTCGCGGGATGGGCAATGGATTGCGTACAGCGGTCGGCCGTTAAGCTCACATCGTGATGGCAATTCCGTTTCGATCCTGAATGCGGTCGATGTGTCAAAAGAACCTGATCTCGAGTGGGAGATGTATCAGACGCCGCCGACGATCTGGTCGCTGGCGATTTCCGCTGACGGGCGGTATGTGGTGGCAGCGTGTCGTAAACCGGGCGGAGGAGGCATCCCAAACGGCGCAAGCGCCCACTGGTGGGATCGAACGTCACCGGATCGTCAGGGCGAACTTCCTCAAAATCAAGTTTACTCTCTGGCGTTCGCTCCGGTGGGTCATGCGCTGGCGATCGCGCGACGCAAAACAGTCGATCTTCTGGATTCACCCGACGAGGCACCACGCACGAGCTTTGAATTGCCATCAGATTGGGCGGAGGGAATCGCATATCTTCCCAACTCGAAGACGGTAGTAGTCGGCATCAACAGTTTTCTCTGCTTCTTAGACACGGATTCCAAACAAATTGCAAAACGCGTAAAAACGGGGATTCCCCGCATTACCTGCCTGTGCGTTTCGAATGATGGTTCGCGTCTGGCGATTGGCGGTCGCGCACCCGAAGGCGTCGAAATCTATTCGCTCCCGGATCGACAACTGCTGAGAAGATATGACTTTCAATTGGGAGGAGTAAATGGCATCTCGTTTTCACCTGATGGACTGACGCTCGCGATTGGCGGGGAGCGGGGAATCATCATCTGCGACACGTAGTGGATCAATGACACAGCGATGACCTCCGAAGTCCGGCTTCGATTTCGGAGGTCCATCCATTTGTAGCGGGATCGTGGGGGACTTCCGAGATCGAAGCCGGATTTTTTACTCTTCCATGTCTGGTAGTGTTCTGGGTCTTCTGAAATTCCATCATCACACTTCCACCATGCCGTTCGGTCAGGGTTTGTTCGTGTGTTCCAGCACTGCGGAGTCATTCCCTTCGATGAATCGATACTCTTCGTTGGCTAGAAGGGATCGAAACTGTTGCGTTTTGCCGGACGGCCAGCGGACCAAGACGTTTGAAATCGCTTCGTCCTCACCCAGACCAACCAGAACCTGTCGATCGCCGCTCGAGAGATAGCTTCCGCCTCCGTGGACAAAAAACACGCGTTTGGATTTGTTCGTCGCCACTTCAATCCGGGAGCCGATTGCGTTTCGGTTGCTTCGGATTCCGTCTCCCTGGAGGCGGAGCCCGATTCCGCGATTTGCGTTTCGTGTCTCGTTCCGAAGGAGGATCGCGGGTCCGCCGTTGCTGCTGATCGCCAAGTCCAGACGTCCATCGCGATCGTAATCCGCGACAGCGACTCCGCGACCCGCGTATTTCGTGTTGAAGTACGCTCCCGCACGATGGGAAACATCCTGAAATTTGCCAGAACCGAGGCCTGCAAAGAGCTGAGCATGCTGTTCAAAGGTCGAACCATCGATCTCTTTGGCATGCCGATTGACATGGCCGTTCACGACCACAAGATCCGATCGCCCGTCACGATCCGCATCGAGAAGCGCAGTCCCAAAACCCAGCCGTTGAAGACTCGCAAGTCCGAGTCCTGATGGGTAACTCCCGTCAGAGAACCGCAGACCGCCGAGATTGCGGAAGAGCACGTTGGGTTGATTCTGAAAGTTGGTGACGAAGAGCGATGGGCGAAAAGTACCATCCAAATCGCCAACCGCAATTCCCATCCCCGCCATCGTGCTTCCGTTTCCACTCAGTCCGCATCCGCTGACGATGGCCCGTTCCGTAAAGGTTCTGTTCCCGTTGTTGTGGAACAGATAAGCCGGCTTCATGTCATTGGCGACAAAAATGTCGAGGTGACCGTCATCATCCAGATCGATCATGACCACGCCCAACCCCGGCGCGGGTGGAACGTTACTGATGCCCGAGGAATCGGTGATATCTTCGAACGTTCCATGGCCGAGATTCCGGAACAGTCTGTGGGCGACATGCGGATAAGCCGTCGGAGTACAGCTCTGTGGCAATCCCGATTGAATATCCCGGCATTTGGCGGGGCGATCATGATCGATCTTGACGTAATGGGCGACGTAGAGATCGAGCAGCCCATCACGATCAATATCGCCCCACGCACAGCTTGTGGCCCAATGGAGGTTGGCCAGACCCGAGCTGGAAGTGACATCTTTGAATCGTCGTCCTCCCTGCGGATTCGCCTCGTTATGCAACAATCGCACACCAGTCAACTCGCTGAGGAGAAGGTCGTCGTAACCATCGTTGTCATAATCACCAACTTCAACACCCATGCCGTAGGCGGAGATATTCACTCCGGTTTCCGCGGAAACATCGCGGAACGTTCCATTCCCAAGGTTTCTGTAGAGTCGATGGGTTGGTACTGGTTCAGAGGATCGGGGAGAAGCGACTGTTCCAACCTGAACGCAGAATAAATCCGGCCAACCGTCGTTGTCGTAGTCGATCCAGCCAATGCCGCTTCCCAGCGTTTCCTGAATCAGATGGTCCGGTGTGGCGTGACCGTTGTGGATGAAGTCGATCCCCGCGGATCGAGTCACATCGATCAACCACGGATATCCCGGCGAAGGTGCAAGATGATGCGGTTCCCAATCGAGTGATTCAGCCTTTTCTGAAGAGTTGTCAGGCGATACCGGCTTCATCGAAGGCGCGAAAAAACCGATCCACAATCCGACCGCTAACGACACGAGACCAACGCCCGCAAAGAGAAAGCGATTCATCGTTTATCCCCGATTGAACCCGTCAGGCTTCCAGACTGATCACAGTTCAAATTAATGTGTTCAAATGTTCATTTTCGAATCTGGTTTTCAAGAAGGCGACGAGCTTCGGCCTGGTTGGGATCCTGTGAGAGGAGGTCTTTGAGGACGGCGATTCCCCGTGCGGTCTGGCCGGTCTCGAGCAGGAGTTTGCCTGCCTGGAGCCGGAGATCGAAGTTGCTGGGTTGCTGGTAGGCGTCGATGACGGTCCTCAGGGCGTTTTCATGTCTCTGCCATATGGCCATCTGTTCATCTGCTTCACGGGTGCGGCCGAGTCGGTAGAAGGCTTGAGCGAGTTGATAGCGGGCCTTTTGCTGGTTTTCCGGAAGTGGGTCGTCCCTAATCACGCGATCAAGATACGGAATCGCCTGTTGGAATTGATTTGTTTCACAAAGGATCGTTCCGCGGAGAAGGATCGCGGGCAGGAAATGTTCCGACTGGGCAAAAAGGTCATCGAGATGCTTGTTCGCAGCATCCCATTCCCCCTGGAGATGAGAAACGTGAGCGAGCAAATGGAGATAATCCGTCTCCTTCGGTTGTTGACTCAATCCGTCCTCGGCATCTTTGATCGCTTCTTCGAGCTGTCCTGTGCGAACTTCGATCCACATCAATTTCCGGCGAACGGCACTGAGAGCCGGATCCTGCTGGAGGAGTTTCCGGCCGCATGCAACAGCAGTTTGATACCTGAAAAGGCGTGCCGACAGTTCAAACCGCGTGGTGAGCGGTGTGGGATTATCCGGTTCGAGTTTACACCAGCGTGCCAGATACTCGTCAGCTTCCTGAGGTCGATCAGCGACCATTTGCAAGACGACGAGGGCTTTGAGGATCTCAATGTCTTTGGGATTCTGTTTCAGAAGATTCGTAAGAAGAGGTTCGGCTTCGAGGTGATGAGCGTTGGCTAGATTGAGTGCGATGGAGCGTTCCGTCTGCAGGTCGGGAGTCCACCAAAGCCGAAGAAGATAACCCGATGACAATCCGGCGAGGAGCGTAATCGCCAACACGGAAGCAATCTTCCGAAACGGTATGAGTCGCTGAGGCCAATGAGAACAAGAGGGTTTCTCACTTTTGTGAGAAAGCGATGGACTCGCTTCTTTTGGAGCGCACTGAAACGGCTTCTTTCGTTGCTTCATAATGAGAAAAAGTCATTAATATGAGAATGATTCAGGCGTGATTTCATATTTCTTTAATCTATTGCACCTCAAGTCGGACCACAAGTCAAGACCCTTGTCAGTGTTCATTCCCGATCCCGGATTCTCATCTCTCGTCGGAAGGATGCCGTTCAAATATCTCAACCACACTTCTTTTGAGTCATAGACGAGAGAAAATCGTGTCGAAAATCCTGATCACCGGTGCGACGGGCTTTGTGGGCAGTCATGTTGCGGATCTGGCCAAAGAACGCGGATACGCGATCCGGGCTTTGGCACGGCCGAGCGCCGACCTCAGCCATCTGAAATCGCTTGGTGCGGAGATTATCCCGGGCGACCTGACCGATTCGGCGGCGGTGGCGCAGGCGGTTGACGGTGTGGATGTCGTGATCCACACGGCGGCCAAGGTGGGCGATTGGGGACCGGTCGAAGATTATCGCGCTGTCAATGTCGAAGGCTTGCGGAATTTGCTGGAGGCGGTGAAAGGGAAGAACTTGAAGCGATTTGTGCACGTCTCGAGTCTGGGCGTCTACGAAGCTCGCCATCATCATGGGACCGACGAAGGCGAGCCGCTGCCGGACCATCACATCGATGGCTACACGCAGACCAAGGTGGAAAGCGAAAAGCTGGCACTCGAATACATCCGCAAATTTCAGATGCCGATCACGATCCTGCGGCCGGGTTTCGTGTATGGGCCGCGCGATCGCTCGATCCTTCCTCGACTGGCCAACCGGCTGAAGGAAGGCTCGATTGTTTACATCGCCCGCGGCCGCTACGCCCTGAACACCACGTATGTGGGGAACATTGCGGAGGCGTGTTTTCTGGCGATTGAAAACGAGAAGGCAGTCGGGGAAATCTTCAACATCACGGATGGCGAGTTTGTGACGAAGCGTCAGTTTTTCGAGACTGTGGCGGATGGATTGGGTTTGCCGCGTCCGAAGATGTCGGTGCCGCTGTGGCTGGCGCGGCGCTTGGCGGCGTGGCGCGAGCGCGTGTTTCGGCGGAAAAACAAGCCAAATCCGCCGCGGATCACGCAGGCGACGCTGAAATTCGCGGGGCTGAATCTGGACTTCAGCATCGTCAAGGCGCGGACGATTCTCGGTTACGAACCGAAGACCCACTTCGCGGAGGGGATGGCGAACGCGCTTGCGGATTACAAAGCCAACCAAAGGTCAGCCTGATTGAAATTCATTTCTCCCCTCGGCCGGGTCGCGATAAACTAGGCGCAGCCGATCGCTCTTACACCTTCGGAGTCGCCTTCATGCCAACCAAAGGACAAATCACGGCCACGACCTGCGTGATTTACGAGCGACCGGTCGTGTTCTCGCAACTTGAGCACGCCCTGGGCAAAGACTACGAAATCGCGAAATCCGTCGAGGAACCGGCGACGGAATGGATGTTCGCCGGCGCTACGCTCGTGATTCCCTTTAGTCCGGACGTCCGGGGCTACGCCCTCGTGGATCTCGTGGATCATCCGTGGCCGGACACAATGGGCGATCCGGTGAAAGAGCAGATGCTTTTCGCGGCGTGGGGTACGGGCCAGTTCGGTCCGTATACGCAACCGGGATCGCTCAAGCGTGCGACCGAGCAATGCTGGGCTTGGCCAGCAGGAAAGGGCGTGATGGAAGCCCAGAACAGCTTCGCACGAGCACGGATCAGTTACTCGTTGGGTGGCGTGGCGGAAGGCGAGTCACTGATTCCCGAGAATTACGATCCGGTCGCCGAATTGACGTTTCTGACCGGGCTGACCGCTCGGTTGATGAACCTTCCGCAAACGCTCTGTTATTTCAATCCGAATGGAGAAGTGCTGCGTGGTCGTGCGGAGTTCAAAGACACGCTTAAGCATGCCGAGGTGGATTGCGAACCGCCGCTGGAACTTTGGGCCAATGTGCGGCTTTACACTCTGACCGATGGCTGGCTGATGATGGATACGGTGGGCCATTCGCAGTTCAACACGCCGGGAGCGCCGGCGTTCCCGGATTTGGAAGCGATATTTTCGAAGGGAAGCTGCGATCCCCGCGAGGTCGATGCCTTCTTCAGGAACCTGGCGCTTTATCTCCTTCAACACGGTCCAACGACGATTACGGATGGCGATTCCATCGACGGACCCGGCGGAAACTGGAACGTTCTGGCCCGGAAGAACGGCATGATGATGCCGCCGCGAAACACATTAAGGTTGTGCCCGGTCGGCCAGACGATCCCGGAACCGTACGGAGCATTGGGCGCGGTTAACGGGAATTGATTCTTACGATCACGATGTCACTTTTCTGCCGGGACGAAGTATAAGAGGTAATCTGCGGGATTTGGGATTCTTCATTCAGGAAAGTCTTGCCGAATTTGCAAACTCGCGCAATTTTTTTTCAGTTGTCCGCTATAACAGACAGAAGAGAACTTGAAGAGTTGAGCGAGTCGATCACACGCCTCGCATATTCACGATACGGCAGGTTCAGGAATGGCTTCTCCCTCCGCACCGGCCGGGGCCGCGCCCGCGGTTTCGGTTCCGTTATCACGTAACGGTAAACATACCGTTGAGGAAGTTGAATCGATCACGATCCGATTCGCCGGCGACTCCGGCGACGGCATGCAACTGGCCGGGACCCGGTTCACGGATACCGCCGCGATTCTCGGCAACGACATCGCGACATTCCCGGACTTCCCTGCGGAAATCCGGGCACCGGCCGGCACACTCGCCGGCGTTTCCGGTTTCCAGGTCCACTTCTCCAGCCACGACATTCACACGCCCGGCGATATCCTTGATGCGCTCGTGGTCATGAACCCCGCGGCGCTCAAGACCAACCTCCGCGACCTGAAAAAAGGCGGAATTCTGATCGTCAATGTCGATGCGTTCGGTCAGAACGATCTTGATAAAGCGAAATACAAGACAAACCCGCTCGAAGATGGCTCTCTGGCCGGTTACAACGTGATCCGCGTTGCCGTCTCGAAACTGAATAAGGAATCGGTCAAGGACTGCGGACTTTCGCCGCGAGAACAGGACCGCTGCAAAAACTTTTTCGCGCTCGGTCTGGTCTACTGGCTTTACGAACGACCCTTGGACTCCACCCTCAAGTGGTTGAAGGAAAAGTTCGGACGCAAAGCCGACCACAAACCGGTCCTCGACGCCAATACCGCCGCCTTGAAGGCCGGTTATAACTACGGCGAAACGGTCGAATTACTGCCGGTTCAGTACAAGGTCACCAAGGCGAAAATCGCCCCGGGACTTTATCGAAAAATCACCGGAAATGAAGCATTGGCCATTGGTCTGGTTGCCGCCAGTCATGCCGCCAAGAAGACGCTTGTCTACTCCGGATACCCCATCACGCCTGCCAGCTCCGTTCTCGAAGATCTCAGTCAGCCGGAAATGCGCCGTCATGGTGTCAGGACGTTGCAGGCTGAAGACGAGATCGCCGCGATCGGCGTGGCGCTGGGCGCAAGTTTCGGCGGAGCGATCGGTGTGACGGGCACGAGCGGACCCGGCATCTGCCTCAAGAGCGAAGCGATCAACCTCGCCGTCATGACGGAACTGCCGCTGGTGATTCTCGATATTCAGCGTGGCGGACCGAGTACGGGCCTGCCGACCAAGACCGAACAAGCGGACCTGCTGCAGGCGATGTTCGGCCGGAACGGCGAATCCCCGGTCGCGATTCTCGCTCCGCAGTCGCCGGTCGATTGCTTCGATATCGCCTACGAAGCGGTGCAGGTGGCGACGCGCTTCATGTGCCCCGTGTTCGTCCTCTCAGACGGTTACATCGCCAACGGTTCCGAACCGTGGCGGATTCCCGACGTTTCAAAACTCCCCAAAATCGAAATCACACACGCGACGAAGCCAAACAGCGAAGGGACGAACGGAGCCACTCACGAGGGTGGCGAAGGCGGCGGAATGTTCCTCCCGTACAAGCGTGATCTGTATTTGTCGCGGCCGTGGGCGATTCCGGGCACGCCGGGCCTCGAACACCGGATCGGCGGGATTGAAAAGCAGGACGTGACCGGGAACATCAACTACGAACCCGCCAACCACGAGCACATGACACACACGCGATGGAAGAAGATTGAAAACATCGCACTCACGATTCCGGAGTTGGAAGTGCTCGGCGATGCGGATGCGGAACTGCTCGTGATTGGCTGGGGTGGAACTTACGGCAGCATCACGACAGCCGTGGATCGCGTGCGCAAGAGCGGTAAGAAAGTCGCGCAGGCCCACCTTCGCTATCTGAACCCAATGCCGAAGAACACCGAGGCCGTCCTCAAACGATTCAAGAAGATCCTGGTTCCCGAACTCAACAGCGGCCAACTCTGTTGGCTTCTGCGAGCCAAGTATCTGGTGCCTGCCGAAGGGTACAATAAGGTCCAGGGCCGACCGTTCCTTGTCAGCGAAATCGAAACGGCCATCACGAACAAGCTGTAACCGACGAAGATTCATTCACAATACACTTAACTGAACCCATAAACTCATGAGCGCTACTGCATTACCCACGTTGACTGTCAAGGACCTGACCACGGATCAGGAAGTCCGCTGGTGCCCGGGATGCGGAGATTATTCCATCCTGGCCCAGATGAAAAAGGCACTGCTGAACGTCGGCGTTCCCCGCGAGAAGATGGTTTTCGTCTCCGGGATCGGTTGTTCGAGCCGCTTTCCCTACTACATGAACACCTACGGATTTCACACGATCCACGGACGTGCGCCCACGGTGGCGACCGGTCTGCGGCTCGCGAATCCCGACCTTCAGATCTGGGTTGTGACCGGCGACGGCGACGGACTTTCGATCGGCGGCAATCACCTTCTTCATGTTCTGCGCCGCAACATCGATCTGAAAATCCTGCTATTCAACAACGAAATCTACGGCCTCACCAAGGGGCAATACTCACCCACAAGCCGTACCGGTACGCCGTCCAAGACGAGCAAGACCGGCTCGCTGGAAACACCGATCCGCCCGCTCACCATCGCGATCGCATCCGAAGCGACCTTCGTCGCACGCACCGTCGATGTCGATGTCAAACACCTCACCGAGACCCTGAAGCGGGCCGCCGATCACAAAGGCGCTGCCTTCGTCGAGATCTATCAGAACTGCAAGATCTTCAATGACGAAGTCTGGGCCTACGCCACCGATAAGAGCGTGAAGGCGGACAACCTGCTCTATGTCGAGCATGGCAAACCGATGATTTTCGGCAAGGACCGCAACAAGGGAATCCGCCTCAATGGGTTGAAGCCCGAAGTGGTTGAAATCGGCAAGGACTGCCAGATCGATGATCTTATGGTTCATGATGAACAATCCGAAGATCCGACGCTAGCCAACCTGCTGAGCCGGATGGTCGCACCGCAGTTTCCGGAAGTCATCGGCGTGTTTCGCTCATACCGAAAACCGTGCTACGAAGAACTGCTCGAAAAGCAGATCAATGACAACATCGCCAAAAAAGGCAAAGGCGTCGTCGAAGACCTCTTCAAGGCCGAGGATGTCTGGACCGTTGAATAAGACTTTGAATTGCACGTTCAGCATATCCACTCTCCCCGATCGAACCATTCGATCGGGTTTTTCTTTGGAGTCGCACCGATGCCACCCAGGATTCTGAAGACGCTTGCGGTGCTGGATCAGTCACCCGGAGACCGGGCCGCCGCCTTCATTCAGGCTTTTTCAACGATTGCCACGACCATGGGCCTGCCCTGGCAAGCCGAGCGTCGAATGCTGGATCAAACAACGGATGAACAACTCGCGAGCGCGACTCGGATCGTGTGCGTTTGTGGCAGCGAGCTCCGCCTCACCGTCGAATCGCGATTCCCGAATGTCGCATCGCGGATCGAGTACCTCGCATCAACCGAGCCGATGGCGGAGGCGGTGAATACGTATGTGGCGGTGCTGCTGGGGGGCGGATTTCATGCAAGCCCTCCGCCACCGCCAGCGGCGAAGGCACCCGAGGTCCGGAAGCGTGGCACGGTCAAGGTCGGGCGTGAGACCGCTGGCCGGCGTGGCAAGGGCGTCACGGTGGTGTGGGATCTGGAACTTTCAGAAACGGAGCTTCAGGCGCTGGCGACGCAGCTCAAACAGAAATGCGGAACGGGGGGGACGGCCAAGAACGGACGGATCGAGATTCAAGGTGATCAACGCGATCGCATCGCGCAGGAACTGGAATCCCAGGGATTCAAGGTGAAGCGAGCCGGTGGTTGAAACGATTATTGCATTTCTGGTTCGGCGATCATGCGAACATATCGTGCGAGCAGCATTTGAACGGCCTGAATGGTCTGCCATTCATTGAAGCCGATGCGGACTTCGGTTCCATCTTCGTTCGCTTCGATATTCTCTACGGCCGATGTCAGCCCCTGATGCATGTAGTCGAGCATCTCCGCCAAACGCGCGGATTGTGCTCCAGACAGTTTCTGTGGCAGCGGGGGAAGGTCTTCTTCGCGTACATTCCAGTCGCCGGGAGTCTTATCGGTCGAGTGCGTCATCTCCGCGATGTTCTTGTTGCCGAAAGTCTTGGCCAACTCATCAAGCTTGAGTGTGGGAACGCTTCCTCCGGCAGGCAATCCGGCATGCGAACCGCGACGGGCCGCGATCTCTTCCATAGTGCCGAACAGGAGCATCGAACGGCCGACGGAGACCTGATCGCCGGGGCGCAGGCGGCGGATTTGAACGGTCGAGCCGTTCACTCGCGTGCCGTTGGTACTGTCCAGATCCGTGATGATGATATCGCCGTCCTCGAATTGCACCTTGGCGTGGTAACGGCTAATCCGTTCGTCGTTTAATCTCAGGCCATTTCCTTCTTCTCGACCGATCGTACAAGGAATGGGCAGGTCCCGGAAGACTCTCCCTTTATCCACACCTTCAAGGACGAGAAAAGTTACGGTTCTCATACTTATACCTAAAGCTTGAAATTGCGACAGCTGACTCAGGAAACTTCCATTCCCTCATTGTGCCAAAATTTATAGCACCTGGGAATAGGGACGGAGAGGGACAACAGCCGAAATAATAAACCAATGCTTAGTAATATTTCACCATTCAGCCAGCCGTGTCAACTTTTTATTGTCACATGAATATGAAATCGCCATATTTTTCATCCAGCCTCTTCTGATAGCGTAACCAGTTTTTGATGTTGATCGATTCGGGATTCGGAAAACATCTCGCGCTTTTCCTCGTTCGACTTCAACCGTCTTTTCATCCAACCGATCATGTCTTCCCAGATGGAATAGGCGACCGGGGTCACCAGCAACGACAGCAGAAGCGAAAGCATCTGACCGCCCAAGATGACCTTGGCCATGCTTGCACGGGCCGAAGCACCCGGACCCTGACCGGTTGCGATCGGGATCATCGCCGCCACCAGCATAATCGTCGTCATCAGGATGGGACGCAGACGTTTTTCGTTCGCCTGAAGGATGGCTTCCCGCAACGGGAGCCCCTTCGCCCGCAGCACATTCGTGTAATCCACCTGCAGGATCCCATTCTTCTTCACAATGCCGAACAGCATGAACAGGCCGATCATGGCATAAACGTCGAGTGGCGTCTGCAACAGAAACAGCGAGATCAGCGCGAACGGGAGCGTCAGCGGCACCGCCATGAGAATCGTGACCGGATGCACCAGCGATTCGAATTGAGCCGCCAGGATCATGTACATGAACAGGAACGCCAGAAAGAACGCGATCACAAAGTTGTCGTTCGAATCCTGCATCAGCTTGGCTTCACCCAGAAACTCGTATCGGTATTCCGGTGGCAGGTTGAGGGTCTTGATGAACTCATCGACTTTCGGCAGTGCATTCCCTAGCGCGACCCCCGTCGCGAGATTCGATGTGACGGTGACCTGGCGCTGCCGGTTGTAGCGTTCGATCGCGGCGGGTCCGAGGTCGTTCGTCAGATCGGCGAGATTGCCGAGGTCCACGAGTTGCCCGGAGCGGGACGGCACGGTGAGCATGCGAATAGCGGCCGCGCGATCGCGGTTTTCCAGATTGGCCCGCAGCCAGACGTCGTACTGATCCGGCCCGTCCTTGAATTTCGAAACCGGTTCTCCTCCCACGAGCACGCCGAGCGTCGAAGCGACCGTCACGACTGGCACGCCCAGATCCGCAGCTCGATCGCGCTGGATATGCACCTGCAATTCCGGCGTACGACTCGAGGCATTCGTATCAACATCCGTGTAGATCGGATCGGCTTTCAGAAACGCTTTCAACTTCGCCGCCGCCGAGTTGAGCGTCTCGATCTCCGGGCCGCGAAGGCTCACTTCCAGCTGCACATTCTTGAACGCCGACGAACTGAAGAGCTTCACCTCCTGGACATTGGCACGCAAATCCGGGAAATCATTCAACTCCGTTCGCGCCAGCGCCATGACACTCGCCTGCGTGTAATCGCGCTCGCGCAGGTCGATCATCCGGCAGTAAATGTTCGCGATCGTGACATCCCCTTGCCCTTTGGCGGCCCGGCCGTTCGTCTCACCGATCACCGTGAACGTACTCGTCACGCCGGGCAGCTTCGCAAAGCGTTTCTCCAATTCCGCACACAGATTCGACGCCCGGTCCAGCGTAGTTCCATCGGGCATGCTGATCGCCACTTCGAATTCCGACTGATCATCCTTGGGCACAAAGTCCGAGCCCACCATGACGAACAGCACCGGCGTACTCAGGAACGTCAGAATCGTGGTGATTACAATCACCCAGCGATGCCGAAGCGACCAGCCCAGCACGCCCACATACCGCCGCGTCACCCAGCCCCAGACGCCGCCGGTTGTCGAATGGCCCGTTTTCAGCGGCTTCAGAAATCGTGCGCACAGCATCGGTGTCAGTGTGAAACTGACCATCATGCTCAGAAGGATGGCGAAACCCACGACGAAGCCGAAGCTGTTGAAGAAGCGGCCCACCTGCCCGGACATAAACGCGATCGGCGCGAAGATCACCGCCAGCGAGAGCGTCGTCGCCAGCACGGCCAGCGCGATCTCCTTCGTGGCGGCGCTCGCGGCCTCCCAACCCGTGCTGCCGTATTCTTCCATGTGCCGGAAGACGTTTTCCAGCACCACCACCGCATCATCGATCACGATGCCGACGGCGAGAATCAAGCCCAGCAGAGTCATGTTGTTGAGCGAAAAGCCCATGAAATCCATGAAGGCGAACGTGCCGATGATGCTGGTCGGCACCGCCAGCGCCGCAATCACCATCGTCCGCCAGTCGCGGATGAACAGATAAATCACGCCGCTCACCAGAAGGGCGGCCAGCAGCAAGTGAAATTTGACTTCCTCAATCGAACCTTTGATGAACTTCGATTGATCGCGGATGACATCGACGCGGACATCGGCGGGAAGTGCGGGACGAATCGTATCAAGGCGGGCCTTGATCGCATCGGCGACTTTGACCGTGTTTCCGCCAGATTGTTTCTGAACGACCAGCGAGACGGCGATTTCGCCATCGAGCCGCGACAGCCCACGCGGTTCCTCAAAGCCGTTTTCCACTCCGCGTTCGACCGTACCATCCGGACCCGTGACGATGTCACGCACGCGGATCAGCGAATCACCACGATTCGCGATGATCAGATCGCGAAACTCATCAACGCGCTTCAGCTTCCCCACGATCCGCAAGCCGGACTCGTTCAAACCGGAATCGACCTTCCCGCCCGGCAGTTCCACATTCTGCTCCGCCAGCGCCCGGCGAACATCCTCAATCGACAACCCGCGAGCCCGCAGCTTGTACGGATCCGCCCAGACATTCACCGTCCGATTCTGCCCGCCCACCAGCACCACCGCCCCGACACCGGATACGCTCTCCAGATCCTCCTTGATCAGCTTCTTCGCGATCTCCGTGACCTCGCGCAACGACCGCTTCGCCGAAACGACGACGGTCACGACCGGGGCGGCATCGAGATTGAACTTTTCCACTTTCGGCTCGTCCGTCCCGATCGGTAGGAGTTGCTTCACAATCGAGAGCTTGTCCCGGATTTCCTGCGCCGCGATGTCGCCGTTCTTCTCCAGCTTGAAGCCGACCACGATCTGCGTGAGTCCTTCTTTCGTGGTCGAACGGAGTTCATCGATGCCGGAAACCGTGTTGATCGCTTCCTCGAGTGGTTTGGTGACGGATGATTCCATCTCCTCGACGCTTGCGCCCTTGAGTGCGGTCGTGACCACAACCACAGGCACATCGACGTTGGGGAAGAGTTCGACACCAAGGCGGCCGTACGATGCCATCCCAAGAACGACCGGTGCCAGCACGAGCATGCAGGTGAAGACCGGGCGGCGGATGCAGATATCCCAGATCATCTGAAGGGTACTCTTTTCAAAGTATGGTTCCGGACGTTGTCATTCATCACTCGACTCTGCGCCGCGGATCGTGACCCGCGAACCGTCCACCAATTGTGTCTGTCCGCTTGTCACCACCTGTGCTCCGGCAGCGACCTCGCCACGGATTTCCATCCACTCCTTCTCACGCGTCCCGACCCAGACCTCGACGGCACGCACCTGATTCGATTCCACGACGAAGATCTTGTCCACGCCCGCGAAACTGACGAGCGCTTGCGGAGGAACCGTAATAACATTCGCATCCGTACGGGTTGCCACGCGAGCGCGGGCGAAACCACCGGTCTTCAGGCGGCCGTCGGCATTCGGGACTTCAATTTCAATCTGGAATGTCCGGTTCACAGGATCGATTGTCGGGTTGACGCGTTCGATCCGACCGGTGAACGTTTCCCCCGGACGGGAATCGGCCCAGACCTCCGCCGATTGCCCCACCTTGATATCCGCACTGAATCGCTCGGGGACGCTCACGCGAAGCTTCAGCGCATGCGCGAGAACAAGCTTGAATGCATTCGTCACCGGCATCGAGCGGACCATCGAGCCTTCCGTGAGCATGCGTTCGGCGATGGCGTAGCGCATTGTGGAGGGCGAACGCGTGGTCCCAAGCGGAGTCGGTACCACCAGCTTGCATTCGCGAAGACGTTGCTCCGCCAAGTCGAGGGTCGCCTTCCGCAACCGGGCCGCCGCCAGCACCGCCTGCGCTTCCGTCACCACCTGCGTTTTGGTCGCCTGCGCCAAGCGCTTCTCCGTTTCCGCAACATCGTACTCGTCCTTCGAAACCGTTTTGTCACGAAACAACTCAGCCTTCTGGTTGTATTTCCTCGTCGCATCCTCAAGCGCCACCGAAGCTCGCTTCACCGCTGGAACCATCTCCACATCGAAGTTTCCGCCGGGCAATTCGCTCAAACCCAGCTTGGCCAATTCCGCGATCAATGCCTGCTTGGCCTCGGCGACGGACAACTCGTAATCGGTCGATTCCAGTTCCAGGAGCGTCGCGCCGGGGGCGACAATATCCCCGACATCAGCACGAATGACGATGACGCGACCTTCGACCTTGGGTGCGAGAACCACTTCCTCGTACCCGTTCAGCGTGCCGACTGCCGTCACAGTGCGCTGCAGCGATCGCGATTCCACCGTCGCAACCGTCACCACGATCGGTGGCGTTTCGACTTTCGCCTGATTCGTGGGTTGCGAGCTGCAACCCGCCATGAGGATGATGAACCAACAGGCCCAGCGTTTCATTTGATGCTCCGCTTCTGCGACTTGCGTTCCCGATCGCTCAGAATGCCATGAAATAACACATCGATGATCGCCTCCGCCTGAACCTTCGGGCTGCTCGGCCGACCGGAGAGATGATTCGACATCACCGTGCCGTAAAGCAGATCGCCGGCGACTGTGTACAGCAGTTCAGACGAAATCGTTCGCAGTCGGCCGTCCGCAATCAGTTTCTCCACAAACGGCCGATCCCGCTCCAGCTTGTCGAACGTGGGCGAGAAATACAGGGGCGTATGGCGCTCGCGAAAGGCGGCGCGTTCCTGGATAAACAATTCGACCAATTCCGGTCGCTTGGAGAAAAAGGTCAGATATGCATGAACCGCCTGCCGGATGAGCTTGATGGGATCGTCGGAATCGCCAGACAGAATCGGCTCGATGGTCGCGTTCAACTGCCGGAGACCGCGGTCGACCGTTGCCAGGAACAGCTCGCGCTTGGTCGGGAAATAACGGTAGATGGTGCCTTTCCCGATGCCGAGTTGATCGGCGATCACCTGCACGTCGGTTTCGGCGTATCCGTCTCGGGCGAATTGGCTTTCGGCCATCTGCAGAATCTCTTCCCGCCGTTTGTGCTCCCGTTCCGGGTCTTTGGGGCGCCCGGGTTTTCGGGTGAGAGGTTTTGTGGCCATAGACTCGCTCTTTAATTAACGGACTCGTCCGTCCGCTAATGAAACAATAACGAGGCCCTACTGAATTGCAAGAGCGTCTTGATGAAAATGAGGTTCGCGAATTCCCGAAAGTGAGAGCCTCAAATCACTCCAATACCAGAAACGAGATCCGCATGCGTGACGGGACGATCGGCAGGGAAAAGGAGGTATCCGCCCGGCGTTTGCGAACAGTCCAGCGTGACCTGCCGTTCGTTCGGCACGGTGTATCCCTCATCGGCGGGGACGTGCCCAGTCACGAGGAAATCGGCTTCGACTTTCTGCAGAAACTGTTCGACGGTTTCCGAAGACGTGTCCCGGCCCCAGAGGACGCTGTAGACAACTCCGCCAGGCAGATAGTCGCTTTCCTGATAATCATCGGTCTGCAATTGCGACAACCGGAACGCCGCCAGCGACTTCGCAGGGATCAAACTGTGGCTCAGAAAGACATGATTGGGAGTCATCAATCCCAGCGGGCAGACTTTGAACAACTCCAGATAAGCACGGTAGATCTCCGGCATGAAGTCCTTTCCGTACGCCGTAAGGGCGCCGAGGCGGAACTGTTCATTCAGGTCGGCATCTCCCTTGATGATTTTCCGACCGGTCCATTGAGCCAGCTCATGATTTCCGGGTAGATAGTGAACGCGCTTCGGGAATTGACTCTTGGCCATTGCAAAAAGATCAACTAACTGGTGGGACTTCTCGCCGGTTGTGGGGTAACGGAACGGCCCGTGAATCAACTCCTGGAGCACCAGATGTCTGCGCGGATGTTGAGCGAGGTCCGCGAGTTTCCAGATGGCCTGAAAGTTCGGGACATGACCATGCAGATCGCCTGCGACGAGCACTTCGTCGCAGTCCGCAAGTTGAACCCAGTGCCCCAACCGCCCCGGTGTCGCTTTCACAAGCGAGATCGCCTGGCGCAGGAGGGGCAACATCTTTTCGGGTGATGGCATATCAACTCCAGACACTTCTCACAATCGTCGACGTTCGTACTGATTCCCCGGAAGACGTCGGATCAGTTTTTTGAATTCTAGCTGCATCAGTGCGGATGTGAGCACGGCAATGGGTGTCCCGGTCCTGCGAGAAATCTCATCCGCATGCAAGGGAGACTCTGCCAGCAACTCCCAGATCTGCATCTGGAGCGGATCCAGCCCCTGCGGTGCGGACTGTTCAATCGGACTCGGCTCGACCGCTGTCTGCTTCGCATTTCGTTCCGGTGGCGGATCGGGTGGCACGATTCCCTGCAGATCGGCGATGAGGTCATCGGCATCCCGGATCATCCGTGCGCCTTTGCGGATCAACTCGAGGCATCCCATGCTCGCCAAGCTATCCACCGGACCGGGTAGCGCGAAGACTTCGCGACCCTGATCGGCCGCATGATCAACCGTGATCAGCGCACCGCTTTTGTGACCGGCTTCGACGACAAGCACAGCTCGCGAAAGTCCACTGATGATGCGATTGCGCGCCGGAAACATACCGGGCTGCGGAGCGACCGTCATCGGAGTTTCGGAGATCAGGCAACCGCGTTGAGCGATCTGTTCGGCGAGGTCGGTGTGTTCCGGTGGGTAAATCTTCGACAGTCCGCCGGCGAGCACCGCAATCGTACGCCCGCCAGCGTCCAGCGCAGCGCGATGCGCCGCGCCATCGATTCCGCGAGCAAGACCCGAAATGACAGTCCAACCGGCGCGGGCGAGACCCGCCGCGATCCGTTCCGCCATGCGCTTGCCGTAACTGGTACACGCTCGCGAACCCACGATGCCGATCGCGTTGGCATCGGATTGCTCCAGCGTCCCTCGAAGATAAAGCAACGGGGGAGCGGCAGGAATGGTGGTCAATCGCCGAGGATATTCGGGATCGCCGATGGCGGCGATGCGTACGGCATGTTTTTGAAGAAGTGCGGTTTCCTGATCGATGTTGACCGTCCGGAAGGCGTTGGCGAAAGAATGAGCCAGCTTTTCGCCGATCAGAGGAACCTTCAGAAGCTGAGTTGCGGTTGCGGTGAGAATCTGCCCGGGAGAGCCAAACGCTTCGAGCAGCGCGGCAGTGAGTTTTGGCCCGAGTCCGGGAACGAGCGCAAGTTTCAACAAGTCCTTTTGATGTTCGCTCAGCGATTGGGTCGTGGCGGGAATCGCGTCGTTCGACATGGAAACGACCGAAGAGAGAAGAAACGAGTGGCTTCCTTGCCAATCGTCCCTTCCTTAGGTGGGCCAAATCTTACGCGCGCAGTCGCGCGGGTCAACAGAGAAAAATGATCTCTCGGATCATTCCGTTTCGTGAAGCGCACTTAGGACAAAAAATATTTTTTTACAGCGATATCAGCCAAAATCCCTTGTTTTTCCAGCAACTTCGGCACAGGAAATGCGCACCGCTGCCGATTGACCCAATGCCATGGTGATCCGATAATGACACTCCATTCGATCGCCAGGGAAACCAAAGTGACCACGCCGACCCAGCAAAAGCTCAAGCTCTTCAGCGGTCGCGCCAATCGACCCCTCGCCGAACGCATCGCTCGCGAACTCGCGAACATCATGAAGATCGATCTGGGCATCGGCCGTCTCATTGTGGATGACTTCCCGGATGGCGAAACGAATGTCCGCATCGACGAAGACGTCCGTGGTCGCGACGTGTTTCTGGTTCAGCCGACCTGCGAACCCGTCAACCAGAACCTCATGGAACTGTTGGTCATTCTCGACGCCTTCAAACGCGCAAGCCCGGCACGCATCACCGTGGTGTTGCCGTACTACGCATACGCCCGACAGGATCGCAAGGACAAGGGTCGCGTGCCCATCACGGCCAAACTCGTCGCCGACCTCCTCACGACCGCCGGCGCGAACCGCGTGCTTTGTCTCGACCTCCACACCGCTCAGATCCAAGGGTTCTTCAATATCCCGGTCGATCACCTGTACGCATCACGAGAGATCATCTCTTACATTCGCACTTTGAATATCCCTGCGGAAGAGATCGTCGTGCTCTCGTCAGACGAGGGGGCGATCAAGAAGGCACTCAAGTATCAGAAGGGACTGGGTAGTAAGCAGATCGCCGTGGTGGACAAGCGCCGCTCGAACGCCACGACGACCGAACAAGCCCATATCATCGGTGCGTCCGTTGAGGGGAAGTCGGTTTTTATCTTCGACGATATGATCTCGACGGGCGGAACGATCGCCGGCGCGGCCCGGGCGGCGCGGCAACTGGGCGCCAAGCGCGTGTTCGTGGCGAGCACACATGGCGTGCTGTGTGCGGGTGCGGTGGAAAAATTAGCCAGCGCGAACATCGAAAAGATTATTGTGACGGACACGATCCCGATCTCGGATGAGAAGCGGGCCGCGCTGCCGAACCTCGAAGTGATCTCCGTCGGAAAACTTCTGGCCGAGGCCGTGCATCGAATCCACGAAAATTATTCACTCACCGTACTCTTCGATGACTGACGGTGAGAGGAACCTTGCACCCGGGAAGACATGGCCACCATTTCCGTCCGATGTCCGACCTGCGACTGCGAGCTGGAACTGGACGCACAGTACCGCGGGCAGGAAGTCGAATGCGGCAGCTGTCATCAGGTCTTCGTTGCGAATCCTGCGAAATCGCGAGCGCCGGAGAAGGAAGACCCGCCCGAGGAGCGGCGCCGGTCCTCGCGCAAGCGCTCGCGCCGCTACGCCGACGAAGACGAAGATTACGATGACGACTTCTACGATCGCCGGCGCAGCCGACGCGGATCCGAAGACGGAAGCGGACTCGGCGACGCATCCCTGATCCTGGGAATCCTCGCTGTTTTTACATTCTGGTGCCCCTTCATCGGCATTCCGATGACGCTCGTCGGCCTGATTCTCGGTGCGCTCGGCTTACGCTCCTCGCGCAACGGCACCGCCATCGCCGGGCTGGTGCTCAATATCATTTTCTTCATCGGATCGGGCGTTTTTATTCTGCTGTGGGGTGCGCGGTGATGAGGGTACTATCTGGTTTGCTGGTCCTTTCGATGGCGAGCTGCTCGTCGTCCTCCTCCCCGCCGCAATCGATCCGCACCGGACCCGTCGAATCGGCGCACACGCACGAACGCGACAAAATGATGATCGCGGATGCGGGTTCCGTCCACGCTGCACTGACCGCGCACCTCTCACGCGACGGCAACGAACTCGACCTCTTCCTCGAAACGCCCGGCCGCTCACCCGAACCCGTCACGATCACTGCTGCTTCACTGTCCGCCACGATCAAAGTGAACGACGAACCCGAACAGAGAGTAGTCACGTTCGCACCCGCACCGGCAGAGGAGCGGCCCGAAGGCGAGACGGGTGCTGCCTGCTCGCACTTCGTTGCCAAAGCGGCGTGGATGAAGCGGAGCGATCGGCTCACGGTCGAATGCGAGCTGGAAATCGATGGCGAAAAACACAAAGTGATCTGGAAGGATTTTCGCCCAGTCAAGTATGCCCACCACGACGATTCGATGACCGAACGCCCGGCGCCCTAAGTCCGCTACAGGATTCATCACCACATTCAATCAAAGGGAAACCCATGTCACGATTCATCCTGGGGCTCCTATGCCTCTCCTTTGGCATCACCCTGCACGCCGCTGATAACTGGCCGCATTGGCGCGGCCCCAACGCCAACGGCACCGCCCCCACCGCCAAACCACCCCTCACATGGGATGCCAGCACCGGCAAGAATATCCAGTGGAAAGCACCGCTCACCGGTCGCGGCAGCGCCACGCCCATCGTCTGGGAGAATCAGGTCTTCGTCGTCTCCGCTGAAAAAACTGATCGCGTCGCCACCGCCAGCGAAATCCCGTCGCCCACCCAGAACTTCGACCGCCGAACCACCGCCCCCAAAAACTTCTACCGCTTCCTCGTCACTTCCTTCGATCGAAAAACCGGCAAGCAACTCTGGCAGAAAGTCGCCGCCGAAAAAGTCCCGCACGAAGGCCATCACGAAACCCACACCTACGCCGCCGGCTCCCCCACGACCGATGGCGAACGCCTGTATGTCTCGTTCGGCTCCTTCGGCATCTTCTGCTACGACCTTTCAGGCAAGCAACTCTGGACCCGCGAACTCGGCCTGCTCAACACCCGACTCGGCTGGGGCGAAGCCGTTACGCCGGTGGTCCATGGCGACAACCTCATCCTGAACTGGGATCAGGAAGTCGATTCCGCCCTCTACTGCCTGAACGCCAAAACCGGCGAGATCCGCTGGAAGGCGGCGCGAGACGAACACTCCACCTGGACCACTCCGCTCATCACCGAAGCAGCGGGCAAAACGCAGATCATCCTCAACGGCAATACCGCCATCCGCAGCCACGATCTCAAGGACGGCAGCGTCATCTGGTCCTGCACCGGCATGACCGTCAACCCGATTCCCTCCGCCATCCGCTTCGACAATTCCGCCATTGTGATGAGCGGTTATCGTGGTGCGGCGGCGGTGTCGATTCCTCTGGATTCGAAAGGCGAACTCTCACCCCGCGACGCCCAATGGTCCTACAAAAAAGGCACGCCGTACGTCCCCTCGCCGGTCCTCGTCGGAGACAATCTCTACTTCACGGAATCGAATCAGAACCTCCTGACCATCCTGAATGCCAAAACCGGCAAGCCCGTCCTGGACAAAGAACGTCTGCCCGACGTCCGCATGTTTTATGCGTCGCCCATCTCCGCCGGCGGACGCGTTTACTTCACCGATCGCAGCGGAACGACACTCGTACTCAAGCCCGGCGAAACGCTGGATGTGCTCGCCACGAATCCGCTGAATGACCCCGTCGATGCCTCACCCGTCGCGGTCGGAAATCAGTTGTTCCTCCGCGGCGAGAAATACCTGTACTGTCTGTCTGAGAATCCAGAATGATTACTGGACATCTCCGCCGCGACTGACCGTGTACAATGGTGCCAAATCCTCACCACTCGGGAGCCTTGTCATGCGTCAGGAACTTACGGATATCACGGTTGTTCTGGACCGCAGCGGCTCCATGCACTCATGCCAGTCCGATGCGGAGGGTGGCCTCAACCGGTTCATCGACGATCAGAAGAAACAGCCCGGCGAGGCGAATTTCACCCTCGTCCAGTTCGATACCGAATACGAATTCGTCCACCGCGGCATCCCGATCAAAAGCGTCCCGCACTGCTCGCTCGTGCCACGAGGGAACACCGCCCTGCTCGATGCGGTCGGCCGGGCGATCGTCGAAACCGGCGAACGGCTCGCGAAGCTGCCCGAAGCCGATCGGCCCGGTCTGGTGGTCTTCGTGGTCATCACGGATGGTGAGGAAAATTCGAGCAAGGAATTCTCGCTCACCCGAATCAAAGAGATGATCCAGCACCAGCAGGATGTCTACAAGTGGCAGTTCATTTACCTGGGCGCGAATCAGGATGCGTTCGCGGAAGCGGGTGCGATGGGCATCGCCGGATCGATCGCCAATACCACCAGCCGCACCCAGCAGGCCGCATGGGCGGCCGCATCCGCCAACACCATGCGCATGCGCAACATGGCCCAGCGTGCCGACCCGGTCGTCAACGCCTTCACCACCTCCGAAATCGCCGAGATGCAAGGTGAAAAATCCGACTGAATGAATAGCCAGATCCAGGCGAGCCGAGCCGCGTCAGCGGCCGGTTATCGGTGATCAACCGGCTCCTTACGGAGCTCGGCTCTCCATCGAACATCAGCGGTTCAATTCCTCTCTCTTCCCTTCTCCGTGATCCTCCCGCATCATCTTGCGGTTGGCGTTTCGTCCCGCCACGCCATACGATGAACGGAACGGAGTACCTACCATGAAAATCCTTCTGGCCAACCCCCGCGGCTTCTGTGCCGGTGTCAATATGGCCATCGAAACGCTCGAAACCAGCCTCGAACTCTTCGGCAGCCCGATCTACGTCTACCACGAGATCGTGCACAATCGGCCGATCGTCGAACGCTTCCGCGAGAAAGGCGTCGTCTTCGTCGACGACATTTCCGAAGTGCCGAACGGCGGAACCGTGCTCTTCAGCGCCCACGGCGTTTCGCCACGGATTCGCGAGCACTCGAAGGAGCGCAACCTCCGCGCCATCGACGCGACCTGCCCGCTCGTGACCAAGGTCCACCTCGAAGCGGTCAAGTTCGCGAAGGAGGGCTACACGATCGTCCTCATCGGCCACGAAGGACACGACGAAGTGCTCGGCACGATGGGCGAGGCTCCGCACTGTATGGTGCTGGTCGAGGATGCGGCCGACGTGGAGAAACTGACGCTACCCGCCGACGCGAAGCTCGCGTTCCTGACGCAGACGACGCTGAGCGTGGACGAAGCGAACGTCGTCATCGCAGCCTTGAAGAAGAAATTTCCGCAAATCGTCGGCCCGAACAAGGACGACATCTGCTACGCCACTCAGAACCGCCAGGAGGCGGTGCGGGAGCTGGTGCCGGAGGTGGATGTGGTCCTCGTGCTCGGCAGCCAGAACAGCTCGAACAGCCAGCGGTTGGCGGAGATCGCACGGAGCCTCGGCAAGCGCAGCTACCTGATCGACCGTGTGACCGAAATCCAGGACGACTGGTTTCAACAGACAGACAATGTGCTGGTCACGGCCGGCGCGAGCGCGCCGGAGGACCACGTTCAGGATTGCGTGAGCTATTTGGAGCGCACGTTCGGCGCGACGCGCGAGGACCGCGTGATCCGCGAGGAGCACGTGAGCTTCCCGCTGCCACGCGAGCTGCGGGTGCTGGTGCGGAAGTGAGCGATACATGGCGACGATTTCCAAGACCCGGCCGCGATTCGGACCAGCCGACCACGGCCGGCGCGTGACGGACAGAGTGGCGACAACGGCGGAGTACGTCGAGGGTTTCAATTACGAGGTTATCGACGGAAGGCTTTACGTATCGCCTCGGCAGACCGTCGCGGAAAACTGGCTCGAAAATTGGCTGTACGTCGCCTTCATGGACTACTCCGAGCGGTGGTCCAAGGTGATAGCTTACCTCACTCCGAAAGCTCGCGTATTTGTTCCCGATGCAGTTCGGACAACGGCACCCGAACCGGATTTAACCGCCTACTCGACGTTTCCAGATGACTGGTCCATCACGAGTTGGGAAGACGTTAGCCCGTTCCTTGTGGTCGGCATACTCGGCGAGAACAACGTCGATAAACTACTCGGCCGGAACCCGGATCTGTATCTGCGTGTCCCGTCCATCCGTGAATACTGGGTTGTCGACGGCTCGGTCGATCCGGGCGAACCGTCGCTGATTCAGTACGTCCGACGTGGCGCGAAATGGGCGATAACGACGCATCCGTTCGGCTCGACGTTTACGCCGAAGGTGTTGCCGGAGTTCTCGCTCGTCATTGACCCGCGACGGCGATAGCTGGAGGCGGACGATGATGGTAACGGAATGGTTGGTGATATCCGATTCGACAGCCTCGCAGGCCATTCTCGGTGAGAAGGCGAGTCCGCGGAAGTTGAGATTGATGATGGTGGCCCATTTCAGACGGTGTTGGGAAAGTCTTCCGAACGAAAACTGCAAGTTGGCCGTGGGAACTTTGGAGAGATTCGCCGATGATTTGGCGTCGATCGAAGAATTATTGGCCTCGAGATGCCAAGTCTTGGATTGGGGAGAACTGGTCCGACTTCAAAATTTCGAGGGATGCGCTTGGGCTCGCGAAGTCGCCGATTGGTTAAGAGTTCCATTGCCACAATCGATCAAAGTACCCGTAGCCGATATTCCGGAAGTCTTCGGCAACCCCTTCCGCCCCGTCGCCCTCGATCCCGCATGGCTTACCTCAACCGCCGTCGCCATCGCGCAGGGCATCTACGACGACCGTGCGTTCGACCGCATGCCGATCCTCGCCGATGCGCTCCAGGATGCCGGCTGCGAGAACGCCGATATCCTCGCACACTGTCGCGGCGAGGGGCCACACGTTCGGGGCTGCTGGGTCGTGGACCTCGTGCTGGGAAAGACGTAATGGCGGACTGACACCACGCCGTTCGCCGGATTGATATTCTTTCTCCATGCAAACTCCTCTCAATTACCTCCCTACGCTCCCCCGCCGCATGGACTGGCGGATCGGCTGCGTGGGTTCCGGTTTCATCATGCGGGACTGCCACCTCGTCGCCTATCGGCAGGCGGGGTTCAATCCCGTGGCGATTGCGTCGCGGAATCGCGCGACCGCCGATGAAGTCGCTCGCCATCATTCGATTCCCGTCGTTCACGATTCGATCGAAACGCTCCTCGCCGATCCGCAGATCGAAGTGCTGGATGTGGCGGTACCGCCGGATGCGCAGCCGGACCTGATCCGCAAGGCGGTCGAACTCGGGCGCGGCCGATTGCGTGGCATCCTCGCGCAGAAACCGCTCGCGCTATCGGTCCGCGATGCCGCCGATCTAGTGAAGCGCTGTGCCGAGGCGGGGATCGTGCTCGCCGTCAATCAGAACATGCGGTTCGATCAGTCGGTGCGTGCGGCGAAAGACTTACTCACTCGCGGATGGCTGGGCGAGCCGGTGCTGGCGACGATTGAAATGCGTGCAATCCCGCACTGGATGCCATGGGCGGAGGGGCTGCCGTCGCTTTCCACCTTCATCATGAGCATTCACCATCTGGATACGTTCCGCTACTGGCTCGGTACGCCGGACCGCGTCCTCGCCAGCACCCGGCCCGATCCGCGCACGAAGTTCCCGCACACGGATGGTATCAATCTGTACATACTCGAATACGATTCCGGCGCCCGCGCGAGCTCCTGGGACGATGTCTGGACCGGGCCGGGACGCGAAGGGGCGGCCGGCGACTTCGGCATCTGCTGGCGCATCGAAGGGACCGACGGCCTCGCCAAGGGTACCATCGGTTGGCCGAAGTACCCCGCCAAGGAGCCGAGCACGCTCGAATACAGCACGAAGCACCAGCCGAATTGCTGGATCAAACCGCTGTGGAAGGAAGTCTGGTTCCCGGATGCGTTCGTCGGCACGATGGCGCAATTGCTGGTCGCCATCGAGAGCGGAACAGAACCGGAGATTGGCGGGCGCGACAATCTGCAGACGATCGCGCTGTGCGAGGCGGTGTTCGCTGCCGCTCGCGATCACCGCGTCACGACCGTGACCGAATTCCTGGAAGCGGGAACGAAATGAGTTCGCCGCTGACCGTCGTGACCGGTGGCGGCGGATTCATCGGCCGGCACCTCGTCGCGCAACTCGTGCAGCGTGGCGAGCGCGTTCGGATCGTGGAGAAACCGGGCGCCGCCGTTCCATCGAATGCTGACGTCGAAGTCGTCTTCGCCGATATTCGCGATCGCCGCGCCGTCCGTGATGCGCTCCGCGATGCCCGCTTGGTCTATCACCTCGCGGCGAACCCCCAACTCTGGACGCGCAAGCGCGGCCACTTCACGCAGGTGAATTATCACGGGACAGTGAACGTGATCGAGGAAGCGCTCGCAGCCGGCGCCGAGCGCATCCTGCATTGCAGCACCGAGAGCATCCTCACGCGGTCCGGCCAGGCCCACGCCATCGACGAGAACCAGCGGGTCTCGATCCGCGATGCGATCGGCCCGTACTGCCGTTCGAAATTTCTGGCGGAGCGCTTCGCACTCGAGCAAGCGGAACGCGGAGCGCCGATCGTCGTCGTGAATCCCACGCTCCCCGTCGGCCGGGGTGACATCGGGCTGTCACCACCCACGCGGATGATGCTTGATTGCTGCCTCGGCAAGCGCAGTGCGTATCTCGATGCGGATCTGAACCTGATCGACGTCCGCGATATCGCCGACGGGATGACGCGAGCGATGGACCTCGGCGTGCCGGGTCGCCGGTACTTGCTGGGGGCGGAGAACTGGTCCGTGAAACGTGTTTTTGAATTTCTGGCGGAAATGTGCGGCGTGGCAAAACCTCGCTGGAAGGTGCCGTATTCGCTGGCGCTGGCGGTGGCGTACGCCGATGAGTGGATCGCGGATGCGATCACGGGCAAGATGCCCGCTGCCACCGTCACAGGCGTTAAACTCGCGGGGCGGTCGATGACGTTCGACGGTTCGCGAAGTCTCGACGAACTGGGACTGAAGCCGCGACCGGTGTCCGAGGCGCTGTGCGAGACCGTCGATTGGTTTCGCGAACGCGGATTTTTGCCACGTTGAGCTGTTAAGAAATTCTGCCCAGGACGATTTTTCATCCGTCTGCGGAAATGACGATCTCTTTCTTGCCTCGACCTGAGATCACATCCTCACATTGGCAAAAAACTTGATCTAGATTCTTTCAGGATGACTTTCCGAACCACAAGAGAAAGTCCGTCCGTATCCTTTCTCCCCTAGTTGTCTATGCGCGCACCTTCGTCCACAACGGAATTGATCGAGCTCTGCAGGAAGAGCGGCATCTACGCCGGCCCGAGTCTTGATGAAAAGCTGTCCGTGTTTCCGAATCTGCCGTCCGATCCGTCGGCGTCGGCGGCTTTGCTCGTGAAGCAGGGGATCCTGACGAAGTTCCAGGCGAAGCATCTGCTGACGGGTCGCTGGCGCGGCTTCCGGCTCGGTTCGTACGTCGTCCGCGAGCAGATCGGCCAGGGCGGAATGGGCGCGGTTTATCTGGCGGAGCACGAAACGCTGCAGCGAACCGTGGCACTCAAGGTTCTCAGTCCCGCACTGAACACCCAGAACTCGAAACTCAGCGTCGAGCGTTTCCTCCGCGAGGCGCGATCCGCCGCCGCACTCGACCATCCCAATATCGTCCGCATTCATGATGTCGGTCAACAAGGTGGAATGCATTATCTCGTGATGGAGTACGTCGAAGGTCAGACGCTGGACGAACTGCAGCGCAAAGGCGGCGCGATCTCGCCGTCGCGAGCGGTCGATTTCATCGCCCAGACGGCCGCCGGCCTTCAACACGCCTACGAAAAAGGCTTCATCCATCGCGATATCAAACCCGCGAATCTCATGCTCACCAAAGACGGCACCGTCAAAATCCTGGACATGGGGCTCGCACGCTCCTCCAGCAACGAGTCCGACAAGCTCACTCAACTCATGGACGAAGGTGCCATCGTCGGCACTGCCGATTACATCTCCCCTGAACAGGCGATGAACGCCCCGAACATCGATATCCGCTCCGATATTTACAGCCTCGGGGCGACCTTCTTCTCACTCGTCACCGGCACTCCGCCCTTCTCCGGAAACACCACCCAGAAACTCGTTCAGCATCAGATGAAGGACGCACCGTCCCTCACCACCATCGACCGCACGTTCCCGCCCGGTCTGGCCAAAGTCGTGAGCAAGATGCTGCAGAAGAAACCTGAGAACCGCTATCAATCACCCGGCGAAGTGATCTCGGCCGTGGCGGAGTGGCTGCCCAACGCCGGCGCACAGCGCATGGTGGCCAGTCTTTCCGGGACGGACCTCGCCCACTCCGTCGAAATGCAGACGACCCTGAGCGAACTCGCGACCGGCGGTACGCAGCGGATCAGCGCCAGCAAACGGATGGAACAGGCTTCGAAATCAAAACCCTGGAAGTTGTACGCCGGTATCGGCACGGCTGCGGTTGCACTCATGGTTGTCGGTCTCGTCGCCGCCCTCGGTGGCTTCAGCTCCGATCGCGGTACCGAGATCCCCGTTCCGAAGCCGATTCCCGAAGTCGCGAAAGCTCCACCCGTCACGCCCACGCCGCAAAAGACGCCAGCCAAAAAAGCCTCACCCGCACCCGCAACACCAACACCCGTCAAAGTCGAGAAGCCCGTTGTGGCGGCGTTGCCCAACTCCATCATTTATCGCCTGGATCTCGCCGCCGTCGAACCGTTCCGCACTGTGATCAAAGCCAAGCAGCGACTCGAAGGTGAAAACGGTCAGCTTCCGCCCGGCTGGAACTTCCAGTGCTACAACCTCGAGACGACTGGCGAATTTCGCGTTGAACAGTTATCCGGTCAGAAGGTCATGCGACTCGCGAACCGCGAAGGCCCGTTCGCCACGCAGCTCGTCTTCCGTCCCGACCGAACCAAGCTCAACCTCTTCAAACCGGGCCGCGCGTATGAAATCCGCTTCGAGTCGATGACCGATCCGGACACCAAAGGCTCGACGACCATCCAGACCGTCGGAGACTGGAAAAGTCTTGGTACGATTGAATTCACAAGCACCGACTGGCGGTGGAACTCCTACTCCTTCGTCATGCCCGAGTCCGGCGATATCCAGCTCACGTTCAATTCCCGCACCAACGCCACCGATCGCTTCGTTTCCATCCGGTCCGTCGAGATCGTCGATCTCGGGCAGACACGCTACGCACTCGATCTGTCACGCGAGACACCGTTCTCGGTGCAGGGCCAGATCGTGGTCGAGGAGCCGAACCGGAAAGTCTGGACCGTCACCCAGCGATCGGGAACGGGTCAATGGCCCGCCGGATGGACCGGCCGCTCGTGGCGTGAAATGGATGAAGTGGAATACTTCCTCGAAAAGCAGGGCGAAACGAACGTCCTCGGCTCGCGCACGATTGTCGGTAAAGGCTCCGCCATGCTGATCAGCCCGGAGATTCATGGCCTCAGCGGTCAGTGCCAGGTCGAACTGGAATACCAGACCGAAGGACCGTCACCCTTCAAACCCAGTGTTCGATTCATCCCCACCCAACCGACCAAGGACAAGGCCTTTGACATTTCCAAACTGGAATCCACCGCCGGAGAATGGAAATCCGTTCAGTTGGAGGGCGATCTCCGCGGCGCCACCGCCGGCCGCATCGAACTCCATAACAGCGACTCCGGACCCGGTGGCACCCTCCGCATCCGGCATCTCAAAGTCTCCGCAGTCGAAAGCGCGGTTGCCGCGGCGAACCCGACCGAAGGTCCGACCCTTCACACGCTTTCCTTCGCTTCACTCAAACCGTTCCGCTGCACCTACACCAACAAGAAAACCGATTTCGATCTCGCCGCCGCACTCCCCAAAGAGGCACGACTCAGCTGCTGGAAGCCCGAATCCGTTGCGGAATTTCGTGCGAATGATATCGAGGGCAAGATGGCTCTGGGAATGACCAATCTCAATGACGAACTCAGCAGCCAGCTGCTCACCTACACCGTCAACGGTCTCGTGCCCAGCCAGCGCTACCGCATTCACGTCAGTTATCTGACCAAGAACGACTCGAATGGCAAACTCGCGATACGCAAGCCGAAAGAAAACCACTCCATCATCGCCTCAGCCAATCTCAAAGGGACCAGCGGACAGTGGCAGACGATCGCACTGGATTTCACGCGTCCGGAAGCGGGGGTTGATGTTGACCTTCAGGTGACGAATTTGAGCATCGGCGAAGGAAACACGATGTACGTCCACGAAATCAAAGTGATCCAACTCGAATCGAAGGCAGCACCTTTGGCGGTCAAGAAGTAAAGTTGTAGTAGTAGCGGATGAGCAAATCGATGCTGAGCGGGGGACGTAAGTCCCCCGAGTCTCGCTAAAAAGTCACTCGGAGGGTTCACACCCTCCGCTCTGAAATCAATCACTTCTTCTCCGTTCCGCCGATCTTCTCGAAATATTCCCTCACACCCGGCTGGGCGTCCTTCGGAACCTGCTGCTGATCCAACGCCTTCGACACCTCCTGCGCCGCCTGCTGAATCTGCTGGTTCAACTCCACGGTCGATTTCTTGGTGAACGACGGACCTTTGATCGCACCGGCGTAACGCTTCTGGCCGGTCTTGTCGAAGAGGCCGCGGATGCGCTCATCCTGCGAGTTCGTCTTCGCATCGCGATCCTCACCACGCTTGCCCATGCCTTCCTGTCCGACAGGTGTCCACTTGGCATCGTCCCTCGGTTCCAGTCCTTTCTTGCCCTTCTGATCGCCCTGACATTGCTTGCACGCCTTCTTCAATTCATCGCGAAGATTCTGCAGATAATCGTCGGCATTCTCGAGATCCTGTATCTCCCCCTCGATCCCCTTCATCTGATCGCCGAGATTCTCCAGTTCCTCGGTGAGCTTTTCCATATCGCCGGTCTGGGCCATCTGGCGGATCTTTTCCATCTGCTTGGCGAAGCGCTCCATCTGTTCGTTCGCCTGTTTCTGCTCCGCCTCGGCCTGCGTCAGTTCGCGCTCCAGCGCCTCCGCATCCTGACCCGACTTCTTCGCCTGATCGATCTTCTTCTTCAGCTCGTTGATCTTCTCTTTCTGAGCTTTTTTCTGTTCCAGATTCTTCTTCATCTCCGCCAGTTGCTTGTCGAGCTTGGCCAGGTCATCCGCCTCCAGCTTGTTTTCCTTGGCTTTCTTGCGGAGCTCGTCCACCTGCTCCTGCGCTTTCTTCAAATCCCCCTTCGACAGCGCTTTGTTCAGTTCTTTGGCGGGGCCGTCCTCGAATTCCTTCTCCTGAGTCAAACGATCCAACTGCTCGAGTTGTTGTTCCAACTGTTTGAGCCGCTGATACTCCGCCTCCTTGAACTGATTCAGCTTGTCTTCAAGCGCCGTCAACTCTGCGACCTTTTCACGGGCTTGCTGTTCGTCCTTGGGTTCGTTCTGCCGCCACTTCTCCATCGTGCGATTCAACTCTTCCTCCAACTCCAGCAGCTTCTGCGATTTCTTGCGTTCGAGTTGGTTGGTGACGACCTGTTTGGTGAACGGTTTGGTGAGTTCCTTTTTCTGAGCTTCGGTGAGTTGGGCATTGGCCTGCGCTCGCGCACGATCGTCGCGATTCGACTGATTCGAGGCGGAGGAAGTATCGGGATGGTAAAAGAAGAACGCCGCCGTGATCGCGGCCGCCAGCGCGGGCACGCTGCCGAGCGGCCAACGCGGCCGGATCGGGAATTGCTCGGAGAGCTTCAGTTCCGATGCTTTCTGGACCGCATCCGCCAGCAGAGCCTGACCGGCGGCGCTGTCGCGCTCTTCGGGGCGGAGCCCGACGGCGGTGGTGATGCGCTCGCGCAGGGCGAAGCGGCGGTCGAGTTCGAGGGCGGCATGCGATTTCGAAGGCCGCGTGACCCAGGACCAGACGATCCCCGCCATCGCACCCGCACCCGCAAGACTGCCAATGACGATCCAACGGAGTGCGTCGTTGGGTTCGGTCAGGATCCACGGTTGAAGCAGATACCAAACCAAACCGAGCGCGAGGCCAACGGTGAGTCCGAGGCTGGTGGCGAAGACGAGACGGTCGCCAAAGAGGCGGCGGCGGGCACGGGCGACCTGGCGTTCGATCGGAGTCAGGATCGGCGGATTCATGGCGAATGTCCCTGGGGCTCTCAAATGATGACGTCCGTCCCGGATAGCGATTTCAATCCATTTTAGCGGAGTTTGCGGTTGCGGTGATAGCCGATTCGACGGAGGGACTCGTTTCTGGGCAATAGCGGAATGGGCGGATCACACAATCGCTGAAACGCTGACAATCATGGAAAGTCCGTTGATCATTTTTGTCTGAGTCCTCTGACGAACGCGATCGAAGGACGTCATGAGACCTATCGTTGTTCAGACGCGGGGATCTCTTCTCCAGCTGCAAGCTGTCAGCTTCGGGCTTCCCGCTGTTTCTTAACTGTACAAATAGACATTACATCTAGTCGTCAAGTGTCTCTTCGCCAAGAGGTGTGTGTTTGAGTTGGCGAAGTTGGCGAACTCGCCTGCCAAAACGGCAGTGGAAGTGAAAAAGCTCTTGGAAATGAACAATTTCTCGTAACTGAACATTTCAACACAAAAAATGGATTTTTGAGTACAGCGGTCCTCGTGATTGAAAAGACGAAAGTCAAATGGAATTATGTAAGTGGTGGCATTTTTTGTGGTTTGGATTTGGATTCAAAACTTCGACAGTCGATGCTGTTCTGTTAGAATGAGCGGATGGCCGACACGACAAGCCCTGAAAATGACGGCATCGAGACAAATACGCAGCTGTACGAGCCGGACGAGATGGCACGGACGGTGATGCAGACGGGCGAGCAGTTGGCGCTGGCGGCTGCGCTGACAACGGGTCAGCAGACGGTGCCAGGTTATGAGATCTTGGGAGAGATTGGCCGCGGCGGAATGGGCGTGGTGTACAAGGCGCGGCAGATTCATGCGAACCGGATCGTGGCGTTGAAGATGATTCTGGGCGGCGGGCATACGAGTGAGGTGGAGCGGTTGCGGTTCCGGTTTGAGATTGAGGCGACGGCACGGATCAAGCATTCGGGGATCGTGCAGGTTTACGAAGTGGGCGAGCATCACGGCTTGCCGTTTTTCAGTATGGAGTTGTGCGAGGGCGGTTCGCTGGCGCGGAAGACGAAGAGCCGTGCGATAGCGCCTCACGATGCGGCGATGCTCATGGAGCGGATCGCGCGGGCGGTGCACAGCGCCCACGCTGCGGGGATCGTGCACCGGGATCTGAAGCCGGGGAATATCCTTCTCGATCATTACGGTCATCCGAAGGTGGGGGATTTCGGCCTCGCGAAATGCCTCAACACGGAGCAGGATCACACGAACACCGGCGCGGTGATGGGCACGCCGAATTACATGGCGCCGGAGCAGGCGAGCGGTAAGGCGAAGAATGTGGGCCCGCAGGCGGATGTGTATGCGCTGGGCGTGATTCTCTACGAGCTTTTGGCCGGCAAGCCGCCGTTTTTCGCGGACAGTTTGCAGGAACTGCTGCAGAAGGTGATTCACCACGATCCGCCTTCGATCTCGCAAACGGGTCGGGAGATTCCACGCGATCTGGAAACGATCTGTCTGAAGTGCCTGTCGAAGGATCCCGGATTGCGCTACAACGATGCGGGTGAACTGGCGGAGGATCTGCGGCGGTATCTGTGTGGCGAATCGATTTCCGCACGGCAACTGAATGCGGTGGAGCGGTTTGCCTGGATGCTCGAGAAGAGCCATCACGACAAGCAGTTCATTCCCTATGCCAACTTTTTTCTGTGGTTGGCACCGATCATTTTCCTGCCGGAAGTGTATGCGACTTACGCACGATTCCACCAGTGGCCGGCGTGGTGGGTACTGCCGGTCTACGGTCTGAGGCCGATCCTCGGTGTCTCGCTGTTTCTCTATTACGGAAAAGGTCGAATCTGGCCGCAGAACCCCGCCGAGCAACACATGCTTTCGGTTTGGGGCAGTTTCATCGTCGTGGCGGGTATGCTCTTTGTGAATCTGGGAATCAATCCGGGTGAAGATGGCTGGCGCAGCCCGGCGTTTTACGAAGCGATATGCGGTGCGTCGGCGGTGGCGTTCTTTTCGCTCGGAGCGATGTTTTGGGGCGGATGTTATCTGGTGGGAATCGCATTTTTGCTGATGATCCCGCTGATGCCGCTCGATCCGCGATTGTGCCCGATTCTTTATGGGAGCATTTGGGCCATCGTCACGTTGCTGATCGGCACGCGTTTGCGCCGTCTCTCGCGCGAGCAAATCCGGCATTCATCGGATACTTAAACAAAGAAAGACCCTCGTGGCGAATGGTTTCCACGAGGGCACGAGTTCAACTTCAGAAAGACTTACTTCACCCGCATGAGTGCCAGGTGATCGAAGGGATAGATCTTGTTGCCGGCTGCGCCCTTTTCGCCGACGTTGAGCCGCAGTGCTTCCAGTCGCGTACGCATTTCCTGAATCTTGGGATCTTCAGGCGAATCGAACTGGCCCACACAGACGAGGCTTCCATTGAGTGAATGCAGGACATAACTCTCGAACGGTGCCATCCGCGGTTCGGCGGCCGTTGGTTGAAGACTCCTGAGAAGCTTGGCGAGATTGACTGCGATCTCGGCCGTCTTGTTCAGGTAGTCCGGCCGCGATGAAAAGAGCTTTCGGATGCTGATAACATTCCCCGCATCTTTATCTTTCAGATCCACCAGCGGAGCGTAGTAGCTTTTGACCACGAGCGTCCAGGGCTTCTGAATCTTCAGGACACTCAGCGGTTCTTCCTTGTTCATCTGCAGAACCAGAGGATCGGCACCAGCTTCGTTCGTCAGCGTCTTGGGCGCCACGGGATTCGGCGCGACAAACGCCAGCTTGAACGGGTTGAGATATCCGCCATTCAACATCGCCTGCTGCCCTGCCTTCGACTCACCACCGACGAATCCCCGGTCCATGAGCCGCTTGTCTTTGGGATCGTTCCAGGTCCGAACGACATCGAGCGCCTTCCGTGCGGTCTCCATATCTTTCCAACCGCCGATCAACACGGCGTATTGCTCCTGATAGCGAATCTGCGGAACTCGGTAGGTCGGTTTGGTTTCCTGAAATTCGTACCCTTTGCGAAACGCCTCGGCTCTCAGTTGATCCGCGATCGCGAGAAACTGCTTTTCCTCTTCCATTCGCTTTTTCTCCCGCTCGAGACGAACACGCTCCTGTTCTTTCTTTTTGTCCTCAGATCCGCGTTCGAAGAGATACGCCGGTGTCTTGTAGGTTTCGCGGATTTCCCGTGCCAGATTTTCAGCGAAGGACTTTGCGTTTTCGCCGGCGTAGCTTTTCACGATGATCATCCACTGTCCGTGTTCGGGTTTGACGTACCACGGATGATCCGTGGGTGATGCTTCCGCTTGAGCGCTGGCGGCGGCGACTTGTTCAAACGAAGGCGGCGAGGTAGGTGAGGAAACTGGCGCAGTTGGCGATGCCGGTGAAGGGGTCATGGGTGTTGCTGAGATCGGTGCCGGGCCTCGACGTTCCGACGCGAATTGAGCATGAACAGTGGAAACACAAGCTAAAGTGCAACCCAGTGCAAGTAATCGACGCATCATCTTCGTCCCCCCAAGAGTCCCTTCGTGAGTGTGGCGTCATACCGTGGTTGAGTCGGAATGCAAAGAGTAACTTTTGCAAACTTGAACCGATCTGGATTTTTTCCCCTGAACTGCCGATAAGCTGGAAAACTTTGACGAAGAGGTCGCGGAATGTCATCAACCACACACACCGATCCGCAAATGCTGCTCGATCAACTCGTCGAGGGGCGGGAGCGATTGCGCGCCGAGCGTGCCGCGGCCAAAGCGCAGATTGAAGACGCACGAAAACTCCAGCGCGACGCCAAAGACATTCACACACGCGCCCGCCGATCATGCGCTCGCTACCTCAAGCGCAGCCGGCGAAAGATTCAGGCGGAACGTGATTCCTTGTGTGCAGCTCAACGCGAGATCGCTCGCCAGCAGGAGGAATTGGCTCAGGCATTCCAACTGCTTCAGAGCGAGCGCGAGCGGCACGCGGCTGAGACTCGGGACGATCGTGCCGCCTTGCAGAAAGCCTGGGAGTTATTGAATGAACATCGGAACACGTTCCAGAATGAGCGAGCGGAGCGCGATCAGGAACTTTCGAACCTCTTTCGACTCATCGATGAACGGGATCGGGAGACAACTTCGAAACTCGAAACCCTACGCGATGAACAGAAGAAATCCGAGAGCGAAGTTTCTGTACTTCGGAATGAAGCAGCGGGGCTTGATCGCCGGATCGCGAATGCCCGGTTGCAGCTCAAAGAATTGGAAACACAGCGAGCTCAGGCAACCGTGGATCGCATCACCGCTCAGTCACATCGTTCAGAACTGGTCTCTCTCGCCGTGACTCCGGAGATTCCCCCAACACAACTGACCGCTCTTCAGATCCGCGAGGACGACCTTCAACGCGAACGTCGACATCTCGATCTTCAGCGCCGCGAACTGGACAAACTCGCCGAGCATCTCGGCGATCAGCGCCGGCTGCTGGATGAGCAATGGGAAACGATTGCTGCAACAAAAGACTCCTGGCGCACTGCGGAATCGCAGACCGTGGATGAGTTGGAACAACTGATTCACGCAGTGGGATTCCGCGAGTCAATGCTGTCCCAGCGCGAAGCCATGCTCGCACGCGACGAAGACAATCGGCGCGAGCGGGAACGGGAATTGTGGAAGTATCAGACTGCCCTCGATCAATGGCACGAGCTTCTTGTGGAACGTGAAGCGAGAGACTTTTCGCTCCGCCAGAAGAGCGAAACGGAACTGATCGCCCGCAGGGCGCGTGTGGCGGATCGCGAGGCGGAATTGAATACCATCTGCCAGAAGTGGAATGCGGATCACGAACAAATCCGCCAGTCCTATCTGGCAGCGATTGCCGCATACCACGAACAATCCGAACAGTGCCGGTCGATCATGACCGAGTGCGAGACCACGCGGCGGGAAGTCCTCGATCAAGCGGCCAAGATGGCGTCGTGGATCCTCGCCGCCGAACAGCAATTCGCCGAGAACGCAAAACACCCCGAACATCAGAAAGCTATCCGTCGGGTCAATGTGCTCAAGAAACGATGGGAATCACGCTTTGCGCGATCGCTGCGGGCCATCGATGAACAATTGACAACTATTCGTGCGGAATCGTCGGCGCTGACGACACGACATGGCGAGCTTCAGCAACTGGCTTCCCGAACGACCAGTGAACACCAGAAGTTGGCAACGAGCCTTCGTGAGCGGGACCGCGACGCGGCACTCTCTCATCCGCTTCCCGCGGAAGAACCGATCGTGCTCGCCGTGGTGGATGCCTGGCGGAACCGTTCCGATGGTTCGATCCAGAAACTGCGGCAGTCCGCCAGGATTGCGGCCGATGCTTTGTTGAATACGGATGCGAAAGCGGACATTATTCCACTGCGCGTTGCGAAAGCATGCTAAACGAGATGTTCAACCTTCGCTTCGAGAGCTGACTTTGAGATCAAAGTCGGCCAATACGCGAACACTTCACGCACCGCCGCTCGGCCGGTCGTGTAGCCCGTGGTGCCGGCATAGCCGCTCGTGACCAGCGGAGCCAGCTCTCTCGTGAATCGCTCAACATTTGCGCGGCGGGCATCGCGCACCGCAAGCCGCAGCATCACCTCCTCACCTTCTCCGATCACCTCGATCAGCGAATGTTCGAATTCACATCCGCACTGCTTCAACCGGGCCAGGATGATTTCCCCGCTGTGCTGTGCGTGTTCTCGAGCATGAGGACCCGCCAGCACAAGCGTACCCGCCGCCGTGTAGCCGTCGCGATACGCCACGGACACCTTGTACGAATCCGTTGCCGGCTTCCCTCGGCAGTCCGTTACCCGGACCGTATCCTTGCCAGCCTGATTCAGTTGGAGACTGGTGAAATCTGCCACAACATCCGGCGTGATGTAGCGTGCGGGATCGCCGACTTCATAAAGCAACTGCTCGCTGATTGTCTCACAATTCACCACTCCGCCTGTCCCTTCCGGCTTCGTAATGAGAAACTCCCCCGATTCGGATACGACTGCGATCGGATAGCCGATGTTCTCGAGATTCGTCGAACGGTCTGCATGGATCCACAATCCGCCCGTCGCCTGCGCACCACATTCAATCAGATGCCCCGCCACCGTGGCCGCAGAAAGCAGCTCGTCGCTTTGCCAACCGAATTCATGGATCAGCGGTCCGACCACCAGACAGGCATCCGCCACTCGACCCGTGATCACGATCCGCGCTCCGTCAGCTAACGCCGAAGCGATCGGTGCGGAACCAAGATACGCATTCGCACTCACCACGCGATCGCGGATCATACTCAGCGGTTCGCCCGTATCGAGATGATTGAGCGTGTGTCCGGTAGCCAGGAGTTCATCCAATCGTGGCAAGAGATCATCGCCGCTCACCACGGCGATGCGCATGCCGGGCACGATCTCCTGAATTCGCCGAGCGCATTCGATCGGATTCATTCCGCCGGCGTTCGTCACAATTTTCAGATCAGGTTGGCGTTCAAGTTCCGGTGCAAGCTCAGTCAGGACTTTGACGAAATCGGTCGCGTAACCGAGCTTCGGATCCTTTTGCTTCTGCAATGCCAGGATCGACATGGTCAATTCGGCCAGATACTCAAGCGTCAGGTAATCGAGCTGACCTGTCTGAACGAGCCGCAACGGCGCATCGGGGGAATCGCCCCAAAAACCGCAACCGTTGCCAATTCGAACGGTTCTCATGCTCACTCTCTCCACAGGGACATGAGGCGACAATACGGGTTCGACTTGCGTTGGCCATTCTCCGCATGGTACTTCATTCTCATGAGTACTTGGAAACCTCGAACAAAACGAGTGGAATGGCCCGCTCTTCTGACAATTCGCGACGCCGCGCGCCAGGCCGGGCAGACGGTCGTCTGGACCAACGGCTGCTTCGATCTTCTGCATGCCGGTCACGTGGCGAGCCTCGCGATGGCGCGGCAACTGGGCGATCTTCTGGTGGTCGGCCTCAATACTGATGCTTCGGTTCAATTTAACAAAGGACCGCTCCGCCCCATCCTGACGCAGGACGAACGCGCAACCATGCTTGAGGCGGTCGAGGCGGTGGATTATGTCGTTCTCTTTGATCAGCCGACGCCAGAGCACGCGCTTTCGCTTTTGCAACCGGATATTCACTGCAAAGGTTCGGAGTATGCACCGCCGCACGGCCGACTGGTTCCGGAGCGAGTGATCGTTGAGAGCTATGGCGGACGAATCGAATATCTGCCGTTGATTCCGGGGCTGTCCACGACAGATCTGATTCGCAGGATTCATGAAAAAACCGGAGCTAGCCGTGCCGCGTGAGCGAATCCTGCTGCTCCTCGATCGTGATGGAACGCTGATGGAGGATGTCGGTTATCCAAGCGATCCGGAGACGGTGAAGCTGATTCCGGATGCGGCTGAGTCGATTCGGAAGCTGGTCGAGCATGGTTTTGTTCCCGCGGTTGTGAGTAATCAGTCCGGGGTAGCGCGAGGGTTGATCACGCCGGCGCAGGCGCAATCGGTTCACGTACGGTTCGTGCAGGATTTCGAAGCCGCGTCCGGCAGTCGAATCCCGTGTTTTTACTGTTACCACGGTCCGGAGGACGGTTGTTCTTGCCGCAAGCCGGGAATCGGACTTCTGGAAGAGGCCGCACGAGCGCTGAACATGACCGATGCGTCGATGGTGATGGTGGGCGATCGCCCTTCGGATGTGGGTGCGGGACTCGCGATGAAGGCGTTCTCGATCTGGCTTTCGTTCGGCAGGGAGTACACCAGCGAGGAATTCCCACCCCATGCGATCGCCTCGGACTGGAACGAACTCAAGCACATATTGATTCACTGGGAGTCGTCCCATGGCGGCTGAACTGCTCGCACGATTTCGCGGTTGTCCGATTCTGGTCGTCGGCGATCTGATGCTGGACGAATTCGTCTGGGGTCATGTGTCGCGGATTTCGCCGGAAGCGCCGGTACCGGTCGTGGAAGTTCAGCGGCGCAGTTACGAAGCGGGTGGCGCCGCGAACACCGCGGCGAATATCGCAGCGCTCGGCGGACTACCGACTCTTGCGGGGTTGATAGGCGACGATGCGAACGGCGACCGCGTGAGCGAATTGCTGACCCGGCGTGGCGTGGATGTTCAGCCCGTGCTCCGCGATTCCCAGCGGCCGACCACGACGAAAACGCGAGTGCTGGCTCATTCCCAGCAGATGCTTCGCGTGGATCTTGAAGCGCCCAGCGCACTTTCCACAGAGCAGGAAGACGCGATCATCGAACGGCTCATCCAGGTGCTGCCCAAAGTTCGCGCGTGCATCGTTTCGGACTATGGAAAGGGTGTGGTGACTCCCCGCGTGGTTGGCGAGCTGATTTCACAATGCCGTTCGGCCCGGCTCCCGATCGTTGTCGATCCCAAAGGAGTCGATTATCTGAAGTACCGCGGTGCGACCGTGGTCAAACCCAATCAACTCGAAGCGGGTAAAGTTTTGAATCGCGAACTGCGTGACGCCGAAAGTGTCCGTACGGCGGGGCGGGAATTATCCGAGCATCTGAATACTTCGATATTGATCACGCAGGGATCGGCGGGCATGTCGCTGTTTGAACGAAGCCGACCGGTTGTGCATATCCCGGCGCAAGCGCGTGAAGTGTTCGACGTCACAGGTGCCGGTGATACTGTCGCCGGAACGATGACGCTAGCGCTCGCGGCGGGTGCATCGCTGGAAACAGCTTGTCATTTGGCCAGCGCGGCGGCGGCTGTCGTTGTGGCAAAAGTCGGTACAGCCACCGTGAGTGTGGAAGAATTGAGTTCTCAACTTGTCGAAGTTCGACGCCACGCCGCCTGATCGCTTCCATCGTGAAAGCTTCGCGTCCCATTCGGGGTATGATTCTTCGTATTCGAATGAACTGGTTTCCCGGAGAACCGTTCGCCTAGAATGCAAAGAGACAGCCACCACTTGGAAAGGCGGCCGGGCATGCGATGGTTGACGGCGATTCCCGTTTACAATGAAGCGAAATCCGTTCGCAATGTACTGGAACAGGTGCGTGAATACGCTCCCGAGATTCTTGTCATTGATGATGGTTCGACCGATCAGACGCCGCAATTGATCGACGCCGAAATCGGACTCCATACCATTCGGCATCGACGAAACATGGGATACGGTGCCGCACTCATCAGCGCGTTCGATTATGCAAGACAAAACGGTTATGACGTCTTGGTAACCATGGATTGCGACGGCCAACATCAGCCGGATCGCATTCCCGTGCTGCTCGAACAGATCGGCGATGCCGACATCGTTTCCGGAAGCCGATACCTTCGCGATTTTCGCACCGACACACCCGCCCCGACCGACCGGCGATTCATCAACGCCACGGTCACGCGCGAACTCAACGAACGGTACGGTCTTTCGATCACCGATTCCTTCTGCGGATTCAAGGCGTATCGTCGATCTGCGCTGCGGTGCCTGCGCCCGACCGAAACCGGTTGGGGCATGCCGCTCGAAGTCTGGGTTCAGGCCGCTCATGCTGGACTCCGCATCCGGGAGATCGGCGTTCCGCGATTGTACCTCGATCCCAATCGCGCGTTCGGCGGCGTGCTGAACGATCCGACCGAACGACTTTCCTATTACCGATCGATCATTGAGAAGGCCGAGATGGCGTGCATGAACGCCCACGACTACTGTTCGGAGTCGGCGTAATGCGCTTGCGCACGCCCGCGAACGATCGCGAGTGGATTGCAGTCCCGGACTTTTCGAACGTACCCAAACTCATCGAACAAAATCGATCGCTGCTGGATTCGTCAACGGCTCGCATTGGTGGAATCCCCTTTTCTGAGTTCCGTCGTCAAACGCGCGAAGAACTTCTTGGCGACAGCATCAATTCGCCGATCGTCGTGACGGGCCATCAGCCGGAATTGCATCATCCCGGCGTTTGGGTCAAGAATTTCGCCGCCTGCGGTCTCGCCCAGCGCATCGGCGGAGCGTCCATCAATCTGATCGTGGACAGCGATGCGGCCAAGAGCGCGGCAATCGCGCTGCCGACCTGGCGTGAGTGGACACCCGGTCAGATCAAGCTGGAACAGATTTCCTTCGCCGAAAACCCCCGCGAGCAGTCCTGGGAATCGTGGCAGGTCCGGGACGAGATTCTCTTTTCATCCGTTCCAAAGCAACTTGAGGAACTCGCGCAGAACTGGGGGTACGAACCGATCGCAGGCTCGTCCTGGAACCGCATGACCGGCGCGACTTATGCGGATCGGTTCACGTCCGTTCGACTGGAGCATGAGAAGGAATGGGGGTGTTCCAACATCGAGATCCGCACGAGCGATCTCAGTCAGACCCGCACATTTCGATTGTTCGCTGAGTACCTCATCCGTGATCGTGATCGCTTTCGGGAGGTGCACAATTCGGCCGTTCGGGAGTATCGTCGGGTTCATCATCTGCGGAGCAAAACGCATCCAGTTCCGGAACTCGCTGAGGGGGAAAGTCCCTTCTGGCTCCTCGGCTCTCAGGGCCGCGAGCGGGTCTTCGATACCTGGGATCCTGCTCGGCTGCGGCCGCGGGCACTGACCCTCACGCTCTTCGTCCGGCTGTTCCTGGCGGACTGGTTCATTCATGGAATCGGCGGCGGAAAGTATGACGCGGTCACGGATCGGATCATTCAGAATTACTTCGGGATCGAACCGCCGCAGTTTCAGGTGATCTCCGCCACTCTCTTGCTTCCACTGCCAACCTTTCCCTCGACACCGGACGATCTCAAACGCTTGCAAAGGCTCGCCCGCGATCTCCGTTGGAATCCTCAGCGCTACGGCACCAGTGCCGCGAGCGATCACGAAAAGCTGGTGAATGCCCCGGTTGAGGATGCACGGCAGCGCTACCGCGCGTTTCGTGCCCTTTTAGACCGCCAGCGACCTGAGGTCCGTGAGCGAATTGAACACACAGAACAGGAAATCGAGCACACGAAGCACAAACTTGCCGCGAATGCGATTCTTCGCCGCCGCGATCTGCCCTGGGTTCTGTACCCCGGCCCGTTCCTCAAGTCATTTCTTGTCGAGATGAAGAATCGGGCCGCCGAGATGAACTGATCAGGATTTCTTCAAGTTGAGAAAATTCGAAATGAGCGTTTTGGATTCGTCCGATCCCACGAGATGAAAGAACCCTTCTGACTCGCGGGCAAGCGCTTCGGGAAGTGGTAATTCCGAGCCTGCCATCATGGCCAGGATCGCTTCGCGGACCGCACGTGTGGCATTATCGAGTTGCGGCCGATACAGCGCTCGCGTATCCGCGGGGATCCATTCCATCTTCTGCCTTCGGGCGGATTGCCAGCCCTCGATCATGAGAACTTTCATTGCCGAACTCAGGAGTTCATCCGATTCGATCGGCCCGATCGCGAGGTCGATCTCCGCCGCACGCACTGCAGTGATGCTCTTCCCCGTGCCGATGAGATCGCCGGCGAACGGAAGCCCGATCAGGCGGGGCAGGCGTTGCGTACCGCCCCAACCGGGCATCAGTCCGAACTTGACTTCCGGCAAACCGAGGTAAACTTTGGGATTCGTCCCCAGAAGAATGATGTCGCAGGCGAGTGCGACTTCGAGCCCTCCGCCGAGCGCCACGCCGTCGATCATCGCACATGTCGGACAGGGGAGTGATTCCAGCATATGCAGGACACGATGACCCAACGCGATGACGGTTTTCACTCTGGGATCATTGCGCTCGGCTTCCGCTAGCAATTTGAGATCCGCACCGGCAATGAAACAATTCGGCTTGGCACTTTTCAGAATAGCGCCGCGAATATCCGGTTGCACGATCAGCACGCGAAGCGCGGTTTCGAGATCGCGCCAGGTTTGCTCGTTCAGGACATTGATGGACTTCTCGGGCGCGTCGAACGTTAGGGTCGCATAACGATCATCGCGAATGACCAAACGCAAAGAAGATTGAGCCATGCCGTTTGATATCCTCTCAGCGATCCAAAACGATGGGCGTTCCGTTTCGGAGAGTAATTCGCCAGCTGTTGTCCGTGCGTTCGATACTTTGAGCATCATACCGCGTGGCCAGCTCTGCTGCACGGACGATCGTCGGATGATCCCAGACGGTTCCGGGTTCCACAACCGGCTCCGGGAACGGGCCAAGCAGTCGGGTCAGAAACTCCATCGGCTTGTGCCGGGGCAGGAGAATCCCGTTTCGATCGACCGTTCGGCTTGCAATGACCAGCACCGGACGGCGAAATCCCACAGTGAGATTGTACCGCTTCGCCACGGTCAGATACCCATCATCGGCGACAAACTCAACCCAGGGATGCTTTGATATGGCATCACGGACCTGATTCACCTCGGCGTCATCAATTGGTTGAAACTCTTCGGCTAGATTGCCCAGATAGCGTACTTCGGCCCAGAACTCATCCTGATTGACCCATTCGGGAATCGCGCAGTCGATGGCGCTGATCGGCAACAGGTACCGATCGCGGTTGCCGATGTTTTTGGCCGCGAATCGACCCAGAAAAATGATCGATGCCAGAATCCCCACGCCGAAAACGAGCGTGACGAAAATGGTTGTCCAACGACTGCCTGACGGTTTCTCATTCGTTGGCTCGGCCTTCCTGGGCATGGTGTCCTCACCAGACGTTCAGTTCGCGTTCAAGCGTCAATCCAGTCCGTTCCTGGACCGTTTTCTGCACATGATCCATCAGGGCCAGAATGTCGCGAGCCGTCGTTCCGGGATGAGCAATCGCGTAATTCCCGTTACGCTCACTGACTTCCGCTCCTCCGATCTTGTACTTCGCCAGACTCGATCGCTCAATCAGAGTCGACGCCATTCCGCCCGGTGGATTGCGAAACATCCGTACGCCCGCCTGAAAGTAAAGCGGCTCGTGAGCCTGTCGCAGAACCCAGGTCTTCCGCATGCTCTTGAGCAGGGATTCGGGCGCGTTCGGTTCGAGATCAAATTCCACCCAGAGAATCACCGGTTCCACGAAATCACTCGCATGATCCGTGAAGCTCAATTCTTCCCGGTTGCGAATTTCCTGTTGCCCCGAATCGGTCATGACGGCCACGCGGCGAACGCATGAGCCAATCGCGCCGGTCCGGTCGCCGACGTTGCAACGCACGCTTCCGCCCACGGTCCCGCGAATGCCGATCAGCGATTCCAGCCCGCCCAAACCGGCTTTCACCACGTACGCGAGCAGATCAAAAAGCTGCGTTCCTCCAGCGGAGCGGACCATGTTGCCATGACGTTCGATACCCGAAAACGAATCGCCCTGCAAGCGTACCACCACACCCTTGATCGGTTCATCGCGCACGAGCAGGTTGTATCCGCCGCCGAGCATCCGCACCGGCTGGCGCTTCGACTTGCAAAAGCTCAACACCGCAGCCAGTTCGTCCACCGTGCGCGGGTGCACGAGAAACTCGGCAGGTCCGCCGATCTTCAAATGAGTCAGCGGTGCCAATGGCACGTTCGTTTTCACAATATCCGGAAAGGAATCAACCAGAGTCATTCGACGATCTCCCAGGTCTTTGGGGATGATAGCAAGGGCTCGCGGAATTCGTAGGGCGAACTCGGGAATCCCGCATGCTTTCAGTGGAACACAGAGACTTCGTTTCGAATCGGAACTGTGCAAAAAAGTGGAGTGTTGGCTGAACGAATCGACAAGACCCCTGTCGAGCATGAGTTAAGATGTTTATAGTATGAGAACGAATAACATGTCCGGTTTTTGCAGACTAGTTCAGAGTTGACCGGATCGAGGATGACGAATGGCGAAGCTGGAGGCGACCCTTCTGCGATCGACCGGCGGGCCCCTGCCGCTGTGGGTCCACGATCTGATCATCGATCAGGAAATCACGCTCGCGCAAGTCGCAGGAATTGATGACGGCCGCGGGGGAATCGTCACGCTCGGTGTCGCCGAAAGCGGTGTACCGGAAGTCGATTACAAGAACGTCAGCGGTCACGGCTACCACGCGCTCATGAAATGGGATGGCGAGCACCTCCACGTCAGCCGCCGGACCAAGCCCAAACGAACAACCAACGGTTTCCTGACCGCGCGGGGACAAGCTGCGCCGGACGAACTCAAACTCAAACCCGGCGACGCATTCCGCATCGCACGGTTCCTCTTCACAGTCCTCGATCTCTCGGATTCGATTCCGCAATCGTTCCCCTATCAGACCGCACCGGCGACCACCGAAGAGATCGTCAAACCTCAGGCACCACGCACCGCCCCACCTCTCCCGGAATTCGAACGCGATCGATCCGAACCGGATATGAACGTCTCCGTCGCTCCGGAACAATTGGTTTCACTGAAAGATCGGCGAGGCACACGTGGCCTACCCAAAGCAACGACACCTCGAATTCCGGGCAAGGTAGCTGAAGAAGGCGGGCCCAGCGCTCTGGCTCGTGAAGCGGAAGAAGTGCTGCGCACACCACTCGTCGATTCCGACAACGTGATCAGCGGCTTACTCGAAATCGTCGATCGATTCGATCCGACCCGATCGGCGGAGACTTTGGACGAACTCTTCCGCCAGGCGGTGCGGCGTGCGGTCGCGGTGGAGCAGGCTGCTGCTGATGTCATCGTGATTCCCCCGAAAGGGGATCCGAAGCCACGCGGTCGTGACCGCTTGCCGTGGTTCAGCCGCACATTTGTCCGCGATGCCGTGAAGCGTGTCGGCCAGAACGGCGGCGTGCTTGCGGGATTCTGGAAAGCCGACAGTACCAGCAAGACGTCCGAAGTCCAGGCACTGGGAAGCGGGTTTGGAAGCGGCTCAACGAATAAGGAATCGGCCGTGTCGGGTCTCGTTAAAGTACCAAATCAGGCCAACGCCATTCTGCCCGGGTGGGCGGTCTGCGCTCCGGTGCCGATGCGAAATTCCGCCGACGAACAGCTCGCACTTTACGTCTCCGCCCCGATGCCGGACGCGAGTCTGGGTGTCGATCTCAGTACGGATAAGGGAATCGCCCAGGCACAGAAGGTGGTACTGCTGTTTGCAAAACTGTACGCCGCACTCGAACGGATGAGCCGGATCAACACTCGCTATCAGGAAGCGGTGGGCTACCTCCCACGGCCAGTGCAACGGCTCCTCAATCGCCCCGACTACGACGCACAACTCTCACCGCGAACGCTCGACGTGACGGTTCTCTTTTGCGATCTCCGCGGTTCATGCGGGGTTGCCGGAGCGGGTGGAAATGATCTGCAGGCACAATGGGACAAAGTGTTCCGGAACGCCCTGGAGCAGATGAGCCGGGCGATCGACGACAACGGCGGCGTGATTGGTGGATTCATCGGCGATGCCGTCATGGGATTCTGGGGCTGGCCTGACCCCACGCCCCCCGCCGAGCAGGTCAAGCGAGCCGCGCGGGCCGCCCTCAGCATCCGCCAGAATTTCGAACGGCTCCGGCAGGACACCTCCGCTCCGCTCGCCAACATGCGGATCGGCATCGGCTTGACACACGGACCCGCACTCGTGGGCAAACTCGGCAACTTCGACATGAAAAAAATCGATGTCTTCGGGCCGACCGTCAACCGGGCGTCCCGCATCGAAGGAATGACCAAGCGATTCGGCGTCGAGATCATCGTCGATGAATCCGTCGCCGCCGTCCTCACCGATCCCCGCGTGGTCGACGGCCGGCTCCGCCGAGTCGCCCGCGTCAGCCCCGCAGGCATGGACGAGGCCTTCGGCATCTACCAACTCATGCCCGCCGATCTTCAGGATGCCTTCGGAATGAAGGAAGCGATCTACGCCTCCTATGATGAAGCACTCAACGAGTTCGAGGATGGACTCGACTGGGATCGCGCAAAATTGCTGCTGGACCGCTACCGCGATCGGGACGGCCCAAGCCAGTTCCTTCATTCCGTCATCGGAAATCGATCCGCCGCACCGGACGACTGGCTCAGAGACATCGATGGTAAGTGCTACGTGAAAATGACCGACAAGTAGACCCGCTCCCGTTCGCTCATAAGAGGCCCGATTGTGTCGTCCCCGTCTTCGGCAGTCAAGCCCGTGACCGTACCGGAATTTCAATCCGCCAAAGGACAGCGCAAATTGGCGGTCGTCACGGCGTACGACTACACCGCCGCACGAATCGTGGATGCCGCGGGTGCGGATGCGATTCTCGTCGGCGATTCGCTCGGCATGGTGATTCAGGGACACGCGACATCGCTTCCTGTCACGCTCAACCAGATGCTCTACCATACCCGGTGCGTACTCAAGGGCGTTCGCCGCTCGCTGGTGATCGCGGATCTGCCGTTCCTGAGCTATCAGAGTTCGAATCGCCAGGCGGTCGAGAGCGCGGGGCAGTTTCTGAAGGCGGGTGCCGCAGCCGTGAAGATCGAAGGTGGCGAGCGCATGGCGGAGCGCATCTCCGCCTGCGTGCGAGCCGATATCCCCGTGATGGGTCACGTGGGACTGACACCGCAAAGCGTGCAGAAGCTGGGCGGTTTCAAAGTTCAACGGAATCTGGAGCAGATTCTGTCCGACGCCCAGCGTGTGGAACAGGCCGGTGCGTTTGCTCTCGTGATCGAAAGCGTGCCGGCGGAGATCGGCGAGCGTGTCACCAAAGCGGTCGGAATCCCCACGATTGGGATCGGTGCGGGACCCGCATGCGATGGCCAGGTTCTGGTCTTTCACGATCTGCTCGGGCTGTTCCCAGATTTCCGCCCCAAGTTCGCGAAGGCCTACGCCGAACTGGGCCAACTGGCGACGACCGCGGTCGAATCCTTCTGCAAAGACGTACGACAGGGCCAGTTTCCCGGACCCGAACAAACCTTGAAATAGTCCTGTGTTCAAAAAGAATCAGAAGAAAAAGCCAACTTGAAACGTGAATTCGTTGACCGTCCACCACCGGATCGTGTAAACTTTCAATCATCAAAACGTCCGCCTTCCTCCCTTTCCCTTGGCTTTCCTGCATGAGGAATTTTCCATGAATCCGTTTTCACGGCGCGAGTTTCTCCAACGCTCCGCAATTCTGTCCGCCGCTGTCGCAGCCGGTACCCCGCTCGCGCAGGCGGAAGAAAAAGCCACCAAGGCCACCGGTCTGGTGAACGACCGCCTACGTGTCGCCGTCATCGGTGTTCGCAGCCGAGGCATGGCCCACGTTGGCGGATACCTCAGCAAGAACGCCAACTGCGAGATCACCACGATCTGCGATTGCGACGAAGCCGTCATCGGCCCCGCCATGAAAAAAGTGGGCGACGCCCAGAAAGGCGCACCGAAGTACGTCAAAGACATCCGCAAGGTGATCGAAGACCCGAACATCGACGTCATTTCCATCGCCACGCCGAACCACTGGCACGCACTCGCCGCTGTGTGGGCCATGCGGGCTGGGAAGCATGTTTACGTCGAAAAGCCCGCCACGCACAACGTCCACGAAGGCCGACTGATGGTCCAGGCCTCACGCAAATACAAAAAGGTCTGCCAGGTCGGCACGCAAAGCCGCAGCACCAACGGCATGCGCGAAGCCATCCAGTACATCCATGACGGCAAGATCGGCAAGGTCGATCTCGCCTACGGAACCTGCTACAAACCGCGCGGCAGCATCGGCAAAGTCGAAGGCGAACAGGCTCCGCCCAAGACCATGGATTACGACCTCTGGTGCGGGCCCGCTCGCGTCATCACGCCTCATCGCAAAACCAAGAACGGCACCGTCCATTACGACTGGCACTGGATTTGGGAATACGGCAACGGCGACTTCGGCAATCAGGGCGTGCACGAGGCCGACAAGGCACGCTGGGGCTTGAACCTCCCCGGACTGCCGAACAGCGTGGTCAGCATCGGCGGCCGCTTCGGCTACATCGATGACGGCGAAACGCCCAACACGCAACTGAACCTGTACGAGTATCCCGGTGCGCACATCATCTTCGAAGTCCGCGGTCTCAACACCAAGGATTACAAGGGCGCTAAGGTCGGGAACATCTGGTTCGGCGACAAAGGCTACGTGGTGTGCCCGAACTACAGCAGCGGCACCGCCTACACGCCGGACGGCGTCAAGGTCGCGGAGTTCAAGGGCGGAGGCGATCAGTCGCACTTCGAGAACTTCCTCAAAGCCGCCCGCGCGAACGACCACAAACTGCTCAACTGCGATGTCGAAGAAGGGCACCTGAGCGCCGCCCTCTGCCACCTCGGGAACATCAGCTATCGATTGGGCACCGCGTGCACGATGGATCAACCCGTCGATGCGTTCACCGACTGCAAGGAAGCTGTCGCGGCGCTTGAGCGCATGAAATCGCACCTGAAAGACAACAACGTCAATCTGGCAGAAGCGAAAGGCTTGCTCGGCACGAAGCTGTCCATCAATCCGAAGGCGGAGAAGTTCGCCGGCAACGCCAAAGCGAACGACATGCTGTTCCGCGAATACCGCAAGGGCTTCGCCATCGTCGAAGCGGTGTAAAAATGGACCAGCCCACGGACGTCCGTCCGTGGGCTTTGTTTTTTTCACATTCTCCCGATCACGTCTCATGCGCACGCTCATCCTGCTTCTCGCCTTTTCGTTCCCTGCCTTCGCCGAAGAGATTCCACTGCCGGATCCGAGCAACGCGAACGAACCGCACGCGAAGGAACTCTCACTGGCGAAAGCCGGGGAGTATCTCGATGGCGTGGGCGTAAACTGGACACGCGACCGCAAGTGCGTCACCTGCCACACCAACATGCCGTACGTGATGGCGCGGCCGCTGATCAAGTCGAACGACACAGGCTGGAAGGAAGTCCGGGCGTTTCTGGAGAAGGACGTCGCGAACTGGAAAACGGGCAAGCCCCGCGGCGACGCCTTCGTTGTCGCCACCGCAACCGGACTCGCGTTCCTCGATGCGAACACAACCGGCAAACTGAGCGACGCCACCAAAAGCGCGTTCGCCAAAATGTGGCAGGTCCAGAAGAAGACCGGCGAGTGGAACTGGCTCAAGTGCGACTGGCCGCCCATGGAACACGATGACTACTTCGGCGCCGTCCTCGCCGCCATCGCCGTCGGAACCGCACCCGACAACTACGCCAAGTCCGAAGACGCGAAGGCCGGCCTGGCAAAGCTGATGGCGTACCTCGACAAAACACCCGCACCCGACCTTCATCACCGCACGCTCCTGCTCTGGGCGTCCACTAGAATCGAGAAGCTGCTGATAGCCGAACAAAAGAAAGCAACGATCGCCGATCTGGTCAAACTGCAGCACGCGGACGGCGGATGGTCGCTGCCGTCTCTCGGAACCTACCAGCGCCGCGACAAATCCGCCAACGACCCGAAGGCCGCCAGCGACGGCTACGCCACCGGGCTCAGCACCTACGTGCTCATGCTCGCCGACCCCGGAAACCCCGCCATCCGCAAGGGAATCGACTGGCTCAAAACTCATCAGCGCGAATCGGGCCGCTGGTTCACGCGCTCGCTCAACAACGACAAAGCCCATTACATCACCAATGCCGGCACCGCCTTCGCCGTCATGGCACTCCAGCACGATCGCGAAAAACGAGCCTCGCGTTAGTTTGCGAATTCGAATTCAATGTCAGCACAAAGACCGTCGAACCGTCGGAGACGAACTCGTTGCATTACGCCGAGATGAAAGTTGAATGAATTGGCATTCTCCAACCTCCCCGACTGGCACCAATTCGCCTAATCCTTCCGCACGCCATTCCTTCACCGAGATGTTTCCCATGAACCTGCATCGCCGCGGCTTCCTCGCTGGCATGGCCGCCATCGCTCCCCTCTCCGGTGCCCACATCCTCGGCCAGGACAAACCCGTTCTGCCGAGCAACGACGAACCCGCCTTTCAACCCGATACGCTCTTCCTCACCTGGCAGCAGGATCCCACCACCACCATCACCATCCAGTGGATCGGTCGCCCGAAAGATACGGACGAACCGGTCATCCGCTTCCGCGAACGCGCCAAAAACGACTGGCAGATCGGACCGCTCGCCACCGGCAAGCCCTTCCCCGTCGTCGAATTGCCCGTCAAACCCATGGCGAAAGTCGTCGCCGGCGAACCGATGCCCAAGGACGCACCCGCCGCCAAAGTGCTGCCCACCGGCCCGACCGACGTCTCCGTCTATCGGGCGGAACTCACCGAACTCACACCCGGCACCGAATACGAATTCCTCATCGGCACGCGATCGAAGACCTACCGCTTCCGCACCATGCCGGCGAAGGCGACCAAAGCCTTCCACTTCATCAGCGGAGGCGACGTCGGCATCAACTCCCACGCCCTCGCCAACAACCGCATCGCCGCCATCCAGGACCCCATGTTCGCTCTCATCGGCGGAGACCTCGGATACGACAACGGCACGAATGGAACGACCGCCATCCAGTTCATCCGCAACTACTCCACCACGATGATCGACAGCCAGGGTCGGCTCATCCCCATGGTCGCCATGCTCGGCAATCACGAGGTCCGCGGCAGCTACAACAAGACCTTCAAAGATGCCACCTTCTTCGCTCCGCTCTTCGATGGGCTCTTCAAGGAAACCAGTTACGCCACGCTCGACTTCGGCGATTACCTCAGTCTCATCCTCACCGATACGGGCCACTGTGCGAAGATCGGCGGCGAACAGACGGAATGGCTCGACAAGGTGCTGGCGGAACGCGCCGGCCGGCCACACCTCATCGTGGCCGATCACGTGCCGTGCTATCCGTCCTATCGCCAGCCGACGGGGCTGAACGGAAAGTTCGGCACGGGCGAAGAGCAGCGCAAGAACTGGTGCCCGCTCTTCGAAAAGCATCAGGTCGATGTCGTGCTCGAGCACCACGATCACACCTTCAAGCGCACCCATCCGCTCACGGGTGGCAACGTCGATACCGCCACCGGCATCGTGTACCTCGGCGATGGATCGTGGGGCAAACTCCGCATCCCTCGCGACGCGCACAAGCGCAATTACCTCGCGGACGTCAGCCCCACCTATCACCTGACGCTGCACCGCCTCGAAGGCGAGCAGCGCTTCCATTTGGCGCTGGGCGAAACCGGCAAAGTGCTCGACATCTTCCGCACCGTCAAGCGCCCCCGCCGCCGCACCCCCGGTGTCACGACTGGCTGATCAAACATTTTGGATTCACGGGCCGACTTGGAGAAGCGGATGCGCAGAGCGTTCACCCTTATTGAGTTGCTGGTCGTCATCGCCATCATCGCGATCCTGATCGGTCTCCTGTTGCCCGCCGTACAAAAGGTCCGGGAATCCGCCGCACGCCTCAAGTGCCAGAACAACCTCAAGCAGTGGGGTCTGGCTGTGCACAATTACGAATCGGCCTACGGCACGTTTCCTTCGCTCGGCGAATACCCCACTGGCAACACTGGCGTGGCATGGTGCGTTGCCGCCCGGCTGCTGCCTTTTGTCGAAGAGGAAAATCTGCAGCGTCTTGCGCGGTTGGATCTTCGCTATGACGATCTGCAGAACCGGCCGGTGATGCGCTTCCGCGTTCCCCTGCTGATCTGCCCCAGCGAGATTCGCGATACCGAAAGGCCCGATGGGACTTATCCCGATGGTAGCCCGCGCGTTCACTACGTGCTCAACTACACCGTCAATGCCGGGAGTTGGCTGATCCACAATCCGGTCACACGGCAATCAGGTGATGGCGCGTTCCGCGTCAATCAGGTGGGCCGCATCGCCGACTTTACCGACGGCCTCAGCAACACTCTGGGAATGTCCGAAGTGAAAGCGTGGACGCCCTACCTGCGTGACGGCGGACTGCCACCGGTCGGCATGACGCCCCCATTGTCGCCGAGCGAAATCACCACCTTCGGCGGATCGCTTCGCACCGACTCGGGGCACACGGAATGGGTGAACGCCCGTGCGCATCAGACCGCGTTCACGACCGTATTTCCACCAAACACTCAGGTGCCACACACTGCCAGCGGCGTCGAGTACGATGTCGATTACACCAGTCAGCAGGAAGGCTCGTCACTCACGGTGCCGACAGTCGCCGCCCTGACCGCACGCAGCTACCACACGGGCGGTGTGAATTGTTTCGTCATGGATGGGAGTGTCCGTTTTTTTAGCAACTCCATCTCCCAGACGGCTTGGCGCAATCTGGGAACGCGAGCGGGTGGCGAAATCGTGATTGAATAACTTTCCCTAAGAGGCATCTATGATACGACATCTCATCCTGATCACTTGTTTATGCGGATGGGCCGCTTCCGGGCCAGCTCAGGAACCCAAATCCCAAATTCCAGGCCCGACGAAAAACGGGTACCTCCTGCCCAATGGCTGGCACCTCACGCCCGCCGGGAAACACATCGTTACCACGGACCTCCCCCTCAACATCCTGCCGCTCAAAGACAATCAGCACGCTATCATCGCCACCAGCGGATTCAACAGTCACGACCTCTCGCTCGTCAACATCACTGGTGAGCCTAAAGTGGTCTCCCAATTGAGAGTCCTTCAAAGCTGGTACGGCCTCGCCATTTCGCCCGACGAATCGAAACTCTGGTGGTCCGCCGGCGGACAGGGAACACTGCATACCTTCGAACGCAATGAACTGTCGTTCAAACCATCCAGCCCGGTCGATCCCAAGTTGACCAAGCTCACGCCTGAAGAACTGGAGAAAGTCACCGCAGAGATGGAGAATTCCTCCGCCTTCAAGAGCGGACTTTGCCTGGATGAATCGAAGAACACGCTCTACTCGCTCGACATCCATTATCAGAAAGACAAGGACAGCCCGAAGGAAGGCCGGATCACCGCCATTGATCTGAAAACCAACACCACTCGATCCGCCATCATCGGCGGACGGCCGTACGACATTATCGCAGGGCGGAATCAGTTGTTCGTCTCCGACTGGGCGGGCCGTAGGGTTCTGGTCCTTGATCCCACTTCGTTGAAGGTCCAACAAACGATCAGTGTGGGTGAACACCCGAACCAGATGGCAATTCATCCGAAAGACGGCCGCCTCTTCGTCGCCTGCGCGTCCAGCAATTCCGTATCGGTGATCGATACCGCCCGCGGACTCGTGACCGAAACCATCGTCACCAGCCTCTTCCCCAAAGCGCCATCCGGCAGCACACCAGACGCGCTCGCCATCGATCCCGCCGGCGAAACGCTCTATGTCGCCAACGCGGACAACAACTGCGTTGCGGTCATCGATATCGATGTCAACAAGCGGAGCCAGGTGAAAGGATTCATCCCGACCGGTTGGTATCCCACGAGCATCGCCGTGACGCCGGATGGCAAGAACATCCTTGTCGGCGTCGGCAAAGGGCTGCAAACCAAGGCGAATCCGTTCTTCACCAAGGAACAGCTCGAGAAAGTCGAGAAGGATGAGGTGAAAGCGATCGCCCGCCGGCTGATGCCCTATCCGTACATCGGCACTACGCTCAGCGGTGCGCTCTCCGTGGTTCCCGTACCGGATGAGGCCATGCTCAAGGAATACACGGCACAAGTTTACCGCAACTGCCCCTATTCCGATACGCAGCTCACCGCCGCACCCCACCCCGAAAAAACCGCCATCCCCACGAAGGTCGGCGATCCGTCGCCCATCAAATACGTGCTCTACATCATCAAGGAAAATCGCACTTACGATCAGGTGTTCGGAGACCTCGCCACTGGGCCGAATCCGAAGGGTAACGGCGACCCGACTTTGTGCATGTTCCCGCGCAAGATCACACCGAACCACCACAAGCTTGCGGAAGAGTTCGTCCTACTGGACAACCTCTATTGCAACGGGCAGGTGAGCCGCGACGGGCACCCATGGAGCACCATGGCCTACCACACCGACTACACCGCCCGCGACTGGCACCTGACCTATTCCCGCCGCAAAGGTGTGGATGACGACGACGAAGGAAGCCTGCAAAAGGGACCGTCGGGCCACATCTGGGATGCCTGCCAGCGGGCCGGCCTGTCGTACCGAAGTTACGGCGAATACGGCAAGCGCGTGAGCGATGGACTTGGCGGACTGAAGATGGAAGGCCGCGTGCCTGGGCTCGTCGGCCACATGTGCCCCGAGTACGGCATCCCGAAAGTGAAGGGAACGCGCACCCGCGATACCGACAACGCCGCGACTTTCATCAAGGAGTACGACGAGTTCGCCAAGGCAGGCACCATGCCGCGGTTCATCGTGATGAGCCTCGGCGAAGACCACACCGACGGTACCCGGCCGGGAGCGTTCACTCCGCAGGCCTGTGTCGCCAGCAACGACCTCGCACTCGGCCAGATTGTCGAGCACGTTAGCAAAGGGCCGCTGTGGAAAGAGACCGCGATCTTTGTCATCGAGGATGACGCCCAGAACGGACCCGATCACGTGGACGCACACCGCACGGTCGGCCTCGTGATTAGCCCGTACACAAAGCGGAAGTATCTCGACAGCACGCAGTACGCCACCGTGAGCATGATCCGCACGATGGAACTCATCCTCGGTCTGCCTCCGCTCAGCCAGTACGATGCGGCGGCGCGGCCCATGTTCGCGAGTTTCACCAATCAGGCGGATCTCACGCCGTACACGCTCACGCCGGCAGAGACCGATCTTCAGGCGAAGAACGAGCGCACCGCCTACGGCGCGGATCGATCGATGAAAATGGATTTCTCCGAGTACGATCGCATCGACGATTTCGAACTCAACGAAATCCTCTGGCACGCCGTCATGGGCAAGAACGCACCGCAGCCACCGGCGGTCCGCCGCGCTATTGCGTTCCGCTCGCTTTCAGTCCCGACGGCGACAAAGTAGCGATGCTCGAACATGACCACAAAGGGGACGCAGCTCATTTTCAATGAAATAATTAGCTGCGTCCCAATCCTGTTCGGCACGGGATTTGCGCGTTGGGGTGGTTACGGAATTCCGTGATTTTCTAGCGTTTTCCTCTTGCGCCCGGCCTCGCGCTTGCGCATCATTA
>JBGSJI010000088.1:0-23056 GCA_041742055.1 Limnoglobus sp. | reverse complement strand
GGGCTGATTTGACATGAACACGATTACTCAAAGTCGCCGTTCCGGATCTGTTTTGGGTGCCATGCCCACCGCTTTGGGTGGGCATGCTCACGCAAAGCCGTGAGCATGGCACCCGGCGGGGGACGTGATGTAAACCCTGAGAGGGGGACGTGATGTAAACCCTGAGAGGGGGTGTTAACCCCCCGAGTCCTAGCTTTTCTCATCGTATTACTCGGAGGGTTCACACCCTCCGCTCAGAAATCGCTCCCTCCGCTTGGAATGATCGATCTTGCAGTTTCATTCCGGCAAATCTGGTTAGCTGGCTCACCAACGATTAGAGTGTGTCGCTCGAACTGGAAACGAGTTTCCAGGAGACCTGCCGCGTGCTGGGGATCGGGTGACGATGATTCGGCAGCAAGTCCGGGTTTCCCACTGACGTCGGGAATGCTACGATGAAATAGCAGACAGAGGATCGAATATGATCGCGAGCGCACAAAAATCTCTGGAAGCTCCTGAGGTGCTGGTTGCGAAGCTATCCCGCGAAGCAAAGGGTACGGTGCTGGCGTTGTTGCTCAAGGAATTGACCGATCTGCACGGCGGACGTTCGCTGATTCCGATCGTTGATGGAGACGGCGAACCGCTCGGACATTATGTCCCTCCCGATGCCGAAAAACTTCTGCTTGAAGCTGCTCTTTCGGAAATGCCTGAATCAGTTCGAGAAAAAATGTCACGACCGTTGCCGGACGATTTCGACGCAGACGATTGTCTGAGTCAGGAGGAGTTGGCGTCGATCAGGAAAGGCGAGTTTCGGAAAAATCCGTGATGATGACGCGACGGGAAACGCCACCGAATAGTCCTGTCGACCGATCCTTGATCACATAACGAATCCATGTATTCGAGTTGAACCGCCAAATCCAGTAAGGTATCGCAAAGCTTGTGTTTTGCACGGCATTCGCGGGCAGTCCATCCGTTCGAATGAGTTCGGCCCGTAGTTCGTCATCAAATACTTGGGCAATATCGCGACTGCCAAACGGAGGTTGACTATTTCTCTGAATCCAATCGAAGTATTCGACAGCGGCCGAACGGTGAATCTCGACGACCGTTTTCATCAGCCAGATCCTCGTTATGCGATAGACTTTTAGATATATTCAGCCACGATGAAGATACATGAACGATCGGAGTGCAATCATCAGAACGCTGCGGGCACTTCGACGTCACCTCGGACAATCATCCCAACTCATCCCCCGGCAACAAAAATGAAACATTTCTCATGTGATGATCTCGCGAAAGTCTGACAGATTCCGCCGCTTCGACGCTATATATTAAACTGCCCACCCGCCTCCGGACATTTCGAGGCCGATTGCATGAGTCGAACCTCCTCGCTCGCGCTGTGCCTGCTGATTGGCACACTCATGGGTTGTCCCAAGCCGCCGCCGCCGAAATCCGCGCCCCCGCCTGCGCCCGTCACCGTCGCCGTCAGCCAGAAAAAGACCGTCCCGATCCAAGTCCGCACCATCGGCACCGTCAAAGCCCTCGCCATGGTTTCCATCCGCCCGCGGGTTGGTGGCGAAATCACCGAGGTGCATTTCAAAGAAGGCGATTACGTCACCAAGAATCAGAAGCTGCTGATCATCGATCCGCGGCCGTACGAAGTGGCGGTGCGCTCAGCGCAGGCAGCGCTCGGCAAGAGCCGGGAGGTGTTGCGGGGTGCGGAGCGCGAGCTGGAACGTCTGGAGCGCGTGGGCGTGGCGTCGGCGGTCGAGTTGGATGTGGCCCGCACGAATGCTGCGAGTGCGAAGGCGTCGGTCGCGGTGGAAGAGGCTGCCCTTGAATCCGCCAAACTGCAACTGGGCTTCACCACGATCAACTCCCCCATCGATGGCCGCGTCGGCGAGTTGCTGGTCAACCGCGGAAATCTTGTGGAAGCGACCGGTTCAACTCCGCTCGTGGTGATCTATCAGGTCAGTCCGATTTCGGTGGCGTTCGCGCTGCCCGAGCAGCAATTGCCGTTGGTTATGGCGGCCCGGCAGGAAGGTCCGCTGGCGGTGGAGGCCCATCTGCGCAACGGCGAATCGAGCCACAAGGGAACGCTGTCGTTCATCGATAACGCCGTCAACACCGGCAGCGGGACGGTGATGCTCAAGGCGGAGTTTCCCAATGAGGATCGGCAGCTCTGGCCGGGTCAGTTTGTGGATGTGACGCTGACGATCCGCGAGCGGCCGGACAGCGTCGTGATCCCGTCCGAGGCGGTGCAGGCTGGCCAGAAGGGAACCTATGTTTACGTTGTGAAATCTGATAACACGGTCGAGTATCGTGACGTGACGGTGGCGCTGGAATGGGGCGAGGAATCGGTGATCGCCTCCGGGCTTTCAGCGGGCGAAACGGTTGTCGCCGAGGGGCAGCTTCGGCTCGTGAACGGAGCGAAGGTGAGCGTAAAGGGAAACGAATCGCCCACGCCGGCGTCAGCGGAGAAGCTTGAGTGAACATTTCTGCACCGTTCATCCGCCGGCCGATCATGACCCTGCTTCTGATGCTCGCGGTGGTCTTGGCGGGCATGCTGGGCTATTCGTCGCTGCCGGTCAACGACCTTCCCACGGTGGATTTTCCGACGATTCAGGTGACGGCGGCGCTGCCGGGTGCGAACGCGGAGACGATGGCCGCAGCCGTCGCGTCCCCGCTCGAACGCGAATTCACCGCCATCCCCGGCATTGAGGGGCTGACGTCCACGAGTGTGCTGGGTGCGAGTTCGATCACACTGCAGTTCAGTCTTTCGCGAAATATCGATGCCGCCGCCCAGGACGTGCAGACCGCGATCGCGAAGGCGTCCCGCTCGCTGCCCGGCGACATGCCCGCCCCGCCGGCGTTCCGCAAAGTGAATCCATCTGAGTCGCCGATCGTGCTGCTCACGCTGCGATCGGACACGCTCCCGCTCTACGAAGTCAACGAGTACGGCGAATCGTTTCTCGCGCAGCGCATGTCGCAGATCAGCGGCGTGGCGCAGATTGTGGTGTTCGGTCAGCAGAAGAAGGCGGTGCGTGTTCAGGTGGATCCGGATCTGCTCGCGGCGCGCGGCGTAGGACTTGATGAGGTCTCCACTTCGCTCAAGGATGCGAACGTCAACTTGCCGACCGGCACCTTTCATGGCCGCAAGCAATCGTTCAACATTCAGGCCAGCGGTCAGCTCATGGAGGCCCGCAGTTACCGGCCGGTGATCGTGGCGTATCGCGACGGGCAACCGTTGCGGCTCTCGGAAATCGCCACCGTGCTCGATGATGTCGAGAACGACAAAGTCGCCGCCTCTTTCTCGGAGCAGACTCCCGACGGAAAGCCGGGCGATCTTTCGCGGTCGATCATGCTGGGCGTATACCGGCAGCCGGGAGCGAATACCGTAGAGGTCGCGTCCGAGATTCAACGGTTGCTGCCGATCTTCCAGTCGCAGATTCCGCCGTCGGTCAAGCTCACGCTGATGGTTGATCGCTCGAAACCGATCCGCGAATCGATCCACGATGTGCAGATCACGCTGCTCATCGCCTTCGGCCTTGTGGTGCTCGTGATCTTCGTGTTCCTCGGAAGCATCCGCGCGACGCTCATTCCGAGCCTGGCGCTGCCGGTCTCGATCGTTGCGACGTTCGGCATCATGCACCTGATGAACTACACACTGAACAATCTTTCACTCCTCGCGCTGACGCTGGCGGTGGGATTCGTCGTGGATGACGCCATCGTCATGCTCGAAAATATCGTCCGCCATCTGGACATGGGCAAAACTCCGCTGCAGGCCGCGCTCGACGGCTCGTCCGAAGTCGGCTTCACGATCGTCTCCATGACCATATCGCTCGTCGCGGTGTTCATCCCGGTGTTGTTCATGGAAGGGCTCGTGGGGCGGTTGCTGCGCGAATTCGCCGTCGTGATTTCCTCCGCCATCATCCTTTCGGGATTCGTCTCGGTTACGCTCACGCCCATGCTCTGCGCGTTGTTCCTGCGCGGCGGGCATGCCCAAACGCGTCCCGGCATTTTCGTGCGAATCACCGAATGGTTCTTCGGGCTGATGCTCGGCTTCTACGCCTGGACCCTTCGTCTTGCACTGCGCCTGCGATTGCTCATGCTCCTTGTTTCGTTCGGATTCATCGCCGGCACCGCCTACTATCTGTCCGTGCTGCCGAAGGGGTTTCTCCCCAGCGAAGATATCGGACAAATCACCTGCACCACGGAAGGGCCGGAAGATATTTCGTTTCAGGGATTGATGGAGGCCCAGGCCCGACTGGTCGAAGTGCTGCGCACGGACGAGAACATCGCCGCCTTGAGCAGCTCCGTCGGCTCGTCCGGCTTCAGCGCCAGCGCGAATTCAGGGCGCATCTTCATTCGCCTTGTTCCCCGTGATCAACGCACACTTTCGGCCGATCAAGTGATCACCAAACTCCGCAAGAAAGCCGCCGAAATCCCCGGAATCAAAGTCTTTTTCCAGAACCCACCGCCGATCCGCATCGGCTCACGCACCGCCAAGAGCCTCTACCAGTTCACCGTGCAAGGCCCCGATACAAACGAACTCTACGCCGGCGCAACACGACTCGAAGAACGCCTCCGCAAGATGCCCGACATGCTCGAAGTCTCAAGCGATCTCCAATTGCGCAGCCCGCAACTTAATGTCCGCATCGACCGCGACAAAGCGCAGACACTCGGCGTCTCCGCCCGTCAGATCGAAGACGCACTCGCCAACGCCTACGGTGCCCGGCAGATTTCCTCCATCTTCACACCCAACAACGAGTATCAGGTCGTACTCGAGGTGAAGCCGGAGTTTCAGGAGAATCCCAATCTCCTCTCGAGATTGCACATTCGTTCATCCAGCGGAGTGCTGGTGCCGATCGATTCGCTCGTCACTGTGGATCGCGGCGTCGGACCGCTCACGGTGAATCATTCCGGTCAACTTCCGTCCGTGACCATCTCCTTCGACCTCCGCCCCGGAGTCTCGCTCGGAGACGTTCTGGATCAGGTCGATCAAGCGGCCCGCGAAGAACTCCCGCCATCGCTCAGCACCGGCTTTCAGGGGACAGCCCAGGAATTCCAGAAGTCCTCCGAGGGTCTGGCACTGTTGCTCATCGCCGCCGTGGTTGTCATTTACCTTGTCATGGGGATGCTCTACGAAAGCCTGATTCACCCGATCACGATTCTGTCCGGTCTGCCGTCGGCGGGTGTGGGTGCGCTCCTCACGCTGGCGTACTTCAACAGCGAGTTGAATCTCTATTCGATGGTCGGGCTGATCATGCTGATCGGCATCGTGAAGAAGAACGCGATCATGATGATCGACTTCGCCCTGGATGCGGAACGAACGGAAGGCAAGAGCGCCCGCGAGGCGATCTACGAAGCGTCACTGGTGCGGTTCCGGCCGATCATGATGACGACGATGTGCGCGCTGCTGGGTGCGCTGCCGATTGCGTTGGGTCTGGGCGCGGGTGCGGAATCGCGGCGGCCACTGGGTCTGGCCGTCGTGGGCGGGCTGCTGGTTTCTCAAGTTTTGACACTTTACTTCACGCCGGTTTACTACATCTATCTGGATAAGCTTCGCTTCGCCCGCAAGCCCTCGGGATCGACTGGCTGACCGCGCTCCGGAGTCCGTCTCATGACCGAGCACGATATTCTGGACCTGCTCGCCCGGACGGAGACTTCAGCCGAACGCCTGCTCGACGAATGCCGCGGACCAGACCAGAAGCTCTGGCAGGGCAACGCCAAACTCTATCGTGCCTTTACGCAGAAATTACTGACACAGGGATTTCCCGCTCGTGCGCTCGATCTGGCGCGGGAGGGTCAGGAGTATCTGCGGGACGATCTGGAGCTGCACTTTCTGCTGGCGTTGGCGGCACGCCGAGGCGGAAATCCACGCTATGCGCAGGCGATTCTTGAGCCTCTGCTTCCGCAGGCGCTGGATCCCGGCACTTCGATTCCCGCGAAACTCCGCGTCGATCTCGTCGCTCTGAACGGCAGCATTCTGAAAATCCTCTCCCGCACCAACCCCGTACTCGTGACGGAATCGGCCGAGTGGTACACGCGTGCGGCGGAGCTTCCCGATGCCGATACCTATCCGCTGATCAACGCGGCGACGATGTGGCGGTTGGCGGGCGACGAGGAGCGCTCCCGCACGCTGGCGGAGGAGGTCATCCGCCGGAACGCTCCCGAAGGCGATCCGCTCTGGAGTCCGGCGACACTGGCCGAAGCACATCTCTTGTGCGGAAATCACGAGGAGGCGACCCAGCTCTATCAGCAGGCGGTGACTGTTGCACTTTCGCAGAACCGGCTCGGTGAGCTGGCTTCCCTTCGCACCAATATCGAACTGCTCCGCCAGGCCGGCGTGACCGCCGATCCGGCATTCCTCGATGAACATTTGGGCAGTGTCGTGACATTCAGTGGTCACATGATCGATTCGCCGGAGCGCGTGCGAGCCGGGCATCCGACGCGATTCCCGAACGATCCCCGGCTCATCGCCGCTGTGGGTCGGGCGATCGCCGAGCAACTGGATCGAATGAATGCGAAGATCGGTTTCAGTTCGTTGGCGTGCGGCGGAGATTTGCTCTTCGCGCAGGCGATGCTGGCCCGAAAGGGGGAGTTGCACATCGTTTTGCCGTTCGCGCAGCACGATTTTCTGCGGACGAGCGTCAATTTCGGGCAGCCGGGTGAAGCCTGGCGGAAGTGGCGGGCGATGTTCGACGAAGTGCTCGACGCCATTCCGCCCAATCGCGTGCGCTACACGACGGTGGAACCGTATCTGGGAAGCAACGAGTTATTTGGTCTGTCGGGGCGCGTGCAGCAGGGGCTGGCGGTCATGCGAGCACGGGAGCGCGGGACCGTACCGCAAGCGCTCCTGCTCGTGGATTATTCTTCAGCGGGGCAAGCCGGCGGAACGCAATCCTTCGCCAAAGTGTGGCACAATGCCGGATATCAGGCGCACGAAATTCACCTGAATGCGATCCGTGAATCCGTCGGCGAACTTGTCATCAGCATGAACGAGAAACCGGCGGCGCCGATTCCCACCAGCAAACTGAAACGACCGGTGAAATCCGTTCTTTTCGCGGATGTCGCCGGCTTCAGCCGCATCCCGGAATGGATGCTCTCCGATTTCCTCGAAGACTACAGCCGCTTTCTCAAAGGCACCATGACGACTGACGTCGGCCAGCGGCTCACGTATGCGAATACCTGGGGCGACGGAATTTACGCCGTCTTCGATTCAGTCACGGATGCGGCCGCGTTCGCACTCGAACTTCTCGAACCGCTCACGGTGGCGGAACCCGACTGGGCGCACTACGAACTGGCGGCTCCGTCGCCGTTCCGGATCGGCTTGCACACGGGGCCGGTGTTCGAACTCCCGGATTTGTTTCAGGGGCGTTCGGCGTTTGGTGGACAGCACGTGACGCGGGCGGCACGGATCGAACCGGCGACGATTCCGGGCTGCGCGTACGCGAGCGAGCCGTTTGCGGCGCTGCTGATGCGCGAGGCGTCTGCGCTGTTTCACATCGAATCCGTGGGCTTGCACTCACTGGCCAAGGAATACGATCGCTGTCCGCTCTATCGGATCGCGCGAGCGGTTTCAGTGGGACGTTGAATGGGAAGCGATTGTGATATCGAAGCTCGTGAGAGATTCATCGATTGATGCTCTTGCAAGAAAATTCAGACCGTCCTGATTGTGATTGTCGCATGCGGCGAATGTTTCACTTCGACGAAAGACACTGATAAAACTATTGTTTCCGGGCGCGAATAAAATTACGTAAAGCGCCTGAATAATTGGCATTTTTCGTCATTCTTCAACTATGCTTCGATGTGCAACGACACGATAACGAACGCCCCCATTGTCCGAGCACGATCCCTTTTGCGTGAGTGGACTGCCGCCTGTTCAAGTCGCCAGGACAGGACCAAGCAGTAATCCAGCCTGGCGCGTTTGACCAGTGATCCATGGCGTGACTCCTCCAAACCCAGCGCATCGCGAACCATCACAATCACGATGGACCGAGAGAACGATGAATCTCCTGCCTTCATCGAACCATGAGTGTGATATCGACACCATTACGACCCCGTGTGACGGGACGAAACGCGGTGCCGATTCCCTGTTGAGTCGGCTGCTTGATCAGTTGATTCTCCTTCCGGAGGAGTGGGAAGAAATCCCAGTCAAGGAACGGATCGAGCTGGCGTCGCTTCATGACAAAGAGGAGTTGCTCAATCGTCTGGCGAATCATCGCCTTCTCATCGCCTTCTCACCGCCTTTCAGGTCGATGCGGTCCGGCGCGGGCTCGAATCGGATTTGATCATCGGTCACTACCGCATTCTCGATGTCATCGGTCGCGGCGGAATGGGAACCGTTTACCGGGCCGAACACCTGTACCTGAGGCGGCAGGTCGCGATCAAGGTGATGAGCCGCTCCGTCGATACCAATATCCGCCTTGTCCACCGCTTTTATGCCGAAGCCCGTGCGGTGGCCAAGATGCAGCATCCCAACATCGTCGCGAGTCTTGATGCGGGGTTGCACGAGCGCCCCGGACAACCGGCACGCGACTATTACACGATGGAGCTGATTCCGGGAGACGATCTGAAGGAGGCGATCCGCTCGCGCGGTCCTTTTTCCCCGAAGCAGGTCTGCCAGCTTTTTCGACAGGTCGCCGACGCACTGGCCGAAGCGCACCGGCTGGGACTGGTGCACCGCGACATCAAACCGTCCAACATCATCATCACGCCGGACATGCAGGCGAAGGTTCTGGATTTCGGCCTCGCCCTGCAACCTCAGCAACGAATGACGGAACCGGGCACCGTTCTCGGGACCGTCGGATACATGGCTCCGGAACAGATCCAGCACGCGCACCTTGTGGATGCCCGTGCGGACCTGTTCAGTCTCGGTGCCACCATGTACTGGGCACTGTCGGGGCAGGATCCGTTCGTGGAAACCGGGAACATGCTGACGGACCTGGCCCAGCGGATGAAAGCGCCTTCGGCCGACGTCCGCCGTGTCCGTCCCGAGGTTCCGCTGGAACTGGCCGAGCTGATCGCCAAGCTCACCGATCCGGATCCCGACAAGCGCTTCGCGTCCGCACGCGTCGTCGCCAGCACGCTGTCCGGTCTGGCCAACTGGATCGGCACACACGATACCCGTGCCGAAGAAAACAACACCGAGCGACCGCTGCGCGCGCTCATCGTCGATGACGAATCCTACATCCGGGAATTGATTCGCAATGCGCTACCGAATTGCCAGTGTATTGAGGCGGACAACGGTCTGACCGCCTGGGAACTGATCGAGCGCCAGCACTTCGACATTATGACTCTTGACATGAATCTGCCCGGTCTTTCCGGCTCGCAGATTCTTGATCGGCTGCGGGAACGCGAGCAATCCCGTCCCATGCCGCGCGTCCTGCTCATGTCCGCCGACATCCCCGTCGAAGCGCTGAGTGGGCTGGTCGTCGGTGCCGATGATTATCTCGAAAAACCGTTCACCATGACCGGCCTTCGCTCACGGCTGAAGGGGATGATGAATCGGACCTATCTCAGCATGATCAACTGCGATCCGCAACCCGGCCAAACGGGTCCGCCCGTCAAGGAAACGATTCGCATCACCGTGGGTGCCATGACTCGCACCCCGCCCCCGCAAGCGACCTCGATGTCGAAACACGATCAGAAACACACCGCATTCGCACCGCTCTCGTTGGGCGTGAGCCGTCTTCTGGAAGAACTTGGACAATTTCTCCCCGGATATCACGAACGGATCGGCAGGTACATCCGAGCGCTCGCGCTCGCCGTCACCGATGCGGGCGAATATGCACGGCTGAAAGATCCCGACTTCCTCGATCTGATCTGTACCACCGCCGCGACTCACGACATCGGCTTGCTCGTCATTCCCACGGAACTCATCAAGAAGCCGGGAAAGCTGACATCCGAAGAATTTTCCTTCGTGCAAACGCATACGCTCGCCGGATCCGAAATCATGGCCGACATGGCCCGCGTGATGCCCGAACGGGTCGCCGAGATCGGACTGGCCACGGAAATCGTTCGTCATCATCACGAACGCTGGGATGGATCCGGCTACCCGGATGGACTGAGCGGATCGATCATCCCGCTGTCCGCCCGCGTCGTTTCGCTGGTCTCGGTTTACTCCGCCCTGCGGACACGCAAGCCGTACGGGCCAGTGTTTGGTCATGCGCAAGCCATCAAGCTGATGACGACCGAAATCGAAGGACAATTCGATCCCAAGCTTCTTGATGCGCTCAAAACCGCCGCTCCGCAATTCGAAAAAATCTTCCAGGAATCAACTCGTAGATGATGACCGATGAGAATCGGCTCGATGAAAATCATCATCTTCTCTTCTCAGATTGACCGATAAAGGATGGGTTACTATCCTCCCGTTTTTCTCACGTGAAGGAGATCGACATGTCACGGATGACGCGTCTGGCTCTTCTGGGTTTCATCACGGTTGCCGGCCTGGCCAGCGGCTGCAAATCATCGTCCGGTTGTTCGTCCTGCAGCGCTCAGGCGGAAACTCCGAAAGTCCTCACCGGCGCACGCGAAACGGCCCAGATTGCCAAAGTTCACAACGATCACGCAATCCAGCCCGCCGCAGCGTTCCTGCCCATCGACGACTGCAACGCCTGAACGACGAGCAAGTAAGGGAACGGCCATCGGTCGATGGCCAACCGCTAGAATGGCGGTATGTTCGAATTACGTGATGCGGCAAAAGTCTACACCGGCGGACGGCGGACCGTGAATGCGGTCCGTGGCGTCTCTCTTTCGATTTCCGGTGGCGAATTCGTCTCGATCATGGGGCCATCCGGTTCCGGAAAGAGCACGATCCTGCAGCTCATGGGAGCGCTCGATCTGCCCTCCTCGGGTCAGATTCTCTTTCAGGGCACCGACCTGCGCAGCCTCTCGGAATCGGAGCGGTCTCGCATTCGCAGGCGAAGAATCGGCTTTGTTTTTCAGGCGTTTCATCTCCTTCCCAATGTCAATGCTGTCGGGAATGTCGCGTTGCCGCTGATGCTGGATGGCATTTCACGGCGGAACGCACGGCGAACCGCACGTCAGCGACTTGACGAAGTGGGACTCAACGCCCGGTCGGATCATTATCCGGATGAGCTATCGGGCGGGGAAATGCAGCGGGTGGCGGTGGCGCGGGCGCTGGTCGCGAATCCCGAGGCGGTTCTGTGCGATGAACCGACGGGAAATCTGGACAGCAGTTCCGGGAACGAGGTTCTGCGGCTTCTTGCCGCGCTTCCGGAACCCGCACGCCGGGCCGTGATCATGGTCACGCATGATCCTCAGGCAGCGGCGGTGGGAACGCGGGTGATCCGCATCCGGGACGGGTTGGTCGAATCGGATCAGGCGAACCGCACGGCGTAGATCGGCGGGAACCGGGTTTTGCTCAATTTCCACGAATCGCCACCGTCCTCCGTGATCCACAATCCGCCCGTCGTCGAACCGAATGCCAGCAGTTTGCCCGTGTCATCGATAGCCAGTGCATGGCGATAGACCAGATCGTAGGCTGGCGCTTTCGGCAAGCCTTTTGTGAGCAACTCGAAAGTTTGCCCGCCGTCGCGGGTGCGGCTCACGACCAGTTTGCCGTCGACGGGAATCCGCGATTCATCCTTTTTCGCTGGCACGAACCAGGCAGTATTGGGGTCCGTGGGATGGACGGCGACGGCAAAGCCGAATCCGGACGGTTTGGCGTTGGCGACGTGGGTGAAATTCTCCCCGCCGTCAGTCGAGCGAAAGATGCCGTTATGATGCTGGACCCAGATCCCGTTGGGATCGCCGGGGCATTGCACCATCATGTGGACATCCTGAATCACGGGATCGAACCGCTGTTCAGGCGGCATGAAATCGGCGAAGATCCCTTGCCCGATCAGTTTCCATCTCGCGCCATCGTCTTCCGTAATCCAGACTCCGCCGCAGGAAACAGCAAGCCGCCAGGTCGTGTCGCTTCGCGGATCGCGGCAGAGGGAATGGATTCCCGGGAAATCCGCTCCGCCGCCGAACCATTTCTTGCGTCGGGGATCATCCCAGAGCGGGCGATTCAATTCCCAGGATTTGCCGCCGTCATCAGAACGGAAGAGGCCTCCGGGAAGCGTACCCGCCCAGAGTCGCCCCGGCTGCGCAGCCGAACCGGCCTCGAGTGCCCAGATGAGCTTGAGTGTCGCGGGGGCGGGCGGTTTGCCGTCCGCAGTGACGATTTCTTCACCCTCAGGGTATTCGGGAACCGCACGCTCTTCCCAAGTCTTCCCACCATCCGGGGAATATTTGAGTTTCACTCCGAAGTGGCCGAGATTGAGGGCGGCGTACCAGCCACCGTCTCGGGAGTCGGGTAGCGCCAGCGTGACGTTTTCGGCGGGAAAACCAACGAGTTTTGTGAGCCAGCCCCGAGCCCCGCGATGGAGCGCAAAAAGCCCCTTACGGGTGGAAACGAGAATCCGTTTGGTCATGGTCAGCCTCCCGAGAGTGCTTGAAAGATGAAGACTTCGTCCTGCGGTTGCAATGCGTGATTGAGATCGGATTTGTCGATGGCTTCGTTTTGGACGTATGCAACGACGTGATGCCGAATCGTACCGGTCTCATCCAGAATGTAACTGCGAAGCTGCGGATGAAGCTCGAAAAGGCAATGCAGGCATTCGCGGACCGTATGACCGGAGAAATCGAATGTTCGTTCCGCGACGGATTCGCCGGGTGTTGCTGTGATCCAGCGAGACAGGGACGAAGCCAGAATGAGTTTTGGCACAGTCACACGTTCAGTTCAATGAGAAGTGTACAGATGATAACTAATATCTGGTTCGACGCAATGTCAAAATGGTAAAGTTCGCAGGGAATTTTTACAAAAGAACGCAGAACCTGATATTCGGATTAAACCTGAAACACGCTCTGGCCGATACATTCCGCAGACTCGCCGTAAGGCCGGGAGAAGCGTCCAATGCGTCGTACGATACAAACCGTTGCCGGGTGCGTGGGCCTTGTGTTGGCCGTGACTGTCACGAGCGGCTGCCAGACACATACGGGTGGGATGACCTTGCCCAGCCCCCACTATCTGAAACACCGTCCGCAATATTTCCCACCTGATCCCGCCTTCCCGCTCCAGCGCGAAGTGGACTCGATGCAGGATCCTGACGGCCAGTTCCGTCAGGGTGGTGCGGCACCGGCGATCGGTGCTCCGGGTGCGGTGGGCGATCCGCTTCCCGCGGGTCGCTGAGCACGCGGATCAATCGGCTTGACGGCTCCGCGATTTCGGGGTACAGGCGTTCCATTCTTCCAGGGAAGGGAAACCCATGTCGCCCGGATCGCGGATTCTCGTCTTGTCTGCCGTTGCTCTGGCCGGATGCCAATCGGCCCCGAAATCATCCATTGAGCCACTTCGCGCGAGCGTATCGCCGACCGCCGACACCCGCACGCTGACGCGAGCCGACCGCGCACAGCCCGTTGTGAACAGCGCCGACTTCCAGAAACCCCTGCCCGTCTCCGCATCGCCGCAGCCAAACGTTACTCCGCCGCTCCACGTTCCAACGATTCCCTCAACAACATTTCCGTCTCCGGTTGTCGCAGAGTCCAGCGCTCCCGTGCCGCCCAGTGCGCCGGGCTTGAGCGAAGCGCCATCGCCACCCGCTGCTGAAGGTTCGCCGGAAGGGATCGTGATGCCCAACCTGTTCGAGAAGAAGTAGGCGAATTAACACTTTGTCAAGGATGATTTGACGTAATCGAGGCAATGAAATGGCCGCTATTCCCTCATTATTTAGCGACCTCCCCTGAATTATTGAGGACTGTGGCAAGCATTACACTAACGAATTTAGTACAATATAAGTGTATATTTGATTTAAGATTTAACGAAAGTTCAAACGTCTTCCATGTAACGTATCCGAACTCAATCACAAATTTGATTGATGAACTATTCTTTATTCCGGTGAAATTACAAGTACAGAAACCTTTCGTTTTTCCATATGAAATTTCAAACCGGTTTGAGTTGAGACGTTTTTGAGAATAAGTTCAGGATCACAATCGTCCGCTGCCTCTTGCATATTTGGATTACTGATTGTGTGTTGGCACCACGAAAAGTTTGGGTCTGAAGGTAACTCCCAATCCCATACCATTCTTTTCTCCACACGAAACCCCACGGCTCGAACAAAATCCTGTGAGTTCCCTGAATACTGACTGGAAATCGCGCGTCCCTTGTATTGTTGTTGTTTCTGAAAGTCAAAGTGATCATATGTTGGATTTAAGCCCGCTTCCGTCGCATAAATGTCGATGAGTTTCTTTTGCCGATCAGGTGTATCTTCCAATCTCCACTTCGGAGGTTGAAGTTTGAATTCCCCACTGACCACAAACACTTCTTGTTCGACCTGATCGACTCTCAGTCTCACGGGCACTTTGCACTCTTTCCGGAGGATGGTCTCCAACTGCGCGGCCAACAATTCAATTGGAGCGTTCTTGCGTACGACGAAATCCCCATGAACAGTCAAGTTTTTCGCATCGAAGAGCGGATCGTTTAGGTGTTTGGGATCAATTATGAACTCAGGTGTACTCATTCCAGTTATGGACTCTACTGCGTCGGAAACGGACAACACGTTGTCACCCCTTTGTAAATTCACTTCCGAGGCTAGGTAGGCGGAAGATAGAGTCATCCGTTGCTTGAGTTTTCTTCCTATTTGCTCGACGAAAATAGTGAACCACTTGCTGTGCTCTTTGTAACTCGCACGATTCTTGACATCGGACTCGGGATACTTGGGAGGGCCGTAGGCACCCAAATAGAACTCCACTCGTTCGGGAATATACGGAGGCGCGACGCGTTTGACGTATTCGTCCGGTTTCAGTTCATAATTCGCACGAAAAGCCTTCATCCAAGCTGGTTCCGGTTTCGGGGCTTCCGGCACCGGAGCAGACATCGAACAAGCAACTATCGCGAGCGGCACGAACATGGTCCATTCCTCAAAAAGATGACCCGAGAGTACCACGACCTGACTTTGAAGGAAAGAACTTTCCACGTCCTCAGAGATGGTCCAGCAGATAGCGGACCATCAGCAACCGCATGTGAACGTTTGTTCCTTTACCTTCACGCAGTCCGTGATCGCGGTGCGGGTACGCCATGTAGTCGAATCGCTTGCCGAGTTCGATCAGGCGATCCACAAGGCCCTCCGTAATCTGGATGTGCGTGTTCGTTTCGCCCGTACCGTGGATGATGAGCAGATCGCCCTTCAGGCCTTCGGCAAAGTTGATGGGCGCGGATTTCTGATAGCCTTCCGGATTGGTTTCGCGCGTCTCCATGTAGATTTCCTGGAACCAGGCGTTGTAGAGATGCGGTTGCGGCTTCGGCGCGACGGCGATCCCGACCTTGTAAACGTCCGGCTTGCGGAACATCGCGTTCAGCGTGTTCGATCCGCCTCCGCTCCAGCCCCAGATGCCGACACGACTCAGGTCCACGTAGGGCCGTTGCCGCCCCAGCTCCGTGATCGCCGCCGCCTGCTCCTCCGTGGAGAGCGGTCCGAGGCTTTTGAAAATGCTCCGGCGCCAAGCGGCGCCTTTGGGTGCGGGCGTGCCACGGTTGTCGATCGAAACGACGAGATAGCCGAGGTCCGCGATCATGCGGTGATAATCGGCGTGGCTCGTGCCCCACGAATCCAGCACCGTCTGAGCATGCGGTTCGCCGTACACATACACGAGCACCGGATACTTCTTCGACGGATCGAACGCCTTCGGCTTGATCATCCAGGCATCCATCGTGAAACCGTTCACGTCGATGGTGAGGAATTCCGTCGGTTCCGTCTTCACCGATTTGAGCTTCGCAACGACCGCTTTGTTATCTTCCAGAACGCGGATGACTTTGTGGTCCGGGAGCTGAACCAGTTCCGTGACCGGCGGTTGATCGAAGCGAGAGACGGTGTGAAAGGCCCACTTCGCATCCGGAGAGAAATCGTAGTCGTGCGTGCCGGGCTGATCCTGCGGAGTCACGCGTTCGGGCTTACCGCTTCCGTCGAGGCGAACGCGGTAGAGATACTTCTGCGTGGCGTTGTCCGGCGAGGCGTAGTAGTAGAACCAGCCGCCGTCTTCGTCGATTTTCGCGCGGCCGATGATGTCGAAATCACCGGGTGTGAGTTTGCGCTCCTGCTTCCCCTCGCGCGAATAAACATACGCATGCCGCCAGCCGTCCATCTCGCTGAGCACCACGAACGCCTTCCCGCCGCGGATCCAGTCCAGCCCGGCGTTGATCTGATAACTGGCGACGACCCATGCGGGGTCCGCCTCGTGAAAGATCCGCGTGATCGCCCCTGTGTGCACGTTGCACAGGTAGAAATCACGCTTGTTACGGAAGCGGCTCATCTGCTCGACGAGAACTTCGTCGTTGCTCGCCCAGTCCACTTGCCCCAGATAATATCCTTCAGTCGGAATCGGAATCGCGAGCCAGCGAATCGCCTTGCCTTCGGCATCCACCACGCCCACGCGCAGCTTCGGGATCGCCTCACCCACGCGGGCGAACCGAGTCGTTCTCACTTCAGGAAATGTCGGGTCACCCTGCCCGATGGACGACCGCACCTTGATCTGCGAATCGTCGGATTCGACGAAAACGATCCACTTTCCGTCGGGGCTCCAGACCGGCCGTTGATTCCAGATCAAACGCTCCGCACCGGTGTTCGTCAGTCGAATCCGCCGACCGCTACCGGGTTCGCGAACGAACAAATCGCCGCGTTCGCTCACGACGATCCGCTTCCCATCCGGAGAGCGGTTGCTCGAGCGATTCATGCCTTCGGGTCGGGATTTCAGCACTGTGCGTTTGCCACTGGGGACATCGATCCGAGCAAGGGACGGGTCGAACGGATTCTTCGCTAGTTCCGTTGTGATGTATCCCGTACTGTCCGGCAGCCACTCCGCCTGAAACCGGTTGCCGCGGAATTCGCCCCGATCGTAGATCGCCTGCAGCCGCGCTTCCGCCTCGGCAAGTACGCCCGGTTCGGCAGCCTGGCTCATCGCAGCGATCAGGACCATTGCAAAAAATGATATACTAAAATTCATCACTGAACCTCCTCACACTCTGTTCCACTTTGGACTCTGATCAACGATGGGCGGCACGCACAGGCATGTCGTGGCGGGCACCGATGAGCGTGGGGCGGTATCCTAGCTGCCGAGTATCTTCGGACAAGGAAAATCGGACCTGTTCATGAACGAGATTCCGATCAGGACGAACCGAACGCAATTTCGGACCTTTAAGACCAGTTTTGGATAAAATGAACAGTGGTTCTGAACCAGTGAAACATCGTAGGAGGATTTCCGATGCCGAGAAGTTGGTCTTATGGATTCATTCTGGTGGGTGTTCTCACCGTTGGTGGATTGAGCATGGGCTCAAAGCTCGATAAAGAGAAAGACAAAAAAGAACAATCCAAGACGGAGTCGATCCAGCGCAAGGATCCCCGGGAAAAATACCGGTTCGTCACCAAGGCGGAACTGATGGACGCGAAGCTGAAGGGAACGCAAGCGGTTCTCCAGCACATTGCGTTGAACGATTTCCCGAAGCTGGAATCAACCGCCGAAGATCTGGCCCAGATCGCCAAGACCGTCGCGTTCCTCAACGCCTACAAGGGCAAGGAATACGAGTTGATGATCACGACATTTCAGCGTGCCGCCGAGCGCATGCAGGAAAAGGCCAAGAAGCGGAACATGGACGGCGTCATGGTCGCCTATCAGGACATGACGCTGACGTGTTTGAAATGCCACGAAGGGATCCGCGACAAGAAGTTTGAAACGATGGCACCGCTGGGAACACCGCGCACGATTGCTGTCGAGTAACGTTGATCTTTGGTTTGGGGAATCGGAGGCCATTTCCTATTCCCCATCACTTCTCTCAGGCTGGCAGTTCCAACTTGCATTGGTTCCTGCCACTATGCACTTGAGCTTTCTTTTCGGACCTCCGAAGTCGAAACCGGACTTCGGAGGTCAAGTCACACACGACTTCCGAGGTCCGGCTTCGACCTCGGAAGTCCAGGCAATCACAATCGAATCGTTCTCCAATAACTTGGTTCGGTTCTTTAATCAGGGAAGTTCCAGCTTCCACTCTTCCGCGTTTTCAAACCGATCGACTGTCGCATTGAATCGCCGCCGTTGCACGCTGAGCGTTCGGCCGTCGAGTTCGCAGACGTTGTACATCCAGCGATTGGTCTGCGTGCAGCTCCCCGCACAGATCACGGGAAACGGAATCGATTCGCTGGCGGGCAGGACGAAGCCCCGGTGCAAATGGCCGTGGAGCCAGAGGCCGATTCCGCAGCGCCGGGCGGTTTCGAGTGCCCGCTCGTGATCGCGAAGGCGGTGCGTGGCATGCTCGACGTTCCCCCTCGACGTCCGCAGCGGGTAATGCGTGACGAGGATTCGCGGCCCGCCGTCGAGCTGTGCGCACAATCGTTCGAGGCGCTCAAGCTGATCCGGACCGATCTGCCCGCTGGCGTCCCAGAGGGCCCAGTTCGGCGTCGCGCTGTTGACCGCGATGATCCAGGCCGGGCCTACCTTCCGTGCGAATGGGTAAGTGTGATCGTCCACACGCTGACCATCAAGCCAGGGCTTGAAATGTTTCTCGAAAAGGCCCGCTCGAAACGCGGGCCGCGTGTAATAGTCGTGATTGCCGGGTACGCCGATGATCGGAGCGAGCGACGGATCACCAACGCCAAGTTTCGCGGCCGCCAGTTGAAACTCGCTCTCAAATGCCAGCTTGGTCGCATCGCCGGAGAAAATCAGCTGATCAAAAGTTCCTTCACGAAAATCCTCCAGCAAGACGTCGACAACCCGCGGTGCATTTTTGAATCGCGACCCGCGGCCCAGCAATTTGACGTTCACCCATCCGGTGGCCTTTTTGCTGAAGAGATCGCGCATCGTCCAACCGAGATGCTGGCTCGTGAGATGAACATCGCTGAAATGCGCGAATCGAATCATGCCATGCCATTATAGTTGCGTTTGGGAACCGGTGTCGAACTCGCCGATTCCCTCCGAAAGATCCAGTACAGGAGCGTCTTCATTTCAAACGGTTTCAGGTCCGGCTTCAGTGACAAAATGCGGGCCGCGATCCCGGAGAGATGCGGCGTGGCCCAACTTGTCGCCGGTTCCCGCGCGAATGGGCCCAGATACCCTCGGCCATGAGCCTGAAATTCCACATGCTCGCGCACCCGGTAAGCGAATTCCAGTGGATCGTCGAACAACCCTTTGTCCACCGAGATGAGCGGTGCGGAGAACTCCGCCGGATAACTCTTCGTGATCGGATGATCATTATTCGCGGCCGCGAACACCAGCACGTCGCGGAAGTACGCTTCTTCAATGGCCCGAAAAAACTGCTGCCGGCGCGGCAACTGCTGCAATCTCTGCTCCGGTACACCCAGCGAGAGATTGACCACCTTCACCTGCCAGACATCGATTGCGTGACGCAAGGCCGCAATCACCGTCTCGACTTCACAGGTCCCCTGCGGACCAAAAATATCCGCACTATATATTTGAACACGCGGCGCGAGCGAAAGAATGATATCCGCAACCGTCGTGCCGTGCGGCGAAGACTGGTGACCGGTATACGGCTGAACATCCTGCGGCAGCGGACCGCGGAAAATGGCGCCTTCGATGGGAACGATGCTTTGCCCCCGCTCGCGGAAGCGATCCTCCAGCAGCGAGCGCTCGATCCCGGAATCGAGGACCGCAATGCGGACGCCTTCACCAGTCGCGCGGGGGTCGCGCAACAGCCGGTCGGGTGTGAGCAGGGCCAGTACTTCGTCAAAAACAGTCACAAATGTCCTGTGTCTTGCGGCTGGGATTCAATCAGAAACTCGACATCTATTGCGAACCCATCATGCGATCGAGCAGCGCATTCAGTTCCATCACGAGTTTCGTGCAATGTCGGACCGCGTCCGGTCCGTGCCGCAACGCCAGCACGCGGGCCGCCTCCATCAGTTCGAGGCTCGTACCCGAATCCACCACCGCATTCGAAGACGCATCCAGACCCGTCTTCAGTCGTTCCATCACTGTGTCCAGTGGCGGCGCGTCCGGCTGCGCCAGCATGTCCGTCACGGCGTGGCTCGCCTGCAACGCACTCTCCACCGCATCAAACAGCAACCGCTGCGTTTGCCGCTCCGCCAATCCCTGACGCAACAGCTCCGCACCCAGTTCCGCCGCAATCGCCACCGCACGGCGATCCGCATCCGTGAACGCCGGCTTGTCGAACATCTCCAGCACGACCTGAACGCCGGAGCCGACACGCATCTGCGCCGCCAGCACCGTCTTCCGGTTTTTTTCGAACGGAAACAGCTCAATCGCTTCGGCACCGCTGGAAAAATCGTTCATCACGCACGGTTCCTGCAGGCTTACCACGCTGGCGGCCAGCGTCCGCGAAAACGGAATCGGCGGAATCGAAAGCTTCTGCCCCGCGGCATCGTATGCCGTCAGCGTTTCCGCGGAGTCGCTCCCAAGGTGCCGCACGATCAGCACGCCATCCGTCGCTTCAGTCCCCATCAACAGGAATCGGAATAAGGAACGCACCGCCTCCGGCAGCGGCACCGGATCGTTCAACGCCGCACTCGCACGCACCAGCGGAAGCACTTTCTCCACTGATTCGCGGAACGCATGCAGGCTCTGGTTCAGCTCGCGCTGCCGCTTGGCCGGTGCGATCCGATCCAGCTGAGTGCGAACCGAATTCAAAAAGACTTCACGCGTGAGATTCTGATTTTTGTCGAGATAATCGCGGACGCCCATGCGCAGCGCATCGAGCGGCGTCGCCTGATGAGCGAATCCCGTGATCAGGATCGCCACAATGTCCGGCGTAAAGACAACGAGATCTTCGAGCAGTTGAAGGCCATCGCTTCCGGATCCGAGGTTCCAGTCCAGCACGGCAAGATCGATGGTGTGCTCGTTGGCGATGCGCAGGGCCGCCTCCGCATCCGCGACGGCGAACACGCGCACGTCCCAGCCGGCCGAGTTCAGCCACTCCTGAAACGTCCGCCGAACCGAATCTTCATCATCCACGATCAAAACGGTATCGCTCATGATCGGGACATTCTACGATCATCCGCTTTCGAATCTCTTGACCCGTTCCGATTTCGAGAGACAATCGGAGGAATCATTTCGAGGGGTTGTCATGGCCGAGAAGCGTTGCCCGTACTGTCACAAAATGATCGATCGGGAAAAGTTCGCCCGGCACGTCGCCAAACATGAACGCCTGCGCGATGACGGCCAGCAGGAGGATTACGCCACGTTGCCGGAAGACGAACGCGAAGACGGAGACCTAGAAGGAGTACCGCGGGTTTACATTCACAAGAAGTGCCGGGAAGGCACCGAGATGCCCGAAGAAATCATCCGCAGTTACCTCAAGAATCCGTGGCTCTATTCTGCCGATGCGACCTTCTGTTGCGGGTGCGGGAAGCACGTGCCATTCCGTGAATGCAAGTGGGACGAGACCGGCGAGAACCTGCAGGATTACATGGATGATCTCCGCGCCGCCAAGCCGCACCTGAAACCCAAAGGCTGTCTGGGCGCGGCCGCTTTACTGCTGGGGGTGGGAACTCTGGTCAGCAGGATGATACTGTGAGCGAACGCAGGACACAATCGTGTCTGTATCGTCCACGATCAAAACGGTATCGCTCATGATCGGGACATTCTACGATCGTGCCGTGGTGCGTTCTCGCGTGCGAGCTGATTTCTGCTGAGTTGATGATGTGCAGTCGGGTGAGCAAAATCCCTACAGAATGGGAAGTTGCTCACCCGGCCAGTATATCCACGACTGTGGATTATCGTCGGCGACTCGACTCGGCCTCTTCGACATTCTGCTCGAAGCTCTTCTCAGGCTTCTGGGTTTTACGGTGAGCCATTTCCGCTTGCTGAGCTTCTTCTTGCGATCGCTTTTGTTCCGCTTCCGTTTCGGCTGTGATTTCGACTTTGATCGGTTCATCCTTTCCACAGCCCGACAACGCCACGGTCAAGCCTGCCAATAAAACAAGAATCATTCGCATCGCCTGAATCTCCAGTGTAAACTCACAAAGAAAATGGCCATCGGTGAACTTGCCGATGGCCATGAAAATGTTGATCGAACGACTTAATTGTCCAGCGCAAGGGTTTCACCGCCGCTGCGGGTACAAACGGCGGCCCAAACGTTCGGATCTACTTCGAAACGAACCGTTCGCACCGAGCCATCCCCGAGGAGAACATTAATCCCGCCGACATGCGACGAGCCGAATTGTTGGTTCCACACTGAGCCGCTCGCGGGGTTGGGCGCGAGATCGTCAGGCTGTGGCGTGCGAGGAATCGTCACGCTCGTATTGGTTTTGGGATGCGTGTAGGTGAAGGTTCCGCCGCCGACGCGAACAACGCACTCGTCCCAACCGGCATTCCAGGCGACTTCGTTATCACCGCCGTCCCGACCGTGTTGATTCGGGTGAAGCCACTTCTCCGCAAGCATCACGGTGTTCGAGGTGCCATCCTTGATGAGGTTGATCTCGACTTTTTGGCTGTTCACGGGGTGAATCACGACGCCGTTGGCATTGCTGCTCCACACGCTTCCGGCGTTGCCCGCGTAATCGCTGCGGGTCGTGCTGCCGTAAACCGTAGAGGGGCGACGGCTGGGACAATAGTGAATCTTCACCGGGGAGGCATACAACGTGACACGGCTGACGGTGTCAAACAACGGTCCCTGTTCGATGTAGGGGAGTGTCTGATAACGCCAGTTAAAACCGGTGCGATCATCCATCTGTCCGGCGGCGTTCTTGGTGGACGTTTGTTGATCATCCCAGCTGCAGCAGGTGATCGAGGGTTGACCGGTCGGGCGACCGTCGCGGCCACCATCGGGCAGACGCCTCATGACATCCGAATAGGTATGGAAGGCGAGACCGAACTGCTTGAGATTGTTCTGGCACTGGCTTCGAGCAGCGGCCTCACGAACTTTCTGTACGGCTGGAAGCAATAAACCGATAAGAATCGCAATGATTGCTATGACGTAACCCCTCACCCCTCTGAACGTGTGGCTTGCGGCAGCGGGGGTAATACGCCGGTCGCCACGTACGTCCGCAACGCCGACACGGTCGCCGCCAGTGGGTCCACGCCCCGCTGTTTCAGCGTCCGGTACACGCTCATCAAC
>JBGSJI010000087.1:0-4747 GCA_041742055.1 Limnoglobus sp. | reverse complement strand
CGGTGGAGCGAATCGGGTTCGGACGCCCTGTGCCATGTGCGGGCATTGTATCGCAGCGAATCCGACCAGTGGAACGCCTTCTGGCAACGCTCCCTGGCCGCGTGAAACAGATGTCTACCAACAAAAGAGACGCTTACCCGTGCCCAGCGTCGCTTCTCTTCGCCACCAAAGACCCAAAGTAAGGCTGAAGCTGGGTTCAGTTTTGTCACAGGTTTCCCGTCCGGGAGTTTCAATTTTCCAACAAGAAGTTCTCCAGACACATCGTGGTCTTTTCGATTCGCACCGTTCGCGACCGCTTTGGCGATGTCGATACACCAGAAATGAGCGATGCCGGTGAAATGCTCAGGGTCCTGTCCGGTTCCGATGTAAACGCGACCGTCATAGATGACCGGAGCGGCGATGAAATCGCTTTTGGTTCCAGTCCCACCGAGTTCATAAACCGCATCCTTGGTATTACAGTCGAATTTCCAGATCAGCTTGCCAGTCGGTGGATCAAAAGCACGGAGCCAACCGTCACCACCCGGGAAAATCACCTGCGGGATCGGTTCGGCGGCGTAACTTGGACTGGCCCACTGGCCGTGCATGATGTTCTTGCCCGGCGAGTTATCACTCCAGACCAACTTTCCTGTTTTGATGTTGAGGCAAATGAAACTGGGTGCATCCGGCTCAGGAACGTTGATGTGATTTTCATCCACACCGTTACTCGTGGGAACGAACAGGAGATCACCGATAATCAGGGGGCAACCGGTTGACATGTTGTGGGGGAACACCTTGAGTTCCCTGATCATGTCGAATTCCCACAGGAAGTCCGCATCGGTTTTGTACTGATACTTTTCGTTCTGCATTCCCTGATTGCCGTTGGCGAAACCGCGGACGTCCGCACAGACGATTCGGCATTGATTGCTGACGTAATAGACGCGATCTTCGCGGACCGTAGGAATCGAACAGACCCCTTCTTTCGGCCAGTCCTGAACCAATCCGGCGGGGAGTTTATCGTGGACGGCTTGCCAGAGGAACTTACCAGTGGCTTCTTCGAAGCACATCAAGCAGCTTTTGTCGATCGGTTCAAAATCGCCTTCACGATTCTTCATCTGGTCCCGGAGATTTCGAGGCTGTTCGTTGTTGGTACCGACGTAAACTCTGCCATCGGCGACCACGGGTTGTGCATAACTCCGCGACCCGAGTTTCGCTTTCCAGAGAAGCCCCAGTCCCTTATCGGGCGTCAAAGTCTGAAGGATGTTACGAGCTTGGTGATTGACCATATTTCGAGATGGTGTACTGCCGTACATGCTCCATTCAGATGGCGGAGCGAGCATCACTTTTCCGGGAATCGGAACTCCAGGAGGTGAAGTTTTTGGTGACTGTGATCGGCTCAAGGACAATGTGACTACGGCCAGAACAACGACGAGTGGTAAACGCAGGATGTTGGCGTCGCGAAGATGGATTCGGTTCACGAGATGACCCCCTCTTTCGACCGGTTGTGCGCAATGAGCTTAGCCACGTGCGATTTCGTTCGCAATTACATTTTAATATTTGCTTCGGTTTTTGTGTGTTCTGGTCTCTTCTGAGTTGATCGATGGGAACTTAGTAACACATGTGTGAACGAGAGTTGATTGAGCGATCCGTTCGCGATACTTTGGTGGTGAGAGAACTCACTTCGAGAGGGATGACCATGAGTGCAGATATGACCGGGGATACGCGGAATCAGCGAATGAAAGAGTTCATGCAAATCCTGCCGCTGACGATCGAACTGGCCGGGCTGCCGAAGTGCGAGCCGAGCAAGCTGTTCACGTCGGATCAGTTGGATCTGCGCTGTACGAATTTGAAGGCGGCGTACAAGCTTGCCCGCCAACTGCTCAAGGAAGTCAGCGAAGGTCAATGATCGCTATTTGAGCGCGATCGCGATAGCGGTGGCGAACATTCGCGTATAGGCGAAGGAGACCTTGATCCCTTTGGCGCCTTTGGTGAGCGCTTTCTCACGCGTGGGGCCCGTTAACCGCACTTTGGGATCCGCACCTTTCTGGCAGATGACTTCCACATCGTGCCAGCTCACACCTTTTTTCCATTTCCGGCCGAGCGAGCGGAAGACCGCTTCCTTCGTGGCCCAGACGGCAGCGTAGTATTCGGTGCTGTGGCTGCGTATGCTGCAGTATTTGATCTCCTGTTCGGTGAAGACTTCGTAAAGAAACTTCTCGGCGTGTTTTTCGATGAGTTTGCGGACTCTCGAGCAATCGTGGATCTGAGTACCCAACCCCAGGATGTTCATGGGTCGCGCCCCGCAGGGATCAATTGGTAGAATACCGTTCGACTATTTTTGCTCATAAATGGACTGCCCGCATCCCCACTTTGGCAATGGAAGGCAAAATGTCGATCGAACTTTTGGCGGATTTGACGGATGATCAGCGAGCGGCCGTGACGCATGGGGATGGTCCGCTGTTGATTCTGGCGGGTGCGGGGAGCGGGAAAACGCGGGTGATCACGCGGCGGGTCGTGCATTTGCTGCAGAGCGGAGTCCGCTCTGGGAATATCCTCGCGATTACCTTCACGAACAAAGCCGCCGGCGAAATGCGCAAGCGGATCGACGCCCTCGTGCCGGGGAACCGTCTGTGGATCTGCACGTTCCACAGTCTGGGCGCCCGTCTCCTGCGCATCTATGCGGACCGACTGAATATCGACAAAAACTTCACAATCTACGATGTGGATGATCGTAACAAGCTGGTGAAGGACGCGCTCGATGCCATGGGGATGGATAACGTGAAGTTCACACCGGACCGGCTGAGCGGAGCGATCAGCAAGGCCAAGAATCAGCTGCTGACTCCGAAGCAGTACGAGGCGAAGGCCCACGATTTCTTTTCGCAAACGGTCGCGAAGGTTTACTACGGCTACGAGAAGCGCCTGCGGGCCGCGAACGGGATGGATTTCGACGACTTGCTCTATCTGCCGGCGCTGGCGATGCGGCATCACGAGGAACTGCGTGCGGAGCTGGATGAGCGCTTCCGGTACGTGCTGATTGATGAATATCAGGACACGAATCAGGCGCAGTACGAGATCGCCCGTCGGCTTTCGATGAATTATCCAAACCTGTGCGTGGTCGGCGATCCGGATCAGTCGATCTACAAGTGGCGTGGTTCGGACATCAAGAACATTCTGGATTTCGAGCGCGATTTTCCGAATGCGAAGGTGATCACGCTTCAACAGAACTATCGGAGTACGAAGGCGATTCTGAAGGCGGCGAGTCAGCTGATCGATCACAATAAGAACCGCAAAAAGAAGACGTTGCTGACCGATAACCCGATGGGCGATGCGGTGCGGGTGATGTCGTTCAACACCGGGCTTGAGGAAGCGGAAGGCGTGGTGTTGCAGATCAAAGATGCGGTGAAGGCGGGGAAGTACCGGTATCGCGATGTGGCGATTTTCGTGCGGATCAACGCGTTAACGCGGACGCTGGAATCGGCGTTTGTGAAGCATGGCGTGCCGTTTCAGATCGTGCGGGGGCTGGCGTTTTATGAGCGGAAGGAAACGCGTGACGTGCTGGCGTATCTGCGGTTGTTGGTGAATCCGAGCGATACGGTGTCGTTTCTGCGGGCGGTGAATGAGCCGGCGCGGGGCGTGGGCAAGACGAGCCTGGAACGGCTGATCGCGTATGCGGAACAGCGTGAGATCAGCTCGATGGAAGCGGCGGCGAACATCGCGCAGATACCGGAAATCAAGGGGAAAGCGGCGACGGGCTTGCGGGACTTCTATCGCATGATGTCGGAGCTTCGTGCGCAGTTGGAGCTTCCGCCGCAGGAACTGATCAAACTCGTGCTCGACAAGTCGGGCTATCGGAAAATGCTGTCAGATTCGAAGGAAGAGGAAGACTCGGACCGTCTGGCCAACATTGAGGAATTGATTACGGCGGCGAAGCAGTTTCATGATGAGGATACCTCGCGTACGCTCTCGGATTTTCTCGAACAGATCTCGCTGGCGTCGGATGTGGACGGCTGGGACGAGCAGGCGGATGCGGTGAACGTGATGACGCTGCACGCCGCCAAAGGACTGGAATTCCCGGTGGTTTATCTGTTGGCGGTGGAGCAGGGGCTTCTGCCGCACGAGCGGAGTCTGCCGAAGGATGAAGAGCTGGAAGAGGAACGTCGGTTGTGTTTCGTGGGCATGACGCGTGCGATGCGGGAGCTGACGTTGACGTACGCGCGGCTGCGGGATTTTCGCGGGCAGGCGCTGTATCAGGTGCCGAGCATGTTTCTGGACGAGCTGCCGGATGACACGAAGCGTGAAGACGTGGGGCGGAACTTCGCCCGGAGTGCGGTGGACGAATGGCGTACGCGGGCGGGGTATTCGAGCGGGAACACGGTGCCGGCTCCGAGCGACAAGCCAGCGGCACCGGTGGCGGTGGGAGAGTATGTGGAAGGGGCGATGGTGCAGCACGATGAATACGGATTGGGGCAGATCACGTCGATCAGTGGGTATGGTGCGCTCAAGCGGATGAAGGTGCGGTTCGCGCTGGCGGGGGAGAAGACGTTCGTGGCGGAGAAGGTGCGGATGAAGGTGGTAAAGCGGAAGGAATAATCACGCGCGAGCGGGGGGCTTGTACTGAATCTTGTGACTTTGAAGTCGTCGTGTAGTCAAGCAAAATTCTTTGAACGATTCTTGCCGTGAGAATCGTCTTGTTGTGGGTAGTTGCAAGACGTCGAAGCGTTTGGGATGTATTCGACTATTCGCAGTCACGGATTGAAGCACCCGGCCGCAC
>JBGSJI010000086.1:0-101824 GCA_041742055.1 Limnoglobus sp. | reverse complement strand
CGGTGGAGCGAATCGGGTTCGGACGCCCTGTGCCATGTGCGGGCATTGTATCGCAGCGAATCCGACCAGTGGAACGCCTTCTGGCAACGCTCCCTGGCCGCGTGAAACAGATGTCTACCAACAAAAGAGACGCTTACCCGTTTGACGATTTTCCGGGTGTGGCCGAATCGGCTGGCTTGACAGGGTTTGCGGATTCGGGTTACAAGTCGTGAATGATCGCACGGAGCAGCGAACCGCTACGTTTATGGTTCCAGGGCTGGGACCTCGTCGCCACGGCGTTGGCCTGGCTTGCCGCCGATTTCATCCGGCTGCGATCCGGCTGGCTGCCGATCCTGGCTCCGGATGCGCCGCCGTTTCAATTGTGCCTCGGTCAATTGCCCCTGGTCCTGATTCTTGCGCTGGTCGTCTATCGAATGGCGGAACTGTACGATGTGACGCGGTTATCTCGTGTGCGTGAGGAACTCTATCACGTTTTGAAGGGCGTCGCGCTGCTCATCTTGCTCGTGGTCACGCTGACCTTTCTCATGCAGTCTCCCTATCGACCGCGGATGATGTTCGCGATTTTTGCACCGTTGGCGGTGATTCTCATTCTGGCCTTTCGCCGGTTATCGTGGTTCGCGCTGGGTCGTTTGCGGGCCCGCGGTTACAACCAGAGCCACGCCGTCATCGTGGGAACCGGACGCCTCGCCCGAACGACAGCCCGACTGCTCGAGTCGGCCTCGTGGATGGGGATTCAGACGGTTGCATTCGTGGATGAAGAGCGCAGCCGCGATGTCATGGGGATTCCCGTTGCCGGCTCGATCATGGATCTGCCTCGGATCGTTGAAGAGAGCCATATCGAACATGTCTTCATTGCGTTGCCCATGAATCGGTATTCGGAAGTTCGGCAGGTTTTCGATCTTCTTTCACAATCGACCATTGAAATCCGGCTGATTGCCGATGCGCCGGCGATGTCCGCACTTTCGCTCACGACGAGCAACTTGCATGGCATGACGATCATCGGTCTGCGCGAGAACCGTCATTTTGGCGTGAACGTCGCGATCAAGCGGGCGATGGACATCGTGCTCTCGCTGATCGGCCTGATCGTTCTCTCTCCGCTGTTCCTCCTGATCGCGGTTCTGGTGCGCCGGTCGAGTCCCGGCCCGATCTTCTATCGGCAGGAACGGTGCTCTCTGGATGGTTCCTCGTTCCAGATGCTGAAGTTTCGCTCGATGCGGCCGGATGCGGAGGCGAAGTCCGGAGCGGTCTGGACTGCGGAGAACGACCCGCGCTGCACCCGGATCGGCGCGATCCTGCGCAAGACGAACCTCGACGAACTGCCTCAACTATTCAATGTGCTCCGTGGCGACATGAGTCTGGTCGGGCCGCGGCCGGAACGCCCGGTATTCGTTGAGCAGTTCCGGAAGACGATCCCGAATTACATGGCGCGGCATGCGGTGAAGGCGGGGCTGACGGGCTGGGCTCAGGTGAACGGCTGGCGTGGGAATTCGTCCTTGCGGCGGCGGATTCAGTTTGATCTGTATTACATCACGCACTGGAATCCGTTCTTCGATCTGCGGATCATGGTGATGACCTTGATCACCATGATTTTCAAGAAGCAGAAGCATGCATACTGATGATCATTTCTGCAGAATCGGCAGGTAGTTATTGGGGAGTTGAAGGATGATGCAGGCCATGGCGGTGCCGTAAGCGGGTCCGTGGCTTTGGTCGTGCCAGTTGGACCGGTTGCCGATTCGGAATCGATTGAGGAGATCGTCGCGGATGGCGGGGAACCATTCGTTCCAGTAGTCGGCGCCGGCCGTCCACATGGCGAGAGCGGCGTAGTAGTGGGCGTAGAAGTAATAGCGCTCCGTGAAGAAGTCGCGATTCCCGCGATTGTTGGGGATGAATCGCAGAAGGTACTTGAGACCCTTCTGGATGACTTCGCCTTCGTAAATGCCAGCTGAAAAAAGACCCACAATCGCGGCGGCGGAGCGTGCGAATGCTGATCCCAGTTGTTCCTGCCCGCGGATGTAGCAGAATCCGCCATCGGCGAGCTGGCACGCTTTGATGTAGTTGACCGCCGCATCGACAGTCGATTTGGGGACGAAAATTCCGGCGTTGCGAGCCGCGCGCAGCGCCATGAGTTGCGCGACGGTCACGGAAACGTCCGCTTCGTGAGGCCGGGGATCGTAGCGCCAGCCGCCGAGTTTGTTCTGGGAGTCGATGATCAGGCGGATCGATTTTTCGAAGGCTTCCCGGAGCCGCTTGAGCCGCGAGGCGTCGGGCAGCGTGCCGTAAACTTCCGAGAGGAAGAGTGCGGCGAAACCGTGCTGGTACATTCCGCCGCCGTGACCGAATCCCCCATCGCCGGAGTTGAGGTATCCGACCGGCGAATTCGAGAGACAGCGATTGACGAGGTAATCCATGGACCGACTGACGGTCCGGCCATATTCTCCGCGGCCCGGATGGTGACCACCGGACATGAGTGCGAGGGCGGAGAGCCCGGTGATGGCGGCGTTGGGCCCGCTGGCGTCGCCGAACGATCCATCGTTGGATTGCGCACGATGAAGGAACGCGAGTCCGCGATCGATGGCGGCTTGCGCATCGCTGGTAACGAGGTCGTCGTTGGAAGCGGCGGGGTCTTGTGCGTGGCCGAGCAACGTGATCGCGCTTCCGGCGGTGCCGAGCATCAGTCCACGGAGCAGGGTGCGGCGGTTCCAGGAGCGTTCGTTCACTTCTTCCCCTTCTTTTCCTTCTCGGCGAGTGTTGAGAAGTAATCGGGCAGCAGGTTCTTGTAGCGGGAATTGTACTGCTCGCGATAGAACTGCATCATGCGCTGGCGGGGGAGTTCCGGAAGGTGGCCCCAGAAATCTTTGGCGATGGTCTCCGCCAGCGGCAACGACGGTGTGGAACTCCCCGCCTGTCCCGCCGTGTTCCCGCCTTTCGGATCGGTTTGCGGAGTTCCCTTCGCCGGCTGAGGATTCTTCGAATCCGTTCCGCCCATCGGCATCGGCATGGGCATCGGTTGGCCGCCAGAGGGCTGCTGTTGTCCCATCGGCGGCGGCGTTCCGCCCATCGGTTTCTGCGGCGGCTTGTTGTTTCCGCCCATGGGTGGCGGAGGTTGCTTCTGCGATCCGCTTCCGCCACCTGAGGGCGGAGGCGGTTGCTGCGAGGAGCTTTGGCTCATCGGCGGCGGCGGCTGATTTTGCAGCAAGTCGATGAGTTGATCGAGATCCTTCTTGAGGTTGGTCTGATCTTTGAGAGTCGCATCGCCGGTATCGCGATCTTCGAGTTTGGCCGTGAGTTGTTTCACGTTCTTCTCGATGCGATCGGTCAGTTGAGAAATGTCTTTTGTTTCTTCAACTGGCGGCGCCGGTTCTGTTGCGGCTTTGGTCGGAATGACGATCACGGGTGGAATGGGCGGAACCGTAGCGTGGAGAAGTCCTGCGACGATTGTACAAATGGTCATTAACGCAAGAGTGATTCGGATCATGGTGCGAGTCCTCCCATGGGCGCTGCGATCTGCGGTAGGAGTTCTTCCAGGAGTTTCGAAATCTCTTTCTGCATGTGCTCGATTTCGAGAAGCTCGTCCTTGTCGTCGTCGGTCAGTTTCGTTCGATCCGGATGGTTTTTCGCGAACTCCGCAGTCCGCTCGTTCACTTCGTTCTGCCAGTTCCGCAGCGCCTTGAGTTCCGCGATCGGCGGAATGCTGGACTGCGCCGGCTTCGCGCCGCCCGGTTGACCTTCCTGCGGTTGCTGCATGGGTTGCGGCATCGGCTGCGCCTGCGCGGTTTCATTTTTCTTTGCTTCCTCGGCAAGCGCCTGAACAATCTGCTCCAGTCGCCGCCGCGCGAATTCCATCGGACGGCGGGCGGTGTCGTCGGCGGCCTGTTCGGATTCCGGGTCGAAGAAATCCGGATCTGAGAGCAGGATATCCGCCTTGCGCTCTGCGATCCGAGTGCCCGCACGCTCCATGAGATCGGCGGCCTGCCGCAGTAGCGAATCGAAAACCTTGAACTCCTTGGTCTTCGAGTCCGCGAACTGACGCACTTCCTTCGCCAGCGATGTCTGGCCCTTGCCCAGCGAATCGAGACTCGCTTGAAGAGGCCGCCCCCACTTTTTCGCATCGATCGCCGCTTTCGTCAGCCGCTCCGATTCCGCGATCGCCGCATGCTGCTTTTCGAGGAACGTCTTGAACTGAAGCGTGAACTGCTCCTGCTGCTCTCGATTCAGCTGATCGGGTTGCTTTGGCTGTTCCTGCTCAAGCTGTTTCTTCGCATCCTCAAGCCGCTCCAGTGCTTCGTTCGGATTTGCCTGCGGATCGCGGCCTTCCGCCAGTTCATCGCGGGACTGTTCCATTTCCCGTGCCGCTCGGCGAAGTTGTTCGGCTGCATCGCTCGAACCATCGCGGTCGAGTTTCCGGGAAAGTTGCTCCGTTTCTCTGCGAAGCAGTTCCTGTTCCGCCGCGAGATTCTTGAATTCCGCAGCCTGCGCCGCCGCATCCGGGTTCTCGCTGGCCTTCTTCGCCTTCTTCGCCAGCTCATCCTGCCGATCGGAAAACTGTTCAACGCGATCGCCCGCCGCTTTGCGTTTCTTCGCAAGCTCATCCACCTGATCCTTCTTCTCAACCAAATCATCAACCATGCCATCGAGTCGTTTCATCGCCTCCTGAAGTTTCGCCTGTGCTGTCGCGGAGCGATTCGTCCGCTGCGCCTCCGCCGCCTGTCGCAGGTCATCCGCGATCGCCTGCCGACCCGCATCACGGGCCGCGTTCTCAAGGGCCGCTGCTTCCTTCTCCGCCTGCCGTGCAACCTCCTGGAACTGGGCCGCCTCGGCCTGACGTGCGGCTGCTCGCGCGGCGGCTCCCTGCTGTTCGGGCGAGTTTGCTTCCGACGACTGCGCTTTTCTTTTGAATTCCTCCGCCTCGCGGCTCTTCGCTTCAGCCGTCGCGCGGGCCTGTGCGGCATCAGCCCGGCGCTGGGCGGCCACGCGGTCCGCTTTGGAAATCATCTTGCCGGCCTGTTCGGCCAGCCGATTGAGTTCGCCTCCCAGTTTTTCAAGGGAATTCCGCTCCCGTTCGCTCAGTCGGTCGGGTGAAGCACCGGTTGGCAACTGCCGCGCCAGCGCCTGAGATTCGGCGGATTGAGAATCGATCTGATCGCGGAGTTGACGGGCATCGCCACGAATCTCCGCCGTCGCGGCCCATTGTTCCAACTCCTCAGCAACGGCTTTTAACTGGTCCGAAATCTCGTTCTGCTGACGGATCGCTTTGGCAAGCGGATCCTGAACCGACCGAGGATTGCCCCGATCATCGGCCGAGAGTGCACGTTTCGTCTGATCGAAGAGCGGATCGAGTTGGGAAAAATTCCGCTGCTCCGTTTCATTCAGAATCCGAGTCACCGAGTCAGCTCGCCGGAAGACGGGCGTATCGGTGAGTTGGTTGGATTCGGCAATCGAGCGGATCGCCTCCGCTTTCGCACGAATCCCGTCGCGCGGGTCGGAGACGATCCCCCGAATCACGTTTTCCGTCTGCTGAATGCCCTCGATTCGCTCACGAAGTTCGTTGGGTTTCTTATCATTTTGTGTCAATTCGTTTTTTACGTCCGAAAGTTTCTTGGTGGCGTCCGCCTGGATATTCTGGGCACGCTCGATTTCCGGTCTGAGTGCCGCGAGTTTCTTCTGGAGATCCGCCTGAAGGGATTCGGGTGAACGAACGCGGATGACGACTTCGGCACTGGTGCCGGGCTGCTTGGCCAGGGTGTAATCGTCCCAGTCGGTGGCGGAGGAGCGGATCGTCAGAATCGTACCATCCTTCGGCGGAGCGCCGTTCGGATCGCGCAAGGCCGAAAGCGGAACCGTGCGAAGAAGGGCCAGGTCCGTAGGGCGGCGATGGGTCTTCATCGCCATGGTCCCTGCGGTGGCGGGGAGCGCCCATTCGGCGGGTTGCGCATCCACGAGGTCAAGAGTACGGAAGGGTGATTGGTTGAAGCGGTATTCCAAAGCCAGTTTCCGAAGGGCGAATGTCTTGTCATCCGCACGGGCCTGGATCGTCACGTTCGAAGTTGGAATCAGATCCAGAGAGTCGAGAATCGCACTGGGACGGAGCAGCGTGACGACCGGTGCGGGATCGGGAAACGACCGGAGATCCAATTTCTTCACACCCGTCAAACCGAGTTCGTCGGTGAAGTTCAGCGAATAGAGTCCCGGAACGAGAATATCAAAATCGATCGCTAACTCGTTGCGGTTCGGGCCGCGAACGTCGACGGTTCGATCCCTCAGGAATTCTTCCGAGACGGTCGGGTACGCGGCGGTCAACACGGGATGTCCGGGTACGAGTGGGCCAACGGCTCTGACCATCTCGACGGTGTTCGTGTCGCCATCATATCGCAGGAACGCCTTGACGATCGGTCGATCCGTAGCGGTACGCAGGCTGATGCGTGTCCCGGCAATCGCCTCGACCGCGCCGGCGCCCTCCGAAAGTTCGGTCGGTGGTTCTTCTGTATAGGGCTGATAGGTCAATCGAATCTGCGGAGACGGTCGACCGTTGAGAAGTGTCAGACGGGGCGGATCGGCGACCGTTACGCTCTTCCAACCCGTGTCCGCATCGCGAGCCTCGATACGGTAGTCAAAGTCCCGGGTGATCCGATCGGGCTGGAGTTGATGGTCCACTCGCATGCGATCGCCTTCCGGTGATTCCAGTGGAATCGCTTCGCTCAAAGCGGTGCTGCCCGCCAAACGGATCGAAAGGATGGCCGCAGGTGGGATTTCACCGCGCACTTCAAATGAAAGCGGAAACGCCGATCCTTTTGCCAGAAGAGTTATTGACCGTGCCGGTTCGAGAATCTCAATGGTCGTTCGCGGTGGCCACGGATGGGCACCAAACGGATCCATGATCCGCGTCAAAGCGGTTCCACTTTTTGAACCCAATGAAATCAAAGAGGCGAAGATCAGGATCAGTACTATCGCCGAACCCGCCGCCGCACGAAACAACTGCCCGGAGGGGATCACCCCGGAGATTTCGACTCGATTCGTGATCCGTTCCGCCCGTCGAATCGCCGCATGCCGGAATGCGGAGTTGGTAGAGGGATGATCCGTTTGCTCCTGGAATGAAATCGCGCTCGCGAGTGCGTCATTGAACTCGGGATGCCGCGATTCGATGAATTGAGCGACCTCGATCGGACTCGTGGAGAGTTGAGACGGAGCCAGGATCTTCCGGTAAACGATCACGCCCCCGGTTGCGAGGAGCGCAAACAATGACAGTGCACGGATTCCACGATCCAGGTGGTACAGTACATCGAGCCAGATCACTGTGACGACCAAGAGACCGATGGCGGAAAAGAAGACAAGGACGCCAGTCAGCACGAGAGCCGTACGACGATTCCGGCCAATGCCTCGAATCGTCTGATTCAAAGGTATGGTTTCTTCGGGTGGGCGGAGCACAAACGACATAGCCGACTCCGTTGCGTCTTCAATTTTCGAACATGACCCGATCCACGTGGCTGGCGAAGTGGCTACGCCAGTCGTTCCTGCTTGCGAACGATCCATTCCCATCCTAACAGGAACAGGAGTAACGCGAAAGTAACAGCATGATTCCAGAGCGGGATCGGAGGACAGGGTTGGTTCAGAGGCAACCGTTCCACTTCCGGCAATTCATCAATCAGTTTTTCGGCATCAACGATGGTGTAGAATTTTCCCCGAGACTCTGTTGCGGCCCGCAGCAACTCCGTCCGGTTCATTTCCAGACGATCGTATTCGCCGGGCGGCGGAAGAACCCGGGCTTCCGCACGGGGTTTGATGCCATTGGGTTCGGGGTCCGAAAGATGAAATTCGTACTCGCCCACGGGAGTCTGAGGCAATGTGGTTTCATAGGTGGCTCTGCTGCCTCTGATTTTTGTCAGGGTGAGCGTGCGGGACTCGTTGTCGCCCGCGAGCACTTTGCCTGAGCGATCGCGCAGGGGGCGACGTTCGACACCGACCCTGATCGATTCGCCCGGTGGCGGAGCGTCGTCGGGAAAAAGGACGGTGATTCGGATCGGTTCATCTTGCCGGTAAGACGTTTGCTTGTTGGTTTTCAGCTCGATGCGTCGAATGCGATTTCGAGCCAACACCGTGATGGCCTGACGCCAGAACCGATTGAACTGCTCCTCGTCCTTCCTGAAGCGCCAGCGCCATGTCTCATCAAAGCCCAGAAACAATGAGCGACCCTGTCCGAAAAACTGCTGTAGAACCAGCGGATGCTGTTCGCCGGGATTGTCTTCGGCGGCGCGTTCCGGATGGACGGCCAGCACTTCGGCCGATTGCTTGCGGGTATATCCGGATGCTGACCAGAAGATCGGCTTCAATCTCCGCCAGATCGTGGCGCTATCAGTCTCGCTGGCTGCGAGGCGAAAGAGCGGATGCGTTGCACCCGCAGGCGTGAATTTTGGTTGAAAGGATTTGACGAGGGGCGCATCTTCGGACGTTGCCCGAATCAAACCTTCCGCATGATTGGCGACAGGTAAGACGTCCGCAAGCGGTGTGTCGAAGAGCTTGTGGGGATTGGCGAATTCACCGGCGATCGAGATCAGTCCTCCGCCTTTGACGCGAACAAAATCGGCGAGGTCCTGCAGTCGCTGATTCGGTCGATCCAACTGAGCGGGATCGACATCGCCGAGAATCACCACGTCATACTCGAAGAGTTCGTTCCGGGTGGGGAAGCCACGGAGGGCGCTGCGATCGGTCGTGGCGTGATCGACGGATGCATCGAGCAGGAGCGTCTGGAGATCGACGGCTTTCTCGGTTCGGCCCGGTTCAATTTCCCGCTCGAGGAGCACTTTGATGAAGCGGTATTCGTATCGCGGGTAACCTTCGAGATACAGGACGCGCAGGCGACGGTTCTCGGTGACAACGATCTGCCGTTCGATGGTGTTGTTGGCGATTTCGCGTTCGCCCGTTACGGTGGGAACTTCGATGATATAAGTTCGTTCACCTGCCTCGGATGGAATGTGCTTGAGGCGGAACGGGACCGGCTTGCCCATACGGTCCGGCTGGATCGTCGCTTCGTCGCGTTTCTCGAACCGGTTGCCGATTTTTTCCGAGAGCGTGACTGTGATGGCGGAAGGGATGCCCGGCCCGGTTGCGGTCAGTCGGCCTTCGTAAACGATCTCGTCATTCTTGGCGACGACATCGTCCGAACGCAGATCTCCGATGCTCAGATCGATCACATCCTGCGTATCTCCGAGACCCACGATATGGAGCGGAACCTGCGCCCGCGAAGCGATTTGCCCCGCCCGGGTCAGATCGGTTCCGTCCGTCGTGATGCCGTCGGTCATCAGGATGATGGCAGCGAGCGATCCACCGCGAAACGCTTTCAAGACGGCTTGAACGCCGTCGCCCAGACGGCTTACCGTTCCATCGGGAAGTACGCCATCGACGGCTTTGATTGTACCAGCGATATCCTGAACTTCGTGTATGGAGCCGATCATTTCCGGCTGTTGGGCTAGTGCATAAACGTGCACTTTGAGCTTGCGTTCGAGCACAAGTCGCTCAAGCCAGTTTTGATCCGGGTGCGTGAGGAGCCAGCGGGCGAGTTGGATGCGCTGCGGTTTCTCGAGTCCCGGAATCGTGGCGATCCGCGCGAGTTGTTCCTGAAGGGCGGGGTCTTGAGGATCATCAACCGTGGACATGCTGCCGGAATTGTCGATGATGACCGCGATGTCGGGCCAACCCTCGCGATCGAAGGAGAGCTTGAGTTGTGGCATGAGCACGAAGATCGCGAGCGCATACGCGCTCAGACGAAGCAGTGCGGGGAGAATGACCCGCCGGGTGCCTCCGGTTGCGCGGCGCTCGTAGCGGTAGAAGATGATGACGACCCCGCACGCGAGTGCAAACAGGCCCCATTGAATGAGTTGTTCTTTGGGAATCGGAATTCCCCAGGCGGAACTGGATTCCAACCGCCAGCGCGTTCCTTCGCCGGGTCCGGCCGACGGCACGCCAGCCAGTTGCTCCACCGATTGTCGCCAGGAATCCGGCAGGAATCCCAGCAGTTCCCCGCTCGTTCGAGCATGGAAGATCGTGAACATCACGGCTGTTGCCAGAAGTACGAACACGCACGCAATGATTTTGAAAATCGTTGCACCAAGCGTTGATGGAGCGGGTTCGCCTCGAAGCCCGGCAGCGATTCGCGCAGGCCCGAGTCGCCACGCCAGAACGAGTTCGAAGGTCAGCAACAGAAGGCCGAGCGAAACGAGCCATCGGCCAAGAAGTGGACCGTGCGGTTTCGGTGTCGTCGTGACCGTTGTCCCGTCGTTATCCTGGATGGCGATCTGATTGGGGTCCAGCACCACCTGGATCGAAGGGTGAATCGCCTGAATTTTCGCCGTATCCACGCGGCGCAGATCGGATTCGCTTCCGCGTCCGGAACCCGCTTCCGGGATCGTGACCGCGATCTGTTTCGGCGACTGGCCTTCGACTTGAAACGTGTACATCCCAGAAAGCCGTGTATTGGTGAATCTCGCAACTCCACCTTCTTCCGACGTTGCGATCACACAGGATTGGTCCGCACCCGTGGGATCCGTCAGTTTTGCGGTCAGCCCGACGAGGTAGGGTGGTAGATATTCTTCAATCACATCACCGGTGTGAATCGACTGTCGTTCGGGATTGGTGGCGGCGTGGCGAAGCAGTTCGCCGACGAAGACCGGATAGGTCGGGAGGATCGGCCAGTCGTTCCAGTCGCGATTGAACGTGCTGGTGTAAACGATGACGCGGCCGCGCTGACGCGTCCACTCGACGACGGCCGGATCCGGTGGGCGGTTGTCAGGTGAGTTCTGGACCGACGGGGAAAAGGAGAGGATGCGCCGCCCGCGACCGTTCGGAATCTCAAGACGCAGATACTTGCGAAACGGCACCGCCGAAAGACCCGCCCGGCCATTCAAATCCTGAAACTCCGCTGATAACGGCGGTTGCTGGAACGATGCATCATCACCGACGAGGCGAAAGCCCGGATCGTCAGGACCGCTGATCGATTCCACACTTTCAATTTTCCCCGGGAAAAGTCCGTTCCCGTTATCGAAGAGTACGCGATTGTAGAACTCGCGATTCGCTTCAACACGCGCGCCAAGACCGAACACGACTCCGCCGCCACGCTTCAACACCGCCTCAAGTCGAGCGATTTGAGAGGGCGTCAGCATGGGGACATCGCAGAGGAACACGCAATCGACCTGCGAAAGATCGGAAAGCGTTGCGTCGGAGAACTCCTCGAGACTCACAACTTTGGGCCGGCCCGGATGTCCCGGTCTCGGTTTGCCACCCGGTGCAATCGCATCAGCCAACATCTCCGTCGCCCGCTCCAGCGGTACGGTCGATGGCTTGCCATTGACAAGAACACATGGCAATCCGTCACGCACGGTGAACGTCATCGCCCGGTAGTCATCGGCGGGTAGATCATCCGCTTCCACCAATCGAACTTGGACGGCGTGGGTGCCGGCGGAGCGAAATCGTGCGGAATCGGGAAGCGTGAATCGAACGGTGAGCGAATCATTCGGCAGAATCTCGTCGATCGTCTGCTGTTCCAGTGCGATCAGAGGCGAACTCTTACCCGATTCTGCCGGCCGACCGATCAATAACTCCACGCCGACTTTTTGTCGCGGAGATTGACCGAAGTGCTGGATGACCGCGGTGATGGTTGGAGCATCTCCCACCAGCGGAAGAGGATCGGAAAGCTTAACGGATGCGACAGTCGAGTTGTCGAATCGTTCGCGAGCGCAATCCACAACCGCGAGGTCGCCTCGCGAGGTCAGTTTCAACCAGGTTTCCGCCGGTTGCTGGTCCGGTTTCGGAATCAAATCTGTCCATGTTGTCGCCTGCAGATCCGTGAGGAGAAGGATCTGCCTTCGAAGATAACTTCTCGGAGATCGTGCGAGAATATCGTTGACCGCTGCCAATCCTTCTCCAAGATTCGACAGCCCATGGCCTGGCTTGAGTTCCTTCAACTCGGAAAGCACCTTTGCCGTATCGTTTGACGGTCCGGGGACAACTGACTCGGTCTGCGATCCCAGAGCCACGAGGGAAAACCCATCACCGGGATTTCGTGATTCGATCGCGCTGATCGCCTGCTCCATCGCCAGTTCGTAGCGGCTACGCTGATCGGCCCGCGCCGTCATGCTGAGCGAGCGATCGAGCACGATGATAAGATGTGTCCGCGGAGCGTTCGCAAGCGTTTCCGGAGTTCCCGGACGGATGCTCTGCCAGAAGGGTTCGGCCCACGGAGTCGCAGCCATCATACCCAGCAGCGGAATCAACACACAGAAGATGCGAAGTGCCAGCAACAACCAGCGATCGATTCGACGGCTCGATTTTTTACGGGCGACATTCAGGAACCGCATGGCCGCCCATTCCACCACGCGGAAGCGCTGGCGGAAGAGCAGATGAATCAGGATCGGAAGCGAAACGGCTGAAGCCGTTGCAAGGGCTGCAACGGCTGGGATGGAAAGCGACGCAAAGAGGATTCCGGTATTCGACACGTTAGCTCAATTGTAGTCGGTTTTCGCCCCGAAAGACAGGAACGCTTGCTTCAGGCCATAATGCCAACAATCAGTTGAACAACGGGAGAATCGATTCGTCTGTTCGATGAACAATCACTTCAACTGCGTTTCGGCGATTTCCAGGGCCTTCATCAAACCCATCGCTTTGTTCACCGTCTCCTGATATTCGCTCGAAGGATCGCTGTCCGCCACGATACCCGCACCTGCCTGAACATAGGCGGTCGTTCCCTGGATCACCATCGTTCGCAACGCGATGCACGTATCCATATTCCCGCTGAAATCGAAATATCCGACAGCGCCTCCGTATGGCCCTCGCCGATTCGGCTCAAGTTCATCGATGATCTCCATCGCCCGCACCTTGGGCGCACCGCTGAGCGTACCCGCCGGCAGACTTGATCGCAGCGCATCAAATGCCGTGAGTCCCTTCTTGAGCGTGCCCGTTACCGTGCTCGAAAGATGCATCACATGGCTGTACCGTTCGACTGTCAGCAAATCGCCGATCTTCACGCTGCCGATCTCCGCCACTTTCCCGATATCGTTCCGCGCCAGATCGACGAGCATGATGTGCTCGGCCCGTTCCTTGGGATCGTTCACCAGTTCTTCGGCCAGCGACTGATCTTCCTCCGGCGTCGAGCCGCGCTTCCGTGTTCCCGCCAGCGGGCGGACCGTCATCTCGCCATTCTCAACCCGGCACATGATTTCCGGCGAAGCACCCACCAGTGTCACCGGTCCGCAGCGCACGAAGAACATGAACGGCGAGGGATTCACCACGCGCAATGCCCGATAAATATCAAAGGGATCTGCCGTGGTTTCCGTTTGAAATCGTTGACTCGGTACGACCTGAAACGCATCGCCGGCGTTGATGTATTCGATCGTTTTGCGAACGGCGTTTTCATAGCCTTCGCGCGTGAAATTGGATTGAGGCGTATGCCCGGACGATTGCGAAGCGAATCGATCGATATCTCGGAGACTCAACCCTTCGACCGGTTTTTCCAGTTGCTGCACGAGTTCATCGACTCGCCGGCAGGCTTCGTCGTATGCGGCTTTGAGATTCGATTGATTCTGGCAACGTGCATGAGCAATGACGTTGACCGTTTTGTTGATGTGATCGAAGACCACCATGCGATCGTGGAAGCCGAAACTCAGATCCGCAATCCCGCGATCGTCCACCGGCGCATTCGGCAGATGCTCAACATAGCGCACCGCATCGTAGCTCGCGAACCCGACCGCACCACCCACAAATCGGGGCAGTCCGGCCAGATGCGGAGCTCGAAATCGTGCAATCTGTTCTTCGAGGGATTTCAGAGGATCGTCTGACGGGATGGTCGTTTCTTTGCCATTGTGCTGGATTCTCAGCGAATTGCCATAAGCTTCGAATCGTTCGAACGGATCGGCACCCACGAAACTGTATCGGCCGATCCGCTCACCACCAACAACGCTCTCGAAAAGAAATGCCCAATCCTTATCCGCAGCAATCGCTTTGAATGCCGAAACTGGCGTCAACGTATCCCCCACCAGTTGCCTGTAGACCGGCACCAGGGTGTGAGACTTCGCCAACTCCTGAAATTCATCAAAACTCGGGCGGTACTTCATGAACTCATTGTCGGACTTCCACAACGATTTTCGAGTCGCGATGCTTATGGTTTCTTGCGGAATTTCGCTTCCGTTTCTTTCATCTCCTGTTCCTTCAGTCTGACTTGTGCCGCTTCTTCCAATTGTTTGATCTGGTCCTGGACTTTCGTTGCTCCGCTCGATGTCGCCTTAATGAGCAGAGCATTGTTGTCTTCATCCGCAATGACTGCGGTGACGTCATCGTTGTACTCGTTGATTGCAATCAGTTCCTTGAGCACCTTGGCCACATTGGTGGCGGTGCAGGCACGCAGCGAGATGGTGTGCAGCTTCAAATTCGAAGGAGACTTATCATGACTGTTGTAAGGAGTGGGAGGAGGCAAAGTGGAGCTCGAACCGAATCCATAACCTGATCCTTCGGGAACGGGCTCGGGTGCTTTAACGTTACTTGTCTTGAGTCTGGTCGGAGCCAGGTTGCCGGAAGACGGTACATTGGGAGAAGATCGATTGGAATTTTTCGACAATGGATCGTAATTCGGAACAGTCGATCGGATCCCTTGAGCCTTGTTCAATGCTGTCGGTGGAGTTGAAGGCATCATCCCAGAACTGGCTAACGGCGCAATGGAATATTCCTGAAGATCATTCAGTAAGTCCGCGGTGTTCGGCGGAAGAACACTCGCTGGAAGACCCATCATTGGGTCATATGCTTTGGTGGCCCGTGGACTCGTGCTCGTCGCAGCGGAGGATAAACGGCGCTTGAAGATGGCGGATCGAACGGTCGATTGTCCTGAGGGGAACGAGTCGATCGCTACGAGTTCCCATCCACCAACCGATTCCCGATCGAGAATTTCTTTGAGTGCCTCGAAGCTGGCATTATTCAACGCAACGACTTTATGATCCCAGCGAGCAGGCGCCGTCGCTGGCGCCACTGCAGGAGAGGGAACGGTAGCGGCCGGAGAAGGCCAGATACCTTCATGAGAACGGAGACGGGCAGGAGGCGCTCCGGCTAAAGTGGGAGCGGGGCCAGTTGGCTCGGGCGCTGGCGCAGCTACAACTGGCGCCGGTGCGCTCTTTGCCTTTGGTGCGGTTCGAGCCGGCGCAGTCGATTGGGCGTCGGCCTTCGAGAGCACGCCGATGCCGAGGTCCATGCCGATTCCGCCTGCGAGGATAAGCGAAGCGGCCAACCATTTAATTTTGCCAAGAGACATTTCCACGACTCCCTGAGATAGTTGAATAATGGTTGATGGAATCGTCTGGTCGTCATGATTCCATTGATTGACCTGTTGAAACAACGACTGAGGAATGAGCGCCTGACTGGTTGTGGCACCGATTCCCAAAGCTCCGAGCGAAACGGCGGAGGCGATCCCGCGCTGCGCCAACCGATCGAGCAACCGCTGGCGGGCCCGCGATAAGCGCCCCGTCAGCGTGCCGGGCTTCCAGCCCAGTTGTTCGGCCGCTACCGGTTGTCGGACACCTTCAAGACAACAGAGGACGAAGACCGTGCGCTCCGCCTCCGGCAGACGATGAACTTCTTCATGAACAATCTGGATGAGATCATCCCAGCGGGTATCCGAGATCGGAATCTCATTCTCAGTCTGAGCGACCTTGCATTCATGATGACGCTGGCGTGACTGGGAACGCTTCAGTTTTTTCACGACGCGAATGGTCACGCCATGAAACCAGACACCCAACGAATCCGGTTTTTGAATCTGCTTCGCACCTCGTATGAATGCCAGAAACACAGCCTGGAATGCGTCATCGGCTTCCGCTGCGTGATTCAACAGATTACGGCAGATACCCCAGACCATCGGGCCGTGGCGCTGAAGGATCCGAGTGAACGCGACCTCATCGCGAGTCGAAAGGTACCGCGCGAGCAGTTCCCGATCCGTAGCCGGATCGAGGGCTGCGGAGGAGACCTGCCGTGCGATGGCGGATAAACGTGCGCTCACGAATCTCGTTCTCCTTAAGTCCAATCGTAAATAAGTTCCCGCCCGTGGAGAATTCCTACAAATGATTTCGAAGTTTTTTCATGGAGAACGAATACGGGAATGTGTTGTGAATGCCTCAACGAAGGAGCGGGCGCTCACAGTCGAGGGGGCGAAAACAAAAATCGGCAAATCAAAAACGTGCCAGTCCCCTTTGAATTGGTCAGGACGCGAGGATCTCCTTCAGCGCACCGGCCAGAGTGTCGATCTCGTCTGCCGTGTTGAAGGCGCCGGGGCTGACACGAACCAGACCATCGGGGAAACTACCCACGGCACGATGGATGTACGGCGCACAGTGCAGGCCGGGTCGAATGGCGATCTGAAACGCCTGATCGAGAATGCCGCCGATTTCCGGTGCGGGGAGGAGTTCGCTGTAGAAACTGATCGTGCCGACGCGGCGATCGCGGTCCTGATGGCCGACGAAGGTGTACGGGCTTCCTTCGAGTTGGCGGCGGAGTTGGTCGCAGAGATCGAGTTCGTGCGTGCGCAGTTTGTCCATGGTTTCGCGTTCGACAAAATCCAATCCGGCGATCATGCCCACGACTCCCAGGACGTTGGGCGTACCACCTTCAAGCCAGTAGGGGAAATCGGTGGGTTGGGTGGGTGTCGAGGAATCGCCGCCGGTTCCGCCTTCGCGCCACGGGCGGATCGTCACGTTGGGCGCGACATAGAGCGCACCCGTACCTGTCGGTCCAAAGAGACATTTGTGACCGGGAAACGCCAGCAGATCGATCTTGAGTGATTGCACATCGATGGGCACAACCCCGATAGTCTGAGCGGCATCCACGAGGAACAGAATGCCGCGATCGCGAGCGATGTCGCCGATTTCTTCGACGGGTTGAATCGTACCGAGAACGTTGGACGCATGCGTGACGGCGATCAATTTGGTGTGTGGCTTGATCGCTTGCGCAATCGCATCGGGGTCGACGGTTCCGCCAGAATCCGAGGGTATGCGGGTCAGTTCGATCGTTCCCGCTTCCGCCATCGAGGCGAGTGGACGTGAAACGCTGTTGTGCTCGAGGTCGGTAGTGATCACGTGATCACCGGGCGAGAGTACACCCTTGAAGGCCATATTGAGGGCGTCGGTGCAGTTGAGCGTGAAGACGAAACGATCGGGGCCTTGACCGTTGACGAAGCGGTTGAGCCGGTGCCGGGCGTTGTCGAGAGCGTGTTCGGAAGCGAGGGCCATTTTGTGCCCTGCGCGTCCGGGATTCGCAAGCGTGGTTCGCGCGAACGAGTCCATGGCGGTGTAGACCGTTTCCGGCTTGGGAAAACTCGTTGCCGCGTTATCGAGGTAGATCACGGAAGAATCTCATTGACGGGAATCGAGCCGACGGTCTTCTTGCCGAGGACCACGGGGATGGTGTCACCAGGAAGGAAGAGTGCGATCTGGCGATAGCCGGGCTTTTTGCCAGTACGGGGTTGTGAATGGACTTCGACAACACGTTCCTTGAGGTTCACAATCCAATAGATCGGAATTCGAGAGGCGGCGTAACATTCGCGTTTTTCCCCTCTGTCTTCATCCAAAGAAGTTGAGGCAACTTCGACGATCAACAGAACATCGCGCGGAAACGGGTGTTCGTCGTCGTAACGATCTTCGGGACCGGCTACAATCGCCAGATCCGGCTCAGTTTCGCTTTCCCGGCTTGGTATCGTGATCGGTTTTTGTGTTCTTGGCAGGCAATCATCCGGCAGAAGTTTCCAAAACCGTTTTTCCAGTTTCGAAGAGGTACTCGCGTGTGGGGTGTTCTGGGGCATTTTGAATTTGATGACCCCATTCAGGAGTTCGTAGGGATCGTCCGGCTTGAGCATACCAATTTCGATCAGTCGATGGTATTCGTCCAGAGTGAAACGTCGAACGAACAGGTTTGTTCGTTCGGGTTCCAGGCCGCGAACGGGTGCGAGAAGCGAACTCATAGAGCATTCTCAATCACGAAGATTTTCTAATATCCAATGTACTTGGCATAAAGAGTCTTGGCGCGGTCGCAGTCGTCGGTCCCCTTGATGATCGCGCGTCCATCGGGGAAGACGGTGAATTCGTATCCCTCTCCGCCGTCGGTCACGGAGAACTTGAGCAGGAACTTGTTCGCAGTCACTGGCCCGCTGGCTTTAAGTTGATTGGCCATCTGCGTGAAATCGAGTTTGGTCCCGGCGCGTTGCGTCACCTGCACCGCGTTGCGACCGCACAGGCTGGTGGTTTGCGTGCCCTGATCTCCTTCGAGCCAATCGAATTGTTTGAGTGCACAGCAGGGGCATTTGCCTTTCCGACCCGCAAGCGGAGCGATCTTGACTCGCTTGTAGGTGTTTTCCCACAAATTGAGCATCACGAGTTCGCGGTTGATCGTTTCCTTCTTCCCTGCAAGGATCTTCAGGGCCTCCGCCGCCTGCATGTTGGCGATGACGCCGACCGCTGGCCCAAGCACGCCTGCGGTCTCGCAGGTCCCGACTTCACCCGGGCCGGGGCTGGCTTCGAACACGCACCGCAGACACGGTGTTTCACCAGGAATGATCGTCATGGTCATCCCTTCGGTGCCGACCGCTCCGCCATAAATCCACGGCTTTCCGAGTTTGATCGCCACATCGTTGATGGTGTAGCGGACCTCGAAATTGTCGGTCCCGTCAAGAATCAGATCGGCGTCCTTGCAGAACTCCTCGATATTCGTGCGGTTGATGTCGGCGACAACCGCTTCGAGCTTTACGCTGGAATTGATCTGCCGCATTTTGATCACGGCGGCTTCGGACTTGGGCATGTTGTTGGTCACGTCCGATTCGTCGAAGAGCACCTGCCGCTGGAGGTTGCTCGGTTCGACGAAATCGCGGTCGATGACGCGGATGAACCCCACGCCGGCGCGAACGAGGGCGTTGGCGAGCACCGTGCCGAGTGCACCGACTCCGCACAGCGCGACGCGTGACGCCATGATGCGTTCCTGTCCCGCCTTGCCGATGCCGGGAACACGCATTTGCCGGGAGTAACGTTCAAGTGTCGTTTCCATGGTGCGTTATTCGATTCCGTTTTCGGTGAGAAATTCCTGCAAAAAGCGTATTTGCTGTTTGGGCCACTTTTCCGCTTTCGCGAACGATGTCAGAGTTTCCAGGTCTTCACGCATGCGCTTGAGGTCGGCTCCACTTGATCGCTGGAGATAAGTGACGAGGTACTGCATGGCTTCTTCAGCGACCGCACCGTTCAGCACGGTTTCCTCCGACCCTTCGAGAAAAACGTACGCGTGCAAAGTCGCCAGAAGCAACGGATGCACGCCGAGTTCCGGCGGGATCAGAGGAAAGACGGCCGCGCCGTCGGGTGCTTCAGCTTCCGGTGGCATTCGAGTGTGGCTCAGTTCTGATTCGGAAGGAATTGCTCAAGTTCGTTGAGGGACGAAGCATTCAGAATCGCTTTCTGAATACGGATCGCGGTCTCGAGGTCGGGAATCAGGCGTACGCGAGGCATGAGCGCCACTCCGGGTTCGCCGAATCGGACATCCAGAATCGATTCCATACTTGCGAACAGTCCTTCCAATTTGCCCGTTTCGATCCCTTTTTCGATCCCTTGTTCGATCCCCTTCTCCAGCCACAATTGTTCGGTGGGACTGACGAACGGCATGTTTCGTTCCTCCTCGAATTCTTTCAGGCTCGTTTCAAACTCCACTCGCCTCGGGGGCGACAGCGCCATGATCCAATCGATCAGCCGGAACAGCCGAATGATCCGCTCACGATCGAATCCCCGATCGTAGAACCCTTTGATCAGAAAGAGTTTCTGCGATTGACGGTGCTCCTGTTGTCCCCGAGTTCTTAACGTTTTCAGATGCGCCAATGTCAGAACCGCAAACGGATTCGCACTCGCAAGCATCTCCTTATCCCGACCTTCCCATTCTAACAACTTCGCTATGGGAAAACGAAAGTCGATCCGGCAACCGCCACATTCCTCGCTGAACGAATCCGGTTTCCAGTGAGGCGATTCGTCACCGAGAATCGCAAGACTGATTGGCATCCGGCCGTACCGGTCCCGAAGTCGGTGATGGTAAGTATACATCCGTTCGGAAAACTGCGTCTGGTGCTGATTCTGCACTTCGATGTGAACGAATACGTGGCCTTCGCTGCCGTCGTTCAGCCAGACGCGAGCCAGCTTGTCAACCGTCCCCCGACCCTCAAAAGCATCGGGTGCGATCTTCTGGAGTTCCTTGTCCAGAAACTCGAATCCCCGCGACCAGTCGATCAAGTCCGTGATGGGTGCGAAGAAAAAATCGATGAACGCCTCGAAGTACCAGTCGATCGCTTCCTTCCAGGGGCCATCAAGTTCGAGTTCCGGTTCGTCGTCAACCACCGGCCACCGCAGGTATGAGCGCGACGGTCGCGCCGTCCGCCACTTTAGTCTCCATCTCGTCGAGGTAACGGATATCCTCTTCATCGATGAAGACATTGACGAATGGACGAATCTTACCGTTGTCGAACAGTTTGCTTCCCAAACCCGGATACTGGCGGACCAGATCGTCGAGCACCGCCTGTACGGTCTCGCCGTTCACTTCGACCTCCGCCTTACCGTCCGACTGGTCACGCATCGGAGTCGGAATCTGAACTTTAATGGCCATTGTGTTCTCAATTCTGCGATCAAACGAGTACGGGTTCGGGACGAGCCTCCGCGAGGCCGCTCAGAAGTTCGAACTCGCCAAGTGTAGGTTTAATGACGGATGGCTCTTCAAGAGTATCAAAAATCGCATCCTGAGTTTTCAGTCCGTTACCCGTGATGCAGAGCACGATCTCTTCATCGCGAGGGATTCGGCTCGATTCGATCAGCTTGCGGGCGACCGCGACGGTCGTTCCACCGGCGGTCTCGGCGAAGATCCCTTCGGTTTGAGCAAGGAGTTTCATTCCTTCGATGATCTCCTCGTCCGTTGCGTCCTCCGCCCAGCCTCCGGTTTCCCGAACCAGTTTCGCGGCGAAGATCCCATCAGCGGGATCGCCGATCGCCAGGCTCTTGCAAATCGTATTGGGTTTGCGGACCGGTTTGTGCTTTTCACGGCCGGTCTTCACCGCATCGCTGATCGGATTGCAACCGGTTGCCTGAGCACCGTGCATTTTCGTCGTTACCGGTGTGTCAACGAGACCGGTCGCGTACAGTTCATTGAACGCTTTGTGAATCTTGCCGATCAATGCACCGCCCGCCATCGGGCTGACAACGTGCTGAGGGAAACGCCACCCAAGATCCTGGGCGATTTCGAAACCCATCGTCTTCGAGCCTTCGGCATAGAACGGCCGCAGGTTGACGTTCACGAAACCCCAGCCGTATTTGAGCGCGATCTGAGTGCAGAGCCGGTTGACTTCGTCGTAGGTTCCGAGGCAGCCGATGACTCTCGCACCATAGACGGCGGTGCCGAGGATCTTGGTGCGCTCCAGATCCGCGGGGACGAGGATAAAGGTATCGAGGCCGGCGCTGGCGGCCTGCGCAGCGACGCTGTTGGCGAGATTCCCGGTGCTCGCGCAACCGACCGTCGTCATCTTGAACTCGAGGGCTTTACTGAGTGCTACGGAGACGACGCGATCCTTGAAGGAAAGCGTGGGGAAGTTCACGGCATCATTCTTCACCCAGAGTTTTTTGACTCCCAGCGCCTCGGCAAGCCGGTCGGCTTTGACGAGCGGAGTCGCTCCCACATTGCGGCCGACGATCGGCTGATCGAAGCCGATCGGCAGAAACTCCTGAAAACGCCACATGGTGGCGGGGCGGCGTTCCAGTTCCGCTCGCGAAAGCTGAGACGCGATTTTCGCATAGTCGTATGTGACTTCAAGTGGTCCGAAGTCATCGACGCAGAAATTGATTGCGGATTCCGGATAGAGTTTGCCGCAAACACGGCATTTCATTCCAGTTGCGAAGGGAGACGGCATAAAAAAACACCCCAGTTCCGATCAAGGAAGGTTTGGGGTGAGTGATTAATCCAGGTCTTGGTGAGACAAGAAACAGCGGGAGGTTTTTGAGGTCTCTCGCGGTATCTTATCTTCCCCGGCGGTATGGCCGAGTAGGAGTTAGCACCAGCATTCGAAGATCGATCGTGTGATCAGATCTGGGAACCGGTTGCTGTGGCGTCGTCGGGCCTAGCCCCTCAGCCACTCTGGATAAGATACTCACCGTTTTTCAGCGCATGTCAAACATGCCTAACTAAGGATATGTGATCCATTTCCAGAAGGCAACGGAAGTCCGGGGAATTCTTGGCGTTCGAATCCGTACTTTTGATCAAAAAGGGTTCGCTCTGTCTTGCGGGAAATGTTTGCGCAAGTTATAGCCACCCAAACACTCTGTCTTCGAGTTACTGCATCGACATTTGGGGAAGGAACCCAGCCGTGAACCTGCGCCGTCAGTCCACTTCGAACGAATCGGAAAGTTTCGGTGGTCAATCCCAGCTTCCATTTACTGCCACAGCATTGCACAACGCACAAAGTGGATCAGCGCGAAATCATGCATCGGATGAGCAAGGTGGGATCAGCGTCTTCTGGCGTGTCTTCGGCGGAACGATTGTCAGTATTGCCGCGCTGGCGGGGATTACGATTTACAACAGCTTCAATAATCAGATTTCGGAATTGCGAAACGAAATTCACAAACTGAACGAGGCGCGTGCGGAACTGATCAAAAAAGACGAGTTCAGCAGCCGAGTCAATTCCTACAGCGACCGGGTTCTTCAACTTCAAACGCAGAATAATGAGCAAAATGCAACGATCCGCGCGATGCGAACGGAACTCGATGGGTACAAGGAAAAATTCACACGCAGTGGTATGGATATCGACGCCGCCAAGAAGGATCTCGCTACCATTGAGGTTCTCAAGGAGAAGATCTCGTCTTTGACCGCGGATTCCAAATCCTCCCGCGAAGATTACCTGAAGCTCCGACAGGAAGTCGATAAGAATCTGGCGGCCGATCAAGACCGCAAAGCGCATCGGGACGAACAGTACAAGGAAATCGACCGCACCATGAAGGAACTGGCCAGTTCGATCCAGGCCTTGCAGATCAAGCTCGCTCGTCTGGAAGGAGCAACCACCGCACCTGTGCCAAGTAAACCCGCAAAGCCCGTTGAAGAAGAAAAGCCAATCGAGCCGGTGAAAAAAACTGATGGCAAGTAACGATCAATTCGAGACCGACAGTCGCCACCAGGCGATGGAAAGAAAAACCGCTGAGAATCCGAGTAACGCCAGACAGGCCGTCGTCACGATTCCGATTTGCGGATCGGGATTCGTCAGAAGCTGAGCGTAGGCATCCAGGCTCCAGGCATGGGGCGTGATTCGCGTGATCGCACGCATCTCTTCCGGCATCAGGTACCGTGGCATCAGCGATCCGCTCATCCCCGCCAGCAGAATCACGAGCAGTGTGCCGTAGACCGAAACCTGCTGCTCGGTCTTGGCCACGGATGCGACCATCATCGCCAGACCCACGGCGGCGAGTGACGTGCAAGCCACAACGGGAATCAGCCATTCAGGACGTGCTCCCAACGGCAGGCCGAAGAGAAGATAGCCAACACCAAGCAGCGCGAACCCCTGAACGAGTGATACGCCCAGACAGGGGAGCAGTTTGCCCAGCAGGAGTTGCCAGCGGGCGATCGGGGCGATCTGCAGGCGCACGAGTGTGCCGTGCCGGCGCTCCGAGGCGAACAGCCAGCCCATGACCAGAACGAGGAAGAAGGCGAAGGTCACGGTGTAGCCAGGCACAAGCGTTTGATAGCGCACCGCCCCGCGACGGATGGTGCCGGTGCCGTCGGATTGATAGGCGGTGCGGTTCGAATCCTTGACGGGCGGCGGTTCGCTCTTGGTCAGCTTCGCCCAGGTTTTGCCCTGGAAATCATAATCGACAAAGAATCCGCTGATCCCTTTTTGCATCGCATCGCCGATCGACTTGAGAAGCGATGGCGGGAGCAGTTCGATCCCTGCGACGTACTTTTTCATCTTGTCCATGAACGCCGGCGTGCCGATCATCTCAAACGCCTGCCCGATCATCCACGGGATCACGACGCGCATCAGCGCCACCTGCACGACCTGCTCGACGACGGCGGCGGCGACCTCCTGAGTCGGATCGCGCAGCACCGTCACGCCGACCGTCTGAGTGCGCATTCCGTCGCGGTACAACGGGTTGATCGGGTTCTTCTTGAGCGGTTCGCCCACGAACGAACAGCGGTGAATCAGCGCACTGAATTCCGGCTCAAGGATGATCACGACCGCTCGTTCGCCGGAGCGCACGAGATTCTGCGCATCCTCGCGCGTGGCGATGAGTTCCACCTTGATGTCCGCCGTGCCCGCAAAATCGTCGAGCAGAAACTGCGACCACGCACGGTCGGGGAAATCCCCCGCATCCGGGGGCAGGCCCGCGTCGAGATTCACAACCGAAATCCGCAGCTGTTCCTTCTTGTTCGGATCGAACGCACCGCCGACGGTCACGCCGATCACCAGCACGAGCAGAATCGGCATCAGCAAAAGGATGACGGCGGCGCGCGGATCGCGCAGGATCAGGCGGGTATCTTTCACGGCAAGTGTGACGATCGCACGCATACGTCAATCTCTCAGAGCGTGGCCGGTCAGGTGCAGGAACACACGCTCAAGCGTAGACTCGTTCAGTTCGATGGCCCGCGGCGTGACGTTTTCCTCAAGACACGCCTCCGCCAGTCGGGGCAAAATCGGGCCGATCGCATCCGATTCCACAATCAATCCCTCCGGTACGGCCGTCACCGACTGCACGCCATCCAGTGCGCCAAGCCGCTTCTCGAACCGCTCGTTCGGGCTTTCGAGTTTAATTTTCAACCGGCTCGGCCGCAGGCGCAATAATTCGGGTAACGTATCGCATGCGATGACGGACCCGCGATCCACAATCGCGATCCGCGTGCACAGCGCCTGCACTTCCTCCATGTAATGGCTGGTATAGACCACCGTCATCCCCGAAGAGTTCAGCGACTTCACGATCGTGAAGATCAGTTGCCGCGATTGCGGATCGACTCCCGTGGTCGGTTCGTCGAGCAACAGCAACCGCGGCGAATGCACCACCGCCACCGCCAGATTCAACCGCCGCTTCATCCCGCCGGAAAACGTCCCCGCCCGGTGATTCGCGCGGTCCTGCAGTCCCACCGCCGTCAGCAGTTCGTCCGCACGAGTCGAGAGAACCTGCCGATTCAAACCGTAAAGATCTCCGAAAAAGAGAATGTTTTCGCGTGCGGTCAGATCGGGGTAAATCGCGAGGTCCTGCGTACCGATCCCGATGAGTCGGCGCAGTTCCCGGTTCTGGGCGCGGAACGGTTGGCCGTCGAGAAGGACGCTGCCTGTATCCGCATTCAGCAGACCCGCAATGATCGAGAGAAGCGTCGTTTTCCCTGCGCCATTTGGTCCCAGCAAGCCAAAAAGTTCGCCGGACTCGACCGACAACGTCACGCCATTCAGTGCGTGCGTCGCACCGTAGCGTTTCCGGATCGAATCGATTTCCAGAATTGTTCGGTTCATCAAAGCTATAGATATGACGAATCCAAGGACTCGCACCGATGGCAAATTTCAACGACGCTCGAATTCGCAAACTCAACGCGCATCCGCCACGCCCGAGCGGTCAATACGTCCTCTACTGGATGCAGATGTTTCGGCGCCTCACGCACAACCATGCACTCGACTACGCCATCCACCTCGCCCGCCATCTCAATAAACCACTTGTCGTCTACGAGGCACTCAAACTCAACTATCCCTGGGCCAACGCCCGGCTGCACACATTCATCCTCGAAGGCATGTGCGAGAACGCTCGCCAAGCGAACAAGATGGGCCTCACGTATTGGCCGTTCGTCGAAACGCCGGACGAACCGGGCAGGGGACTCGTCAAGCGAATAGCAGAGAGCGCCGCCGTCATTGTGACCGACGATTACCCCGCCTACATCGTCCCCGCCCACAACCGCGCCATCGCCACGCTCGATGTCGCCATCCATGCCATCGATTCCAACGGTTGCGTTCCGTTCGCGCTGCTCGGTGCGCCGGTCGCGGCCGCCGCACATCTCCGCCCCCGGATGCACAAACTCTTCGCCCTGTCCTGGGAGAATCGTTCGCAGGCGGAACCTGAAATCGAAGGACTCAATCAACTCAAAAGCGATCCGCCCTTCAAACTCTGGATTCCGCCGGACGATCTTGCGGAGTTCGTACGGCAACTGCCGGTCGATCAATCGGTTCCGCCTGTGATCGGTGAATACGGAGGAAGCGCCGAAGCGAGGAAGAAGCTCAAGACATTCATCAAGTCCAAACTCTCGCGCTACAACGATGAGCGCAATCAGCCCAGCGATCCCGCACGCACCGCCGCCAGCGCACTGAGCGCCCACCTGCATTTCGGCCACATCTCGATCGATGAAGTCATTGCCGAAACTCTGAAATTCACCGGTCGCTGGACCACGAACGAACTCAATCTGAAAACCCGCAACAAAAGCGATTTCTTCTGCCGCGATGAAAACGTGAACAGTTTCCTCGACGAGGCGATTGTCTGGCGCGACATCGGCTATCACTGGCATTACTGCCGGAACCGATCGGAACCATCCAGCCATCGAAGCTGGCAGGAAAACAATTCACAACCGTCTTTCAACTTCGAGACGATGGACTTCGCACCCCGCACTCGCGGTACGCTCGAAACCGTGCTCCCTCCCTGGGCCAAAGCCACGCTCGACAAACACGCCTCCGACCCCCGCGAGTACCTCTACACGCTCGAGGAGTTTGAATCGGCGTCCACGCACGACGACCTCTGGAACGCCGCCCAGACCGAACTCGTCAAAACCGGCCGTATGCACAATTACCTCCGCATGCTCTGGGGCAAGAAAGTGCTCGAATGGTCCGCTTCGCCGGAAGAGGCGTACAGCATCCTTGAACATCTCAACAACAAGTACGCACTCGATGGCCGCGACCCGAACAGTTACTCCGGAATCCTCTGGTGCTTCGGCCTGTTTGACCGGCCCTGGCCGCCCGAGCGAAAGGTCTTCGGTTCGATCCGCTTCATGTCCAGCGACAACACGGCGAGAAAGTTCAAATTGAAAGAGTATTACGAGTACATCCATCGATTGAAACACGGCAAACAAGCGAGCTTGTTCGAAGACTGATTTCCATCAGGCACCAGTTCGTATAATCGCGGAATGAGCCAGGCGATCGTTTGTCGGAATCTCGTCAAAACCTATCCGGGCCGTCCGCCGGTCGAGGCGGTGCGCGGTCTCGATCTCGAAGTCCAGACGGGCGAGTGCTTCGGGCTTCTCGGGCCGAACGGTGCCGGGAAAACCACGACGCTCGAAATCCTCGAAGGTATTCTCGATGCAACGGCTGGCGAAGTTGAAGTTCTGGGGATGAACTGGAAGCGTGACGAGCGCGCGCTGCGGGCTCGCATCGGGATCTCGCTGCAGGAAACGCGTTTGGCGGACAAACTCACCGTAGCGGAAACCGTTCGCCTCTTCCGCTCCTTCTACTCGGCGGGGCTCGCACCCGACGAAGCCATCGGCCTCGTGAGCCTTCAGGAAAAAGCCAACTCCAAGATCGATAAGCTTTCCGGCGGGCAGAAACAGCGTCTCGCCGTGGCGTGTGCGCTCGTCGGTGATCCGGATCTGCTCTTTCTCGATGAACCGACGACAGGTCTGGACCCGCAGTCCCGACGGCAGCTTTGGGACGTGATCCGAAGCCTGAAAGACCGGGGGCGAACGATCGTCATCACCACGCATTACATGGACGAGGCGGAGCGGCTTTGCGATCGAGTTGCCGTCGTCGATCAGGGGAAAGTGATCGCCATCGGAACGCCTGGCGAACTCATTCACCAATTGGGCGGCGAGCACATCGTCGAGTTCTCCACCAAAGACGCTCTCAGTGGGCCGCTGCAGAATCGCTGCGAAAAACTGCCGACGGTCACCGCCATGCGAAACGAGCCGAACGGCTATTCCCTCACGGTCGGTTCGCCGCCCACGGTCATCCCGGCGCTGATGACGTTGCTTCAGGAGCATTCGGCGGAACTGAGCGGACTCACCACGCGCACCGCCACACTCGAAGACGTATTCGTCACCCTCACAGGCCGACACCTGCGTGACGACGGAGAAAAGTAAATCATGGCGGAAGCCACCCACAATTCGTCGCCGCTCCTGAATCTCACGCTCGGCCGGATCCGTGAGTTTTACCGTGAACCCGCCGCCGTCTTCTGGGTGTACGGATTTCCGCTGTTTCTGGCGGTGATCCTCGGAACGGCATTTCGCAATCGACCCGTCGAACAGATCCGCGTGGACATCGTCACCGACGGTCCAGCAGGGTTGGTCGCCGCCGAGCAGATGAAGACCAGTCTCGAACGCGATCCGCGATTGGTCATCACTCTGGATCATTCCTCCGTCTGTCGCAACCGCATGCGCACCGCCAAGACCGATCTCGTGGTCACGCCCGGCGAAACAAATTCCGCTCCGGATTATCTCATCGAACCAAATCGCCCGGAAGCGGTGCTCGCGAAAAACGCGGTCGATAATGTTCTGCTGCGCGACCGGTTCCCGACAGCGCCGAAAGCGACGGAGTCCACATTGGACGAACCCGGCGCCCGCTACATCGACTTTCTGATTCCCGGCTTGATCGGCACGAATCTGATGGGCGGCGGGCTTTGGGGCGTGGGCTTCGTGATCGTGGACATGCGCGTGCGGAAACTCCTCAAACGATTCCTTGCAACGCCGATGCGGAAGACGGACTTCATGCTCAGCCTGGTTCTGAGCCGTCTCATTTTCACAATGGTGGAAATCGTGTTGCTGTTCGGGTTTGCCTGGCTGGTTTTTGGCGTGCGGGTATTCGGCGATCCGCTGGCGTTCTTGATTTTGCTTTTCGCCGGCGGAACCTGTTTCGCCGGGATCGGATTGCTGGTCGCGTGCCGGGCGAAGACGATCGAAACCGTCTCCGGGCTGATGAACGCTGTCATGCTTCCCATGTATTTGCTGTCAGGAGTTTTCTTCTCTGCCGAGCGATTTCCGCAGGAAATTCAGCCGTTCATTCAGGCGCTGCCGCTGACGGTTCTCATCGATGCGCTGCGAAATGTCATGAATGACGGGGCGGGATTGACCGCGATCATCCGTCCCACGCTCATTTTGATTGCCTGGGGGCTGGGGTGCTTTTTTCTGGCACTTCGATTGTTTCGCTGGCGATAGGGTAGCAGTCGCGGCGGTACTTTGTAAAACACTTTCTTACTTCGGTTTGGCCGTCTTAAGGCCCCGACATCCGTACTGCTGGAACGAGGATAACGATGATTTCTGCGACCGCCGCAACCGGCGTTCCCCGTCACGACATCAAAGACATCGCCCTGGCCGCCAAGGGCAAGAAGCGCATTCTCTGGGCCGACGGCGATATGCCCGTGCTCCAGAAGGTCCGCGAGCGATTCGAAGCTGAGAAACCGCTGGCCGGCCTGCGCATGTCCGCCTGCCTGCACGTCACCGCCGAAACCGCCAACCTGGCACGCACCATCCGCGCGGGCGGCGCCGAACTGCTCCTCATCGCCTCCAACCCCCTTTCAACACAGGATGAAGTCGCTGCCAGCCTCGTCAAAGACTTCGGCATCGGCGTCGCCGCCATCCATGGCGAAGACGGCCTGACCTACTACAAACACGTCGCGATGGCGCTCGAACATCAGCCGCACGTCACCATGGACGACGGTGCGGACCTTGTTTCCTCGATGATCTTCATCGCGTTGAACCGACTCGAAATGCTTGGCGGAAATCAGAAACCCGTCCGCGAATGGGCCGAAAAATTCACCGCCGAACAACGCAAGTCGGTATTCAAGGACGTCATCGGCAGCATGGAGGAAACCACGACTGGTGTCATCCGCCTGCGGGCCATGGAAAAAGACGGCGTGCTGCAGTTCCCCGTCATCGCAGTCAACGACGCCCTCACCAAGCACCTCTTCGATAACCGCTACGGCACAGGCCAAAGCACACTCGACGGCGTGATCCGTGCGACCAACGCTCTGCTCGCCGGCAAGAAGATCGTCGTCGCCGGTTACGGCTACTGCGGTAAAGGCGTTGCCTCGCGGGCCCGTGGTCTGGGTGCGCAGGTGATCGTCACCGAAGTGAATCCCGTCGCCGCTCTCGAAGCCGCCATGGACGGTTTCGCTGTCATGAAGATGGAAGATGCCGCCAAAGTCGGCGATATCTTCATCACCGTCACCGGCAACAAGCACATCCTCGCCGCCGAGCACTTCCCGCTGATGAAGAGCGGCGCGATGGTCTGCAACTCCGGGCACTTCGATATCGAAATCGACCTCAAGGCCTTGGAAGCGTTGTCCGTGGAAGTGATTCCCGACCTTCGTCATGAAGTCGAAGAATATCGCCTCAAGACCGGCAAGAAGATCTACGTCATCGGCCACGGCCGATTGGTGAATCTGGCGGCGGCGGAAGGCCACCCGGCAAGCGTGATGGACATGAGCTTCGCCACGCAAGCGCTCGCCACCGAGTACTGTGTGAAGAACCGGGGCAAGCTGCCGAACAAAGTGCTGCCGGTTCCGGCGGAAGTCGAAGACTTCGTCGCGACCGCCAAGCTCGCAAGCATGGGCGTAACGATCGACACGATGACCGAAGACCAGAAGAAGTACAGCACCTCGTGGGAACACGGGACATAAGAAGTGGATAGTGATGAGTTGATAGTGTGTAGTTGTTAGTGATCAGAAAATCGAAGCCCGCGGATGAACATCCGCGGGTCTTCTTTTGACTTTTTTCTTTTCAGGCAACCAGACCGAGTTGGATCGCGGTACGCTCCCCGCGATAAATCCGCGCGATCCGCTCGCGCGTCAGACCGAGAACCTTGTCGAAACGACTGAGCTTCATCCCTTCGATATTCGGATTGTGATCGGCCATCTGCTCGAGCATGGCGATATCCTCCCGGACCTCGCGATCGACCTCGCGGCGGAAGAGGTACTTGGCGAGGCGCAGTCCGCCGGCCGGACCCGGATAACGACTCTTCGCATAGACAAAAGACGTCACATTCGTCTGCTTTTCGCTGACGGGCCAGAAGAACATGTACAACCGCCAGCGCACCATCGCCTCGCGATCGCCATCGGGCGAAGACCACCAGTGATCGTAGATGCTGTACACGGGTGAGAAGTACGTGGTCCAGTGATCGTGGAACAGATCGCCTTTGCGAATGCCGAGCAGCCAGCGGAAGGCGGGATTCAGGATCTTGGTCGGGCCGACATTGCGCACGGTGACTGCGTCGTCGGTCGGCTCAAAGCTGACTTTCACCTCGTTCATGCGAGCGAGATCGTAACCGAACGTGTTGTGTACCGTACCGCTGTGTTCAATTTCGGTGAAATTATCGACCGTGAGTTCGAGCGGGGCGGGAACCGTGTGCTGGAAATTCCCGAGATGGTAAAAACCGTCATTGTTGATTTCCGGGAATTCCGGTTTGCTCTGCCGCGATTTGATCCAGATGTAGCCGTGTTCTTCATGTGTCTCGAAGCTCTCGGTGCAGGTATGCATTCTCGGCGTACCGGGGCTTTCGCCTTCGCCGCAACCGTTGAAGGTCCAACCGTGATACTTGCACTCAACGCGGTCGTTGACCACGCGGCCGTAACTGAGTTTCAGACGGCGATGCGGGCAGACATCGTCCAGTGCCGCCGCATGCCCATTCGCGGTCCGGAACAGGCAGATCAGGCGATTGGCGACCTGAATCCCTAAAGGCTTCTTTTTCAGAGCATGACCGGGCATTACCGGATGCCAGTGATCGAGCATCCCCATCGATTCTCCGGGAAAATATCGCGAGAACGTAGGCGAATAACCAGAAGTCGATTTCTTGTCGAGACTTTTCGGTAGAATTTCTCCATGTTTACAGGACTGATTCAAACACTGGGCCGTGTTTTCGCTGTCGAGGACGATGGTTCCGGCGGCCGAACACTCGTGATTTCCGAACCGTCCATCGCACCCGATCTTGCGTTGGGCGAAAGCGTTGCGGTCAACGGCTGTTGCCTGACCGTAACGAAGAAAACATCCGAGGATTTTGAATTTCAGGCGGGTCCGGAAACGATCGAGAAAACGCATTTTGGGCAGTTGAAGATCGGCGATACGGTGAATCTGGAACGGTCACTGCGTGTGGGCGATCGGATGGGCGGTCATTTTGTCACCGGACATGTCGACGGCACGGGAACGATCGCGAAGAAGGAACAGCAGGGCGAATGGCTCATGATCGAATTCGCCTGTCCGGCCAGTTTGGATGAATTGATGGTGCAGAAGGGCTCGGTTGCAGTCGATGGCGTGAGTCTGACCATTGTTGCCACCGAACCGGGCAAATTTTCCGTGATGCTCATCCCGCACACGCGTGACCACACGACCCTCGGGATCAAGAGTGTCGGGGATTCGGTGAACATCGAATTGGATCTGCTTTCGAAACACCTCAAAAAGCTGGTTTCGAATTTGAGTATCACCATTTGAGTCTGATCGAGCACTCTTTTTCAATCGGTTCCGTTCTAAACTATCAGTATGCCAATCTTTGTTGTCCTGTTGCTCACCGCTTCGTGTCTGCATGTGCCCTGGCCGAGGCCTCCGTTTGGTCTCGGCGGAAGCGGAAGTCTGGCGCTGACCGCATTCGCGTTTCTCCTGCCGATTAGCGCAGCGATCGTCCTGAGCCGCTGGGCGGTCTCCGCCGTGGAACATGACCCGGAACGCCGATTGGTGATCGCCCGAAAATACACGCGCTATCGGCACTTTCTCGGCTATTTTCATCTGCTCGTGGCCGCAATTGCCATCATCGGACTGGGTTGGGGCTGGACCATCTGGAACCGAGCGGTTCTCTCCGCCGATCGACCGCTCTTGGCGCCGATGGCGGAACTCCTGGTACCGGCACCGTATCTGCTCACCATTCTGTTCATCTGGATCATTCATTACGATGCGGAGCACGCTCTGCATGTTTCCAATGAATCGGCCGATCAACCGTTTTGGTCCCGAGTCGGTCATTTTCTTTTTCAGATCAGACCGTTCGCTTTTATGGTTCTGTTGCCGGTCACGATCTTTGCGGCGCAACAGTCATTCATTAGACTGGCCCCGAACACAGCGGGGGAATTGCTGACGCAGATCGGCGCCGCTTTGTTGTTGCCGGTTCTGTTCCTGGTTCTTCCGCTGCTGGTGAAACCGGCGCTGGGACTGTGTTCGTTGCCGCAAGGTCCGATACGTGATCGCTTTGAGGAGATCGCCCGGCGCGTGGGATTCCGGTATTCCGATCTTTTGCTCTGGCCGACGCAAGGGCAGATGGTGAACGCCTTTGTGGTGGGAATCGTTCCGCGGGCACGATTTGTGGTTTTTACGGATCGCCTTCTGGATTCTCTTTCACCGGACGAACAGGATGCGGTTTTTGGCCATGAAATCGGCCACGCCAAGCACGCTCATCTGCCTTTCTATCTGATTTTTTTCATGCTCAGCGTGATCGCTGTTACCGTTGCTGTCACCATGGGTATGGCCACACTGGTCGAGTATGGCTGGATCGACGAAGCAACTTGGCTGCCGTGGGCGGGGCTGCCTCCGCTGGCGTTCCTGCTGGTGTATCTTTTTGTCGTATTTGGTTTCCTGTCAAGACGTTGTGAGCGGCAGGCGGACCTTTATGGCTGCCGCGTGGTGTCCGGCGGTTCCGAACTGTCGCCACACGGTGTCGATTCGATGATTCAGGCGCTGGTTCGGGTCGGAGAGATGAGTGGTATGGATCCGAAAAGCGTATTTGGCAATCGTCCGGGTCTGATCCGGAGGTTGCTGGCGCTCTTTCGTTCGTGGTTGCATGGAACAATCGCGGAGCGCGTGCGATTTCTGATGATGATTCGTGACAATCCGGCCCGGGAACCGGGCGTTCAGTTGCGAATCACACTCTTGAAATGGGTGTTGATCGTACTTTTGGTTGCGAGTGTGATTGCTATAGGGTTTGCGGTAGGCTGGGAGGAGATTCTCAGGGCGCTATAGTCTGGTTCCGGCTTGCGTTTCCGATTCGCCGCGAGCTTGGAAATTGACGTAAGTGCTTACGGCGCATAGGCGCTTCCGAAAAAATGATGTCTTTCCACGGAGGGGTGTGGCAGCGTCGGCGGAAAGACGTCAAGCGCGGTAGCCGATCTGCTCGAGGTGCGTCTTGTGAAGGATGAACGCTGATTTGGGTATCGATTTGAGTGTGAAAATGCTGAGCAATTCCTCAAGTGTGACAGGCTCAATTCGATCGATCCACCCGCAGGACCAGGCGAGCAGGCCGAGCAATTTCGTCGCAGGGATACCCGCATCGCGAAGAGCGGAGATCCGCGTATCGCCGTGGCGCTTGGCGAGGCGCCGGCCGTCCTCGCCGACGACAAGCGGGACATGGAGAAACTGCGGGACCGGCAGTTGAAGGGCTTCGTAAATCAGGATCTGTCTGGGCGTGGAGGGGAGCAAGTCGTCCCCGCGAATGACGTGTGTGATGCGCATTGCGGCATCGTCGACGGCGACAGCGAGCTGGTAGGCGGGCGTGCCGGTGTTCTTCCAGACGACGAAATCGCCGCCGACCGCTTTCAGATCGATCGACACATTCCCTTGAAAGAGGTCGTGAAACGCAGGCGAGTGCGCGACGCGAAAGCGCCAGGAAAAGGGGCCGTCTGGTATCGCTTGTGAGTTTCGGTAGGCGCAAGTGCCAGGATAGGCGGGGCCTTCGTGTTCGGCATGAGGTGCGCTGGAGGCGTTGGCGATGTCGGTACGCGAGCAGGTACACGGATAAACACGTTCAAGCTTCCTGAGTCGATCCAAAGCCGCCTGATAGAGTGGCAATCTTTGCGTTTGGACAACCGGCTCTCCGTCCCAGTCCAGCCCCAGCCAGCGAAGATCGTCGAGTGCCTGATCGAGCGCACCCAGCTTGACTCGCGGCGAGTCGATGTCTTCGATGCGCAGCGAGATTACGCCATTCTGTGAGCGTGCGAAGAGCCAAGACATCAGATATGTTCGGGCGTTGCCGATGTGCTGCGCACCGGTCGGCGAAGGCGCAAGGCGCGTGCGGATATGTTCAGGTTCCACGGTTCTTTCCGGGAATCCAGGTCACATCGGTTTTGCCATGATCATTAGCCACACGGCCAAGAACGAACAGTAAATCGGAAAGGCGGTTCAGGTAGATCAGGATGTGATTGTTGATCGACTCGGATTCCATCAACGTCACAACCTCGCGTTCGGCACGTCTGCAAACGGTGCGAGCGAGATGGAGAAAGGCGGAAGCCTGGGATCCACCGGGCAGGATAAAACTTGCGAGAGGTAGAAGATTTTCATTCAGCCGATCGATCGCGTGTTCGAGTCGGAGGTGCTGAGCTTCCGTGACTCGAAGCATGTTGGTTTCTCCGTCCGTTGGCGGGACGCACAAATCGGCACCGAGGTCGAAGAGATCATTTTGGATGATTCGGATCAATTCTTGTTCGGGTCCATGGGACGCGCAGGCGAAATAAAGACCAAGACAGGCGTTCAATTCATCGACGGTACCATAGGCACAAACCCGTGAGTTGTTTTTCGGAACTCTTGTGCCATTGCCGAGTCCGGTTTCGCCTTGGTCTCCCGACTTGGTGTAAATTTTCGAAAGATAAACCATGATCCTGGCCCGTTGGTGTTTGGAATGATTTCTACATAGTAGCTCGGACATTTCCCAGTTTTCCGGGTTTGCCGCTTTTGAACGTTCTTTGGGAGAAAAGGGATTTTTCTGAGGTATTTGGTCAATTGAACTGCGAATCTGTCCGATACAGACCTTACCAACGGACTATCGAGCATATCCGGTCGGACCTCTTCCTTCGGGGTGTTCGACAGGATTCGGTCAGAGTCGAGGCGATGGATCGCCCGTCTTCTGGGGGAGCCGGATCCACGGTGTTTGCGTCCGCCGTTTGGGAGGGGGAACGATGTCGTTCATTCGTCGCAAGCTGCTGCTTTTGGCGCTGGCGGTCCTGACGGCCGCCACGGGTTGTAATGCTTTTGGTCCTGCTGCACTCTTTCTGATACCGGTTCAGCCTTGGATGGCTGACCGGATGGAAGAAAAATACCAGCATACCAATGACACCCGCACGCCAGTTCTGGGGCCCATTCGGGATGGATACCCCGCACCGTTGTGTGAGGATCCGCCGAGCGATCGGGAGATTCTTCGAGCGATGCCGCGTGTCGCACGAGGTGTGCCCTTTGTCTATGAGGAATTCCGGGATGACGTGAAAATCGTCAAGAACCGGCTCGTGGACACAATTGATCCACCGCGATTCTATCCGCTCATCGGCATGGCACAACTGCACCATTGCCACTGGGAATGTGTGATTTATTACAAGGAAACGGTTCAGTCGAGCTATCCGTTCCCGACCTATGTCGTGAAACCTCGTACGCAAGTGATCTATATTGACAAAGACCACCTCCACCTCTACGTGGGGCCGAATCCTGAGATGCAAAAGAAGATTAGCGACGAAATGCACAAGTATTGATCTGACAGCCATGGGGTTGACCCATGATCGTCCCCTCCGTCGCTGAAGGGCGACTCACACACCCGGTTTCGAAAGAAACTGGGTGTGTGTATCTGTTGATCTCAGTCCTTGCTCCCGGACCGGCGGTTCAATTCTTGTGCGGCACCGGGGTGCCCTTTCAAAGCGGCATATTTCAACCAGCGAATGCCCTCATTTGGATCGAACGGCAGAACAATTCCGCCAATAAAGAACTTGCCTATACGATATGCTGATTCGACATTCCCAAGGTTTGCCGCTTTCACATACCATTGAGCGGCCTCACGGTCGTCGCGAAGCATTCCGATTCCATTTTCGTTCATAAGTCCGAGTCGAAACATGCAGTCCGGACAGTTATTTTTCGCACCTTCCCGATACCAGCGGATTGATTCGCGGGAATTCGGGGGGCCAACGAGCGGTTCGAAATACCAGGCTCCAAGGGCCAGTTGTGCTTTAGCGTAGTTTTGCTTTGCGGCGTGAGTGAGCAGTTCGATTCCGAGTGTCGGATCCTGTTTGATGCTATCGCCACGGAGCAGCATCTTACCAAGCTTGGTTTGCGCTGGCGGGTAATCGTTTTTTGCTGATTTCAAAAACCAGTCCGCAGCCGCCGCTGGATCTTGACGAACGACTACGCCTTCCAGAAGCAACAACCCCAGCGAATACTGTGCGGGTGGATAGTTGCCCTGAGCAGCTTTGATGTACCAGTCAAGTGCGGCTTTTCGATCACGCGATGTTCCAGCGCCGTCCAACAAGCACTCAGCTACGAGCCACATTCCTTCGTAAAAATTGGACTCTGCGACTGCCAAGAACAATTTGTACGCTCGAAGAGGATCTCGATCGACTCCGATCCCTTCTGCCAGACATTCTCCATAAAGAATCTGGCCCATAGCGGAACCTTCGGACATATCCCGCTTCCATATAGTGATGCGATTGCTGGCCAGAGAGCGTAAGACTTTAACGACATCTCCCCCACGCAATACCGCATGACACCATTGCTCAAAGTCGGTGTCGATGTTAGGTTGAGAATCCGCAACGGTGAGTTCAAGAATTTCCGCCGCCATCGTATCGCACGCCAATGGGATCGTATTTACGTCGAAATCTAGCACAGATCCAAGGTGGTTCATGACTTTTTTCGTTCACGATCGGTTTTATTTCCCAACATGAAAATCTGTGGCAAACTGCTCTTGTCTCCCGAAGAATTTGAACTGTGGTTGAGACCCTTTTGCCGGAACGGAGGAGCTCGTTGCGCCCCTTTCTCACCCCTGAGACACTGTTCTTTGTTTGCAACTGGTTTGCGTGTTCGCTAATCTTTCGCTCTCGCGGATTGAACGATCCGGGTACGCTCTGGCACGTCCGCATCGGTGAACTGGTTCTGACTGAAGGGATCATGCGCACGGATCCGCTCACGTTCACATTTGCAGGAAAAACCTGGATTCCGCAGCAGTGGGGTGGCGAAATACTGTTGGCGCTTGCTCATCGGATTGGCGGCCTCGATACGTTACTGCTTGCCTTTTCACTCTTCGTCGCCTCTCTGGCGACGATCCTGTTTCGTTCCTTTCGTAAAGGGGGAATGGGAATCATGCTTGCAGCGGTGTTGAGCGGATTTGCGATAGCGGCGGCGGGCTTTCACTTTTACATCCGGCCGCATCTTGCAACGATAGGATTCTGTCTGATCGTGATGATGATCCTGATCCGGTTCGACAGGGATCGAAGTTCCTGGCGATGGCTGTTGTGGTTGATCCCGTTGCACATCATCTGGACGAATCTTCATGGTGGCATGCTTGGTGGGATGTTCAGTGTCTTTCTCATGACGAACTGTTGGATTGGACTTTATTTGATGGGACAGGATTCGCCGGTGAAAAATCGCAAAGAGTGTCTGATGCTGTTTGGTATTTCGGCAAGTTGTGCGCTCGCCATGTTTGTGAACCCAATCGGACTGGAATTGCAACGCACCTGGTTTCGAATTGTCGGTTCCGGTGCGATGGCCCGTTATGTGACCGAACACAGCGCCTGGAATTTCGCACGTGAAGGAGATCGTGCTGTGCTCGTCTTCGCCGTCCTCTATGGCACAGTGATGCTCTCTGTTCCTCCCCGTTCCTGGCGAGTCACCTGGTTATTGCCCATCTTGTGGTTCCTGGCAACACTCAAAGGGATTCGCCATGGTCCACTTTTTGTCGTCGTCGCCGCAACTTGCCTCGCCGATATCTGGCCGCATACCCGAATCTTTCGCTGGTTGTCGCGTTCCGGTGATTCGCTGACGCGCAATCCTAACGATCCGTTGGAGCCAATCACCTGGCGTGCGGCCGTTCTGCCGATCTTGATCATTTCAATGGCTCTCGTTTTGCAATCGCTGAAAATATCATTCCCTATTCTCGGATCTAACTGGGCAAAACTCGATTCACCGATGACGATGCCCATTGATCTCCGTGAACCGTTGCAGGAATATGCCCGAAGTGTTCCCACAGATACGCCGATTTTCAATGATCTGAATTACGGCGGATTTGTCGCCTACTTCGCTCCGACGCTGAAGATTTTTGCTGATGATCGCTTTGAACTGTGTGGGGACGATTGGCTGGAATATTATGTCCAGACGATTTCCTTGCATCCAGAACGGTTTGATGACTGGCAGAAGAACTATGGCTTTACACATGCCTTGATTCCCAGTCATGATCCGCCGACGGGCCTTGAGGAATATCTTTTGAAATCAGGTCGATGGAAACCGATCGCGCAGGGACGTACCGCCGTGTTCCTACAACTTGTTGAGGAGAAATAACTGGTGGCCGAGCAACCGATCATCGGAATCGTCATGCAGACTCTCTCTGCCGTACCGGGCGAACGTCCGGTTCAGTGGTCGATTGGTCAAAGTTACACTGAGGCGATTTCGCGATATGGAGCAGTCCCCTGGCCGTTGCCACCCGACGAATCCTTAAGAAGAATCCTGAATTCGATCGCTCCCAAACTCGATGGTTTGATCTTGGCCGGCGGTTCTGATATCGATCCTTCACACTACCTTGAATTGCGTCGTCCCGTGTGCGGCCTTTCAGACCCCAAACGTGATCAATTCGAACTAGATCTGATCAAGTATATGCTGGATTTGTCCCGGCCGATCCTCGGCATTTGTCGGGGAATTCAAATGCTTAATGTCGCACTTGGTGGCAATTTGTATCAGGACCTCGCGACGCAGGTTCCCGGCGTCATCAAGCATGACTATATGGCTAGGCAAGGTCATCTGGATCGTGCGAACGCTCCACATTCAGTCTCGATCAAAACACAAACACAACTCGCGCGCATACTGGATACACAGGTGGTCCAAGTCAACAGTATCCATCATCAGGGAATTAAAGATCTTGGTCGAGATCTGATCGCCAGCGCCTTCGCCCCTGACGGTGTGGTGGAGGCCATTGAGATGCCAGGTCGACCGTTTGTGGTAGGTGTTCAGTGGCATCCAGAAGATCTCGTTGATTCTCAGCCTGAAATGGGGTTGCTGTTTCAGTCTTTTGTCGATTCTGCGAGGAAATCAAAAGAACATTGCGATCTGAACGGTCGATGCTAAGATAGTATTACCCTCCTGCTGGGCTTTCCTTGCTCGGCTTCACTCTCCGCCTTCACTCCATATTGGAGTTTGCCGGATGTTGACGATTCAATGGAATCTAGCACTACCGTTTTGGCTGTTATTGACTGTCCCGCCGGTTCTGGCAGAAGATCCGCGTTCCGAAGAGTTTTTCGAGGCGAAGATCCGCCCGGTCCTTGTTGAGCAGTGCTATCGTTGCCATTCTGACAAAGCGGAGCAATCAAAAAAGTTGCGTGGCGGGTTGAAACTCGACAGCAGCACGGCGTTGAAGGCGGGCGGAGAAACCGGTGCTGCAGTCGTACCGGGAAAGCCAGAAGAAGGCACTCTTCTGCGTTCGCTGCGGTACAAAGGCGATCTTCAAATGCCGCCGAGCGGTAAACTCGATGCTGCGGTGATCGCGGATTTTGAGAAATGGATCAAAAGTGGCGCGGTCGATCCCCGGCCGGCGAAAGAAGGACAGGCGGTTCAGTCGGGAATCGATCTCCTTCGCGGCCGAGCCTTCTGGTCATTCCAACCTCTTGCTGATCATCCGATTCCTGCAATTGAAAAACCTCAAGTCCCAGTTCGTAATGCGATCGATGCTTTTGTACAAGCAAAATGGCGTGAACAAAAACTCACTCCTGTTGAGCTTTCCGATCGCCGCACATTGATACGCCGTGTAACATTCGATCTGACCGGCTTGCCCCCGACTCCGGCTGAGGTTCGCGCTTTCGAACAGGATACTTCAGCAGACGCATGGCAGACCGTCATCGATCGCCTGCTTGCCTCGCCACAATACGGTGTTCGCTGGGCGCGGCACTGGTTGGATGTTGCGCGATATTCAGAGGATCAGGCTCATACCTTCGCCGTTAAGCCAAAGAAAAATGCGTATCTCTACCGCGACTGGGTGATTCAAGCGTTTAATTCGGACATGCCTTATGATCGTTTTGTCACATTGCAAATCGCTGGCGATCTGGTCCCCGAATCTGAAGGAGATCGATTCGCCCGTCTCGCCGGTCTTGGATTCATGGGTCTTGGGGCAGAGTATTACAAGAACACCGCTCGTGAGCAGGCGATTGCGGAGGAGTTGGATGATCGCGTCGATACGCTGACACGGGGATTCCTTGGACTGACGGTCGCCTGTGCCCGATGTCATGATCATAAGTTTGATCCGATCCCTACACACGATTACTATGCGATCGCAGGCATCTACAACGGGACATCGCTCACGAGTGCGCCGCTTGTGCCGGATGATGAAGTGAAGGTGTATGAATCCGCACAAGCTCAACTCAAGCAGGCGGAAGCGAAAATTGAAGAGTTTTTGAATGACAAGAGCCGTGATGCAGCACAGAAAGCAGCCAGGCAGACTGCAAAGTATCTCGCGGCGGTCTGGGAAACGCGGATAAGCAAAGTCAAGCGATCTGAAATCGCCAGACGTGAGAATTTGAATCTGTATTTTCTGGATCGTTGGTCCAAGTTCCTTGATCCATCGAACAAGAAAGTGCCAGATCTCTTCAAGAGCTGGTTTGAATTGAAGAACAATTCGAAAGCGGAGGCGGTACAGTCTTTGGCAGTGAGCATTGAGAAGACGATCATGGGCGTGGCGATTCCCTCGCTACCGGAACCGGGAAAGAAAGCGAAGGGGAATAAAAACAATGATCCGTTGGCGAAGGCATTGTTCTTGGATGCGAACGCTCCCCTTTTCATTTCAACTGCGGACGTTGAGAAAACGTTCCTCACGGAGGCGGACAAGCCAAAACTCAAAAGTTTGAGAACGGAATTGGACTCACGTCGCACCGCAATGCCGGAACCCCCTCTCACGGCGCATGTGATTTCCGGCGAGGGCAAGGCGATGAATATCTACATTCGCGGCAACCCCGCTACCAAAGGCGCACCAGCAGCCAAAGGATTCCTTCAGGTCATTAACAACACTGTGCAAGAGAAGTCCAAGGACTTTTCGCGACTTGATCTGGCGCGGGTAATTGCGTCGCCCGATAATCCACTGACCGCACGAGTGATCGTCAATCGGGTTTGGGCTTGGCATTTTGGCCGGGGGTTGGTGAGTACGCCAAGTAATTTCGGTTCTCTAGGCGATCGCCCAAGCCACCCCGAGTTGCTGGATTATCTGGCTAAGGAGTTCATCGCGCGAGGCTGGAGCATTAAGTGGCTGCATCGTCAGATTCTAAACTCGTCCGTCTATCAGCTTTCTTCAGGCCACGATCCCAAGGAAAATGTCAACGACGCAGCGAATGTCTACCTCCGGCGTGGAAGGCGTGAGCGATTGGATGTGGAATCCTGGCGCGATGCGTTGCTGTTTGTTTCAGGGAATCTTGATACCACGGTGGGCGGACCGACCTTCGACCTCAAGGATGCGAATGCTCAACGGCGCACCGTCTATGCCAAAGTCAGCCGTCATGAACTCGATGGCCTGTTGCGAATGTTCGATTTTCCCGATGCAAACGTCACTGCCGATAAACGAAATACAACCACTGTTCCTCAGCAACAACTCTTCGCACTCAATAGTGAATTCATGATCAAGCAGGCTCAGGCGTTAAGCCGGAGAGTTGAGGGAATGGGAGCAACTGATGCCGAACGGATTCGCGCCATTTACCAATTGGCATTCCAGCGCGAACCGCAATCGCGCGAACTCGAGATATCCGAAAGGTTCCTGAAATTTCCTCGAAATGAAGTGGACAAGCTCTCACGTTGGGAACAGTATGCCCAGGCGATTCTGGCAAGCAACGAATTCTTTTATTTGGATTGATGGATCGGATACCGAATCATTACCCTCAAAAGGCTATTCACGATGCCCTTCTTTTCTCGTCGCGAAATTCTGGCTCGGAGCGGTACCGGACTCGGAATGCTGGGTCTTGCCGGTGTGTTGGGAAGCGAACTCGGGGCTGCGGAATCCAATCCGCTTGCTCTCAAGAAGCCGCATTTCGCACCCAAGGCCAAGCACATCATCCACCTGTTCATGAACGGTGGCCCGAGCCAGGTCGACACGTTCGATCCAAAACCTTCGCTGGCGAAATACAACGGAAAGCAGCCCCCAAACGCGGATCTGAAAACCGAACGCAAGACCGGCGGCTTGCTGCAATCGCCATTTTCGTTCAAGAAATTCGGACAGTCGGGGATCGAAGTCAGCGAGCTCTTTCCAGAAGTCGGGTCGTGCATCGATGATATCTGCGTCATCCGCAGCATGCACACGAACATCCCGAATCACGAGCCGGGCTTACTGCTCATGACTTGCGGAAACACCCAGCCGATTCGCCCCAGTATGGGCAGTTGGCTCCTCTATGGACTCGGCACCGAGAACCAGAATCTGCCTGGCTTCGTTGTTCTGTGCCCGGGAAAACCGGTGGTCGGCCCCGCTCTCTGGAACAACAGTTTCCTGCCAGGTGTTTATCAGGGATGCCACATTTCGAACCTGGATCCCAGAAAAGTGATCGATCACATCCATAATAAAGTCACGTCCAGTCAGAGTCAGCGTCAACAACTCGATCTGCTCAACGGTTTGAACAAACTGCATCTCGAGAAGCGTGGTGGTGATGATCAACTCGATGCCCGGATTCAATCGCTTGAGATGGCGTTCCGCATGCAGACCGAAGCCACGGATGCGTTCGATGTGAGTAAGGAATCGGTCAAGGTGCGTGACGAATACGGAAAAGGATACTTTGCGGATGCGTGCCTTACGGCGCGTCGGTTGGTTGAACGCGGAGTGCGCACAGTGCAGGTCTTTTATGGCAATGGCCAACCGTGGGACGATCACGGTGACATTGCCAAGGGACACCGGAACAAAGCCAAGGATTCCGATAAAGCCATCGCGGCACTACTTCGCGATCTCAAGCGGAGCGGACTGCTCAACGAAACACTCGTCCTTTGGGGCGGCGAATTTGGTCGAACACCAACCAGCGAAGGCGGAACCGGACGCGATCATAATCACCACGGATTCAGCGTCTGGTTGGCGGGTGGTGGTATCAAGGGCGGAATGGCATATGGCAGCACTGACGAGTTCGGGTTCAAATCGGTCGAGAAGAAAGTTCACGTCCACGATCTCCACGCAACGATTCTCCATCAAATGGGCATCAACCACGAGAAGCTCACCTATCGTTACAGCGGAAGGGACTTCCGTCTGACCGACGTCCACGGTACAGTTGTCAGGGAGATTCTGTCCTGATGCGAGTACGGTCATGTCGTACGTGGAGTGTCCGGGTTGCGGATGCGAAGTGGAAGTAAAGAAAGGCAAAAGCGAAGTCGATTGCCCCGGTTGCGGGGTAGTGATTTCGACGCCGCGACGAACTCCCGGTGAACGCGGATCGAAGCGGCGACGCGAATTTGATGCGTCGCGGACCATCAACCGGATGTGGTGTCCAGAATGCCAGTGCGAAGTGACGGCGTCCCGCGAGAACGTGGAGCGATTCAACACCGCCTTCGGCTTGACCTTTGTGATCGCGTTTGCAATCGGATGCGGGATTGCCTGGACTCAAATCATTCGCCAGGTGGACTGGGAACTCATCGGTTTTCTTTTTCTCCTTTATCTCGGCGTTGCATCTTATCTTTGTGCGGTTGTCGCGAATGCTGTTGCTCACGGATCGGTGTTCCGCTGCAAGACCTGTGAATCGGAAACAGAAGTCATCTAATTCACTGAATCGAAGTCCACGGAGTTCGTCCTTTGCCATCGCCGTTGACTGAATTGATTTCTATCGGGCAGTCCGCTGTGCTGGTGGCGGTGTGCGTATCGCCATTGGCGATCATAGCCCGCGGGTTTACTCGAACGGCCAGGCCGATCTATCCAAGGTATCGCAAATGTTACTCCCGATGGTTGGGAATTGACGTTGCGATGCTCGCCCTCTTTTGCCTGTTGTTCCGCGATGTCGTAGCGATGTTGCTGGAACCGAGCGGGCTCCTCGGTTTTCTCAACGTTCCCGTCGATGCGAGTGCGATCGAGCGAAGCCAGTCGAATTACCAGAAATCGACAATCATTGGACTGCTCAGCCTGCCTTTTATCGCCTACGGATTCCTTCACTGGAAGCGATTCACCGCCGCCGAACGACTGGTCGTTCCATCTCGATTTTCAGCGGACATTGTGTTGGGAATCATGGCATGGGCGGTGGTAGCACCGCTGACACTCATTGTTCATTTCGGCGTCAATGTCATCTTCCACGAGTTGGGGTTATCGATCGATGATCATCCTTTGAAGAACATGAAGCTGACATCGGGTCGGGATGTGGCTCTGTTTCTTGCGGGTGCGTGTGTCGTGGCGCCAGTCTTCGAAGAGCTTGGTTATCGTCGAATTCTGGTGCCGTGGGCGGCCCGAAAGAATCAGCGATCCTGGATCGTTCTTGCACTTGCATTGTGCGGATCGATTCTCTTCGCTAACGGATCATCGCGCTTCGGCCCGCCGATCTTCATTGGCGCAGTCGCCTTGGCGATGGGAATTCTCGAATGGTATTCGATACGATCGCCACGCTTTCGCCTCAGGCCCAACCTCGCGCTTCTATCGAGCGCTGCGCTGTTCGCGATCATCCATTCCGGCGTATGGCCAACACCGATTCCGCTTTTCGTTCTTGGTATCGGTTTGGGCTGGCTTGTTCTGCGGACGCGGACAATTCTCCCCGCCGTGATCGCCCATGGCTTGTTCAATCTGATTTCGGTGATTTATCTTTTACGCGGCGGTACGTAACGGGAGCGAATTGGAAGTGGATCCCAATAGACGACGATAAAGATTGAGTGTTTGCTCGGCGGATTTTGACCAACTGTATCGGCGTGCGTGCGAGATCGCTTCTTTCGTCAGAACGATTTGGCTGGCGGAACGTTCCGCGATCCGTTTCATTTCACGACGCCAACCAGACAGATCCTTTGCCTCGAGATAGATGCCGTGATGACCCAGGACCTCGCGAACTGCGGAACAGTTCCGTGTGGACAGAACCTGTGTGCCACATGCGAGCGCTTCGACAGGTGGCAAACCGAAGCCCTCGTAAAATGAGGGATAAAGCAACGCCTCAGCTCCTCCATAAAGTGCTGGAAGATCTTGAGCACTCGTGTAACCCAGAAGAATGACATTTTTGGGATGAGCGGAAAGGAACTCTCGTTCAGGTTCTGATCTCCAACCCCAAGGCCCCACCACTACTAGAGGGCATTTCGCCTGAAGATGGCGCGGTAGATCGGCAAAGGCCCGCAGAACTGTCAGGAGATTCTTGCGTGGCTCGATGTTTCCCACACAAAGGAAATAGCGATGAGGTAAACCAAGTCGTGCACGAACCGATTCGATTGCGCATTGCGGGAGCGGGACAAATTCCGTTCCAACACCATTAGGGATCGCAGTGACCTTTTGTGGTGACACTCCGAGAATTTCGATCAACTCTTTTCGAACCTGTTCACTGACGGAAATCAAATGATACGCGCGACGGATCGCGGGGAGGAAATGACGTTCGTGATTACGCACGCGATCCAATGGATGCCATTCGGGATGGAGGATCACCGAGAGATCGTGCACGGTGATAATCGTCGGCACATCCGTTGCAAACGGAATGAAGTTCGGTTCGTGATAAAGTTCATATCCTGCGGCCCGGCAGTGCAAGGCGAAGTGGATACCGATCGCTATTTTGCCGACATGTTTTACGAGATTCTGAAATACTTCGAATTCAGGTCGTTTTCGGTCTAGTCCAAGAGACAGTGGTCCTCGAGGTAATTGTTTCTGAATCCATCGAGTTGTGGCTGTTGTGGTGTCGCCGGGATAAAGTGTAACGGGTTCCGTCATCGCGGCATGCAGACGTGCGACGTAGTGCCCGACTCCGGTGCGGGCTTTGAGAGCGGCCAGGCCATTCATGATGACACGCATCAGGCCCACTCCTGCTGAAGTTCATGACGAGTTTGGTATCGCAAGACGAATGAGAAAGGGAGATTCACGAGATAGGAACCAAAGGCCCCCAGCACCGCTCGTGTGTTTGCCCATTGCTGCTGACCACGTATCGATCGTAGGAATGATTGCGGGATTTTGGCCATCAGCACAAACACACACCACAGAGCAAGGAAATAGTCGCCGTTGGTCAGGCTGGTGAGTGCACGATTGCGCTCGACGTAAAAGAGTATGAAGGGGGAATTCGCACCACCCGCCGCGCCATGAACGTGACGGACGAGCGAGCGAGGTGCGAAAATACTCGGAATTCCCAGAAGTTGTTTCCGCCAGCCTGCATCGACGTCTTCGTAGTAAAGAAAATGATCCGGATTGAGAACCCGGCCCAACTGGTCTCGACTCAGAGCCACTGCCGCTCCGCAACCGGTGAAAATGGCATGGTGTGTTTCAAACTGACCGCGATCCCGTTCCTGAAAGCCAAAATCAGCTCCCCGACCATCTCTCAAAAGATACAGCCCCGCGCTATTAACGATTGTGGGACGATGAGCGAAGACGAGTTTGGATGCGACGGTACAGCCGGGAGATCGTTCAACCACCCTCATCAACTCTTCGAGCCAGTGTGGGTCGGGAATGGTGTCGTTGTTGAGCAAGATCAACGTTTTCCCATGGGCCGCTTGCGCCGCGATGTTGTTGCCTTCCGCAAAACCATGATTCTTACTGCAACGAATCCAACGGACCCAGGGATGATCTTGAGAGGCGTGTTCAATCGAGCCATCCTGGGAATGGTTATCGAGGACGATCACTTCGAATCGGTGTCGGGGATAGGTTTGAAATTTCAGTGCACGAAGACAAGCGGCGAGGTGTTGTCCGCCGTTGTAGTTCACGATCAGAATGCTGACTGGGGTCATGCAGCAGCTGCCAAATTCGGTGCCGCTTGAACGCTTTCACGATACGCCTTTACGACGTGTTCGGCCGGGCCACTCATTCGGACTCGACCGTGTTCCATCCAGAGGACGCGATTGCACATTGACTCGATCGATTCCAGATCATGGCTCACCATGACCATGAGTCGGGCATTCGCCATGAGCTGTTTCATTCTTTGTGCAGCTTTGATCTGAAAAGCGAGGTCACCGACGCTCAGGACTTCATCGATGAGCAGAACTTCGGGATCGGTCGCTGTGGCGATTGAGAAGGCAAGGCGGACGTTCATACCCGCCGAATAATAGCGCACGGGGGTGTCGAGGAAGTCGCCGAGTTCGCTGAACTCTTCGATTTCCTTTTGTTTGGCAGCGAGAGTGCGAGGTGTTTCACCCTGGAGATACGCACGGTATCGGATGTTCTCGCGGCCGGTGGCATCGGGTTCAAATCCGAGTGTGATATCGAACAGTGAGCAGATTTTCCCCGTGACATGCCGCGTGCCGGAGGTTGTGGGATACACGCCGGCAAGGAGTTTGAGTAGTGTGCTTTTACCCGCCCCGTTATGGCCAATGACACCAATCCGATCGCCATCGCGTGCGGAGAGCGTGAGGTCCACGAGCGCCGGAACGCGGATCAGCGGATTCCGACTGGCGAGGAACATGCCGTTGATGACGAACTCTTTGAGCGAAAGTCTTGTGGCCTTCCGCAGATTGAACGTCAGCGAGGCGTTATTCAATTCAATACTGGCCATCGGTTCATCTCGTGGTCGGTCGCGTCGGATTAAAGCTGGAATATGAGCCGCTTCTGCAACCACGCCATCATGCAGCAGGCCAAACCAAAGGCGGATGCAGTCAGGATTCCGGCTGTCATGTAAAGGTCCATCGGCGGTTCCGTGCCCTGCGCCAGCGGATGGCTGATCAGCAGCAGAAAGTAGGCAGCGGGATTACATTCGAGAACCCAGCTGCCCAGTTTGTTCACCACGACTTCAGGGCTGTACATGATCGGAGTGAGAAAGAACAGGAGTTGAGTAAGGACTTCAATCAGGTGCTTGGTATCGTGAAAATAAGCATTGGCGAAGGCCGCAATCGTCGAGATGCTCCAACAGAAGACGATGAGCATGAGGATTGCCGGGATCGTTTGAACAAATCGATAGAGCACATCGGTCGAACCGTGAAGAACCATCACCGCCACAATCACCAGCGAGAGTGAAATCACAAAATGGATCAACGTACCGAGTACGGTACGCAGAGGATAAATGCTCATGGGGAGCGGAGACTGCCGGATGTACGCTTCGTTCCTTATGAACGCCTCGCACCCGAAGATCAGCGAGCTTTTGATGAAATCCCAGACCGCCAACCCCGCCAGCAGATACGGCGCGAACTTCCGCCAGTCGGCACTGCCGAGAATCCCCCCAAAGGCGATGCAGAACACCACCGTGAGCGCGAGCGGGTGCAGCAGCGACCATCCAAGTCCCAACACCGATCGGCGATAGCGGTTGCGCAGGTCCAACTGGACGAGCGACGCCCAGAAATAGCGGAACTGCCAGACCGTCTTCACATGCTGGATCATCCGTGATCCCGTGCGTCAGAGTGTTCATGAATGCCAGAGAACCAAGAGTACTGAATCGCTCTCTCCCTGCCAAGTCCAACTCCGCGTCTGTGCTTACTCTCACCCTTGTCTTTCCACCGACACTGCCACACCCTACCGTGGAAAGACATCAAAATTTCGGAAGCGCCTATGCGCCGTAAGCACTTACGTCAAATTCCCGCCGTGGAATCATTGTCGAAACGGCGATCTCATCATCGGTAGTTCGCGCCTGGCCTCAATGCCGCTTGGGTCCGCCTGATCCAACAAAAAAGCACAATTGACGAGACAGTTCGTCTGATCGTAAAAATATTCGAGCGATCAGTTCGTTTTGTCGAATCAAGAATCTGGGTCATTCGGGTGCCATGCTCACGGCTTTGCGTGAGCATGCCCACCCAAAGCGGTGGGCATGGCACCCTATCATCTGCGGAATGATGAGTATACCAGACCAAGTTTCAGTTAAATCAGCTCAGCACTGGCCCCCCAATTGTCAAAACGACCCGCACAGCGAACCCGTATTGTCGGATTCTGCACGAAAATGGTAGGAATCATCACCATTGATCACCAGAGAACCGGCTATGACAGCGCGGACCGACGATCCGATACGCGAACTCGAATTGGCCCAACGGCGGATCGCTCAACTGGAATCGGCGCTCATGCGCCGGACCGAGATTCTGGAGCAACGTCAGGCGGAGTTGCAGGCGATCCAGTCGTCCAAAGCCTTCAAGCTGGCTCGTCTGAGTCAGAAAGTACTCGATCGCGTTTTCCCACTGCACAGTCGTCGCCGGTCCTTTGTCAAACGACTGTTCCGCACAATGACGGGTTGGGTGGAACATCGCAATGCGGTCAACGGTCCCCCGACCAGTGAACGCCATCTGGCGGAGTGTTCACCCCATGACGAATATGAACGCTGGATCAAGGCTTTTGAACCGACCTCGCGCGATCTCCAGAAGCAGCGACAGCATGCATTTCCTCGTGCGCCGATCATCAGTATTGTCGTGCCGGTTTACAATCCGCCGCTTCCGTTCCTGAAAGCCATGTTCGAATCGGTTCAAGCTCAAACGTATCCGCACTGGCAACTGTGCATCGCCGACGCCAGCACTAATCCCCAGATTCGCCCGGTCCTGGAAGAGTTCGCCAAGGATGCTCGCGTTAAACTCGAATTCCTCGAAAGCAATCAGGGGATCGTTGGCAATTCGAATGCGGCGTTGGAATTGGTTTCCGGGGAATTCGTTGCGCTTCTCGATCACGATGATACGATCGCACCGTTTGCTTTGTATGAAGTTGCCAAGTCGGTTCTGGAATCAAGTGACGTCGATTTTCTCTACTCCGACGAAGACAAGCTCGACTTAAGCGGACAGCGAGTGGAACCGAACTTCAAACCGGATTGGTCTCCGGAAAGCCTGTTGAGCCGAAACTACATCTGCCATCTTTCGGTGTTCCGGGCCGACTTTTTGAGAAATCTGGGCGGATTTCGAACCGGCTTCGACGGCGCACAGGATCATGATCTGATTCTGCGGGCGACGGAGTCGGCGCGGCGCATCGTCCACATTCCGCAGGTGCTCTATCATTGGCGGATGCATCGTCAGTCAACCGCATCCGATGCCGGTTCCAAGGGATACGCACACGAAGCGGGCAAGCGGGCGGTGCAGGACCATTTGAATCGTAAAGGGATCGATGCAACGGTACACGATGGTGCCGTACCCGGGATGTACCATGTGGTCTATCACCTTCGCACTCAACCTCTGGTCAGTGTGATTGTGCCGAACAAAGACGCGGTGGAGATGCTCACTCGTTGTGTGAATTCGCTCGAACAATCGACCTACGCGAATTACGAGTTGATCATCGTCGAGAACGGCAGCACCAAGCCCGAGACCTTTGAATATTATCGTACACTCGAACATCAACCGCATGTCCGCATCCTCAAATGGACCAAGCCGTTCAACTATGCCGCAGTCAACAATTATGCCGCGAGTCACGCTCAGGGTGACTTGTTGCTTTTTTTGAACAATGACATTGAAGCCGTCTCGACCGACTGGCTGGAGCAAATGGTCAAAATCGGAATCCAACCGGGTGTGGGTGCGGTCGGGGCAAAACTCTACTTTGCGGACGACACCATTCAGCATGCCGGGATCGTGATTGGGATGGGCGGTATCGCCGGCCACAGTCATGGGAGTTATCCGCGTATGGCTCCCGGTTACATGCAGCGACTCCGGTTCGTGCAGAACGTCTCCGCCGTGACGGGAGCGTGCCTTCTGTGTCCGAAAGGTATCTTTCGTTCAGTCGGCGGATTCGATGAGGGGTTTGTGCTTGCGTTCAATGACGTGGATCTTTGCCTTCAGATCTTGCGTCAGGGCTATCGAGTTGTTTGGACTCCGCATGCCGAACTTTATCACTTTGAGTCGAAGACAAGAGGGTACGAGGATACGCCGGAAAAGCAGCGTCGGTTCCGCCGAGAGATCGATTTGTTCCAAACCAAGTGGGGGGCATTCCTGCGGCAGGGCGATCCGCACTATAATCCGAATTATCGGCTTGATCGTCCCGATTTTGCGTTGCGTGTGGCCTGAACCGGTATCTTCGCGCGGTTTGTCCTCTCAATCTTGAATGATTCCCAGGGGAATTTGGATGCCGGCAATCTGTTTCGTGGTTCGTTCCGTCTCAAGCTTAAACCGACCGTGTTCGTGCGGACAAGCGTAACCGACATCGGCCGTCGCTTTGCCGGGCTGAGATGCGGAATAAATTGATTCGCTTCCGTCCTTGCGTGCATGTGTCGTGTATATCTGGTTAGGCAGTCCGTCCGCGCGGCGAAGTGGTCACGCTTTCGGTATCCTCGATCGTGACCGATCGGGTGAAAGAGACGGGAGATGCCGCCACCCACCGAACGCGAATTCAGGAGTAGTCCGCCAATGTTCGGCTTCACGTCGCAAAAGGATCGGGGCCAAGATCGGCCAAAGTCAAAACCGTTTCTCCAATTGGAGAATCTCGAATCGCGTGAGACGCCTGCTGTCATCACCGTCGATGATACGTACTCCATCGAGGCAGGGCGTGTCCTGGTGGTGAACGCTCAGCAAGGCGTTCTGTCGAATGACTTCAGCGACTCGAATTTCCAGGCCATTCTGGTCGCAACCCAACTGACGCCGGCGCAATCCTCGATTCAGCCCGCGCCTGCTCTGCCCAACAGCACGCTCACGTTCTTCTCGAACGGTGGCTTTACTTTCGTTGCTCCGAGTGATTACGACCAGAACAAGTTCGGGCCGGTCGTATTCCAGTATCGTGCCAATGATACGCAAACGGCCCAACAGAGCGGACCCGCCACCGTCACCGTCAATATCATTGCTCCAACCCGGTCGACAAAACTCTTCGCCACAGGTGCGGGACCGGGTGCGGGTCCTCAGGTCCGCGTTTATGAGTCGACCACAGGAACCGAACGATTCTCGTTCTTCCCCTATGAACAGACCTTCACAGGTGGTGTTCGAGTCGCGACGGGCGATCTGAATCAGGATGGTGTGGACGACATCGTCACGTCGCCATCTGAAGGTGGTTCGGCCCGCGTTCAGATCTTTGATGGTGCGACGGGTGTTCAACTGGCGAATTTCTTCGTCTTCGACCCCGATTTCCGGGGCGGAGCAGAAGTTGCGATCGGTGACATCGATGGCGCATTGGATGCGAACGGGAACCGCACGAATGAATTGATCATCGGTGCCGGTTTGGGTGGCGGACCGCGAGTCACAGTCTACTCGTTGACTGTCCAGCCGGACAAGTCTCTGCTGGAAAACGTTGTTTCGGACTTCTTTGCTTATGAGCAAACCTTCCGAAACGGAGTCCGAGTTTCTGCTGGTAATGTCGACGGAACGACGGGCGCTGATAAACGTGACTACATCGTGACCGGTGCCGGGCCCGGTGGCGGACCCGCGGTGAAAGTGTTCGATGGCCGCAAAACGATCGGCGTGACGACACCTCCGGCGGAACGTGCCTTCTTCGCGTTTGATTCCAGCGCTCGCGGTGGAGTCAGCGTGGCGGTGGGCCAATTCCGGGGTGATGGCAAAGCCGACATCATTACGGGTTCGGGAGCAGCCGAAGTCTTCCGGATCTTTGACGGCCGCAACTCCGCCCAACTTCGGGAACTCACACTTCCGCCTTCAGACGGCTCGATCATACCCGGGATCGGCGGATCCGGAGGCGGCACGTCCGGTGGATCTGTGAACTTCGGTGGTGGGAGTGGCCTTGTCACCTCGCTCGGAACGATCGGTGGGACGGGAGGGATCCGTGTCGCCTCGACCGACCGGAACGGTGACGGACTTTCGGATGTGATTGTGGGTGCGTCGTCCGGTTCGCTGCCACGGTTGAGAATCTTCGATGGCAACGGTCTTGGCGAGTTGAGTAACTTCCTGGCTTATCCGTCCAACTTCCTGGGTGGTGTTTTTGTTGGTGGAAACAGCCTTTGATTGATTCGTGAAATTTTAATCGAGCCGTGAGTTGTAAGACTCGCGGCTCGTTTCATTTTAAAAGTTAATTTGACTGACAATATCCGAGAGCGAGCAGGGCGAAAGCGGTCGCCAATTCGGGAAGGTCTTCCGCGAATGCGCGATTCTCGTTCGCCCAGCTTCCGTCGGCCTTTTGCTTTTTCTGTAGTGTTTCAAAGAGTTCTTTTCGCCAATCATGTTTGACACCCTTCGCGTCCACGAAGGGATCTTCCCCCAACGCATCCATCGCCTTGGCGAAGACGTGATAGTAGTAGTAGAGCCCCGCCTGACCCATGCCGGGATTTTCGGTGAGTGTGTAGTGTCGGCGGACCCAATTCACGGCCGCTTTCACGCGCGGATCGTCCTTGCTGACACCAGCGTAAAGAAAACTCTTCAGCCCCGCATAGGTCATTCCGCCTTCGCTACGCAATCCTCCGGTTGCGGAACGCTTCGGGCTTTTGGGGTCGTTGGCGGCGGACGGATTGTAGATGAAACCGCCTTTGTCATCCTCGCTGGCTTTCTTGGCGTAGTCCTGGTCGTTGAATTCGCCGGGAAGATTCTGGACACGTGAGAGGAAGGTGATCGCTTTTTTGATGGCGGGATCATCGGCTCCGGCTCCGCCGGCGACGAGCGCTTCGACGAAGAAGTGAGTATTCGACAGATCGGGCCCGCCACGAGTGCCTTTCTTGTCGTATCCCGCCCCGCCGTAATTGACTTGATCTCCCGCGACGTCGCCTCCTTCGCCGTACTGAAGCGTACGGAGGAATTTGGTCGCCGCGGCGATGGCGGCATCGTATTTCTTGTTCTGATTGACGTCCTTGAACGCCATCACGGCTAATGAAGTCGTGTAATTTGCGAGACCGCTCTGGTAGACTCCGCCATCCTTTTTGATCGATGATTCGAGGTAGGTCAGGGCTTTGGCCACTGTTGGATCATCTGAAGGGTACCCCGCTTTCACCATGGCGGAAGCGACCAAAGCAGTGATTCCGGGTTCGCCGATGCGAGGCGGAGCGAAACTGCCATCTGGTTTTTGTCTGGATTTCAGGAATTGATAAGCTTTATCGATGACGGCTTTAAGCGATTTGGGATCCGGGGCTGCATCGAGCTGTGAGCGATGACCGATAATAATCGAGGCTGCCAGGAGGAATTCTCGTCGTTTGATTTTGGACGTCATGGTTTTCATCCTCAGTTGTGTCAATCATCCCCAGAAGTTAGGTACAATTTTTGTGCCAACCGGACCAGAGTTCGAATCGTCTGTTGAACGTAGCATGTGAGCGGTGAGCGATCTGGCATTTGTGGTCATTCTGCGACCGATAACGGTCACGATGTGGACACAAAAAAGAGTTGAGTTTCAGATGTGTTGCGATCGTAGGCGCAGGGGGGATATAATAGTATAGATACTTTATCTCGTGATTCCTGTGGGTGTGAGCCAGTGTCTGACCGCCCGCGACTCCTGCTGATCGGACCAGCACCTCCTGCGTTGAGTGCTGTGCTCGAACACGCAGAAGTGGTACCTGCCGCAAGCCCGTCCGTCGCTTCGGATCAGCTTCGTGAAGGTCAATTTGATGGAATTATCGCCACGGCAGCGCTGACCAGCGAACTGATCGATCGTTACCGGCGGGATGAGATCATCCTCGGCAACATCGATCAGGCCATTGCAACACTCGATACGGAAGGAAGGATCATCTGGGCGAATGTCGTTTTCAGAAGTTGGTGCCCGAAAAACCCAGTGGGTCAGACTCTCCTTGAGGCACTGAATTTCTCGACTTCCGCCAACGCAACGATCCTGCTCGCAACCAATCAGCCCAATCCGGTCTCAACGGCCGTGTCTGGTCAGGCTGTCTCTTTTCGCCTTCACCGGCTCGAACCGGCTGCGCAGGCGTATCTCGACGTTCGCATTCGACCCATTCTCTCAGCTGAAGGTAAAGTTGTTCAACTCATTTCGATACTTCAAAACGTGACGGCCGAAGTCGAACAGCAGAGAAAGTTGCACGCGCTCCACAATGCGGGGCGCGAGCTGGCGGCGCTCGATCCGGGATTGCTCGCGGAGATGAACATCCCCACGCGAGTGGAACTGCTGAAGAAGAATATCCGGAAACACGTTCATGATCTGCTTCGGTATGAGACGATCGAAATCCGCATTCTCAATAAAGAATCCGGAGAGCTGATTCCGCTGCTTGAAGACGGAATGACGGAAGAAGCGGCCAAACGGCGACTGTTCGCACGGACGACCGGACAGGGCGTGACCGGTCACGTGGCATTCACGGGTCAGAGCTATCTCTGTCCGGATACCGCCTGCGATCCGCACTATCTTGAGGGCGCGAAGGGGGCGAAAAGCTCACTCACCGTCCCGCTGAAATACGCGGATGAAGTGATCGGAACCTTGAATGTCGAAAGTCCGCGGACGAACGGATTTGGTAATGACGATCTGCAGTTCACCGAGCTTTTCAGTAAGGAGATCGCTGCAGCACTCAATACGCTGGATCTGTTGTCCGCACAGCAAAGTTGCACGCTTTCGCAATCACTGGAAGCGGTCAATAAAGAACTCGCGTTGCCCGTTGACGATGTCCTGGCCAATGCCGCGCTCCTCTATGCGCGCCTGCATTCAACCGATCCGGATGCGGCCGTGCACCTTCGCAAGATCATGCAGCGTGCCCGTCAGATGCGCGAATGCGTGCATAAACTGGGTCGCGAGATGGTCGGCGAGGTCGGAACCTCGACCGATCCGGTTCCGCTCGATGGCAAACGGGTCCTCGTCATCGAGCAGGACGAGCGTATGCGGAAGCAGGCCCACCTGATGCTGGGGCGCTTGGGAGCGGAAGTCGAGACGGTCGGCACCGCCGCCGAAGGTCTGGCCCTCGTCAACGATACACAGTACGACGCCGTCCTTCAGGAAATTCGCCCCATCGACAAAGGCGGCTACGATACCTTCCGCCAACTGCGAATGGCGATGCCGACCTGTCGCGTCGCCTTCACGACCGGCTTCGGTTACGATTCCCAGCATAGCATCGTGAAAGCCCGTCAGGATGGCCTACAGCATGTCATCTTCAAGCCCTTCCGAGCCGATCAAGTCGTCGTCGCAGTGAACGCTCCTCAACCTCCTGCTCCCAGCGCCCTGCCGATCTCGTCCGCGAGTTGACCGTGACGATCCCCGAACGCTTTGTGCCACTCGCTTTCGCTCTCGCCGTGTTCATCTGGATCGGTCACGCGTGCCTGGCGATTTGGATACTCAACAACCTCTACGGCCGAAGACTTTCCAAACGATTTCTCAAGCCCTGGCGACTCTTCACGGGTCTGGTCATTCTTGCCTTCCCTGTGATCTTCGGACTTTTCGTTCCGATTCGCATCCACGCCATCGAATGGGAGTGGCCGGATGCGTGCTTCTCAACGATCCTATTGGGTTACTCGTTCGCGATCTGCCTGCCGCTGGGAGTGATCATATTCCCAACGATGACCATTCTCAGATTGTTGCGCAGAGCACCCGATGCTGTGATCTCGGAAAAAACGAACACGATCGATCTCTGGCCTCAACTGGGCCGCAAGCTCATCGGAAATGGAAAATGGCATTGGCTGACGCGGCTGCCGGGGAATTGCGTCTTCCGCGTGGATTTCACGGATCTCACGCTCGCGCCTCCGCGCTTGCCACCCGAATGGGATGGCCTTTCCATTCTCCTGCTCAGTGACCTGCATTTTCACGGCACACCCGCCATCGAATTCTTCCAACGCATCCGGGACGAAATCCTTTCCGGTCCGCCGGTTGATCTCGTTGTTCTGGCGGGGGACTACGTCGATTCGGATCATCATCGCGAGTGGATTCTCGAAATTCTGGCTCCGCTCAAAGGGCGAATGTCCAAAGTTGCGATCCTCGGCAATCACGACGAACATCATGAACCGGAACTGATTCGAAAAAACCTGAATCAGGCCGGCTTCACCGTGCTGTCGCATCGAACGGCGGAACTTTCCATCCGTGGCATTCCCTGTGAGTTCATCGGGAACGAATCACCTTGGTTTCCACCGCAACCGCAACTGCCAGTGGACACGAGCCGGTTCCGACTTTGTGTGAGCCACTCGCCCGATCAGTTCTACTGGGCGGTCCGGAATAAAATCGATCTCGTGCTTTGCGGCCATGTTCACGGAGGGCAGATTCGTTTACCCGTGATCGGATCGATCTTCATTCCCAGTGTTTACAGCCGCAGATTCGATCAGGGGGTCTTTCAGTCCGGATCGACGGTGATGGTCGTGAATCGAGGCTTGAGCGGGAAAGAACCCCTGCGATTCCGCTGTCATGCACAAGTGATTCGGATGGAACTCAAATGTCCTAAGACCGAGTCCACTAAGGGTGCTGTATGAAGCCAACACTCGTGATTCTGGCACTCGTGTTGAGTCTCGGCGGCTGCGATTCGTCGAAACCAAAACCGCCTCAGCATCAACTCGAACAGGTAGCAGCCAAAGGGTTGGAGAATGTGATACGCATGAGCGCGAACGTCTTCAGCGGAAGTTCGCCGCATGATGCGATCGGCTTTCAATCGATACGTGATCTCGGCATCAAGACCATCATTTCCGTGGACGGGTCGATCCCGGATTGCGAAACCGCACGACAGTACGGGCTTCGATATGTGCATCTGCCGATCGGATATGACGGCATCCGTGATGAGAGGATCATCGAATTGGCGAAAGCGTTGCGCGATCTGCACGGCCCTGTTTATGTTCACTGCCATCACGGCAAGCATCGCGGACCCGCTGCCGCTGCCGTTGCCCTTCGTTGTCTCGATCCCGCATGGACGCCGGAACGGCATCGCGAGTTCCTCGAACTCGCAGGAACGGATCCCAAATATACCGGTCTCATGGCGACGGCCGATTGTCAACTCCCCAAGCTCGATGATTCAAAGTGCGACTATCGCGAAGTGGCTGATATTCCCAGTCTCACGCGGCGGATGGTCGAACTCGATCATCTCTGGGAACGCATTCAAGCGTCACCGACTGTTCCTGATGCGAGGCTTCTCGTTGAAGCCTATCAGGAGTTGAAGCGGGATTCCGATCAGCGAAGTCAGACATTTCGTGATGCGCTCGATCTGGCATTGATCGCTGCGGGAGAGTTGGAACGAGCACTCGAGAAACCAAACGATCCGAAGGAACTGATCAAACGCTCGGCGCGAGCCTGTTCGAATTGCCATACATCTCAACGCGATCGTTCGGATACAAAGTCTCCATGAACCTACCCAGATTGCTGATCACGCTCGGCGACGTTGCCGGAATCGGTCCGGAAATCGTCGCCAAGGCTTGGCCTCAGCTCAGCGAGTACTGCCAGCCTGTTGTCATTGGCGATCCCCGATGGCTTCCCGAAGGCATTCCCACGATCAATCCCAGTCATCAGAATCTCTCTCAGGTTCAACCTGGTGTGGTGTCCGCCGCTGCCGGTCGCGCGGCCTACGACTGGCTGATCCATGCCATTGATGAATGCCGTGCGGGACGGGCGGATGGAATCGTGACCTGCCCGCTTCACAAGGAAGGATTGCATGCGGCGGGAATTGAATTGCCCGGGCATACGGAAATCCTCGCCGAACGGACTCAATCGCAGTCGTATGCGATGTTGCTTTACGATGATGAACTTCCGCTGGCGGTGGCTCATGTCACGCTTCATCAGTCGCTTCGAACGATCTTCGATCGGATCACGATCGAGAGTGTGCTTGAAAAAATCCGTTTGCTGCACACGTTGCTGCCTCGACTGATTGATCGCCAAGCACGGATTGCAGTGTGTGCGTTGAATCCCCACGCCAGCGATGGCGGGCTGTTTGGCCATGAGGAAGCGAGCGTGATTCGGCCGGCGGTGGAACGGGCGATCCGGGACGGAATCGCGGTGGAAGGCCCCATTGCGTGCGATGCGATCTTTCTTCCGCAGAACCGCTGCCGCTATGAGGGGATCGTCGCGATGTATCACGATCAGGGCCACATAGCCATGAAATTGCTGGGCGGCCGACGGGCGGTGAACATCACGGCGGGTTTGCCGATCGTTCGTACCAGTGTCGCACATGGGACGGCGTATGACATCGTGGGACGGAATCAGGCGGATCCGAGCAGTTTGATGGCGGCGGTGCGGGTCGCTGCAAAACTTTGTCGTCGGCAATAGAACCCGTCCCTGAGTACTCACTTCGTGGCCTGTCGGTATAACGAGCAAATGCAGTTTGAAACACTTGCAATCGTGGGCGTGGGCCTGCTTGGCGGCTCAATTGGTCTGGCTGCGAAATCTCGCGGACTGGTGCGGCGCGTCATTGGGATTGGTCGTGATGAGGACCGTCTGAAGCACTCACAGAGACAGGGTGCGATCGATGAGTTCGCTCGGGATTTCGAATCCGTTATTCCTCAATCAGACTTGATCATCGTTTGTACACCGGTCGATCTCATTGTGGAACAGGTTCAGGCGATTTCGCATTTAGCCAAGCCAGAGTCGATCATCACGGATGTCGGCAGCACGAAGCAGACAATCGTTGCCGCACTTTCGAAATCGATGACAGAAGGTGCGACGTTTGTCGGTTCGCATCCGATGGCGGGTTCGGAGAAGAAAGGTTCCGAATACGCGAACGCGAATCTGTTCGTCAACCGTGTCACGATCATGACGCCGACCGAACCTGCGCCCCGTGATCGTGTGGAACGATTGAAGGGCTTCTGGGAATCCTTGGGCAGTCGTGTCGTCTATCTGACTCCTCACGAGCATGATCGTGCGGTCGCGCAGGTCAGTCATCTGCCCCATGCGGTGGCGACGGCGCTGGCGGGGTGTGTCGATCCCAGATATCTCGAATTCTCCGCCGGGGGATTCCGGGACACGACGCGGATCGCCGCGGCCGGATCCGCGATCTGGGAGCCGATCTTTCAGGCGAATCGCGATGAGGTTCTGGCCGCCTGTGAACGGTTTGCCCTGCGATTCGAGGAGTTTCGTGCATTGTTGTCCGCCAATGATCGCTCGGGTTTGATTCGCTGGCTGAACGAAGGGAAACAGGTGCGTGATGCTTTGGGAAGTTGAGATTCGACCGCTGGGCCGTGATGGCGAACGCGAACGCGTCTGCGATGAGCACGACCTGATCACCCACTCGGACCGGGGCGGAGAACTCGTCTCCGCCTCCGCCCGCGGGTACCTTCTCGAAGGGACAATCCACGCACAGGATGTCGCGAAACTCTGTAACGAGTTGCTCGTCGATCCGCTGGTCGAGTCCGTTCTCGTTGCCCCGATCGGCCTGACGGAACGCGATCCGTCGATCACCGTGCTCCTCAAACCGGGCGTCATGGACCCCGCCTCCGAGAGCGTACTCAAGGCCGCACGCGATCTGGGAATCCAACTCGACGAGGCTCGCACGTTCCGCCGCTATTTCATCCGGCAATCTACGCCGTCGTCGGATCTGGAAACGCTCATCCGCAAAGTTCTCGCCAACGACGCCATCGAGCAAGTCATTCGAGGTCCGATTCAGAAAGATCACCTTTCCCTCGGTTCTCCGTATCGATTCGAGCGGATCACGGTGCCTTTGCGAACACTCGATGACGATCAACTGGTTCAACTGAGCCGTTCGGGTCAACTGGCGCTGTCGCTCGACGAGATGAAGACCATTCAATCGCATTTCCGTGAGCAAGATCGCGACCCGACCGACTGTGAACTGGAAACCATCGCGCAGACCTGGAGCGAGCACTGCTCGCACAAGACCTTAAAAGGTCGGATCTCCTACACCGAAATCATTGACGGAGTTTCGCGGACGACTCATTACCGCAACATGCTCAAGGAGACGATTTTCGCGGCCACGCAAACGATCCGCGCACAGTTGGGTGCTGACGACTGGTGCGTGAGCGTGTTTTCGGACAACGCAGGCGTCGTTAAGTTCGATGATCACAACCATGTGTGTTTCAAGGTCGAAACGCACAATCGCCCCTCGGCCATTGAGCCGTATGGTGGAGCGAATACGGGCCTCGGCGGCGTGATTCGCGATGTGCTTGGCACCGGACTCGGCGGAAAGCCGATCTGCAATACGGATGTCTTCTGTTTCGCTCCGCCCGATTATCCGCCGGAATCGCTGCCGCCGGGTGTGCTGCATCCGCGGCGCGTCATGCATGGGGTTGTCGCCGGCGTACGTGATTACGGCAATCGCATGGGGATCCCGACGGTCAACGGCGCGATTCTGTTTGATGAACGCTATCTCGCGAATCCGCTGGTCTTCTGCGGTACCGTCGGCCTGATTCCCGTTGATCGAGCCGACAAGGAAGTTCGCCCGGGCGATCTGATCGTGGCGGTCGGAGGTCGGACGGGTCGCGATGGCATTCACGGTGCGACGTTTTCTTCGGAAGGGCTGACTGAGCAATCGGAATCGCTCAACGGCGGAGCGGTGCAGATCGGCAATGCGATTACGGAGAAGAAAGTTCTGGATGTGATCCTTCAGGCTCGCGATCGCGGGCTTTACACTGCGATTACGGATTGCGGGGCGGGGGGCTTCAGCTCGGCCGTTGGTGAGATGGGCGCTGAACTTGGCGCCCGCGTGGAACTGGAAAATGCTCCGTTGAAATATCAGGGCCTTAGCTACACAGAGATATGGATCAGCGAATCGCAGGAACGGATGGTGGTCTCCGTTCCGCCCGAAAAGTGGGAACAGTTCCGCACCCTCTGCGCCGGTGAAGACGTCGAGACCGCGATACTTGGAACGTTCGAACCAACCGGACGGTTGAAACTGACCTATCAGGGTGAAGTGGTTGCGGATCTTTCGATGGAATTTCTGCATGACGGTCGACCCGACATTACGCGAACGGCAACATGGTCTCCGCCTTCGACCGCAACGAGCGAAGCAAAGCATCCGCTCTCACCATCGGATGCGCTGCACAAGATTTTGGGTTCATTCACGGTCTGTTCGAAGGAATGGGTCATTCGGCAGTACGATCATGAAGTGCAGGGCGGAAGCGTCATCAAGCCGCTCGTCGGTGTGCAGGAGGCCGGACCTTCCGATGCGGCCGTGATCGCGCCGGTACTGGGTTCAACAATCGGGATCGCGATCGGCAACGGGATGAACCCGCGCTATGCGGACTACGATCCATGGGCGGCGGCGGCGTGCGCGATCGATGAAGCCGTGCGCAATGTCGTGAGCGTGGGCGGCGACCCGAAGCGCACCGCCATTCTCGATAATTTCTGCTGGGGGAACATCAACAATCCCGAGATGCTCGGTGCGCTGGTGCGCACATCGGAAGCGTGTCGCGAAGTCGCAATCGCCTACGGCACGCCGTTCATCAGCGGCAAGGATAGTCTGAACAACGAGTACCGCTCGCCGGAACGATCGATCACGATTCCGCATACGCTGCTCGTGTCGTCACTCGCACGCGTGGCCGATGTGCGGCAGTGTGTCAGTATGGATCTTAAGGAAGCCGGGAACGATCTCTATCTCGTGGGCACAACGAAGGACGAACTCGCGGGTTCGCATTACGCTTTGGTGACCGGTCGCGAAGGCGGTATCGTGCCTCGCCCGGATCTGAATTTGGCTCCGCGACTTTTCGCAGCAGTCCATCAGGCGATTCAATCGGGATGGGTCCGCTCCTGTCACGATCTGAGCGAAGGCGGGCTTGCGGTCGCGATTGCGGAGATGGCATTCGCAGGCGATATTGGCGCTGATCTGACGGACTTGAAGCAACTCGGCGATTTCGATGATGTCGTTAAGATGTTCTCCGAATCGCCGACCCGCTTCATTCTGGAAGCGAAACCGGAATATCGTGCCCAACTGCAAAAGCTCTTCGCGGGTCTGCCGTTGCAGCGGATCGGAACCACGACCAAAGAGCCGCGACTGCGGATCGCCGGTGCGCACGGTGAGTGGATTGTGTGGGCCAAGCTGTCTGATTTGCAGGAATCCTGGCAAAAACCGTTGCGTTGGTAAATCTTTCGGATTTTGAAACGAATGGCGAATCGGCGTCAAATCTTTCTTGATGTTCGAAAACCGGTTAACATCAATACTGTCGCTCGCACTGAATGGGGGGAGACCCATGGTTCGATTACTGGGTTTGACCGCGTTGATTCTTCTCGGGAGTTCACCCGGTCTCAGCCGTGCGGATGACGAGACTTTCATCAATCGTGTCAATCGTGCGATCGCCAAAGGGAAGAAATTCCTCCTGGAACGCGAGGGTGGAAAGGGGAACTGGGAGGGCGTGCTTCTCGAGAATCTGGCAAATCAGAACGGCGGGCAAACGGCACTCGCCACGCTTGCGCTGCTCAATTGCGGAGTTCCGCCTGAAGACAAGGCGGTTCAGCGAGCACTCGAATTTCTTCGCAATCTTCCCCGGGAAAAGACTTATGTCGTTTCGCTTAGCACCATGGTCTTTGCGGAAGCGCGGCAAAAAAAGGATCTGGAACGAATCCAGCGAAATGCGGACTGGTTGCTCGAAAATACCATACGTGAAGGGGGAAAACTCAAAGGCTGGAGTTATCCTCTGAACCCGATTCCGGATGCCTCCAATACACAGTATGCCCTGCTCGGCTTGTATGCGGCCAAACAGGCCGGAATCAAAATCGAAGATAAACACTGGGCCGAAATTCGCGAATTATACATCTCGATTCAAAAACAAAGCAAAGATAACATTGCTAAGAACGAAGCCTACTGGCCCTATGATTACACTAATAATTTCGGCGGCCTTTCCGGTCCCAGTTTCACCATGACCACGGCCGGGGTCTGCGGTCTCCTGATCGCAGGCATGGGATTAGATGAGAGCCAGCAACAGCTCGATGAAGCGACTGGTGTCGCGGCCAACTGCGGAGTTTATTCGACCAATGGTCCGGTCGCCAAAGGAATGAATTACATTGCGAATCGATTCAATTTCGACAACGTTCCTGGCTTAAAATCGCTTTACTACAACATTTACGGTATCGAACGACTCGGCCGCATCTCCGGGCAGCGATTCATCGGTAAATACGATTGGTATCGGGAAGGTTGCGAATACCTGTTGAAGATGCAGAAGCTCGACGGGTCCTGGTCCGGTTCGGGACGGGCCGCAGATAACTTCCCGAATATCGCCACGAGCTTTGCGCTCCTTTTCCTTTCCAAAGGTCGGACCCCTATTCTGCTCACGAAACTGGCATTCGATACCGGTCTGGGCGAACCGCGCGACGTGGTCGGCTGGAATCGGAAACAGAACGATGTCCGGCATCTGACCGAATTCGCCAGCCGCGAACTCTTCAACGGACTCCCGCTCGCCTGGCAAGTTTACGACGCACGTAAGATCGACCTCACGGGTGAGAAGCTTAAAGAGGAACTGGAAGGACTACTGACGTGCCCGGTCGTTTACATGAACGGGCATACACGCCCCAATCTCACGGGAACACAAAAAGACCTTCTCAAGAAATACGTGGATGAGGGTGGCTTTCTCTTTGCGGAGTCCTGTTGCGGAAGCGAGGAATTCACGCGGGAATTCCGCCTGCTCATGAAAGAACTCTTCCCGGAAAATCAGCTGGTTCCGATGGGGCCGGAGCATCCGGTTTGGCGTTCGTTCTTCAACGTTTCCCCCGCCGATATCACGGGTGTTGAATGCCTCGAACGCGGTTGCAAAACGGTGGTCATACTGAGCACGAAACCGCTTGCTGGTTTCTGGGAAGAGAATCGGTTCATGATCAGTAAAGGAACGCCGGCGACGAATCGCGGGCAGCGGGCGTATCAATTCGCAGGGAATGTGATCGCCTACGCAACCGGGATGCAACCGCCTGAGCAACGCGGATCAATCGTTGCGGTCGCCGATCCCAAGAAGGATCTCACTCCGCCACGCGGTGCCCTCAAACCCGCGCAACTCCGCATCCGCGGTGAGAACCCGCCCGCGCCGGCCGCGATGCGCAACCTCATGGCACACATCAAGACAACAACGGGAATTCAAACCGTACTCGACAAACAGTTGATTCTGCCCATCGATGCGGAACTGGAAAAATACAAGTTCATCTATCTTCATGGGCGCAAAGCGATCGATCTGAATCAGCAGGAACTTCAGAACATCGGCAGTTGCCTCGATACTGGCGGACTGCTCTTTGCGGACTCCGCATGCGGGAAAAAGGAATTCGATGAGTCGTTTCGAGCAATGGTCAAGAAACTTTATCCCGACAGCAAACTCGAACCGATTCCACTGGATGACGAGTTGTACTCAGCCCGTATGAATGGCGAAAAACCGATCCGCACGGTTCAGCGTCGCGAAAAAACCGATGGCACTGGCGCGGATGGCGGATACAAGGACCTGCCACCCGCTTTGGAAGGCATCAAGATCGATGGGCGATGGGTGGTGATTTACAGCAAGTTCGATATCGGCTGCGCACTCGAGCGGCATAAATCGACCGATTGCCTGGGCCATTCACCGGAGAGTGCGCTGATTCTTGCGAAGGCGGCCGTGCTCTATTCCTTCAAACGCTGAATTAAACCGGCATTTGATTTTCATGGACTCCGCCACGAGCATGCGCAGCACGTGGCGGAGTCGTGTTACGATTTTTGCCGTTCGCTTTCTAGAACATCAGGGTGACACGGGAGTTTCAAAGTGATGTTCTCGAATGCAGAGTTGGAAGCACGACTTCGTGAACGCGAACCCGCCGTACGCCTCGTCTCCGAACTGACCATCCTGCGATTGATGGAAGAAGCGATCGAAAACGGATCGCGTATCCCTGACAATTCCTGGTTGCCGATCTGGGTCGCGCGCGAGCGATTTCCCAACTGGGATGCGGATCCTTCGATCAAGCGGTTTCTGCTGATCTCCACTCCTGATGATCGATTGCTGCATCGGTATGATGATGCGGAAATCGAGTCGGTGTATATCCGATTGCTGGATCGTGTTCGGTTTGTCGAACTGGCTCAGGCGAACGATTTCGGCGCTCTTGCGCGCTTCGAAGCGCTTCCCGGGCATGTTCGACGTGAGATCACCTTCGTCCTCGATTCCGATCGTTTATTGCCTGATGAACCAACCGTTACCGAAGTCGCGATCACCTTCGCAGCCGTTCTCGCAGAATTAGCACTCAACCGACCTGAATCACTCGGGGACTATTTCCCGTTATTCGTCGAATCGGATTTATCGATAGCCGATTACCTTGAGGGAATCCGATCGCCGGTCGAGCGTTCGAGACCGAGTGAAAATGATGAATTGACATCGATGAGTTGGCCGGACGTTTCAGATCGCGTCTCCCAGACACGGAACCATGTTCGAACCGCCATCGAGTTTCATCGTCGGAACGAAGACCGGGTAACCGCGATCGGGATCCTGTGCGAAGGCCTTGGCCAACGGCTCAAAGTCACGCTGAATCTGGATTCGGAAACAGACAACCGTTGGAAAAGCGCGCTTGCGGTGCTCTTGCCCTACACGTCCGAAGCGAAATGGACCTCCGCCGCGCGGGCACTGTATGAATTGCAAAAGATGGCTCTTGATCTGGCCAAACCGCTGGTTGCCATCGCGCCGTTTGAGTGGCTCCGTTCATTCGGCCAGTTTCCCGTCCGTCGGCCACTTGATCATGCCAATGATATTATCCGGCTGCGGCATCTGATGAAAATCGAGCGGCACTTGAACCGCGTTCCGCTGAAAGCGATCGAGCGTCAGATCTGGAATGAATTACTTCATCACGAACAGGAACAGGCCCGGACTCGAATTTCGAGCGATTTGACACCGATCCTGCGTCAGGCACTTGAACAATCGGGTCTCGTGCCCGCCTCGCGTGTCGAATCCATTGCTCGGGAAAAACTGATTCAGGAGTTGGTTCGGATCATTTGTGCGCGAGGCTTTTTTCGGCTCGCCGATCTTCGCGATGCCATTGCTCGCAATTCCATCAAATTGCCGGACTTGGCCGGTCCAAGGGAAATCCTGACGGGAGATGAATTGCTGCGTGCTGACAAAATCCTGTCCGCCAGATTGTTTGGGGTTTATCAGCGCGGTGAAATCTATCTCAGGGGCATCCAACGGATCAGCTCGATCGGTTTTGGCACAATCATGGGCCGTCTGATCACACTTTTTATTCTGTTGCCGTTCGGCGGTGCGTTCCTCACTCTCGAATTTCTGCAGCATCTCCTTCATGGCGCCGTGGCACTGCTAGGGGTCATGGGACTGTTATCAGGAGAGCACCATCCGCATGTTGTCCATTGGTGGACCGTCGGTCTCACGGGCGGATTCTTTCTGGGATTGATCCATTCAAAAACCTTAAGACATCAAACACTACAAACCGCGAAACAGGTTGGTCGCGCGTTCGGAACGGTCTTCCTGACCTTACCGAGAACGATCTGGAACAGTCATTGGGTTCGCATCGTTCGACAGAATCGAGTGGTTCGATTTCTCTGGTACACCGTAGCGCTGCCGCTGGCGATGGGATTGATCGCGACACTTCTCACGATTCTTTATTCTGACTGGTTCTCCCCCGCCGCGGCGGGCGGAGTTGGCCTTGCCGTCTTTTTCGTTTCATTGATCGTTCTCCAGTCAGGCCCGGGTCGCTGGGCGTATGATTCAATGACTGAGTTCGCAATGGACACCGGTCGATTCGTCTGGGCCAGCCTGATTCCAGGTTTGATTTCGTGGTTCGTGTGGATCTTCCGTGAAGTGGCGGATGCCGTCGAGCGTTTTCTTTACACCGCCGATGAATGGTTTCGTTTTCGTGAAGGACAATCGCGGGAACTGTTCTGGTTCAAGGTCATCATCGCCATCATCTGGTTCCCGATTGCCTATGTCGTGCGCTTCGTGTTCTATCTGCTCGTAGAACCACAAGTCAATCCGGTCAAGCATTTCCCCGTCGTCACCGTCTCGCACAAAATCATCTGGCCGATGGTCCCTCAACTCGCAAGCTGGACCGGCCTCTCCACCTGGACCATGGGGACGATCGTCAACGGAATCCCCGGCATCTTCGGTTTCATGGCCTGGGAACTGATGGAAAACTGGAGACTCTACGCCTCGAATCGTTCCGAGCGCATGAAACCTGTCCCGATCGGTCACCATGGAGAAACGATGCGAGGGTTGCTCCGGTTGGGTTTCCACTCCGGCACTGTGCCCAAACTGTACCGCAAGCTGCGAGCGATCAGCGATGCACCCGCGCCCGACGCCAAAAAGTCTCATCATCTCCATCATGAGATTGAACACATCGAAGATGCCATCAGATTCCAGATCGAATCGGAGTTCGTACCGTTACTCCCGCGATCCTCGGTCGAAATCAAACGAGTCATTATCGGTTGCCAGAGAATCGATATCGAACTCCTGTTGCAGGAGGAACCGCTGACCGTTTCCTGGGAATTGATCGATCGGGAAATCAAAGGCTTTGAGCAATTACAGTCGAAAAAACCAACCGCCGATGAACGCGCCGCCATTGTCGGCATTCACGCGCTGATGGCCGTTCGCGATCCTGAACCGCCCCTGTGGTCGGACTGGGCGAAGCGCTGGGAACCGCAACAATCAGAAAATTGAATCAACTGCTCCAGACTCCGACACCGCCTTTTCGCAACGCTTGATTCGCCAAATGAGCCGCCGAGGCACTCGAAACTCCCGCTTCGGCCGGCGCCGTCGGAGCTTTTCGCGAGCGTACGCAATCAATCCAGTTCGTCAAATGCAGCAGTTCGCCATCCGGCTTGTCGTAAAAATCCGCGCCGCGTGGCCCGGTACCGATGATCCGCTCCACGGCTTCGAACTTCTTCGTCCGCTCCGGGATCAGCTCGAATCGTCCGCGATCCACATACACGCTTCCGTCGGTTCCCTGAAACTCAATATGTGCGCCGTTACGGGCGTTGCTGAAGGTTCCTTCAAAATGCATCTGGATTTTGCCGGGATAGCTCAGGATCGTTTGGACCGTGTCCGGAGTTTCCCACACGCCCTCTGCATTCACAAATTCGCCCAGACTCACCGCCTGCGTCGGGTGATCCACCTTCAAAACCCAGTGTGCCACATCAACCCAGTGAACCATCAGGTCCGTGAAAATCCCGCCGCCGAAATCCCAGTACCAGCGCCAATTTCGGAAGCGGTATTCGTCGAACTCCTGCTTCTTCGCTTTGCACAGAAACGTCTGCCAATCCACACTCTTGGGGTCAACGCCCAGTGGGAATCGCTTCACACGATTCGTATTCCGATTCCAACTCATCTTCACTTTCAAAACCGTGCCGATCTTCCCGCCCTGAATCAGTTCGCGAGCTTCGGCGATATGCGGCATACTCCGCTGCTGCGTTCCCACCTGAACGATCCGTTTGTGTTTGTTCTGCGCTTCAATCACCGCTTTTCCCTCGCTCAGATCGTGCGTGAGCGGTTTCTCCACATACACGTCCTTCCCCGCCTCGCACGCCGCCACCGTCAGCGGAACGTGCCAGTGATCCGGCGAACCGATCACCACCGCATCAACAGCTTTATCATTGAATACCTCCACCGATTTCTTCGTCGTCCCCGCCGTCGGCACCAGCTTCTTCGCTTCTTCAAGCGCCTTGTCCCATACGTCGCACAGCATCGTGATGCGGACATTCGGAATCGCGATCAACGATTGCATCAACCGCCGTGCGCGTCCGCCGGTCCCCACCACGCCGACGTTGATCATCTCGTTGGCGGCGAATGAAGTCGCCGACGAGCCCGCGACGGCGAGCAATCCCGCCGATGTCTGAAGGAAACTGCGGCGAGAGGAAGAATGCGTCATGGTACGATTCTCGGTATGAGGTTATTTTCGGATCGCTTCGACCGCAAGCTTCTGGAATTCGCTGCGCATCGGCGAGGCGTCGCCGTTGGACAAGCCCGTACGGGCAATCATCAGAATCACATAGAGATCCTGCTTCGGGTCGATCCAGTACTGCGTGCCGAACGCTCCGCCGTGGCCAAACGTTCCCGCCGAAAGCATCGCGGTTACGCCCTTCGGCTCCTTCACCACCGCGAATCCATAGCCGAAACTCATGCCGTCCACAAAGCCCGTCTTGATGTCGCTGGTTTGCGTTTTCGTCATATCCGCAAAGTTTTTCTCGCTCACGATCCGCGTTTTCCACCGTGCGCCTTTGCCCAGCATCGCCTCACAGAACCTCGCAATATCGCCGGCGGTGGAATACAGTCCGCCGGCCGGAACCGGGTGCTTCGCATCCTTCGCGAAGTCGAGAATCAGATTCGCACCCGCGACCAGTTTGCCGTCCTTCTTGTTGTAAACGGTTGCGGTCTTTGCCAGCTGCTCCGCCGTCGGATAAAACGTAGTGTGCTTCATCCCCAGTGGATCGAAGATCCGTTTCTGCAAAAACGTGTGATACGCCTCACCGGACGCGATCTCGATGATCCGCCCTAGAGTATCGATGCCCGAATTGCAGTACGACCACTTCGAACCCGGCTCGAACATCAGCGGTTCCTTGCCAATGATGTTCGACGTTTCCTCCAGCGTCTTATCGCGTTTCTGGTAAACATCCGCACACGCCTTCGGATACGCCGGCAAGCCGGACGTGTGCGTGAGCAGATCCCGGATTGTGATGTACCGGTGCGGATCGGTGAGCGTCATTCCGATTTTCAGCCGTTGACCGCGGAACGCCGGAATCCATTTCTCAACCAGATCATCAACGGACAGCTTGCCTTCATCCACCAAAATCATGATGCCCATCGCCGTGATCGGCTTGGTCATCGACGCGATCCGGAAATACGTCTCGCGGTTCATCGCCTGCGACTTTTCGATGTCCGCCATACCCTGCGCATCGAAGTGAACAATCCCGCCGCTCCGCCCCACAAGCGTGACCGAACCGGTGAGATCGTTCGATTCCTGAAACGCACGCATCCGGTCCCGGATCGACGAAAGGACCGGAGCGTCCTGAGCGATGAGTTGCGAAACAAGCAGCAACCAGACGGTCGCTGCGGAGAGGAAGAATCGCATGAGAGGTTCCCGAAGTTACTTGATCAGATCGGCCGGTTTCACACCTGGTTTGTGTCCGTTGAATTTGAACGGCGTGGGGTTGAACGTGCCCACGATATCCACGTTCGTCTTAGCCGGAATCTTCGCTTCAAGTCCCATGGCCCAAAGGCAGCCATTGACGATCAACCGGCGAGTCGCTTCCCACTGCAGATCCTGCGAGGCGCCCATCGTCGTGGCGAAAACGTTTCCGATCTTGCCGCTGTCCGTTTCATAAGACCTGATCCAGGCGACGGGCATCATGGGGTTGTTCTTTTTGCCTTCTACGGCGGGGGAATCCGGTTCGAGCGTCTTGGTGACTTCTCCCAAAATGAGCGGTTCGCAGCCGACCAGCGGAAGTTTCACGGTATAGACATCGGTGGTGCCGAAGATTTCGCCGTCTTTGATTCCTCTGAGAATCGGATTCGTTTCCTGATCGGGTGCAATGCGGCCGCGCGTGCCTTCCCGGCCGTGCGCTCCGTGGTGCGCGACCCAGGTCTCGCCAAGAATCTTCTTCCCGAACCCGCCCTTGTTATTGAAGTGATAGTCCATGTACTTGCTGTTCTTGAGATTGAACGCGTGGGTGGCGGTGCGCAGGCCGACGATCGGCTTCCCCTTGTCAACGTAATCGGCGATATGTTTCATCTGATCATCCGGCAGGTTGCGGAAGCGGGTGAAGATCACCATGAGATCGGCGGTGCTCAGCGCTTCGAGGCCGGGGATATTGTCGTTCACCTGCGGATTGATCGTTTCGCCGTCCTTATCGATAGCGAAGAGCACGGTGCACTTGAAGCCCAGATGGGTGTTCATGATCTTGGCGAGTTGCGGAAGCGCTTCCTCGGATCGGTATTCTTCATCACCACTGATGAAGACGATATGTTTTCCTTTTCCGATCCCATCACCGCCGGGCAGGACGATCCAGGGTTCGGCGGCGGTTGCAGCGGAAGTTGCAAAGAGCAGGATGAAAAGCGATGCGAAACGGTTCATGATCAAGGTTCACTCGAGGGAATGGTTTTTCGCGAGTATATCCCTCAGGCTGCCAGTCGGGTAGTGATCCGACACACGTCAATTTCTAATAGCTACCAGGAAAGCGATCGAGTATGATACATTTCGCTTGCAGAGATTTTGCCCGCCCACCTTTCCCTTCAGGAGTTGGTCATGACGCCACGCGAATCGATGCCATGTTCGGAATGCGATGGTCTGTTTCCCGATGTGAACCGCCGGGGATTCTTCCGCCATGTGGGTGGCACGGCCGCTGCCGCCGTCGTGCTGGGTGGTGCCGCAGCAACCGGTGTTCGAGCGGAGAAGTCCGCCGCCAAACCCGCAGAGGCGATGATCAAGGAACTCTTCGCCACACTTTCAGCAGAGCAGAAGAAAACCGTCGTGCTGCCCTGGAATCACATGATCAACAAAGGCCAGCCGACCCGGCTCGGCATGTACAACGCCCCGATTCAGCAGAAGAAAATCAGTGACAACTACACCAAAGTCCAGCAGGAGATGCTCGACAAAATCTTCCGGAGCATCTGTGCGGAGGAAGACGGCTACAAGCGCTTAAGCCGCGGAGGCAATTTCGATAACAGCGGAGCGTTCACGAATATCGGCGCGCACATCTTCGGCGATCCGACCGACAACCAGAAGTTTTCGCTCGTCTTCAGCGGTCACCACCTCACAATCCGCTGCGACGGCAACTCGGAACCACACGCCGCCTTCGGTGGACCGATGTACTACGGCCATACCCCGGATGGCTGGAGCGACGAAAACATCTTCTTCTACCAAACGAAGGCGGTCAAAGAGGTCTACGACGCCCTCAATGAGAAGCAGCGCAAGGCCGCCACGATCGAAGGCACGCCGGGCGAGCAGATGAAGTCGGTCGAGTTCCGCAAGAAACACCCGGGCCTGCACATCTCGGAAATGAGCAAAGACCAGAAGGCGCTCGTCGAGAAGACGATGCGGGAATTGCTCTCGCCGTTTCGCAAGGAAGACGGCGACGAGGTGATGGAGATTCTCAAGTCCGTGGGCGGTCTGGAGAAGATCAATCTGGCGTTTTACTTTGAAGAGTTCGGCGACACGAAGGCCTGGCATTTCTGGCGGTTGGAAGGCCCAGGCTTCGTGTGGAACTTCCGCGTCCTGCCCCACGTGCACACCTTCGTGAACATCGCAAAGCTGGCGTAAAAGGAATGTGAATCAAAAGAAGAGGCACGAGGTTCGCACCTCGTGCCTCGATCGTTTTCAGGTCAGGAAAATCAGTTCGCTTCGGCGGCGACGAGTTCCTTCTCTTCTACGCCTTGCTTTTCCTGATAGTTCTTGATTGCGGCTTTGATGGCATCCTCCGCCAGCACGGAGCAGTGGACCTTAACGGGCGGAAGTGCGAGTTCTTCGACGATGGCGGTGTTCTTGATGCCCATCGCTTCGTCGACCGTTTTGCCTTTGAGCCATTCGGTGGCGAGGCTGCTGGACGCGATGGCGGAGCCGCAGCCGAAGGTCTTGAAGCGGGCGTCTTCGATTACGCCGGTGAGCTTGTTCACCTTGATCTGCAGTTTGAGGACGTCTCCGCATTCGGGAGCGCCGACGAGGCCGGTCCCCACGGTCTCGTCCTTGGTATCGAGACTGCCGACGTTGCGGGGGTTGTTGTAATGCTCGAGGATCTTATCGCTGTATGGCATGGGTTCTCCTGATTGATGAATAGTTGCGAATTCGAACGTTTTGTCGTTAGTGGGCCGCCCATTCGATGGTCTTGAGGTCCACGCCGGCCTGGGCCATCTCGTAGAGCGGTGACATTTCGCGGAGCCGCTTCACCTCGCGGACAACAAGGTCCACGACGTAGTCGACTTCCTCGGCGGTGTTGAACCGGCCGATGCCGAAGCGGATGCTGCTGTGCGCCAGTTCATCGCCCACGCCGAGCGCCCGCAGGACGTAGCTCGGTTCGAGGCTGGCGCTCGTGCAGGCGGAGCCGCTGCTGACGGCGACATCCTTGATGCCCATCATCATGCCTTCGCCTTCGACATACGCGAAGCTGATGTTGGCGTTGCCGGGAAGGCGTTCGGTCGGATGGCCGTTGAGGTAGGTCTCGGGGAGTTGGTCCATGATCCCCTTGCGGAGTCGCTCGCGGAGTGCGAACGTCTTCTTGCTTTCTTCAGGCATTTCCCTGAGCGCGATTTCGCACGCCTCGCCGAAGCCGACGATGAGCGGAACCGGCAGCGTACCGGAGCGCATGCCGCGTTCGTGCCCGCCGCCGTCGATGATCGGCTCAAGGCGGACGCGCGGGTTCTTCTTTCGGACGTACAGGGCGCCGATCCCTTTGGGGCCGTACAGCTTGTGCGCTGAGAGGCTCATGAGATCGATCCCGGCTGCTTCGACATCGACGGGAATCTTGCCGACCGCCTGCACTGCATCACAGTGGAACAGCACGCCCTTTTCCTTGCAGACTTTGCCGATCTCGGCAATCGGCTGAATCGTGCCGATCTCGTTGTTGGCGTACATGATGCTGACGACGATCGTCTTGTCCGTGATGGCATCGCGGACCTGATCCGCCGTCACGCGGCCGTTCGTGTCGACGTCGAGATAAGTGACCTGGCAGCCTTCGCGTTCGAGCCGCTTGCTGGTGTCGAGCACGCACTTGTGCTCGGTGGGAACCGTGATGATGTGGTTCCCTTTCTTCTTGTACATCGCGGCCACGCCTTTGAGGGCGAGGTTGTTGCTCTCGGTCGCACCGCTGGTGAAGATGATTTCCTTGTCCGAAGCGCCGATGGTCCGCGCGATCTGGCCGCGGGCGTCATCGACGGCGGATTCCGCCTCCCAGCCGTACTGGTGGCTGCGGCTGGCGGCGTTGCCGTACTTCTCGGTGAAGTAGGGCAGCATGGCTTCGACGACTCGCGGATCCACGCGGGTGGTCGAATTGTTATCCATATAGATCGGGAACTTCATGGTGTTCTTCCTAGGAATGGGCAGTTAAATCGTGTTCGCGCGAATCCGCCATCAGGTTCAGGGACAGAAGCGAGGCCGCACTCGGGACCGATTGCGGGGCGAAGAGTTCTTCGAGTGTCACGCCGCGCAGCACGCTCATGAGGCGATGGTGAATCTCCGCCACCGGGCCTTTCATCGGGCAGACGTGCGAGACGGAGCACGACTCCTCTTCCTGAACCGCAGATCCGTGGCCGTTGCAAACGGTGAGTTTGAAGTCTTCTTCGATTGATTCGAGGAGTTCCGCCAACGTGACCGCGGAAGCGGGGCGAAGAAGCGCGTATCCGCCCTTCACACCGCGATGGCTCGCGACGTAACCGGCGTGGGTCAGCTCTTTGAGGATATTGGCGACGAAGGGCCGACTCAGGCCGAACTTCTCGGCGATGACGCGGGCATTTCCGCCGTCGCTGTTGTGGTACAGATGCGAGAGAATGAGTAACGCATAGTCGGCCTTTCGGCTGAGGAGCGGCATGGCGTTACTCTCCGGTGAATACGGGAAAAATCGTGCGAAGCGAATCCGCACTTCTCTTATTCCATTTGTAGGCTCGGGAATGGCACTTGAACAGTGCGAATTCGGTGAGATACCGTCTCAAGTAGTTTGACGATATTGATGAGAGATGACTTAAGCTATTATTTGCAAGATATTTACGAATTATTTATGAAAGATTTTTGACTGTTTGAATTTGAAATCACTTGGAAAAACAATTTGGAAGAGAGTTACTTCTTCCGGGTCGCGCGGATCGCGATGGCGTGTTCTTCCCGCAGCGGTTGATCGACCTTCAGGCTTTTCACGGTCACGACGGCGCGGGCGCTGCCGGCTTTGAGAGCTTCGGCTTCGACGAGAAACGAGAAGGTCTCTCCCGGCTTCAGTTCCGTGATGTCGGGGAAGCTGGCGGTCCCACTATCAACTTTCGCTTCCTGCCTGTTCGTGCTGGTGGTCCGGCGGATGCGGAGTTCGTCGGTGAGTGCGAGCGCGACTGAGATGTCGCGTGCGGAGGCGGTGCCGCGGTTGCGGACCTCGATGCGATAGCGTGTGGTCTGGCCGACGTTGATCATGTCGTGATCTTCGCGCAGTTGCACGGAGAGTACGGGCAGGCCGGTGATGCTGACCTGCGACGTCGCTTCCCGTGCCGAGACGGTCTGCCCTGATGCCAGCTCGCCTTTCGCCGAGGCGGAGAGTTTGATCTTCTCCTCCAACTTTTCACCGGAGACGCTCAAGCGGACCACTTTCGTTTCACCGGCGGCGAGCGTACCGATCACCCAGCCTGCACCCTCTGAGTTCACACGTCCGCCATCGCTGGCGGAGCGTGCGGTCAGCGAGGTGGGCAGATACGCCTGTACCGTCACGCGGCCGAGTGGCGCATCGCCGCGGTTGGTGATGCGCAGATCCACGATCCCTTCCTGGCCAATCGGTACGGTCTCGACTCCGCTCAGCGTCAATTCCAGATCGGCTTTGGCAATCTCCAGTTTGCTTTCCGTTCGATCGGTCAGTCCGCCGTTGGCGGTGCTGTTCACGCGAATGATGAATGATCCTTTGCGGTCGACCGTGACCGGAATCGTAATGGTTTTCGTTCCCTCCGGCGGAATCGAAGGAATCGTTTTCTCGATCGGCTGCGCGAGGGCGTTCGGGATATCGAGCCAGACGTGGGCGTTCTCTATGGTGACCGAGCCGGTGTTCTGCAGCGTGACCTTCACCGGAATCTCGTCGCCGGTCGCGCCGGTTGAGGGCGCTTGCAGGGATAACTTGAGACCGGCGGTATCGACCAGGGTGCCCAGGCGCCGTTCGGCCCGCAGCCCGTCAGCGGTGGTCGCCGCCGTCGTGACGAACAGATTGCCTTTCTTTGAAGGGCGAATCTTCACCAGAATTTCTTCATGCGACTCCGCCGCCAGCCGTTCGAAGGCCCAGGTCATCGTGTTGCCGACACGCTTGAGCGCCAGCGGTTCGATTCGCAAGACTTCAACATCGTCGGGAATCACCGCCTGCACCGTCAGCGGTTGGCTTTCCTTTTGGCCGCCATTCGCGACGACGATGCGGACCGTGCTTTCGGAGTTTAAACCCATCGAACTGGGAAGCTGCAGATCGAGGCTGACGTCGGATTCGCCCGGTCCGCCTTTGGGCAGCGACACTGGCTCAGTAGTCTTGGATTCATCGCTCTTCTCGCCGCCCTGCCAGCGGATCGTCGCAACCGCAGCGCCGTCGCGGCCTTCGGGGCCATCAGGTATGCGTGCCGTGACCCGGCATTCGCCCGGTTCGTTCGAACGAACGATGCACCATGTTTGTCCCGGTTGCAGATCAAAGTCATCGCGCGGATCGTCACGCTTGCGCGAAACGGTTCGCTTTGAGGAACTTGAATAGCTGTATCCGTACCGGGAATCGACGCGTTTGCCCCGGTAGAAGAGCAATCCGCCCTCATCCAGTTCCACGATCTCGCCCGGGCCGTCAATCGACCACTCGACTTTGCCGTGATGTTTGAGTTCGCCTTTGTTGTCGTAAACTGTTGCGATCAAAACCTGTTCGGTGCCGACTTTTCGGTTTCGCTTGGTCGGAGTGAGATCAACACGTGCGGATCCGGATCGCGAACTGAGGACGGTATCGCTGTTTTCGGTCGCTGCCGGCAGCGGGCCGAGCGTTTTCAGACGCTCGCGCGACTCGCCTGCGCACCCCGCAGCGAGCAAAACCAGCAACATCATCCCGGGAACCAGCTTCATGGAAAATCCAAACGGATGTTTGGCCATTTTGGAAGACGGGTCCGGAGATACCATCGGGAACCGATCCCTGCAACCGCGACTGGAACGCCAATTGCTATAACAAACATCAGGTGCTTCCTGATCGAGTGAGAAACGTGATTTTCGCCTCCACAGAACCAACGTCCACCGCGCTCCTCGTCGGGCTTGTCCTGATCCCGCTTCTGATCCTCATCAACGCCTTTTTCGTCGCAGCTGAATTCGCACTCGTCGCCATTCGTCGCAGCCGGGTCGAGGAACTGGTGAATCAAGGCAAGCCCGGCGCCGTTCGCCTCCTCGCCGCCATCGACGAACTCAACGACAGCGTTGCTGCCTCGCAATTAGGCATCACCGTCGCCAGTCTCGCACTCGGATTCGTCAGCGAACCCGCGCTGGCGGCACTGATCTCGCCGCTGTTCCACGAACTCCCCGATGCCTGGCAAGGCACCGTCACGCACTCGATCTCCGTCATTCTCACACTCGCATTGATCACCTTCCTGCACGTTGTCTTCGGCGAGCAGATGCCCAAAATCGCCGCCCTGCAATCCAGCGAAAAAATCGGCCTCTTCATCGCCGGGCCGCTCAATCGCTTCGCCCGAATCACACGGCCGCTCATCCGACTCATGAACGGTACCAGCAACCGCTTCCTCCGCATGATGGGCTACAAGCCCGAGGCGGAGGAAGGAGAAATCTACAGCATCGATGAATTGCGACTGCTCATCGAAGACACCGAAGAAGCCGGCCTTATGACTGCCGAGCAGGCCGATGTCGTGATGAATGTTTTCGCCTTGAATAACAAGAAAGTCCGAGACTGCATGGTCCCCTGGGACAAGGTTGCCTCGCTCGACGTCACCACGCAGTCCGAACAACTCCTCGCCGCGGTTCGGCAGGGAGCGCATACCCGCATGCCGGTCTACGATGGCACGCCCGATAACGTCGTCGGTGTTGTCAACACCAAGGATCTCTTTTACCTCTTCAGTCTCAGTGGCGTGGTTCAACTCATCGATGCGATCTACGAACCCGTCATTCTCGATGCCGATGCGCCCGTCGCCAACGCCCTCAACGTGTTCAAGGTGTCGCATCGCCATCTGGCCGTCGTCCGCGAGAATGGTGCCAAGGTCGTCGGCATCCTGACACTGGAAGATGTGCTGGAAGAGATCGTCGGCGAGATCGAGGACGAACACGACAAACCCGCACCGAAACTGCGCCAGACCGTGCTGAACAAAATCCTGATCCGCCGCAAACTCGGACGCGGCACCGGCGGAAAGTGATCACTTTCGGAACGGGTAACGCATCGATCCTCCACGATCGATGCCACTCAGATCAGAAGGGACTAAGTTCCAGTCTTTGCCTTGGGCTTCGCGGCTGCCAACAGACGCTCCATGTAGTAGTCCGGGTTTCGTCGAATTTCGTCCATAAACCGGCACGCAATCGTACTCGGATTTGATAACCCTTGTTCCCAATGGCGGACTGTTTGATTCGATACGCCAAGAAACTTTGCAAAAAGCGATTGACTGACTGACATCATACTTCGTGTTTCACGGACCATTTCTGGCGTATAGTGTTGAGGGCGAAGGTCCAATACAAGATTATGGCATGTGAATTTCTGACCGAGTTCTTCGCCCGATTCCAAAGCATCAGCGAACTCATTCAGTCCAGCCAGCATTTCATCAACGACCGACTTTTTCACTTTTCCCATAGATCCTCCCTGAGGTCAATCCTTAACCTGTTAGCTCTTTGATTTCTTAAATTGATGCGATCTGGTTGCGAGTTGCTTCTCGATCCGCTCGATTGCCATTCGAAAAGCTTTCTTCATCGCTGCCGGAATGTCATCCAACTCGTTCTTGGCATAAATCGAGACGAACAATACAGTTGCAAACTCTGGAAAGTAAACGTAGCAGACACGGTAACCCGCGCTCTTCCCTTTTGCAGCATTATTTCGCCCACACCGCATTTTTCTCAAACCTCCTGTCCCCGATATCACGGGATTCTTGTCAGGATTTGTTGCAATCTGCTCTTGAACAAACCGCAGATCTTCGTCGTTCAGTCCAAGATTGTGCCAATTTTCGCTGAATGGCCTGAGTTCAATAAACGTTAAGTAGTCTAATGGCTTGGAATTGTGTTCAGAGTTATCGATACCACGATCCGACTTTTCCCTACCCGATTTCGACGCCATAACCACGATTCCTCGACACGATACCTTCTGTCTTATACCGTGCGAGGAAATTCTATACTAACCATTAGTACGAATTCAATGGTTCGTGACATTGTGCTATTAAAGCCGAATTCGTGAAATTCAGAGTGCTCGTTGACATTCTGCTTTGTAACTCAGACAAGTTGAAGACTTACGTCACACGAAACATCAATCAATCTTGTGGACCGATTGATTTGCCTTTTTCACAATTCTCTCAGATTCTGAAGCTGAAAGTTGAATCTACCGGAGGACAAATGATAAAAATACCCTGCGTTTTGTCCTGATCAAATCCCGCAACCGCGAACGAAAGTCACACCATGCTCAAATCGAAGTCTATTTTCAGTTTGTTCCTCGGTCTGGGTCTTCTTACCGGTCCGACGATCGAGGTGTCAGCACAGAAGGCCAAGGGCGTGAATGATGCGCTGCCGGATCCGGATGGCAAGCCCGCTGATGTCTCCAAGACAGTAAAAGTCTTCATTCTCATGGGCCAGTCGAACATGCTGGAGATGGGGAACGTGGTGGGCGAAAAGGACGGAACGCTCGAGACCGCGGTCAAGAAGGAAGGGCTCTATCCGTTCCTGGTTGACGATGCCGGCAAATGGACGACCCGGCATGATGTGCGAAACGTTGCCGTGATGGGCAGCGGCGGACCGGGCAAGACTCAGTTCCGGAAGAATGAATGGCTCGGCGTTGGAAATGCCAAGAAGATCGGCGTGGAGCAGGGGATCGGCCATCAGATGGGGAACGCGATTGAGGAACCGGTTCTGATTCTCAAGAGCGCGATCGGCAACCGCAGTCTCGGCTGGGACCTCCTTCCGCCCGGTTCGCCGTCGTACGAATTCACCGATCCGAAGGACAACAAGACCTATCGATACGCCGGCTACGGCGAAACACCGGACCGAGTGGAGAAGGGTAGTCAAGCGAAGTCGGTCAACTGGAAGGCGGGTCTGCAGTACGACGGCGACATCGCCCGTGCGAAGGAAGTCCTCGCGAATCTGGACAAGTACTATCCCGGCGCGACGAAGTACGAAGTCGTCGGCTTCTTCTGGTGGCAGGGGGACAAGGACCGTTACAACGCCGGACACGCCGCGAAGTACGAAGAAAATCTCGTGCGATTGATCGCTTCACTTCGCAAGGAATTCAACGCCCCGGATGCGAAGTTCGTCTGCGCGACACTCGGCCAGACCGACAAGGACAACGCCACGGGGAACGAGAAGCCGATCATCGAAGGGCAATTGGCCATCAGTGATGCGAAGAAGCATCCGGAACTCAAGGGTTCGGTCGCGACGGTTTACACGCACCCGCTGAGCATGGGGAGCAGTTCGAACGCCCACTACGGCGGAAATGCCAAGACCTACATGAACGTCGGCCTCGCGATGGGCGAAGCGATGGTGAAGCTGCTTAAAGACAGCAAGTAAGGATCAGCCGCGGTTCGCCGGTGACATCCGCCGGCGAACCATGGCATTCAGGCATAAACGCATTTCATCTGAACCCATCGGCATTTCCATCATTCATCGGATCTGTTGCCGCAACAAATCGCGTATTCGACTCATCTTCACGCAATTGGCCTTTGCGCCGTTCTTGGAATGAGTTACAAGCCCTCTTCGGACACTGGGGAAGCCATACGATGGAGTATCGCCCCACAGCGAAGAGAGGATCGTCATGCGTCGCACGGGATTGATTGGGTTGAGTATTCTCGCATCCGCACTGACGGCGACGGCTCAGACTCCGATGCCGAATGGGCTGGCCCGGCCGGATCAGTTGCCGGGCGGCGCGCGGGCGGGTGCCGCGATTGTCCCCGCGGCCGCGACGGTGATTCCGCCGGCGCTGCAGGCGCACTTGAGTGCGTGGGAAAAGAAATCGTCCACCGTCACTTCGTATTATTCGGAATGCGAATATGTGCGGAAGAACGTGTTGCTCCGGAAGGAAACCACCTTCACCGGCACCATGATGTGCATGAAGCCGAACCTGGCTCGCATGCGGATCGACAACAAGGCTGACCGGACCGACTTCCTCTCCTACATTGCCGACGGCAAATCGGTCTACGAGTACAACGGCAAGGATAAGGTCGTCCGCCAGTATCTGATTCCGCCCGGAGGGAAGGGCGGTGTCGGCGATAATCTGCTGATGGAATTCATGTCGGGCTCGATGACGGCGGAGGATGTCAAAACACGATTCGATCTGAAACTCGAAAAGGAAGAAGACTTCTATACGCACATCCGCATCGCACCCCGGCTCGAACGTGACAAGCAGGAATTCGAGACGATGCTGCTCGTGCTCTACAGCGCCAAACTCGCGGACCGGAACTGGGATTACCTTCCCGCTGTTGTGGTGATTGCCAAGAATAAAGACGAAATCGATCAGTGGACGTTCAAGGAACCGAAGATCAACAACCCTGGGATCAACAAAGGACAATTCGTCGCGACGATGCCTCGGAAAGAGGACGGCTGGGAATTCAAGCAGATGAACGTGCAGCCAGCGAGTGGTACGCTCCCGGCAGCGGGCGGTCAACCGCGAACGATTCGGCCGTAATTCGCGCCGGAGTAAAATGTCGAAGCAAAAGCCGAGGATATCCTCGGCTTTTGTGTTCTGCAAGAATAATTCTCATTTCATCCTCACCTCGTTCGGCGCAGAATATGAGGGAGTTTCTTCTCCTCTCCAATTGAAACGAGTCACTTTCTCGGCAATTGGTCAGTCATTTTGAGGGCATGTCATGAAGTATCTGGTTCGATCTGCGTTTGCGATGGCGGTTGCCATCCTGAGTGTGTCCGTGGCATCGGCACAGCGTCCCGGCGGTGCGGGCGGCTTCACTTTCGGCGGCGGAGCGATGAACGCCCATTCATTGGTCGCGACGAATGCGGTTCTTCAAACGGAACTGAAAGTCACCGATGAACAAAAGACCAAGCTGACGGAAGCGATGAAGCCCATCGCGGTCAAGCGGACGGAACTGTTCGGCGCTCGCGGTGGTGCTGGTGGCCGTCCCGCAGGCGGACAGCGTCCTATGATTACCGATGAACAACGCAAGGAAATGGCTGAAAAGATGGCCAAGCTGACGGAAGAAACCAAGAAAGCCGTCGAAGGCGTTCTTGAGCCGGCGCAAACCAAGCGTTTGAACCAGATTGGCTATCAGATGATGGGATTCGCTGCGTTCACGAACGCGGAAGTTCAGGAGAAACTGAAACTCGACGATACCCAGAAGGAAAAGCTGAAATCGATTAACGAAGAATATACCAAGGACTCCGCCGAACTTCGCCGTGACGCCCCGCGCGGCGGCCGTCGCCCGGGCGCAGAGCCTTCGGAAGAAGATCAAAAGCGGCTCGCGGAATACAACAAGAAGCGTGATGCCCTTCGCACCGAAGCCGAAGACAAGGCCAAGGAAGTTCTGTCCGCCGATCAGAAGAAAGTCTGGACCGAACTGCTGGGCGAAAAATTCGATACGGCCAAGCTGTTCCAGCGCCCAACCCGCCGCGACAACTGATTCCACTGGAATTGAAAAACGAGGAGAGGCATGTCCTCTCCTCGTTTTTTTACGTCAAGTGCCAGACGAGCTCGGGCACGTTCCGGCGATTGATGGAGGCGGCGAGCTCGCAACGGATCCAGCCACCGACCGTTTCCAGTTGCGTTTCAATCATTTCTATCTTGATCGGATTGCTCATCTCCGAACTCGAAACGGCGACTTTGAGCCGTCCGGAATGCGGAGCGGGCGAAACACTGAGAATCGTCAGTTCGCGAACGGCCTCTCGGGAACAGGTTGCCAGGATCGATCGAAGGGCCCATTCAACCTGCCGGCAGAGCTGCCACGCTTTGCGGCGGGTCTGATTCTGAGGTCGATCGCGGAACCGGCGATCGTGGAACCGTCGGGGATCCGATCCATCTTCTTTCGTGATCAGATGTTGTGAATCGTCATCGTTATGGGGATGCATGGTTTTACCGGATCAGGAGGAAAATCGGACGATGATGCGAGTAGCAGTGCAATCGAACGCATGATCCACCTCCGTTCCGGTTTGAGCAGTTCCGAAGTGAGCGAATTTGATTGTTCCGGGTTCGCGCGGAAATTGACGTAAGTGCTTACGTGGCATAGGCGCTTCCGAAATTTTGGCGTCTTTCCACGGTAGGGTGTGGCGCTGTCGGCGGAAAGACGCTGATCAGATCATGCCAAATCTGAATTGACGAATGATCTCTCTTCCGCTATTGCTTCGACCCATGATGCGCAACTGCGTAGTTCGTTGGGTTTGTTTTGCTTCGTTGATTCTGATCGCGGGTTGCGTGAATCATTCACCTTGCAAGCCGTCAGATACGGAGCGCGTGCGGCTGACGGTTCAGCGTGCGACGGCGCACCCGCCGGAGTTTGTGCCGGAGCCGATCGATCCGGCAAGCCCGCCGCGGTCGATCCTCGCCTTGTCCGGCGGTGGGATGTACGGCGCCTACACGACGGGGTTCCTGGCGGGTTGGGCGCAGACTGGTTCACGACCGCAATTTGATGTGGTGACGGGTGTGAGTACGGGCTCGCTGATCGCCACAGTCGCGTTTCTGGGGCCCGAATACGACGATGCCGCCCGCGAGTTCTACACCTCGATCCGCGCCTCGGACATTTATAAACGCAGGGCGTGGATCTTCATCCCCGGTGCGGGATCGGTGACTTCGAGCGATCCGCTGCGCGAACTGATCAATTCGATTGTCGATGAGAAGCTCATTGCCCACATCGCAGCCGCGCATCGAAAAGGTCGCCGGCTTTATGTGGGAACCACGAATCTCGAATCCCGGAAACTCGTGACCTGGGACATGGGTGCGATTGCCACGCGTCATGGCCCGGATTCCGTTGATCTGTTCCGGAGCGTTCTACTGGCATCCTGCTCGGTTCCGGGGATGATGCCTCCGGTTCAACTCACTGTGCAACGTCAAGGAAAACGCCACAAAGAATTGCACATGGATGGCGGTGCGACAGCGCAACTCTTCATCCCGCCCGATGCCCTACGGGGACGCGCGGATGGCAAACCGACGGGGACGGATGTCTTCATCATCGTTGCCGGTAAACTCTTCGCGGATCATGCACTGGTGAAGCCACGGATCCTGCCGGTACTCGGCGCTTCGGCAGCCAGTATTCTCTATGCTCATTGCCGTTCGGAAATCGCGACGATCTATTATCAATCCAAACTCACCGGTGGGAATTTCTATCTGACAGCGTTGCCGGACAGCGATAATGGTGTTCCACTCGCATTGGATTTTGACCCGATCGAGATGGCACGGCTCTACGAAGTGGGCTATTGCCACGGCATCGGCGGGCCCGCATGGATCACCGTGCCTCCGTTTGAGAATGCCGTGACGGAACCGCCGCGCCATTAATCACTTCCTGTCAACGGTTCCTCGCTTGGCATACGCGGCCGCGATCCACGTTCCATGTGTGATGGATCCGTCTGCCGCAGGCAATCTGTCGGTCTCGATTTTGAGCGAACCTGCAAGTTTGATCCATCGCGTTGCCAGTTCAGGATCCAATACACGGTCAAGATCCGCCGCGTGATGCGGATACGCTTCGAAATACTGTCCGTGGAGATTCTTTCCCCGCTGGCCGGGCTTCGCGTTCTTCGGCGCCCGTCCATGAAAGCCTCCGACTGTCCCCCACCACTGCGCCTCGCGGAACATCACATGATCGGGCGGAGCATCGCTGAAATAGATCGTTGCGGATCCTGCTGTGTGTAGTCGCTCCTGCAATCGAGGCACATCGATCGATTGAACCAGTTTCTTGCTGGTCCGTGCCTGGTGTGCCGCATGGCCGGCCGCCTGTCCCAGCGACATCCAGATCGGCTCCAGTCGGAGCGCACAAAATCCGACATGCGTTGCGCTCACGGCAACTGGTACGAGCAGGTTCGAACAAGACTTGGGCACGATCGTGCCGTAGGGAATCTGATACGGCGGAACGGGCTTGTAGAATTCGCCAGTATGCTTTCCACCAAATCGCTCGCCCTCGTGTGCGGTGCCGTGGCAATTGTTGCCGTATTCGCCTGAAGCGATGGAATCCATATGCAAGATCGCGCGGGCGTCATCGGTTGCCGCGGACGAATCGTGTTCCGTGAAGATTCGGAGCCCGATCATCCGCCGAGCTTCGCGCACGTAAAGTTGCGGCGGCAGACCATTCGTGTCTTTGAACTCATCCCGGCACATCCCCCATTCACGAGCTTCATCGCGAAATCTCGCAGGTACGTCGTCATCGGTCTGCAGAAAGTAAAGCAATCCGAGCTGATCGCGGAGATGCTCCTTGAAGATCCGCTGGCGCGTGCGTTCATCACCATTCGGCCAGTCAAGGTTTTGCCCGGGAAGCGAGAGACGTACGAGACCGCGCGAGACATCGTTGATGTCATACTTGCCATTCGGTAGCGGCGGCGTTTGTGCTTTGAACAGACAACCCGAAGGATAGTCGAAGATCTTTTTGATTTTCCCGGAACGGAGGATCGCCAGCACGGGAAGAAAATCATTTCGACGATACCCTTCCGGTGCCTGGGGCGGAAGGCGATTGGCGGGGGACTTGGTCATGATGAAACGGAAGTTGTACGCCTGGAGTTGCTGGTCTGCTGTTTCGGGTGCGAGCGGTTCGTCGTATTCCTTGCGCCCTTCGCGACCGGTGCGCCAAGGAACCCCGGCTTTCGCCATCAAATCGCCTTCATACGTGCCGTCGATCACCATCTCGGGTCGAAACGTCACTGTTTTCATCTTGTGGTCAAGGAAAGAGACGGACTCGAGGTGCGTCAACGTTCCGGATCGTTTGATTTGAACAGTGTCAAGGCGATGGGAGGTGAGCAACCGGATGCGTGGTCGTTCGGCAATGAGATCCGAAAAGATCTTCAGGTTGACCTGAGGCTCGGCGAAGGTTCCGCGAAAGCTGTCCCTGACCTGCTGGGAACCTTCGCCATAAATCTGCCGGTAATGACGCTCGATGAGCTGTGCGAATTGAAGATAAGAGCCGGTCAGTCCTTCGAACGAATGAAAGTCGGTATGGGAGAGCCCGCAGGTGATCAGACCGCCGATTCGGGACGTCGGTTCGATCAGGATGACTTGAGAGCCATCGTCCGCTGCCGCCAGCGCAGCCGCGATTCCGCCGGGCGTAGCACCGTAGACGAGCAATTCACAGCGTTCGGCTTCTGCAGAGCAGGCTCGGCTGGTTGATGCAACAAGGAAAACGAATGCGAGGAGTTGTCGGAAGAACATCAGGAACACCCCTGCTCTACGAGAAGAGTTGCGGTACGATCAGGAACCGAGTGGACCGATTCAAATCTGAGCGAATCGTGACGAGTGTTATTCGTCAGTCTTCCACTTCTGGAGGTTGCGATACAACGTGCGCTCGCCAATATCGAGCAGCTTGGCCGCCTCTTCGCGATTGTTGCCCGTCAGTTCAAGGGCCTTCTCGATGTAAAAGCGTTCGACATCCGCGAGCGGTTTACCGATCAGAGAATCGGCCCCGCCTGCGGGTGCGGACGACGCATTCCCCATCGATTCGTCCGGGAGGTCGTCCGGGCCGAGAATCCCATCGAAGTCGAGGAGCATCATGCTTTCGAGCATGTTCCGCAATTCGCGAACGTTACCCGGCCAATGGGCCGCCAGCAGGATCTTGCGGACGGATTCCGTGACGCGCGGAACGGGCTTCCCGTGCTTCGTAGCCAGTTCCTTGAGAAAGTGATCGATCAGAAGCGGCAGGTCATCCTTTCGCTCGCGGAGCGGAGGCAGCCGGACGACGGCGACTTTCAATCGGTGGAGCAGGTCGAGGCGGAATCTGTTCTCTCGCACCATCGCTTCCAGATCCTTGTTGGTCGCGGCGATGAGACGGACATCGACCTTGATCGGTGTGTTCGAGCCGATCCGCGTGATCTCGCCGTTTTCCAGAGTTCGCAACAGCTTGGCCTGAAGATTCATCGGCATGTCGCCGATTTCGTCGAGAAACAGCGAACCGCCGTTCGCGTGCTCGAAGCGGCCTTTGCGTTCACCTTTCGCATCCGTAAACGCACCGGGCACGTGACCGAACATCTCGTCATCGAGAAGATTTTCGTTCAACGCCGCACAGTTCATCGCCACGAACGCCTTGTTCTTTCTCGGACTATTCGTGTGCAACGCCTTGGCGACCAGTTCTTTTCCCGTGCCGTTCTCGCCAAGGATCAGAACCGTGGCGGAGGTTGGTGCGAAGGCGCGGAGCTTACGCAGGACATCCTGCATTCCGCGGCTGTTTCCCACAACGCCTTCGAATCCGAACTTTTCATCGAGCTGCTGGCGGAGTTCGCGATTCGCAACGGCCAGGCGCACGCGCTCGGCGGACTGCTCGACGATCGCGCGAATCTCGTCCTTATCCAGTTTGTCTTTGATTAGGTAATGCTGCGCTCCGAGTTTCATGGCCGCGACGGCGGACTTCACATCGCCCTGTCCGGTGATGACGTAGACCTGAGCATCCGGCAGTTTTTCCCGGACGAGTTTCACGATCGCCAGCCCATCGACATCCGACATGTTCAGGTCCGTCAGGACGACCTCATACTCGCCGGTTTCGATCTTCTGGCTGCCTGCGGCACCGCTATTGGCAATGGTGACGTTGTAGCGTGACAACACAGCCGCAATGGTTTTAGCGAAGTTCTGATCATCATCGATGATGAGGACGCGTACCGAATCAGACATAACGGTTCCCGGATGAATCCTTTGGAGGCCATTCTATTTCTCACATGCCTGTGAGGTAGGGTTAGCAGCGCACGGCTTCGATGGTGTTGGAACTCAAGGCGTGAGTGCGGGTGCGAGTGCGGGATCATCCAGATCCAGACGATAGAGTATTTGATTGTAGTTATAACGGGGTGTCGGGTTCGGCTTGTTGGCGAACTCCGCGGTATAGGTGCCCTCGAAGAGGAGGATCGGCGATCCGTCCGGCGTGAGTACGACATGCACGCGGGGGTTGTAGAACGTGTAATTGTTATGGGAGAGCACTTTCACCGCCGTTCCCCACGGGCCGAGCGGGGAGGACGATTCGGCGTACCAGACTTCGCCGAATGCCGACGGCTTTCCGAATTTCTCGGTGAAGATCGCGACCCATTTCTTCCGGCCGGAGTGCCATCCTACGGATCCCGAATGCGGAACGACTTTCTTTCCGTCCGATGACATGAGATGTTCCGGAGGCTTGATCGTCTCCCACTGTTCGGGATCGAGCCAAGCCTCAAAGGTTGCAGGGCACTTGAGAGTTGGGAGCGGATTGCCGAAGAGGATCCAGGCCTTGCCGGCAGGATCGGTCCAATGAGCGGCATTTCCATGTGGGACTTGAGGCGGTTTATCGTTCTCCGCCGTTTTCGTCCAAACTGTCTTTCTCTTGATCAGCTTGGATTGTGAGCGGTCCCAGACACACAGACCGTATTCGTAAACCTCCAGATGATTGCGGATCTTCATCGAGGTGCCAACGAGTTGCTGACCGCCATTTTGATCCGTGAGCGTTACGAGGCCGAAGATCCAGGTCGGACCTTTTCCGGGTACGGGTGCGACACCGTAGGGTCGACCGTCGGGTGATTGGAAATAATCGAACTGCGGGCGAAGAGGCGGATCGAACGACTTCCAGGGCGTGAGCGGTGTCGTGGCCGCGAGCGAATCGAAGATCCCGAGCGGATAGCGGGCAAGCGTTGTGTCACCCCAAAGCCAGAAACGCATGTTGTCCAAAGTTGCCAGTTGAACGGAATCGCACCCGATGATCGGCGAATCGATCCAGTCTTTTTCATCTCCGCACTTCTGTAATTCGGCGAACAGTCCACCGCCGGTCAGCCGGCCCAATCGCTTTGCGATGGATACGCGCTTCACTTCGACCGTGAGAGTCTGCCCCGGCTTCGGATTCAATCGCACGCCTCGATAGCCGAACCCGTCTGCGGGTACTTCGTAACCGTGACCTTGAACGCCGAACCAGTTTTCCCGATTCATGAGATCCGGTTCGCTCAGCGCGATGACTCCGGCATTGTCCGAAACAAATCGCTGTTGGCCTGTCGTGGTGAGTTCGACCAGTGGCACCGGCCAGCGGTTCTGTTTGTCGATGATTCGGATCTTGCACGGTTCCGCCGTCAGACTACCGGTCGCCAGGATCAGTGCGATCAGCGTTCCCGAAAGACGGATCGGGAGTTGAAGTGGTAGAAGCCGGTTTCGGAATCCGTTGTTGGGGAGCATAACGCCAAGCCAGTGCGATCAGGAGAAGAAAACCACCGGATACGGTCCAGTAGGTCGGCGTTTCGCTTTCAGGAGAAATCAGAAACGCCCAGACCGGATTGAGGACGGGTTCCAGTAGGGTAATGATACTGGCTTCACTCGGGCTGACGCTTCGAAGGCAGTGCGTGAAGATGACATACGGTATGGCAAGTTGAATCGCGCCGAACAGCACGAGGCAGAGCAATTGGGCTTTCGTCGGTGAACTGACCCAATGCCAGAAACCTTCAAATCCCAGACGCATGATGATGAACGCCGCGATCATTCCAGCCGTGCCTAACAGGTTGAGCATCGTAAGCCAGGTCGCAGACTCTGTCTTGAGATAGCGCAGGAACAGGACGACACAGGCGTAGGTGAATCCGCTGCCGATTCCCATAAGGAGGACATTCGCCTGATTCGCGCCGCTGGCGGAAGTGTCCTTTGGCCAGTTTCCAGAGACGATGACGATCGCCCCGAACAGCGCCAGCAGAATCGCGATGAACGATTTGCGATCGGCTTTTTCGCCCAGGAGCCAATAGCCCAGAAAGAAGACCCAGACCGGGGCGGTGTTCTGCAGGAAGATCGCGTTTGCGGCGGAACCCAGTCCGAGGGCGGAGAGGTACAGCGCGTTCATGACGGCGAAGATCGCGATCATGGCGCCCATGGCGGGGCGGAAGCGCATGTCCCGTTGTCGGATGAGCGGAATCAGGCAAAGCCCGGCAAACAGCGCACGATAGAACGCGATCTGGATTTCGGAAAGTTTGGGATCGTCAAGCCCCAACCCGAGCGGCAGTTGGAAGAGCCGCATGAACAAAGAGCCGGAACTCCAGAGAACAGCCGCAAGTACGAGAAGCCAGCGTGCCGCACGAGGTGAAGGTGACATTAAACACACAGATCGCGACGCGATTTCAATGTGGAAAGCAGTGGTTTGGCCGTACCGTTCGATGAGATGAGGCCGAATGTTTCAATCGGGGAAAGATCGCGCCAGGATGCCCAACTGAACGACCGGATGTGAGAATAACTGAGCGATAAGGCGGAGATCCATTTCCCCCAGACGTCCTGCGATTCAATGGTATCGAGCGCGTGCCAGCATTTACTGATCTGAGCGGGATCGGATGCGGGTGTGAAGGGCGCTTTCGGATCGCGCCCCGGATGCCGCGCGACCACGTCGATGGGGATTCCGAGCAACCCGAAGAGATCCAGCAGGCGAACCGTATCAAGCCCGTCGCGCAGCAGGCTGGAGCGATCGTCGTCTCCTGCGAAGAGTTCCAGTTCGAATCCTCCGATCGGCAATCCGCTTCGCAGGAGCATATCGGCAAAGACCAGTGGTGAATACAGATGATCTTCCCCGCCCAGATAATCTCCCCACGGCTGGGCGAGGCCGATCGACCATTTGGCTTCGGGATCCAGTGTCTGAGCGAGTTCGAGGAGCCGGCCGACCAGTCGAAGGCGGTCATCTTCGGAAACACCATATCGGTTGATATGGTTGAATCCGGAACACAGAATCCAGTTTTTGATCCGATCGCCGTACCGGTGAACCACGGACTCCACGAAGTCGCTGAAAAAGGCCGAGAGACTGGGGAGTTCTCCGCCCCAACTTTCCAGCCATTCCGGTAACGGTTCGCCCAGATCGATCAGGGGACCGATTGCAGGGAGATAGCCCTGTTCAAAAGCCCAGTCAACCAGATCGTCTAATTTGGTCCAATCGTATTTCGTGGATGCGACTTCCAGAACCGCCCAGTTGGGAACCAGTACCACCTGCGAGAAACATTCCTTGAAGAGCTTGCTCTCTTCAGGCGTGGGTACGGCAGAAAGGCGGCAACTCCAGCGAGTCGGAATCCGATTCCCGGCCTGTGTTCGAACGGCCATCGCGGCCGATGTGAACTGATTCATCAATGCATCGGACGCGGAGTACGAATGAATCATTGACTCCGTGGCATAAGCCGTGGCCTGGTTGGTGTCAGGTTCGAGTGTGGCTTTCGCCAGCGCCTGCGTGGCACTCCTGCGATTCGTTTTCACGCCATCAACCGGTTCCAGCCCCTGGAGTTCCAGTTCCCCAATGGCATTTCGAAGTTGATTCAGTTTGCCACGCGCCAATTCAACCAGCAGATTGTAAGGTTCCCGACGTTCGCGCAATGTCGCGGTCAATGTGACGGGGAAACCGAATCCATCAATCGGCCACGGGACGGATACCGAACAACTTTCATTCTGTGCCTTGGTGACTCGGAATTCGCTTTGAGTCCAATCCGTAAGCGTTGGGAAGGGAGAACGATCATATCCGCCGACGAATTGTAATCGTTCCAGGGCCTGTTTGGCACCAATCGGGAGTACTCTCGGCAAATGGAAATTCATCGAGCCCATGGAAAACCGATCTGAATGGAAATACCAATGCTAAGCATGATACTCACTCTCAGGACAATCTGCGAGCATTTGATGAAGGATCGCAGGGAATTCGATCCCGGATCTTACTCAGAATCGGAAATTGATACGATCGCAATTCGATATCGATCGGCAAGTTCGATGGTCTTGGCTTCATCCAGCAGGATCGTTCGTCCTGCTTCGATCGCCAGCACCTTCCCGCCAACGGCGTGCATGGTCTCGATCGTCGTCACGCCGACCGTCGGAACATCAAACCGCATGTCTTGTTTCGGTTTCGCCACTTTCACCACAACAAAGTCATTCGTTCCGCATAATTCGCCCGCTCGTCGAATGGCCAGATCCGTACCCTCAATCGCTTCCACTGCCAGGACGGCACGTTCCCGCACCATGACGCTCTGACCAACATCCAGATCGCCCATCCGTTTCGCGAGATCCCATCCAAAACGGATATCACCTTCTTCGCTGGCCGTGGGGCGGTGCTGGGTCAAGAATCCCGTTCGCACGAGTAACTCCGGACAAAGATTCAGTGCGGAAACACATTCCAGGCCATCCCGGTCCAATTCCGCAATGATCCCGAGAAGTAACGAGTCATCCCTGTTATCCGATCGTGAACGCGAATACCAGAACTTGAGCATGCGCCAGTCCGGCAGAAGTTGCAGCCATCGCCAGGGACGGAAAAGATTAATCTTGTGAAATTTCCCCGCCATGGTCCAGCGCCGGACGCCGTTCCGCGTGAACGATCGACTGATCGTATTCAATGCCATGCGTCTCAACGGAACATAACGCGTGCAAAGAGTCCGCAATGCGGGATCCGCCATTCCTTCCACGCCGACGCATACGACGGGGATTCCGCACTCCCGGGCTTTTTCGGCGATCACGATCGGAAATCGACCAGCGCAGGCCAACAGCCCGACCGGCTCCATCGCGCTCATTCTTTCGTCTCCAATCCGAGTGCATGCTTGATCTTTCGCAGATCGCGACGGAGTTCCGGAAGGCGCTCCAGACTCATCATGATTCGCATCTGCTCCTTATCCGGCGTGGCGGGGGCGCCCAGCATCCGCGAATCGGGAGGAACGTCTTTGTGAACGCCCGCCTTCGCACCGAGCACCGCACGGTCGCCGACATGGATATGATCCGCGATCCCGACCTGTCCTGCCATCACCACATACTCGCCCGTGGTCGTTGAGCCGGCGATCCCGACTTGACTCACAAGCAGATTCTTCTTCCCGATTTGACAGTTGTGCGCAATCTGCACCAGATTATCGATCTTGGTTCCCGAACCGATCCGTGTCGGGCCAAAGGTTCCCCGGTCGATCGTGGTGCAGGCGCCGATCTCGACATCGTCGCCGACTTCGACAAAGCCCAACTGCGGAACTTTGATATGATTTCCGCCCTGGGTTCGATACCCAAACCCATCGCCGCCCAGAACGCTATTGGCGTGGACCGTGACGCGGTCGCCCAGAACCGTTCGATCATAGAGAACGACATGGGGGAATAAGGTCACGTCTGAACCGAGATGGCAATCGCGGCCAAGGCAGGCTCCGGCCTGCAGGCAGACGCGATCGCCAATGACGCAATTGGGCCCGATCGCGACAAACGGACCGATCACCGCGTCTGCCCCGATTTTTGCCGTGGGATCGATCTGTGCCGTTGGGTGGATCGATTGCGAGGGACCCTGAACGGATCCGCGAATGTGTTGAACGATGGATACGAACGCCATGAGCGGATCGCTCACGCGGATCAGCGGACGGCCGTTCACGGGAACATGCGGCTGGACGACGGCAGCTGACGCCAGCGAATGATGCCAGGCATCCAGATACCGATCGTCATCGACAAAAGTAATATGGCCTGGTTGCGCTTCCGTGAGCGGACGCGCATCGTTGATCACGGCTTCGCCGTCACCGACGACTTCGCCTGACACCCAGGCCGCCATTTGACGGACGGTCAGTCTCACGGCTGTTCCCTCTTTTACGGTCGGGATGGAAAATTACCCAGTTCCCCAATTCGTGACAACCCCAACCAGAACCGGTGTCAGGCAAACGGGGAGCAATCCTTTGTTCGGCTGAGTGGGTATTTTCTGAGTAGTCGTTCTCGATAACCTCGAACCCGAAAAGATTCGGATCGGGCCGTCTGATCAGAACGTGTCGAATACAAGGGTCAGAGAATCCTTGAGCAGTGACATGTTGGTGATTTGAATCGAATAAGACGGTTGAATCCAATTCCGTTCGGATTCGAGGTCAGGTGATCAGATCCTGCAGGCTTTCATACAAAGCGTTGGTTGAACGATCGAGCTGCGGATCGGTGGTTCCCCACGTCACGAGCGAAAAGCCATTTGCTGTTCGTTTGAGGGTTACCATTCCGCCGTTCAGACCAATCCGGAGTTCGTTCCAGCTTGCATCCGGGATCTCATCGGGGAATGCCGGCAGTCCATCAATCATGCGCAGTACCGGTGTTTCTCCGTGAGCATGGAGTTTGGTAACGAGTGCCGGCCAATCGACCTGCGTTTGTTGCGTTGAGAGTGTTCGTTCGATTCCCATGGTTTCCCCATCATTGCCAGCGAAGTCCCAGCTTGCCGTCGATCTTGGCACGTCGCTCCAGACGAAACAGAAAAACGCGAGCCAGTGCAATGAAAACGATCGCCAGAACGGAAAGGATCGCGACTTCGTATTCGAGGGCCATCAATCGATCCGCCTGCCCTTTGAAAAGGAGCTGGCGCATCGCATCCATTCCGGCCGTCAGCGGAATAAAGAGAGCAAAGCCGACAATCACCAACGGTAAGCTCAAAAAGAGTTTGACGGGGAAATTCATCCCCGTGAGCAGGAAGACCGGTTCCTGCAGAAGATTGACGATGTGCCACGCCTCGCGGCCCCACATCAGAAACAGGGAGGCGAACATCATTCCCAGCCCGTAGAGCGCAAGCAACGTGATCACAAAAACTCCCAGAGCCGTACCGGCATGCTGAAACGTGATGGGAGCCTCGAAGAGTATGACGCCGGTTGTGAGAATGGCGCAGGCCCGCGTGACCGTCGTTGCCATGCCACCAATGGCCATGCCGGCCAGAATCGCCATCATCGGCGCCGGCGAAAGGATGTACAGTTCGAGGTTTCCGCTGTCGCGTTCCCAATAAAGATGGGCGCCCAGACTCCAGAGGACGTTGAACCAGAACGCGGTCATGGCCGCGCCAAGCACAACGTATCCGACAAAGCGCTCCGGTGCATTCATCGCCCGATACGTGTAGGCAAAAGCCGCGACCGAAAGCGTGGGAAGTATCGTTTCCTGAAAGATCCAGGTTCGATTCCGCACCATCCAGATGACTCGCGCGTAACTCCGCGCCAACATCGCTTGAAAGAATAGCACGACAGGAGTCTTCATATTTTTAGTCTAGTGACACTGCAATCGAATGAACCAGAGCCGGGTGATGTGAGAGATCATAATACCTGTCTCGAATTGCGTCTCTGAACAGGACACGTTATTCGCCAGCCCAGATTTTCCTGATCCGGTTCAGTTTTCGTTCAACGGTCGGCACGGATCGATCGATGCGAAGAGCGATGTCTTCGTTGGTGTATCCTTCCAGTTTCAGCATCGCGATTTGGCGAAGGACCGGATCGCCGAGCGCCGCCAATCGCATCTCGACTTCCTCTGCCATCAGAATCGCTTCCGCCGGATCGAGATCGGATGCGTAGACCTGTTCCGGCAGCGATTCCGCTTCAACGCCGTGGCCGCGTTTCTGGCGGTGAACCGCCTGCAATTGATCAACGGCTTTGCGGGAAGTGATAACAAACAGGACCTTCCAGAGATCGTCGCGGTCGTCGATTCTAGGGAAACGGCCCGCTTCGACAGCGTTGACAAAACTATCGAATGCCGAAAGCGCCACATCCTCACCATCCGAAGGGAGTCGGCGTTTCCCAAGATGCTGTTGCGCCAGTCTCACCATTCGCTCGAAATACGCCGACCAAAGCCGCTGGGTTGCGGGATCACGGTCACCGGCTTTCAGACGATTCAACCAAACTGTGATCGTGGTTGTCATAACGTGCCAGCATAGCAGAAAAAAAATTTTAGGTCGAGTGATGGCTTACGGGCCGATTTGCGGAGCTTATGGGTAGAGGGGGAAGATTTCCCATTACCACTGATCGCCGATTGGGCTGTAGAATCGGGCCTGAATTGAGATTGCACAGAGAGTAAACCATGGCTCAGAAACCTGTACAAACCAATGAATTCCAACGGATGGACGAACTCTGTGATCGCTTTGAAGACGCATTGAAGCGCGGAGAGCGGCCAACGATTGAGGACTGGCTTGCGGATGCGGGCTCGATCCGCGGGGAGCTCTTGCCGGAACTCGTGGCTCTCAAACTCGATTACCGCATCCGGGCGGGCGAGCAGACAACCGCTTCGGACTACTTTGAGCAATTCCCGGAGTTAATCGGCGAGCAAATAGTGGCAATGCGACTGGTCGAGACCGAATGGCGGGCGATGAAAGCGCGTGATCCCAACGCTTCCGAAGAGCGGTTTCGCGAGCGATACCCGGACTTTGTTCCCAAGAATCCGTCGCAGGGAAAACCCGTGCAGACGACATCTCCCATGTACACGACATCTTTCAGCGAAACGCCGGGCGAAACGGCAACGGATGCAGCGCGATCGGCGCTGGCGGATCCGATGGTGTTCTTGCGCGGCGTCCTCGAACCATCCGATCGATCCGGCGGATTGGGCCGCTTCGGCGACTTTCATATCCAGCGAATCCTGGGAGCGGGCGGAATGGGAGTGGTCCTCGAAGCGCTCGATGGGAAACTGAATCGCAGAGTGGCGATTAAACTGATGCGGCCCGAGGTGGCGGCCCGCACGTTGTCCTACGAGCGATTCCTTCGCGAAGCGCGAGCGCTGGCGGCGGTCGAGCATCCGCGGATTGTTCTCGTGCATCAGGTCGGCGAGCAAAACGGCGTACCGTATCTCGTGATGCCGCTGATGGCTGGTCAATCACTCGGCAGTCGAATGAAATCCGAATCGCCGTTACCGATCTCTGACGCGATTCGTTTTGCGCGTGAAGCGGCGGAAGGCCTCGCGGCCGCGCATGCGAACCGGGTGATCCACCGCGACATCAAGCCGGACAACATCTGGCTGGAAGAAACGGCTGACGGGATTCATGTCCGACTGCTCGACTTCGGCCTCGCCCGCGACGATGCCGCGGAATCGATCACGCAGACGGGTGCCATTTGCGGTACGCTCGCGTACATGGCTCCGGAACAAGCCTCGGGAGAAAAGGTGGATCCCCGCGCCGACCTCTTCAGCCTCGGGTGCGTCCTCTTCGAAGTAGTCACGGGAACCAAAGCGTTTCCAGGCACTTCGGTCACATCAGTCCTCTTTTCTCTGGCGAATCATACGCCCCCCGCAGCGCATAGCGTCAATCCCCAAGTGCCGGAATCGCTTTCCGCAATCATTCATCAACTTCTGAACAAGGATCGTGACCAACGCCCAGAAACGGCAGACCATGTCGCTCATCTGCTGCGCTCCTTGGAACAGGGAGATCCGAACGCCACCGTATCCTGGTACCCCCAGTCCGGAATTCTTCCCTTCAAACGGTATCGCCGCCCAAACTGGTTGATCGCAGGCGGTGTCGCGCTTTCGCTTGCGGTGATCTGCGGAATCATCGCGATCAACAACTGGCCTGAACGAGGAAAAACCAACGCAATCTCGAAACGCGAAGACCCGCTGTTCGTCCCAAAGCCGGTTGAAAAACCGGTCCCCTTGACCGTACGCTCCATCGAAGTCCAGCACTATGTCCCGGTTGAAGGCGGCGACCGACCGGAAGGGGTTCTCAGCAAAGATTCAACCCCCCGGCTCGGAGACAAAGTGCAAGTCATCGCAACGCTTTCCAAACCCGCCTACGCGTACATACTCGCGTTCCGACCGGATGGCGTGATCGAATTGTGTTACCCCGAAAGCGAAGACGCGATTCCCAATCCAACCGATGAGCCACGCTATCCCACACGGGAACAGACCGAGTCGTACGGACTCTTCGAAGGTACCGGGCTCTGGCTCTTCGCTGTCGTGGCGTCGGAGAAACCCCTCCCGGCTTACAAGGAATGGATCGCCATGCACAAACTCGACTGGAAACCGGAATTATCGGTTCAGAAAACGGTGAATTGGTATCCGGAGGAACTGGATAAGACCGAAGGGAGAAGAAGCACGGTTCGCGGTAAAAATGTCGCGTTAACCGGACCGGCAGCCGCCTTGGTGAAACTGGGGAACCAGCTGGAATCGGATGAATTGGTTCCGGGCATCATTGGATTCGGAGTTGCGCCAAGATTGAAATAAATCGCTGATTCACCCATCGAACGACGCTCACGGGTGTGACCCGTCGGGGACGATCGGCTGATAAGCCCATTTCGATAGCAAGCGCACTTGAATCTCATCAGAACCAGAGGAACGATCGATGCACGATCACTTCAAAAGTCTTGTGGTACTGATCGGTTTCTCGCTCATCGTCCATGCCGAGGATCCCAGTCCGGACCAGTTGAAAGCCAAACCTCAATGGCAACGGATGCTCCAAGGTGACGATCGAATCACAGCAGCCCAATTGACCAAACGAATGGTGGAACTGGAGAAAACAGCGGATTACGAAAGCGCAATTAAGACTGCCGAGGAACTCTTTGCATTCCGCTCAAAGATCCAGGGTCGAGACCACCAGGAGACAGTAGCAGTCCGATCCTATATCGATTCGCTTCGCAAGATTGCAAAATTGGAACCCGAGAACCGTCGGAAATGGTTGCAAACACTCGGAACACTGAACCAGGCCAGGAGACTCGAATCCGAAGCGCGATACGCGGAGGCATTACCCATCCGTGAATCGTTTCTCGAGATGCATCGCAAAGTTCTGGGTGACGAACATCCGTATACCGCTTTTGCGTATCAATTCCTCGCTCAGAACCTGGTGAGCCAGGGAAAATATGTCGTTGCAGAAGAGTTCGATCGCACGGCTCTCGAAATTCGACGGAAGATACTGGGTGAGCAGAACCTTGAAACAGCAGGGAGTTACAACAATCTGGGGATGAACCTTCAGGATCAGGGACGATTTGCCGAGGCCTCGTCACTGCTCCAAAAATCGATGGAGATTCACATTTCGATTCTGGGCGAAGGCTATCCTGCCTCAGCCCTCAGTATCAACAATCTGGCAGTGAATCTCCAATCGCGCGGACATCTGGCCGAGGCGGAATCGCTCATACGACGAGCACTCGAGATCGAACAGAAAATCCACGGAGAAAAGCATCGCGAAACAGCCACTTGCATTCATAACCTCGCTGCCAATCTTTACCTTCAGGGAAAAACTGCCGACGCAAAACGACTCTTTCAAAGCGCTCTCGAAATTCGAAGGGATATTCTGGGGCAACATCATTCCTCAACCGCAGATAGTCTTGCCGGTGTGGCGATGACGCTTCAATCTCAAGGATCATTGGTCGAGGCAGAACCACTTCTTGTCGAGGCGCTTGAGATTCGTCGGAGGGCGCTTGGCGAGCAAAATTTCAGGACCGCCGCGAGCTACAAACTTCTGGCGGAGAATTGGCATCAACAAGGCCAATTCGACAAGGCGGAACTCCTCTTCGAGAAGTCGCTTGAAATCAACCGTCTGGCTCTTGGGGAAGACCATCCCACGACCATCGACAGTTATAACAAACGTTCCGGTAGCCAGCTGGAACGAGGACTCCGATCGGAAGCGGAGAAAACCATTCGCTCAGCGATCCCCGCATACGAAGCTTCCCGGATACGGATGGCGAAAGGAATCGATCGCAGCAATCTGCAAACATTCAATCCGCGATTCGCATACGTATGCCTCCTCGCTCCCAAAGATCCAAAGGCTGCCTGGGAACAGCAGGAGATGTGTCTGGCCCGTGGGCTCATCGATCAACTAAGCGACAACGCGCCGTCACGACTGACCGAAGAGGAACGGAAAACACAACGAATGGCCCAGGAACAGTTGGAGATCCTGAACCCTCAAGTTGCGATTCTGGTCAACCGTGCTCGAAAGTCGAAACTGGACAATCAGAAACTCGAAGAACTCATTCGCGAACGGCAAAGACTCACAGAGATCAATCTTCGTTTGGCTGTCACCGAGAGCACCCGATCCGTCGAACCATTGGAACGGATTCAAGCAGCACTGTTGCCGGATGCCGCACTGATTTATTGGATCGATCTCATCGATCCAACAGGTCGTGCTTTTTCGGAACACTGGGCTTGCGTGGTTCGAAGTCAAGGTGATCCACACTGGGAACGCTTGCCCGGGACCGGTGCGAATGGCGCGTGGACCAGAGACGATGACGAACTCCCTCAAAAACTGCGCGATGCTCTGATCAAAAATGGATCGGCGACCGAGCTTCAGACGATGACTCAAAAGCTTCATGCTCAGCGAATCGCACCGATCAACAAGCATCTTTTCGGTGTGACGAAGCTGCACACTGTACCGGTCCGGCACAACGCTCATGATCGCCTACGGCGAGGTCATTCTCGCCTTCACGATTCCCGCGACCTCTGACTCGGCCTCGCTCACCGTACCGGCGTCCGTACTCGATACCGTCGCCGGGAATGACACTGACTCAATTCAACTTCATCCCAAGTCCCAGCGGTCCGTCAGGGTCCGCTGGACGGAAGGAGGTTTACCTCGCGAACAGACGTTCGATCTCCTGCCGGAACCGAAGCACACTCCACGAGCGCTTCCGGACGAATGGACACCGGTACCG
>JBGSJI010000085.1:0-14604 GCA_041742055.1 Limnoglobus sp. | reverse complement strand
CGAGTTGACGGCGGCGTGGATTTTACTGCCGAAGCCACCGCGGCTGCGACCCAACGCCTCGGACGCCTGACCACCGGTTCCATCGACTTTTTTTTCGCCCCGGCGGCCGCGACCGTGGCGCGGATACACGAGCTATCGACGCTCAGCCATTCGGTGTCGTCGTCCCGCAGTTCGGCGGCGATCTTCGCCCACACGCCGCGTTCGCACCAGCGGTTATAGCGTTGCCAGAGGCTGTTGGGCTTGCCGTAGCAGGTGGGCAGATCGGCCCAAGCGATACCGGTCTTGGCCAGAAACCGAATGGCGTTGATGAAGAGCCGGGTATCGTTTCCGACTCCTCCGTGCCCTCCGGCCTGCCCCGGGAGCAGATGGTGGATTCGGTTCCAGAGGGCATCGCTGATATCATAACGACTCAGCATGGCGATTCTCGAAGCGGGAAAATTGACCTGCGCGCTATCGCAAATGACCCAAATTCCGTCAATAAAGCCTATACAGCATTACGATCGATGCGATAGAATTGAACCTACCCGCCGACCGATCACATCCTGGCTCTCGGAGCAATCTTGTGCGAAGCGTGTGCCTCACAATAATCGGCCTCTCTTGGTGCGGCTTCACACTCGCGGCCGAACCACTCCGGAAAACCATCGACACTGAAGTGCAGATCGCACTCAAACGCGAAAAGATAACGCCCGCGAAACCGGCCAGCGATCAGGAGTTCCTACGACGACTCTATCTCGATCTTATCGGCGTCATTCCGACTGCGGAGGAGGCGGTTGCGTTCCTAGATGATAAGTCGGCGAACAAGCGGGAAGCGCTGATTGAGAAGTTACTGGCCGATTCGCGTTACGCACAACATCAGGCCGACGTTTGGGACCTGGTGCTGTTCGGTCGCAATCCGCCCGGCTACGGTACCCATCGGCGTGAAGGCTTCCAAATGTGGCTCCGCTCACGATTCGAGCAGAATATCCCTTACAACGTCTGGGTCCGCGACATCCTGACCGCACAGGGCACGAGTGCCGACAACGGTGCGATGTACTTCGCCCAATGGCGGAATGCTCCGGAAGATGCGATCGAAGCCGTGACGCAGACCTTCCTCGGCGTGCAGTTGCAATGTGCGCGTTGTCATGATCACCCGTTCGAAGAGTGGAAGCAACTCGACTTCTACGGCATGGCCGCGTTTCTCACACGATTGCAAGTCGTGACGGTCGAGCAGAAAAACAATCAGCCTGTTTTCGTGATTGGCGAGTACAGCACTGGCGACGTGAAATTCACGGGTGCGGCGAAGGATGCGAAGCCCGGCCAGAAAGGTGAAGCGGTGAAACCCAAATTCCTCACCGGTGATTCGCTCAAAGAACCGGAGATGCCGAAGGATTTCAAGGAAGTGAAGTTCGCAGAGAAGAAACGGCCGCCGTCGCCGAAGTTCTCCCGGAAGGATGCGCTCGCGAACTGGATCACGGACGCGAAGAACCCATACTTCGCAAAGGCCGTGGCAAATCGTGTGTGGGCACAGTACCTCGGTCGCGGGTTGGTTCACCCGGTGGACAACATGAGCGAATCGAACAAGCCGAGCCATCCGGCGTTGTTGGACGCCCTCGCGAAAGAACTCATCAATCATCAGTTCGATCTGAAGTGGTTCATCCGAGAACTCGTGAATAGTGACACGTATCAGCAGAGCAGTCGGGGTAACGGCGAACCGATGCCCCTATGGTTCGCACACGCTCGCAGTCGGCCACTCTCGGCAGAAGAACTCGTGGAATCATGGCGCGTGGCGAGCGGCTATGCCCAAAGCGAATCACTCGCGAACAGGAAGCCGACCGAGGGGCGATTCCGCCCGTTGACGCGTGATTACGTCATTCAGTTCTTCGGCTCCCCGACGACCGGCACCGGTGACTTCCAGGGAGGACTGCGTGAGCACCTGTACCTCAACAACGGCCAACTTCCGCAAATGATCGGCGTGAAGGGCGGACTGGCCGAGCAGCTTGCTGATTCAAAGAAGCCGCTTGCGGAGCGAATCGAGCGATTGTACCTTTCGACGTTGAGCCGCCGGCCGATGCCGGACGAGGTGGCGAAGTTCGAGGCCTACCTTAAGAATGGCGGCTCACCTGCGGATGCGGTGTGGGCGCTGATGACGTGCAGCGAATTCCGGTTCAATCATTAACAGGCGTTATTGGCCGCGAGGCGGAAGGTAGCCATAGCGGCGAACAATGTCACACCTTGCCATGAATCTCAAGAAGCTCGAGGACCACATGCCGATTCATCACCTCTCGCGTCGGGCCATCATGAAGGGTACGCTCGCCACAGCGGCAGGTGGTGTCGTCCTCAACTGGGGCGGCCTCACCGGTTTCCAGGCCATTGCCCAGGAAGCACGCAATGAGAAGAAGCATTGCATCCTCCTCTGGATGAACGGCGGCGCGAGCCAGTTCGAGACCCTCGACATGAAGCCGGGCCGACCGACCGGCGGACCCTTTCGGCCCATCGACACGAACGTGCCCGGCGTTCGCGTCTGCGAACTGATGCCGAAGATGGCGAAGCAGATGGACAAGGTCGCGGTCATTCGCAGCATGCGCACAAGCGAGGTCGATCACCCCGGCGGCATCTACCTGATGCACACTGGCTATCGCCCCTCCGCGAACGTGCGGTTCCCGGAACTCGGTGCGGTCGTCGCCAAGTATCAGGGCACCGTCGGCGCGGATCTACCGGATTTCGTGAAGATCTCCTCGCAGGGAGACGCCGGTTCCGGCTTCCTCGGCCCGAAGTATCAGCCGTTCGGCATCGGAAGCGAAGGCGGCCTTCCGACCTTCGCCGTCTCCAACATGGAAGCCACCAAAGAACTGAGACGACACGATCTGCGGTCGTTCCTCGATGCAAAATTCACGCAAGAAACCAGGAGCGAACTGTCGAAGGCCCACATGGAAGGCTACGAAGCCGCCCGGCGCTTGCAGAAGGGCCGCGAGGCATTCAAGATCGATGCCGAGTGGAAGAAACACAAGGAACTGTACGGCGACAGCGAGTTCGGGCGGCGCTGCATGCTGGCTCGCAAGCTCGTCGAATCCGGCGTGGCATTCATCGAAGTCGGCCAGAGCAGTTACGACTCGCACGCGGACAACTTCCAGTGGCACCGCGGCCTCGTCCCGCCGATGGAACATGCCTGGGCAGGGTTGCTTGAAGATTTGAAGCAACGCGGGCTGCTGGAGAAGACGCTCGTGGTTTGGACGGGCGAAATCGGGCGAACGCCGAACATCAACAACCGTGCGGGCCGGGATCACTATGTGCGATGCTGGTCGACGGCTCTTGCCGGTTGCGGTATCAAGGGCGGGCAAGTCTATGGTGCCAGCGACGAGAACGGAGTTGAGGTGAAGGACAGCCCGGTGACCGAAGGCGACTTCTTCGCGACGATCTATCAGGCGTTGTCGATCGACCCGACGACAGAGAACTATGCCGGCCTGCGACCCGTGCCCCTCGCTCCGTTCGGATCGAAGGTGGTCGAGAAACTCTTGTAGTGCGGTTTTTCGTGGGGGTACATTTCCGACGTGCCGAAGCGGATTGCGTGAGAAGCGAGCTTACTCCTGCCGACACGCTCACTGGCACGTTGGAAATGTACACCACGAAAATCCGGACATTAGCAGATCATCGGACCACAACAACACGAGTCCACCATGTTCACGCCAACCAAGCCGAAGCTGCGATTCACGCTCACCTTCGAAGGCTCGTGGCCGACTTCGGTCGCGTTCCTCGATCACGCTCGCCACCTCGCGGCCGGCAACCAACTCGGACACATTCTCGTATGGGAACTGCCGGAGAAGCCCCCGGAATTCAAAGCGGATCCGAAATCCGAGCGGCAGGCTCCAAACGTGTGGCCAAAGCGTCAACTCGTCGGGCACACGAACGAAATCGCCCAACTCGTCAGTACGCCGGATGGCTCGACGCTTGCCTCCGCGAGTTTCGACCGCACCGTTCGCCTGTGGCCGACGAAGGGGTCCGTTGATGGTCAAGCAGAACTGATACTCGATGAAGAAACTCGCAAACGCGAAGCTCGCCGGACGGGCAAGAAAGAACCTGCGAAGTCGCCCGGCATCAGCGTCGAGACGCAAAGTCAGTCCGAGGTGCTGAAATATCACAAAGATTGGATCTACTCACTCGGCATCAGCGGTGATGGCAAGCGACTCATCAGTGGCGATGCGGCTTGTCAGGTCGCCGTGTGGGACATCGCTACGCGGAAGACCGTCGCCACGTGGGCCGGGCATCCGTGGAACTGGATCATATCCGCGTCGCTCAACACCGACGGCACGCTGGCCCTCGCGTCCGAGTACCGTTACAAGCGGGACGACTTCGACGTGCCGACGCCGGGGCTGAAACTCTGGGACGTGGCCGCGGGCAAGGAGAAACTCGATTTCCTGAAGGTGCAGTTCCCGAAGATCAATCCCGCCGATCGCGGCTACGGCCCGTCGCAGATGTGGCGGAAGTTTGTCGGCAATGGCCTTATCGCTTCCGCGATTTCGCCCGATGGCAAACTCGTTGCCGTGGGGCAAGGCGGCGAAACCGACACGGGCAAGATCCACCTGCTCGATACCAAGACAGGCAAACTCGTCCGCGATGTGGCATCCCACATGTACGGCGTGACCGACGTGCTGTTCACTTCCGACGGCAAACACGTGATCTCGGCCGGGCGGGACACGTGCGTGCGTGTGTGTCAAGTGACTGATGGCAAGGAAGTGGCCGTGCTCGGCACGCCGCGCGGCGGGCAGTTCAAGGATTGGCTGAGTGCAATCGCGCTCTCTCCCGACGAACGTTGGCTCGCGGCCGCGGACATCGCGGGAATGGTTCACGTCTGGGAATTCGAAGTGTAATCGGCCTCGTGTTCAGGAGAAACGAGGCGCATTTCGTGTTGGCTCCGCCCGTGGACTGGACACGATCACGAGGCCCGAGAGCCAAGTGAACCAATGATGGTGCTTCGTGTTTTCTGTTGGGTATTTACCCACTTCCCCCGACTTCGCCCTGAGATTTCAGGCAGTTGGCGCTGATTTTTTGTGTCGATTTCGGCCAAGATCACGGTATGGATTCTCCACGACGACTTCTCGACCTCGATCGCTTTCCCGGTTTCCACCCCGCTCGATCGCATCGCGGATGATCACAAACTGCACGGCGGCGTGGTTGTTCCGCTTCAACGCCTCCCCCAAAAAAGTTACTGTGGGGTCTGTGGGCAGTTCTCGCGGCTGTATTATGACACCCGCTCTCGAAAGGTCCGCGATCTCTCGTGCGGCGATCGTCCGGTCACGCGTTCGACGGTCGATTCGCTCAAGTCGATGCCCGACGCTTCCACGAGCAACTCCGCAGCCTTCTCGAAGCTGTCGGCGTTCGCCCCGCAGAGCGTCGCCAGCCGCTCGACGCCGGGCGAGTGACGACGCGATGTCAGCCCCATGCGGCCGTCCCACGGGCAGGACCCGGCACCGCAGGCGCGGCAAAGGTAGTAGGCCCGGTGGCAGCGGACCGATCCGCCGACGGTCAGGATCGCCTTTTCGCGGTAGGCGTGGAAGCCGGCGCGGGCGGCGCAGTGGGGGCAGTCGATGCTGGACCCGGCGTAGCCTCTTTTTGGGGGAGGCGTTCGGCGAGCGCATCGCCGAGGATCTGGAGGGTCTGGTCGCGGAGTTGGAGTTCGGTGGTGCCGAAGAGTTGTTCTTCGGGCGTGGCGACGAGTTGTCGGGCCATGGCGAGGATGGTGTCGGCCGAGCGCGTGCGAATGCGGGCGGCGAGTTCCTGGGCCTGGGCTTCAAGTTCGGGCGAGAGGGGTTCGGTCATGGCGGAGTCCTGCCGAGGGGGAATTTCCTTTCCACGTTCAAATCTACACCGAAGTGAACAAATTTGCTACCAACTTTCGTGACGCGTACCCCGTGCGGGCGCTGGCGGCGGAATCGTTTTTGGGCGGCGGGTTTGGCAGAGTACAATCAGGGATGGTCTACAACTCGAGGTGATACTCAGATGAATGCTGAGACATTCCGTGAACTCCTCAGGCGGCAGCCGTTCGAACCGTTTGAGATCCGCATGACGAACGGCGATGTGCATACGGTTCGCCATCCGGAGGTCATGATGATCGTGGGCGGTCGGGCGGTCGTCGGGTATCCGGATACGGGGCGGATCGCGATTCTCTCGCTGCTTCATGTCGCGACTGTCGAGATGTTGAACACCGCCGCATAACATGTCTGTGTGACTCCTGAAACACTCGGTGGCGTGCTTGAGCGCGTCACCTTCCACAATCTGGATAACGGCTATTGCGTGCTGCGGGTGCGTGCGGCAGGGCATGCGGACCTCGTCACCGTTGTCGGGCATATGCCTCAGGCGATCGCCGGCGAGCTGATCACCGCCAGCGGCGAGTGGATCAACGACCGCACGCACGGTCCGCAGTTCAAGGCGAGCGAGATCAAAACGCGTCCGCCGCACACCATCGAAGGGATCATCAAATACCTCGGCTCCGGCCTTGTGAAAGGGATCGGGCCGGTCTATGCGAAGAAGATCGTCGCCACCTTCGGCGAAAAAACCCTGGACATCATCGACCGCTCGCCCAGTTTCCTCAGTCAGGTGAAGGGCGTGGGGCCGAAGCGGCTGCAGCAGATCCGCGACGGGTGGAAGGAATCCGGCGCCGTTCGCGGCATCATGACCTTTCTCATGTCGCACGGCATCGGCACCGCCCGCGCCGTACGCATCTACAAGACCTACGGCGAGAACGCCGTCAAACTCGTGCAGGAGAACCCGTATCGCCTCAGCAACGACATCTGGGGATTCGGCTTCCGCACCGCGGACGATCTCGCGCTCAAACTCGGCATCCCCCACGATGCTCCGCAGCGCATTCAGGCCGCCGTGCGTCATGTCCTCAACGAAGGCTCGAGCACCCAAGGCCACGTCGGCTTGCCCGAGGAGATACTACTGGAGGAAACCGCGGCGCTGACGCAGGCGTCGAGCGAGCAAGTGGCCGCCGCGATCGAGCAGCTGCAGATCGCGAATGAGTTGATCCGTGATGCCGTCGGCGGTGAACGACTGCTGTATCTTGCAGCGCTCCACGCGGCCGAAGTCGGCGTCGCCGAGCAGGTGCTCGCACTCAATTCCGGCGACCATCCGCTGTCGAATATCGACCTGCCGAAAGCGCTCGCGTGGGTCGAAGGCAAGATGCGCATCGCCCTCGCCGATTCGCAGAAGGCCGCCATCCGCGCTGCGGTCACGGAGAAACTGCTCGTCGTCACTGGCGGACCGGGCACGGGGAAGACGACGATCGTGCGTGCGATCGTCGACATTTTTTCAGTGAAAGGAAAACGCGTGCTGCTCGCGGCGCCGACGGGCCGGGCATCCAAACGGCTCAGCGAATCCACCGGCCGTGAGGCGAAGACGATTCACCGCCTGCTTGAATATGATGCGAGCTTCGGCGGCTTCCGTCGCGGAGCGCAGCAACCGCTTGACGTCGATCTGCTGGTGGTCGATGAAGTCTCCATGGTCGATCTTGTGCTCTTGAACCGATTGCTGAGTGCGGTGCCGCCGAGCGCGTGCGTGGTTTTCGTCGGCGATCGCGATCAGCTGCCGAGTGTCGGTGCGGGCAGCGTGCTCGCGGACCTGATCGATTCCGGCGTGGTGGCCGTCGCCCGCCTTACGGAGATCCACCGGCAGGCGGGGTCGAGCTTCATCGTGCGGGCGGCGCATGCGGTGAACGCCGGCGAGATGCCCGAGTCTGCTCCGAATGCGGACAGCGACTTTTACTTCGTCGAGGTGGACGAGCCTGCTCAAGTGATCGAGCGCATTCGCACCCTGGTGATCGAGCGCATCCCGAAGAAGTTCCACCTCGATCCGCTGCGGGATATCCAGATTCTGACGCCGATGAACAAGTCCGATCTCGGCGTGCAGAATCTCAACCGCGTCCTGCAGGACGTGCTCAACCCCGCTGGTAAGTCGAAGGAAACCCCGCGGGGCAGTGTGTCGTTCCGCGTCGGAGACAAAGTGATCCAGACGCGCAACAACTACACGCGTGAAGTCTTCAACGGCGATATCGGCCGCGTGACTGGCATTGATGACGTCGATCAGATCGCGACAATCACCTTCGACGGCCGGGCCGTCGAATACGACTTCACGGATCTCGATGAACTGCAGCACGCGTTCGCCATCAGCATTCACAAGTCGCAGGGGAGTGAATATCCGGCGGTGGTGATCCCGGTGCACACGCAGCACTTCATCATGCTGCGGCGGAATCTGATCTACACTGGGATCACACGCGGACGGAAGCTTGTGGTGCTGGTCGGCACGCGCAAAGCGCTCTGGATCGCGGCTACGAAGGCGGAGACATCCACGCGCTTCGGGCTGCTGAAATGGCGATTGAAAAACTGAGCGGGCGGAGCTACCGCCCGAGTCGTATTCGGTGGACTGACGTCCACTGTTGAGTCTAGACTTAATCTTTCTTGGCTGGTGCGCCGTCGACGGGCTTGGTTTTCGTCAGGATTTCTTTGAGTTCCTCGACCGCCTTGGTCGCTTCCTCTTTGGTCTTGTAGTCCTTGTAGGCACCGCAGATACTCTTACCGTCCGCACCGACCACGCGGAAGCGGAAGCCCTTCTTCGATTCATAGATCTCAACCTTACCGATCTTCGAATCTTTATCCGCCGGTTTCTTCTTCTCCTGGGCAACCGTCCCAGTGGCCGCCAGAGTCACACCAAATGCGGACACGAGAGCCATCGTGCGAAGCAACTTATTCACGGAACACTCCAAAATCTGAGGGTAGGTCCATCCTGAAGACGAGGATTCCCATGGTGAAAATTATTTCCAAGACTCGCGTGCTTCGCAAAGAAAAAATGCGACAGGAACGATTTTTCTCCGCACCCCGTCAGGAATCACCGGTTCACGCAGAGCCACTCGTATCTTGAGCTAAAGCAAATTGCCTTCTGGTCTGAAGGCTAGTCGCGTGTCGAGAAAAACAGCCGTCAACTGAATCCTCACACCACCGGGCGCTTCGTGTGCCAGTCCGTCGCCGATTCAAACATCCGCGCGATCCGCAGCATCCGCTCCTCGTCGAACGGCGGCGACAGCAGCTGCAAGCCGATCGGCAGGTTCCCCTTCGTGAAGCCGCACGGAATGCTGATCCCCGCAATGCCGGCCAGGTTGCAACTGATCGTGTAAATATCACTCAGATACATCGCCAGCGGATCGTCGCTCTTCTCGCCCCGCTTGAACGCCGCTGTCGGCGCCGTCGGACCGATGATCACATCGCACTTCTCGAACGCCGCATCAAAATCGTGCTTGATCAACCGCCGCACCTTGCATGCCTTGATGTAGTATTTGGAGGCATAGCCGCTGCTGAGAGCGTACGTGCCGAGCATGATCCGCCGCTGAACTTCCTTGCCGAACCCCTCGCCGCGGCTCTTCGAATAGGTGCCGATCAGGTCCGCCTTCTGCTTCGTACGGTGCCCATAGTGCATGCCATCGAAACGCGCGAGGTTCGACGACGCCTCCGCCGTCGCCACGATGTAATACACCGCCACGGCATAGCTCGAATGCGGAAGCGAAACATCAATCAGCTTCGCACCCTGCTTCTCGTACTCCTTGAGGGCGGTCCGCACGGCCGCTTCGACTTCGCCATCCAGCCCTTCGCCGAAGAACTCCTTCGGCACGCCGATCCGCAAGCCGTCCATCTTCGTGTCGAGTGTCTTCGTGTAAGCCGGGACCGGCTCGTTGACGCTCGTCGCGTCGTGCGGGTCGAAGCCGGAGATGACCTCCATAAGGAGCGCGCAGTCGCGGACGTCGTGCGTGAACGGGCCGATTTGATCGAGCGACGAAGCGAAGGCGATCATGCCATAGCGGCTGACGCGACCGTAGGTCGGCTTGATGCCGACAATGCCGCAAAGGCTGGCGGGCTGGCGGATCGAACCGCCGGTGTCGGTGCCGAGACTCACCGGCGCAAGGCACGCCGCCACGGCCGCAGCCGAACCGCCCGATGAGCCCCCGGGAATGCGCTCGAGGTCCCACGGGTTGCGTGTCGTCTGGTAAGCGCTGTTTTCGGTGGACGAGCCCATCGCAAACTCGTCCATGTTCGTCTTGCCGATGAGAATCGCGTCGGCGGCCTTGAGACGCGCGACGGCGGTGGCGTCGTACGGCGGAACGAAGTTCTCGAGAATCTTGCTGCTGCACGTCGTCGTCAGCCCTTTGGTGCAGAGCACATCCTTGATGGCGATCGGTACGCCCGCCAGCGCACCCAGCGTCTCGCCCGCCTTGCGCCGCGCATCGATTTTCGCGGCCTGCGCTCGCGCGTTCGCCTCGTCCACCCGCATGAACGCGAGAATCTTCGACTCGCGCTCGGCGATGTTCTTCAGAAAGGCATCAGTGATCTCGGCGGCGGACGCCTTCCCCGCGGCTTGCAGGGCGAGCAGTTCGGTGGCGGTCTGTTCGGTCAAGGACACGGTGGCGGCTCGTGGGTCGTGGTACGAGAGGGTGACGAAGAGCACATTTTATGGGAGCACGGTGCGGGTTAAAGAGCGCGAAAAAGACTCCGCCGTCTGCGCCACCCCCTCGCTGCTCATGCGCTTGGCGGATCCATGTTCAAACGGTGGCTCGTCTTTCCACCGACACTGCCACACCCTACGGTGGAAAGACGCCAAAATTTCGGAAGCGCCTATGCCCGATAAGGAGTTACGTCAATTCCTCGCCTACGCCCGTGACGGAATGCGGTAGCGGATGGTACGATGAAATAGCGATCAACTCATCACCGAGGAGGTTCCGTGCCACCGACGATTGAACAACTGGGTCTGGACCAGCTCAGCATGGAGGATCGGCTGGCGGTTGCGAATTCGAGGCGGAAACGGCTCCGCTTTCGCCGGCGCAACGGCAGGAACTGGAGCGCCGACTGGCGGATAGCATCGCGCGGCCGGACGCGGTCATTCCGTGGGAGACGGTTTCAACATCTTGATCTATGATTTGTTGGCGTTTCAATAATGAACGATATTGGAATCACTCAGCTCTTAAGCAAATTATCAGATTCTGGCAATGGCTGGAATGCGTTAGTACCATTCGAATTCGGTCAATTCCTTGGACATCCCGTCCTTTTGGAATTGCAAACCCGCTCTTCGGTTGCGAGTGATCCATCTCCATTACCTGATCATTCAAGATTGGCACTCGCCCGTCAAATATTAACTTCACTTCCGCAAGTATTGGCGGACGCTGAGCGAGCCTACGTCGCCTTCGCCGAAGAAGATGGAAGCGATTTGGCAGATGTTGTTGAACCGCGTTTTTGGCTATTTTTACAAGAGTACGAAGACGATGGACCAGGACGTTGGGCGTTTGTCGTTGGACGGCGGAATTGGCCTGATTTCGGTGTCCACGTGGAATTTGATGGGCTAGAGATCCTGGAAGTCTGGGCCGGGGATTAACCAACCAATTTCATTCAAATTCTAAGTATGAATTTCTGGACAGGCTGAAGGCCTGTGATTGCGGAGCCCAGGGCGAGGAGCGAAGCGACGACGCCCTGGGTCAGTGGAAGCATGTTCATGCAGGCTGAAGGCCTGCGACAAGGGCGATGCAAAACATTTGTCGCAGGCCTTCAGCCTGAAATGTGTTCGCATGTCCACCCAGGGCGTTGCCCTGGGCTCCGCAATCCCAGGCCGTTGGCCTGAGGACTTTTCGATCGGCGATGCGGTCTTTGCGACGTCATTGGTCTACACTCGGTCTTCGCTTCGCTCCTCATCCTTGCTCAGCAATCCCAGGCCGTTGGTCTGAGGACCGTTCGATCGGCGATGCGGATTTTGCCATATTCCACAGATGCGATTCTGCAGTTGCGAAATCGATCGTGCCGGAATTTCGCCACTACCTTCCGCTAGCGGAATCCGCCCGCAACGACTACATTGACAGCACAGGCATTTTCCTCCAACGATCACCCGCCATGCCCGCACACCTGCTATCGCTCACCGACGGGCCCAGCATCCTGATCGATAAACCGATTCTGCTGTTCGGCCGCCACGCCGAGTGCGATGTGCAGCTCCATTCCAAAAAGGTCTCACGCCGGCATTGCATCGTGGCGCAGGTCAACGATTATCTCGTCGTCCGCGATCTCGGCAGCACCAACGGCATTCGCATCAACGGCAAAAAGCTCAACGAAGGCAAACTGCTCCCCGGCGATGAACTGACGATCGGCAATTTCCGCTATCAGGTCTGCGGCGACGTCCTCGGCCACAACGAACCGCAGTTGCCCAAAGAGATGCGCGATCTCAAGGAAGAAGCCGCCGACCGCATGGCGGAAGCCGATTCGAAGGACTGATGCCGGTCTGCAATTCACGCGGCGCCAGTGGGCCATGAAGGTTGTCGTACGAGGAATGTGACGAATCGAGATTCGTGAAGCGCCTCGCGGTGAGCGTAGCCGAAAGCGCGGCGGCGTGGACTCTTTTGGCCTCACAAATGGTTGCCGTTGAAGGGCGGTTTGGTGATGTCGGCGTTACTGCCTGGCAATCAGGTATTCTGGTGGAAGCGGATCAGCCGCGTAGTCGAGTACCCGTACCGCGCCGAGGTTGTGTCGGTTGGAACGAAGCGGGTCACAATCGTGGTTGAAGACCCAGACGACGCAAGCGTCCACTTCGTCCGTCATGTGTCGTCTGATAGTTTGCAATCCGTCGGCGGATATTTCGAGAAGGCGATCGACCAGTGTCCTGAGGACGTGGAGCCGGCCGCAAGTTGGGGGCGGTTCACACGCTATATTGAGATCGGCGAGGATCTTCGGGCCGTCCGCCTCGTCGATGAATTCACGAACGGAAACTTGCTGAGCTATGACCGCATCCACTGGGTCGATGACTTCGGCATGCTCGCCGACGCTTGCATCAATCGCAATCGCAAGTGCGGGAGGTGGAGTCAGTCTGAAGAAATCGAGGCTGCGGAGTTCGACCGTGTTTGGGCGGCGGCTCGGGCTTCGCCGTTGTGGCGACAGCAGATGGCGACAGCGCAGATGGCACGGAGGGGTGCGGTGCCCATTTGGTTGACCATTAGGGGATGGCGTCCAGGTTGAACCGCACTCAAAGTCCGATCACGTGAGTGAAAACGAAACTCCGTGAGCGGCCGACGTGATTGTGGAAAGCTGGCAACGAGCGTCGTGGTGCGCCTCGCGGTGAGAGGAACGGGCGACATCTGTGAGCGTAACCGAAAGCACGGCGGCGTGGATTCTTTCGGCGGAAGAGAGGGCTTTGGGATGGTGAAGGTCAACCCGCAGCACATCATGGCTCTCCGCCGGTTGACTGACCAGCCGATCTCGGCTTGCCGTGAGGCGCTTGTCCAGGCGGACGGTGATTTGATGGCAGTGGTCCGCGAGCTCAGGTGGTCGCCCTGCTGTGGCATTTACGCCTCCGACGCGGAGTTGGCCGCTGTGCTTGCCGAGTACGGGGTTACCTACACCCCCGAGGTGCGGAAGCCGGTCATCCTTCCCGACAACGAGGTGGTCGCCGAGTTGACGGCGTGCGGGACTGCCATTTCCGACTACTTCCTCATTGAGGGGTTGGTCTGCTCGATCAACTCCCGCGGCGAGTTGATGGGCCGCTCCATCGACGACGAGGACTTGTCCGCATCCGCTACGGCCTACCTACGGCGGGTCGGGGCGCGGGAGTTCGGTTCGTTCGAGGAGTTCCAGGCGTGGCGCTCAGACGACGAACAGGTCTCATGGCCCGATGTCTTGAGTGAAAACGAAACTCCGTGAGCGGAGAGCTGCGATGAGTAATCGGACGTGGACCTGTGTGCCGTGCCGAAAATCGTTTCGCCGGGATCAGTCTGTGGCGGCGGTCGCGTGTCCGCACTGCCATCAACCGTGCGAATACGTCCACTGGAAGATGCGGGTACCGTCGCCGCGTCGGGTAAAGGAGTGGGATGAGTTCTGGGCGGCGTATCGAGCCGAGAAAGCGCTGTTCGCGGCTTACGGCCGGGGCGAGCTACGGGAGACGGTTGAGCTGCAGTTGCTCAGAATGGTGCTTCATCCACGGGTGTAGGCCAGACGCCGTACCGCTCTCAAAGTCCGATCACTTAAGTGAAAACGAAACTCCGTGAGCGGCTGATTCGAGTAGGTGTTTCCCGGCCTGACGGGCTGGTTCGGTCAGCTCAGGGCGAGACGCGAACCGGCGATGCCCTGGGTGGATTTAAAGACGAGAGAGAACCCCCCTCCCGCTGCTTCGCAGCGACCTCCCCCTCAAGGGCGGGAGGTAAAAGATTGTCCTCATGACGTGCGACTGTCATCGACGGAGATCTCTGCCTGTAAATGTGCTCATGACGTGCGACTGTCAACGACGGAGATCTCTGCCTGTAAATGTGCTCATGACGTGCGACTGTCAACGACGGAGACCTCTGCCTGTAAATGTGCTCATGACGTGCGACTGTCATCGACGGAGACCTCTGCCTGTAAATGTGCTCATGACGTGCGACCGTCATCGACGCAGACCTCTGCCCGGAATTGTCCTCATGACGTGTCAATGTCACCTCCCGCTTTTACCTCCCCCCTTGAGGCATAGGTATGGTCACATCTTTTTGACCTGAGAATCGCTATCCCGATCGAAAGAGTCGCGGAAGGACTTTTCGGGCCAACGCCAGCACTTCCGCCAGGTCTTCGTCACGAAGCAAATCGT
>JBGSJI010000084.1:0-27775 GCA_041742055.1 Limnoglobus sp. | reverse complement strand
CACCACGCAAGACTCGCTTCCGGCTGCCGGCTCGGCTCTGCCGGGTGGGATTGGATACCCACAGGGTTCCAACGAAAGGTTTCACAGATAGTCTCTCCATCTCTTCCCCCTTCCCCAGGCTTCGCTTGGCGCAACCGAACTGCGGGGCGTAACACAATTCGGATTCTTCCAGGTCGTAAACCGTGGCCTTCATCTGGATGAGGGCCGCCATCGCGCTCACGCGCTTATCCACGCCGTCCTCGCCCGCTGCCTGAACACCGAGAAGCAGTCCGTCGGACTTGCGGAAGATCACCTTCATGGCGATCGGCTTGGCGCCCGGGTAGTAGCCCGCGTGGGAATTCGGGAAGAGGTAGATCTTCTCGTAATCCGTGTGACCGAGTCGCTTGAGGGTCTTCTCGCTGACTCCTGTCCAGGCGACAGCGCCGCCGAAGAGGCCGATGATCGAAGTGCCCTGTACGCCGCGGAAGCGCGAGTCACGCCCCGTGATCACCTCGGCCGCGATCCGACCCTGACGGTTCGCCGGTCCGGCGAGCGGAATGAGGCTCCATTCGCCTGTCATGAAGTCTTTGACCTCAATCGCGTCCCCGACGGCGAAGATGTCCGGGTTGCTCGTCCGCATCTGATCATCGACGCGGATGCCCCCACGTTTGCCAATTTCGAGACCGGCCATTTTCGCCAGCGTCGTATCGGGTTGAACACCGATTCCGAGGATGACGATGTCCGCGGGATACGTTTTCCCGGTTGCGGAAACGACCTCCAGAGGACTGGATTTCCCCTGACGGAATTCGACCGCCCCTTCGTTCAGGTGGACCTGAATCCCGTGGCGTTGGACATGGGCTTCGACGACCCGGGCAACCTCGGGGTCAATCGGGTTCAGGATCTGGTTGCCCCGTTGGAGAAGCGTGACCTCAAAACCGCGGTGGACCAAGTTCTCTGCGGTCTCCAGCCCGATAAATCCGCCGCCCACAACCACGGCCCGGGTCTTGGGCCGGACAGTCTGGAACCCTGAATAACGGTACATTCCAGCAAGAAATGGACTGCCCTTTTCCAGCCACTCCAGGATCTTCCTGGTATCCGGAATCGTCCTGACCGGAAAGACCCCTGGAAGATTGAGCCCGGGAATCGGTGGTTTGATTGTCGGCGCACCGGGCGAGAGTACCAGTTTGTCATAGGTCTCGGTGTAGACCTCGCCGGTTTTGTGGTTCTTGACCTGCACGGACTTTTCATTTGGCGAGATGCCGATCACTTCATTATGAGTTCGCGCATCCACGTTGAACTGTGAGCGGAAAAGCTCCTCGCTCGCCACTAAGAGTTTCGATTCTTCCTTGATCACTTCACCGATGTGATAGGGTAGCCCACAATTCGCATAGGAGACGAATGGGCCTCGTTCGAACATGATGATTTCGGCATCTTCATTGAGCCTGCGTAATCGCGCTGCGCATGAGGCACCGCCCGCGACTCCACCAACGATAAGAACTTTCATGAGAAATACTCCGGAATTGCGCCAATCGTTCATCACGATTGGACGGTGTGCAAGTGTTTATGTGTGTGAGAAATCAACCCATTTGGGAAGGAATGCGCCTTATGGTCAAACCAACCATCAGCCACAGAACCCCGGCGAACACCAGATCGATGCCGATGAACATGCCAATCACCCACAGGCCAACTTCGGGCAAATCCTGCCAGATGAGCACTCCAAGAAGCAGAGTCACCGCCCCATTCAGGATTGTCCACCCCCAGAGCGGGAAGCGTTCACTCAGAGCGATTGCGATGCGGAACAGTCCGCCGACCATCAGGAAGACGGCCAGCATCAGCGTAAAGGCGGCAGCCGTGAGTCCGGGCCGCTCGACCAGGATCAACCCGACCACCACACGGAGAACCCCGCCGAGAATTTGGAGGCTGAACCCGCTCCACTTCCCCGTCCAGAAGGCGCTGACGAGTTCGATCACACCGCCCACCAGGAGCAAGATTCCGAACAGTGTCATAGTGGCCAGCGTGACCACCTGAGGGGCGCCGATCGCCCACACTCCGAGGAGGATCAGCACGATCCCGAGTACCGCGAACACCCACCACATCCCACGGAGTTTCTCGAGCCCTTCCAATAAGGGATGCGATCGAACGGTCTGGTCGGTCAGTGTCGAACTCACGGCTTGATCTCCGGGAAAGCGGTTCGGTGTGTCGGCGTTTGTGATACTCTTCGTTCGGTCCAAGGAACTCTGCACCATCAGGCGGCCACTACTTGCCGCCGGCCGGTGCCTCGCCCTCGGGCTTCTCGATCCGGACGAGGGTATACTGTTGCGCTTTGTCCTTGGAGTAGTGCACGAGCATTGTTGTCTCGTCCTTCGTCAGATTGGCGATACCGGCCTCATAGACTGGAGTCTTGCGGTCCGCGACCGTCCACGCGGCACGCTGGGTCTTCTTGTCGACCGCCCCTTTGACCGGAGTGGTCTCGTCGGTCAGTGCGTTGTAGTACTCCCCGCGGATAATCCCGTCCTTGTTGATTGCGAGTTGGAAGATGTTGGTGGACTTCTCTTCTCCTTCGCCCACCATCGCGAACACGCCGAGTGGTTGCCATTCACCGACCTTCGGGTCGACCATCGCTTCGGCGCCAGTGGTCGCGATTTCGGTCGCCTGCTCGGCGTATTGCTCGGCGGGGATCTCGGTCGTACCGTTGACGACGACCGTATCGCCAGAGTAGACGACGCTTTCGCCGTAATCGTAGTACGCCGGTTCCGCGGCGTAGCCGCCGTATGAGGCAAGTGCGCCCCACGCGACCGGTCGCCACGTTGGCCCGATCCACCGGGCGGTAAGCCCTGGGTATTCCTGTGCGAAGTTTCGGAAATTCTGGCGAACTGCGACCGCCTGACTGTTGACCGCCGCCGCAGAACGGTAGTAAGTGCCGCCCGCCCCGACGGCAACCGCTCCGGCTCCGGCTCTGGCTGCTGCACCGTATGGGCCATTTGCGACTCCGGCTCGCGTCGCTCCTGAAACGGTTCCGCCCGGCCCGGTCGCCGTGCCGACTCGCCCACCCCCCGCAGCCGCGCCATGCGGCCCGACCGCTACCCCGCCCTTGTACGCGGTGCTGAACGACCCGCCCGGACCACTCCCGGTCGCGACTCCGGCTCGCCCGCCGACTGCGTTTCCACCTGGCCCGGCGGCACCCCCGGCCGCGCCGACCTTGGTCGCAGTTTTCCCGCCCGGTGTCGTCACCTGAACGCCACCAACGCCACGACCGTAATCAACTCCGCCCGGCGTTGTTCCACCGCGCCCGGCACCGGCGTAATTGATCGTCGACCCGCCCTGCGTCGTGCGCGATCCACTGCCACTCCCCGCACTCCGTGTACCGCCGGCCGGCCCGACCACGCTTCCGGACGAATGGGTTGTCGGCCTCGCACCCCCGTTGTAGGATCCGCCGACCGGTCCGCTGGGGCGGCTCGGAGCGCCACCACCGACGCCGCCTGCGGGGCGGCCACCACCACCACCGCCTCCTCGACCACCACCTCGACCACCGCGTTGAGCCTGCGAATCAAGCCCCGTTGCGAGTGTGAACACCACCGCCATCCCAAGCATCAACTGTATACGTTTCATCGCTGATTCCTTATTTTGAATTCTGGTGGGAACGACTACTTGGACTTCACGCGAACCACTTTGACCGGCGTCAAATCGGGCAAGTCTTCACCGTCGAGTGTGCGTTCGACCGCCTGCCACACGAATGTCGTTTCATCGACCGGAGTCAAGATGTTCGTCGCGGTGATGACTTCGCCGCCGGCGGTTGAACCGCGAGCCGCGAACATCCACTTCTTCCCTTCCCGAGTAATGTCTGCGTCACCGATCCCGCCCGCGTCCTCGAACGTCCAGATGTGAAGCCCGCCGGTGGATGGCATCTGACCGATCATTTGCATACCCGAGACAGTCCGCCCACCCTGAGTGATGGAGAGTTGGCAGCGGATGAATGTCTTGTTTGTGGTCCATTCGTATTTCGTCGTCACCACCGTGCCGTCCTGCTTCGCCTCCCACGTGCCGATCAACCATTCCAGGTCGCGGAGCGAAAGCCCTTCGCTCGGCCACTCGCGGGCGATGGCGATCTGCCACTTCCCGTCCTCGCGAGCGTAGAGGAAACTGCACCGGCTCGTGATCAGCTCCTTCGTCTTCCCTTCGCGGCGTTTGAAGTACCCCTCGACGACCGCGTTGTCGCGCGACGGGAACCGGATCGTGTTGACTTCAACTTCCATCAGGTTGTCCGGATACTTGGTGAAGAATTCGGCGTAGGCCTTTTCAAGCGCGGCCCGGCCGCGAAACGTCGCACCGTCGTCGCTGACGTACTCCCCTTCGGCTGTCCAGAGTGCGGCCACCGCTTTCGCGTCCCCCTTCTGAAACGCCGCAGCGAATGTGTCGATCGCGGTTTGGACCCCATCGCGGTCCGCTGGCCGGGCTTCGGGGCCATTCTGCGCGACCGGAGCCGCTGGTGGTTGTCCGGCAGTGCTGGGGAATGCTCCACTCAGGGCAAACCCGATGCCGATGATGGCGATACTGGAGATGAGCAAAAGTCGTATGCGAGTCATGGGTAAACTCCTTCCTCGTTGGGAGACGTTTTCGACGTGGTACCGAGGCCGACCGTCATTGATCCGCGTTCTCGGTACCCCTTGCGACTGATTGGAACCTGTTCCGTACAGAACACCCTGATGCCGTTCTGGCAGATACCGGAAACGCTCAGGATCTATTGATCATGATGAGAAGTGCGGGTTGCATGGACCGGCCGTAAAACTACTGCTTCTGCGTTGCGAAATGCGCAACATCGTCGATTATTCTCAGACGGAGATGATCCCGTTCCGGATGGCGTATTGCACCAACTCGGCTGTGTTGTGGAGTCCGAGTGCCTCCAGGATGCGGACCTTATGAACCTCCGCGGTTCGGATGGAAATCTTGAGAATGCCTGCCACCTCTTTGGCCGAACGGCCTTCGGCGATGAGTTGCAGAACTTCCCGTTGGCGCTTGGTGAGTCGATGGGAGAGGTCGTCCGTCTCCGCCTCGCCTTCGCGATAGGACTGGAGCAACTCTCCGGCGATCATCGGGGTCAGGTAGGTTCGGCCCCGGAGCGATTCGCGGATGGCGGTGACCAGTTCGGAGGAAGCGGAGTGTTTGAGTACGAAGCCGGACGCCCCCGCCTGCAGGGCGCGGCGGGCGTAGGCGACTTCGCGATGCATGGTCAAGATGACGACCTTGGCCGTGATCCCCGAGTCTCGCAATTGCGCCGCGGCCTCGATGCCGTTGAGAGAAGGCATGGTGATGTCTGCGACGATCACGTCCGGCATCAGTTTCTTCGCCATGGTCAGCAGTTCCCGGCCATCCGCCGCGACCCCCACGACTTCGAACTCGGGTTCGAGCAACCCCCGGATCCCCTCCGCAAGAATCTGATGGTCATCAGCGATCAAGACGCGAGTTTTGGTCACGTGTCAATCCGATCCAGAGGAACTCGTATTTCGACGGTCGTGCCCTGACCGATGGCAGACGTCAGAGAGAACGTCCCCCGAACAAGATTCACGCGCTCCGCCATACTCGCGAGGCCGAGTCCGGGGTGCGATCGCGGACTTTCCGGATCAAAGCCGAAGCCCTGATCCTCGACGCGTAACATCAGTGCTCCCTCGGTTCCCTTCAGAGTCACCAAGACCCGGGCTATACCCGCGTGTTTGGCTGCGTTCCGGAGTGCCTCCTGAGCAACCCGATACACGCACAAGGCGACCTCCCTCGGTAACCGGGCTGGCACGGAGTCGGGGCGGTAGTCGACCCTCATCTCTTCGCGACGCGAACAACTGGCACACTCGGAACGGAGTGCTTCCACCAAACCCAGGTCGTCCAGAATCGAAGGGTGAAGTTGCCGTGAGAGCGAGTGCACATCCTCGGCCAGATTCATCACCTGTTCCCGGACGGTGCGCAGGATCAGTGATGCCTCATCGTCACGGGTGAGGTACGCTTCAAGCCTGGCGGTATCGATCTCCAGCGACGCCAGCCTCTGTGCCCAGTCGTCGTGCATCTCCCGGGCGATCCGGGATCGCTCTTCCTCCTGGGAATGAATCAGTCGGCCTGCGAGTTGCCGGAGGTTTTCCTGCGCGCTCCGAAGGGAGTGATCCTTGGCAATCAGCGATTCGTCTGCCCGCTTCCGGGCCAGGGCGTTGGTGAAGATATCACCCACCAGGCGGAGCCGCGGGATGAGTTCGTCCGGCAGGATTCGATGCGAACGGAATGAAGAGAATCCGATGCCGCCGACCACGGACCCCATCACCGTGAGCGGGATGGTCAAGTTTGACTTGAGTCCGATTTGGAGGCAGTAGTCTCGCTCTCGTGTCGCTTCCGGCGGCAGATCATCCGGCAATCGTACGACCAGTCCTTGTTGAATCATCCGGGTGTAAACGGGAAACCGAGCATCCAGCATAATTTGTGCTGAAGGAGGGATTCCCGGGAGCTGGTAGGAATGCGTCACTACCAACTGCTTCCCGTCCGCCGAAACTTCGCCGAGACCGCTCCGGTCGAGCCCAAGCAATTCCACAATTCGCCTCAAACCCGACTCGATTTGAGAATCGACCTGATTCGCTGGAACATTGACAAACTTGGCCGACAGTTCCGTGAGCAGTGATTCGAACCGCAGTCGATCCTGGATCGACGGAATCAGTGGGCAACGGGAGGTCTTCAGGCGATCGCCCTGGTCTGATTTGACCGTATCTGTTTTTTGCCGGTCGGCTGGAAACGGACAGAGTATCCGCGTATCCGGATCGGCAACCGCCACGTCGCGACCGCTGCTTTCGTCGGTGGGAAATGGGGAACTCTGGCTCACGGCGTTTCACTCCGGTCAGTCGTGTCGAGGTCGGTGACAACCGGTCGAACGCGCGGAACAGCAAATTCGGTTGCGGGCGATTTCGATCAAATGCATAACTGACCTTTATTCTAAGAAAAACACAAGCATTCTTGAGAGAAACTTCGCGATGTTGGCCACTTTCCTCCCAGATCATCCGAACAATCGCGAAAATTCTCCAATTCAAGGGGCTCGTTCTCCGATAAAGACCCATAAGCGCCCTCCATCAGGAGGGCAGAAGCCTCTTTGCTTCCTCGGGGCGGGTCGGACCTACCCAATTGTCTCCAAGTTACGAGGCGGAATCCAGCATGAATCGGTTCCTGACACTCGTGACCGGGTTATTGACCAGTTTTTGCCTGGTGACCTCGGACAGTCAGGCTCAACTTCCCAATGGCAGGGAAAATGAGCCAAAACCCGTGGTTCCGTCGGTAGCGAATCCCGGCCGAGTGGAGGGAAGCGTCTTGCTATTTCCTCGTCCCGACTTACTCAACGCGCCAAGTCAACCCGCTCCGCAAATGGCACTTCCCGGAATGACGCCCCGAGCGGGGGTTCCCAGCGGCGGCAATCTCCACGAGGGGACACCTCTTGTTGTGCCAATCGAAGCTCAGCCATCCTCGATGACGAGTTACACTCCGGGCGATGGTGTGACGATCTCGATGTTGAACAACACCAGCAAGCTCACACTGGGAATGACGCTTTCGGGCTTGGGAATCTTCAGTACCCAGCGGCCGACTTCACCGGGACTACCGTTGTTTCTGAATCCCGGATCTCCGACCGGACTGAACACAAACACATTTGACCTGCATGGACGGCAGAGCACACTCGTCGCCCGGTTCACGGGTCCGGAATTCTGCGGTCTGACCCCAGGCGGTGAGGTCGTCGCGCTCTTTTACAACGACAATATCTCAACCGACAATTACGGCTTATTGCTTTATTATGCTTATGGCGAACTCAAAAACGACCAGATGCGCTTCGCGGCGGGCCTCCAACGGGACATCTTCAACCCCGTCGGCCCTACGATCTTGCCTGTGAGTTATTTGTACGGTTCCGGCAACGCGGGTTCATATCGGGGCCAGATCCGAGTCGAGCGGTTCTATCATCCGAACAAGCAGTCACAGGTGACATTTCAATTCGGGCTGAGTGAACCGATCTCGACGTTTGTCCGCAACTCAATCACCGATCCGCTGGTTGAAGACAATGGCTGGCCCAACATCGAAAGCCGTGTGGCGTATGGATTGGGAGAAACGCGAGAATATATGGGCGGGCGGAAACAACGTCCGGTTGAATTCGGTGTCTCTGGTCTGGTCGGTCAGATCCGCATCACAAGGCCGGCCTCCGGGACACGAGACCCCGTACGGATCGTCGATGATGTCTGGGGTCTGGGCTGCGATCTGCAGTGGGCGGTTATGGACAGATTGGGTATAAAAGGGGAACTCTTCATCGGCCAGTCTTTGGGGGAATACAACGCTGGCGTCCTGCAGAACTTCAATTCTGATACTTTTCGTCCCATCCGGACCCGGGGTGGATACGGAGAAATCTACTACTACATGCACCCCACGTTTCATGTCCATGGCGGTTACGGCATCGACAATCCCTACGCCAGCGATCTCGCGGAGGGACAAATCGTGACGAATCAGACGTTCTTCACTACGTTCATCTGGGATGTCAGCAAGACCTTTCAGGTCGGCTTCGAGGTGGATTATCGCAAGACGAATTACACCTCACCGTTGCGAGATTCCAATGGGCTGCTCTTCATGACCCAGTTCCTGTGGCGATTCTGAACAGGCAAATCACCCCAACCCGCGACGAGTGAATCATTCGATACGTTTCGGATTTGTCAAGGACGATCGATCCGCAAACCATTGATGAGGACTCCGCCAAGCGCATGCGCAAAGCGGTGGCGGAGTCTTGATGAGTGGTTCGGCGGTTGCCAAATGATACTGGACATGATTTCATTTACTGTTCAAAATTGACGTAAACTCTTGCGGCGCATAGGCGCTTCCGAAATAATGATGTCTTTCCACCGTAGGGTGTGGCAGTGTCGGCGGAAAGACGAGTCAGTGTTTGAACGACTCCGCCACGAGCGTGCGGCGGAGTCCTCATGGGAAGAGAGTATGGGACTCACCCCACAAACACGCCACCCGTGAATTCGTCGAACGCTTCGAAATCGAGTTGTGCGAGTGGTGTTCCGCCGAGCAAGATATTCGTGCCCAGGTACGAGGTCACATTCGAACCGGCACCGGTGCCCGCACCGACAATCAGATCAGCCAGATTGTCGTTATCGAGATTCTTAACGGCCAGACGGATTCCCCCGCGATTCTCGCTATCGCCTCCGAAGAAGTTCGCGAGCGGAACGTAGGTATTCTCGAGCAGCGACTTGCCGTCGAAGATTTGGACTCGGGGTCCGCCACCGGGTCCGCCACCGGCCACGAGATCGGCGAATCCATCGCCGTTGAAATCGCCTGAGGCGACGAAGATCCCGTTGCGGAGCGTTTGCTCGAAGGCGAAGAAGTCGGCGAAGATGCGCTGCGGTGTGCCGCCGAGCGAGGTTCCATCAAATCCGGCCACACGCGGACCGCCGCCGAAGCCCGCCACGACGATGAGATCGTCGACGCCATCGCCCGTCATGTCCGACATACTGGAACGGGCACCACCGCGGAAGTTCGGATCGTCGATGCCGAAGAAGCTCACAAACTTGGCGAAGCCCGCACCACTGTAAATATCAACACGTGGTCCGCCGCCTTCGTCCGGTGTGATCGCCAGGTCCGGTACGCCGTCATTATTCACATCGCCGACCGAGACATAAACCCCGCCGGTGAAGCTCGCTTCGAACGGATCGACACTAAAGAGTTCCGCCTTGGTCACACCATCGAAGATCTTGACCTGAGTCGATCGTCCGGGTCCGGTGCCAACCACGAGATCGGAGACGCCGTCTCCGTTGAAGTCGGCCGAGGCAACACGGATGCCGCCTGTGAAGGTCGGGCCGAACGGCGTGATCTGGTAACGCTCGGTTCCGTTCGGATTGAAGAATCGAACCGTATTGCCTCCGGCATCGCTGCCGACCGCGAATTCGCCCGGAACCGGTGTTTGCACATTGTTGACCTGGATCGTGACGGTTGCGGTCGCCGTGGCGCCCTGCCCGTCCGAAACCGTGTAGCTGAAGGTGTCGGACCCGTCGAAACCCTTGTTGGGAGAATACTGGATCGACTTGCCGGAGTCGGTGATGGTCACGACACCGTTGGCCGCTTGCGTTACTGTTGAAACGGTCAAGGGGTCATTATCAAGATCCGAATCGTTCGCGAGGACGTCGATCGTGACAGTACCGTTTTCGTCGACCGTCGCGGTATCATCGGTCGCGGCCGGCGTTTCGTTCACATTCGTGAGATTGACGGTCACGGTCGCGGTATCGCTCAATCCGGCTCCATCCGTGACGGCAACGGTCAGCGTGAAGTTCGTTCGGACTTCAAAATCCAGGGCCGTATCGTCGGCGACGGTCAACTGACCGCTGTTGTCGATCGAGAACGCATTGCCGATGTTGCCATCCGTGATCGAGTAAGTCAGTGCGTTGTTAGGAGCCGAAGTATCGGGATCGGATGCGAGGACGACACCCACATTCGTTCCGATCGCGCTGTTTTCCGGGATGGTGAATGTTGCATTGTTCGCAACAGGCACTTCATTGACATCCAAGAGGTTGACAGTGACCGTTGATGCGGCACTCAGCCCGCCGCCATCGGTCGCTGTCACCGTGAGCGAGAAGGGTGGTGTGCTTTCGAAATTGAATTCCCCGGGTGTGGCGATGGTGATCTTGCCAGCAGCATCGATAGCGAAGGCGTTCGTTGCGTTACCGCCGGTAATGGCGTAGGTGATGGCATTATTCGGCGGTGTGGCATCCGGGTCGGTCGCGGTGACAGTGCCCACGACAGAACCTGCCGGCGAGTTCTCGATCACGGTGAAGTTGGCGTTCTTGAGCGACGGAGCTTCGTTCACATCGGTCAGGTTGATTGTCACGGTGGCCGTGTCGTTCAACCCACCGCCATCCGTGGTGGTCACGCTCAATGTGAATGTCGGCGTGACTTCAAAGTCCAGTCCCGAAGTCGATGTCACTGTGATCACGCCCAGAGTGTCGATCGCAAAGGTGTTACCGGTGTTTCCGCCAGTGATCGAATAGGTGAGCGTGTTGTTCGGTGCAGAAGTGTCGGGATCCGTGGCCGTCACGAATCCGACCACAGTGCCAACCGACGTATTCTCAGTCAATGTGAACGTCTTATCACCAACCGCCGGAGCTTCGTTGACATCGGTCAGATTGACAATGACAGTTGCGGTGTCGGTCAATCCGCCGCCGTCAGTAACGGTGACGGTCAGAGTGAATGCCGGACTGGTTTCGAAATTCAAAGTCGACGGAGAAGCCACCGTGATCTTGCCTGCGGAGTCGATGGCAAAGGTATTGCCGGTGTTCCCGCTGCTGATGGCATAAGTGAGCGAATTATTGGGTGATGTCGTATCCGGATCGGTCACCGATACCGTTCCGACGGCCGTTCCTGCCGGACTATTCTCCGCGATGGAGAAACCGGAGTCCAAGGCCGTCGGCGCCTCGTTGACATCACCAAGGTTCACGGTGACACTCGCCGTATCGCTCAGGTCGCCACCGTCAGTCACGGTTACCGTGAGGTTAAAGATGGGATTCGATTCAAAGTCGAGAGACGCCGTATTTGCGACTGTGACCTTTCCGGAATTGTCGATCGCGAAGGCGTTGCCCGTATTCCCGCTGGTGATGGCGAATGTCAATGTGTTGTTCGGTGCCGTGGTATCCGGATCGCTTGCCACGACCGTACCGACAACGGTACCTGACGCACTGTTCTCGTCGACCGAGAACGTCGCATCGTTTGCCGTCGGAGCTTCGTTGATTTCCGAGAGATCGATCGTCACGTTCGCTGTATCGACCAACCCGCCGCCATCGGTTACATGCACGGTCAAAGTAAAGGTTGGGTTCGTTTCGAGGTCCAGAACTGCGGAATCGGCAACCGTGATCTTGCCCGAGTTGTCAATCGCGAATGCACCACCGGTATTTCCGCTCGTGATGGCGAATGTCAATGTGTTGTTCGGAGCGGTCGTATCGGGATCGGTGGCGATCACGGTCCCGACGACCGTGTTGTCAGCACTGTTCTCCGGAACGGTAAAGGCCGCGTCGTTCGCCGTCGGTGCCTCATTGACATCCGACAAGTTGATCGTCACGGTGGCCGTATCGCTCAGACCGCCGCCATCGGTGGTCGTCACCGTCAGAGTGAAGGTTGGAGTTGTTTCAAAATCCAATGTCGAAGGAGTGGCAACGGTGATCATGCCCTGGTTGTCGATGGCGAAGGCGTTGCCGGTGTTCCCGGCGGTAATGGCGTATGACAACGTATTGTTGGGTGCCGTCGTATCCGGTTCGGTCGCGACAACCGTGCCGACCAAAGTGCTTGCGGCGCTATTTTCATCAATTGAGAACGTGGCATCGTTGACTGTTGGTGTCTCGTTCACATCAGTGATGGTGATCGTGACCGTTGCCGTGTCACTCAACGCTCCGCCATCCGTGGTCGTGATCGTCAGGGTGAAGTTGGGAGTCGTTTCGAAATCGAGAGCAGCCACGTTTTGAACGGTGATCTGACCGGAGTTGTCGATTGCGAAGGCGCCGTTCGTATTGCCGCCGGTAATCGCGAAGCTCAGCGTATTATTCGGAGCGGTCGTATCCGGATCGGTGGCGATAACCGTACCGACCACGGTACTGCCAATGCTGTTTTCCGCAATGGAGAAAGTTGCGTCATCGACGGTTGGTGCTTCGTTGACATCGCCAATGGTGATCATCACGACGGCGGTATCCGTGAGCGTCGGCGCTCCCGCATCGGTCACTTCGATCGTCAGAGAATAGGTCGAAGTCGTCTCGAAGTCGAGCGCGGCCGGGTTTGCCACGGTGACCTTGCCCGTGCTATCGATGGTGAATGCGCCGTCGGTATTGCCGCTGATGATCGCGAAGGTGACAGCTCCCTCCGCATCCGTCGCAGCAACAGTGCCGATAACGGTATCCAACGAGCTGTTTTCATCCACACTCAGTGTTTGATCGTCAACGACAGGGGCATCGTTCGTCGAGAAATTGAACGTTGCAGGTCCACTGATGCCACCATAGGGATTACCAGGGAGCAACGCGGCCACGCCGATGTTGTCAATCGCCCACCACCAGTTGTTATCGGCGTTGATGTAGCCGAAGCGAGCCATCAGAGTGGTCGCACCCATCGGGTTGGCCAAGTTAATGGTCACCGATTCGTTCAAGTTCGTCGTTACGTCCCGTCGGAAGACCTCAGACCAATTCGCGCCACCGTCGAACGTGACTTCGACGATCCCCGCCTGAGCGCCTTCGGCCCGGAAACTGGAATCGAAAGTCAGGACGGTCGAGTTCGGAGCGGCCGTGCTGATATCGATGGAGGGGGTGCTGAGGAAGACGTTAATATCGCCGTTCACCGTGGAACCAGCGGCATCATCGTATTCGTCTCCATCGGCCACTGCCACAGTACCATTGGATCCAGCGCCACCCAGGATGAAACTGCTGCGAGATTGGCCAGCTGTCGCCTGCCAGGAATCAATATCGAGGAAGGTCCAGCCGAAGAACTCGGGAACACCGGTCGATGGGGTGGTTGTTGTGTCGAGATCCCACCCAGCCAGCTTTCCTTCAGCTTGGGCTTTTGTGAGGTTGGTCCAGTCCGTGCCATCTCCACCCGATTCGGTCGGGCTGAAGAACGGGAAAAGCGTTAGGTTTTCAAACCCTTCTGTGAAGAGGGAGAGCGTGCTGCCGAGATTAATGGAAAGATCCCGGATCGCACCCGGATCGATCTCAACATAGTATTCCGTTCCATCAGCGAGGTCGCTGGTTGGGTCGATTGTCAGCAGATTGCCCGCGATGCTGATGCGGTCGGAGGTCGCGGCGTCGAAGGTTTCGACGATTGAGTTATCCGAGAGCCGCCGGAGTACGATATTGCCGCTGCCCCGCTGAATCGGTTCGTCGAAGGTCAGCGTGAGGTTGGCATCGACGGCGACGGCGATGGCATCGTCGGCTGGAGTGGAGGCCGTGAGGACCGGACCTGCCACGTCGAGTGTGGAGAAATTCCAGGTGCCAGGACCGGCGATGCCTGCAAAGGGATTCCCGTCGGTATCGCTGATCGCCGTTGGAGAAATCTCGATGTAGTAATCGGTCTGCGATTCGAGATCCGCAGCCGGGTTGATCGTGAGAGTCGAACCCGTGATGCTCAGTTCGGAAGAAACGCCCGCCGTGTACGTGGCGAACACCGAATTGTCCGAGACGCGGAAAATGGTGATTGTGCCTGTCGAGAATTGAATGGTGTCATCGAACTCGACGGTCAAATCGGTCGAAGGCAGAACATTGATCGAGTCATCCGCCGGCGTGAGCGAGACGACGGTCGGCGCGATTGTGTCAACGGTGGTGAAATTCCAGGCCGTGGGATCGGAAATGCCAGCAAAGGCATTCGCACCGGTCACGTCGCCGGCGACACGAACATTATCGATCGCCCACCACCAGTTGTTGTCGGCATTGATGTAGCCGAAGCGGACAATCAGGCTGGTCGCCCCGGCGGGAGTATCCAGCGCGATGCTGACTTTCTCGTTGCGTTGATCTTCGGCCAGACGGCTGAAGACCTTGGAGAAGGATTGGCCACCATCGTAGCTAACTTCGACGATACCTTCTTGCGTGGCCTCCGGACGGAAGCTGGAATCGAAGGAGAGGACAACCGTGTCTTCCGTCACGCCCGCGAGATTGATCGATGGAGTGGACAGGAAAATATTGATGGAGTTGTTCGGTGTCGAAACACTATCCTGGTACTGGTCGCCATCGGCCACGGCCACAGTTCCACGTTTTCCAACTCCACCAAGGATGAAGTCGCTGCGATTCTGGCCCGCTTCCGCGATCCAGGAATCGATGTCGAGGAAAGTCCAGCCGAAGTAGGTCGGCGATCCGCCGGTCGGTGTGGTCGGGCCGATGTCGCGGACCCATCCGGTTGGGGGAACGTCGGTGAAATCGCTGCCATCGTATTTGGCGTTGGCAGCCTGGCTGACGAACGGATACTGGATGAGCCCTTCGAAGTCCTCTGCGAACAATGTCAGTCCGGTGGCGGCGGCGGTATCGATGAACGAACCCGGGCTGGCGGAGACATAATATGTTCCGCCATCCTGTGGTAACACGCCAGCCGTATCGATCGTTGCCGTCTTGCCGTTGACCGTCACCTGCGAAGATGTCACATCGATCTTCGTGATCACTGCGTTGTCCGATGATCGGAACACGGTGATGAATCCGCTGCCCTTCTGAATCGTTTCATCAAAAGTGATGGTAAGAGGGTCCGCACTTGTCACACCGGTGCCGTTATCCGGAGGAGTGAGTGTGGTCACGGCAGGTGCCTGAGTATCGGCGACACCGGTGTAGAAGTTCCATGTCTGCTGATAGGTGATACCGGCGAATGGGTTATCGGCGAGATCGAGAATCGCACCCGGAGAAATCGTGATGAAATAGCCGGTTGTGGCCGCCAGATCCGTGGCCGGGTTGATCGTCAACGTGCTTCCGTTAATGGTCAATTCCGGAGGCGAAGTGGTAATGTCGTAGGTGGCAAACGTGTTTCCGGCCGCATCCGTGATGACGACAGTCCCTGACGTACCGAACTTGATCGCTTCCGAGAACGTGACCGACAGATTGGAATTCAAAGGTACGTTCAACCCGTCATCGTTCGGCGCGAACGAAGCGATGAGCGGATTCTCGGAGATGGTTCGGAAGTTGTATCCGGCCCGATTGAGGATTCCGGCGTATTTGTTCCCGAATAAGTCTACGATTGCGCCGTTTTGCACGCGGACAAAATACGTTTGACCCGCTGCTAGATTACTGGTCGGGTCGATCGTCACCACATTGCCGTTGAATGTCAATCGGGACGAGGTCAGAACATCGAACGTTTCGATCACCGCATCGTTGATCGGGCTGACAATCTGAATCGTGCCACCGCCAGCGAAGATATTTTCCGAGAAGGTCAATATCAGATTCGAATCGGCCGGGACATTTTCCGCATTGTCTGTGGGGTTCAGCGAAACAAGCGTGGGTACGACATTTTCACGAGTTGTGAAGTTCCATGTCGTGGGCCCGCTGATGCCAGGGAAATCCACGCCATTCACGTCTTCAAATGCACCCGAATCAATCTCGATGTAGTACGAGGTGAGTTCCTGAAGCGTGAGCGAAGAGGGGATCGAAACCTGCGCTGTCTCGTTGACGATGTTCACCTGCGCGGAACGCACTTCAATGTTCGCAACGATGCTGTTATCGGAACTGAGGCGGAGATTGACGTTGCCCACTCCGCGACGAATGATCCGGTCGAACGTGATATTCAGCACCAGATTCTGTATGTCCGCGCCGACGCTATCGTCAGCAGGCGAGAGAGCGGTGATGACTGGTGTCAAGGATGCCGTCGTGAAATTCCAGGTCGTCGGATCCGAGATCCCGGCGAAGTTGTTACCAGCCAGGTCACGAATCGCCGTGGCATCGATCGTGACATAGTAACCGGTCAGTGGTGCGAGATCCGCGGGGGGATTGATCGTCATCTTGTTGCCGCTTGGCGTCAAACCAACCGGAGACGCAACATCAAAGACGGCTACAGCCACATTATCGATAGCGCGGAACACCGTGATCTTGCCGCTGGTTCCGAACTGGATTGGTTCATCGAATGAAATGACCAGATTCTGCGCGACCGGAACATTCACGGTCCCGTCTGCGGGATCAAGTGCGATCACAGATGGCGCCGTGATGTCTGCGCCAGTCGTTCGGAAGTTCCAGATTTCGTTCCCGCTGATACCACCGAACGCGGATTCGAACGTGTTCGCGCGCACGCGGACATTGTCGATGGCCCACCACCAGTCGTTGCTGGCTTGGTAGTAGGTGAAGGTGACCTTCATCTCCTTGGCATTCGCGGGATTGTTGAGCGCGAACTCCAATGTTTCGTTAAAAGCCGTGGGTTTGAAAAGGGGATCGTTCGCATCTCCGGCAAAATCCACGATCAGAATATTCGGCCCACCATCAAACGAGACTTCAATTTTCCCACGTTGGGTCGGTTCCGCCTGCCAACTCGAATCAAAGATGACCGATGCCGTGTTGGCTTCGATGTTTGCCAGAGATACGATTGTGCTCAAGCCGGCTTCAAAAAGCCCGGTGTCGACGTTGGTCCCATCGTCGTAGGCGTCGCTATCGGCCACTGCGATCGTTCCGCGATTGCCGATTCCACCCAGTACGAATTGGGACCGGCCCTGATTCCCTTCCGTGGCATTCCACGAATCGACGTCCATAAACGTCCATCCGTAGAATTCAATCGGATTACCTACAGGTGTGGTACCGGGATCCATTGCCCAACTGGCGAGTTTGCCTTCGGTCTGTGCTTTGGTGATGTTCGTCCAGTCGGTGCCGTCTCCTCCGCCTTCCGTCGGGCTTTGGAAGGGGAACAACGTTAGACCTTCAAAATTCTCGAAGAACACGATCGCAGGCGTCGCGGTCGGATTGATCCCGATGAACGAACCGGGATCGGCCTCGACATAGTAGGAAGTCGCCGCTCCCAGATCGTTCGTGGGGTCGATCGTCGCGCTGCTGCCGAGAACGGTTACTTGAGCGGACGACACATCGATCCGTTCGACTTCACTTCCATCAGCCAATCGACGAATGACGACCGAACCCTTGCCCTTGATCACGGGTACGGCAAAGTTGATCGTCAGATTCGAATCGAGTGCCACGTTGGTGGAATTGTCCGCCGGAATGAAACTGTTGATTCCAACAAGTGGCGTGCCGGTCAGGAAGTTCCAGATGGACGTTCCGGAAATGCCATCGAAGAAGTTGGCTGCTTCGTCACGGAACGCACCTGCGGTAATTTCGACATAGTAATCGGTACCCGGTTGTAAATCCGTGGGAGGATTGACCGTGACTTTGTTTCCGACAATCGTCACGCTCGGATCGGTGGCGCTGATCCCGCTGACAATGCTGCCACTGGACAATTCACGGATCAGAATGCTTCCCGAACCTGCCAGTACGTTTTCCGAAAACGTCATGACCAGATTGGAATTGACGGGAACATTGAAGGCATTGTCCGACGGGCTCAGGTTCAGAATTGTCGGCTTAACCGTATCAAGGCCGGCGGTGGCGAAGTTCCAGTCCGTTGCCTTGTCGATTCCCGCGAAGTCAATGCCTGCGATATTTTCAATTGCACCGGGAGTGATGAGGACGTAAAGGTTCGTTACGAGTGGCAAAGGATTTGTGGGGGAGATAATGACCGAATTCCCGCCCGGCTGATTCGGAGTGACGGTCAATCGTCCGCTGGTGGCAACATCGAAGGATTCGACGATACTGTTGTCGCTGAGACGACGTATGCTGATGGTCCCATTACCCAGCACCACGTTGTCGTCAAACGATATTTCCAGTTGAGCCGAATCCGGTACATCCCCGCCATCGTCCGCGGGGCTCAGCAAGCGAACGACAGGTGCCGTTTTGTCAAACGTTTTGAAGTTCCAAGTCGTGTTGCCGACGATCGAAACCGGATTCCCAGCAAGGTATTCTCCATCGACTCGGACATTGTCGATGGCCCACCACCAGTCATTACGAGCGTTCCTCATAATGAAGTTGAACGATGCCCCCTCCGCACCCGTCGGTAACGACAGCGGAAGTGTCACCAACTCGCTCAGTGCATCGGGCTTAAATTCGGGCAGTGCGCTGTTCCAGGACCAGTAAAGGATCTGAACGGGTGTACCGATGATCGTGTTTGTATTGTCGTAATACGTGACTTCGACGAAGACATCCGTATCGGCTTCGTTACGGTAGCTGGAATCGAAGCTGAGAACCGGATCGTTGATCAGCTTGTTCAAAGGGACAATCGGCGTCGCCAGCAATGTGTTGTACGAACCGAGGCTTTCCGGGCTACCGATATCGTCCCATTCATCCGGATCAGCGACGGCGATTATTCCATCGCCGCGTCCGAAACCGGTGCGGCCTTGATCGCCTACGGTCACAGCCCATTCGTTCTTGTCTGTAAATGCCCAGCCTTGCCATTCCGGAGCACCGATATCCGTAGTTCCCAGACCCGGTACGCCGATGTTGGTCCCGGTCTTGTTGTTGCGGTTGTCCGTACCCATGACATTCGTGTTGTCGATAGTCCAGCCCGCAGGCGGCGCGTTCGTCCAATCCTTGCCATCACCATCAAGATCGGTCTCGGTGATGAACGGTCGAAGCGGGAGGCTCTCGAAATCTTCCAGGAACAACGGCGTTTGGATCAGACGTGATGCGTCACGGAACGCACCGGGCTGAATCTCGACATAATATTCAGTGCTGTCGGCCAGATCATTGGGCAGGTCGATGGTGACGACGTTATCGGTAATTGTGACGGCTGACGATCGTGCATTGACTGATTGGACAATCTCGTTATCGATCAGTCGACGCACGATTACGTGCCCGGTGCCCGCAACGACATTTTCGCTGAAGGTGACCTGCAAGTTCGTATCCACAGGGACTTCCGTTGTCGTACCGCCACTGTTGTCGACAGGGATCACGCTCACCACGGTCGGCGCAATCAGATCGAGACCAACCGTACCGAAATTAAATGTGCTTCGGTCAAGGATGCCCGCGAAATCGTCACCGTCGCCAGAGCCATTCGGGTCAAGTTTGCCCGAGATGATGATGTTATCAATCGCCCACCATCGAGCTTCAGCCTGGAAAAATGGTGCGGAAATCGTGTCTTCGATTTTAAAGCGAAATGCCAGATCGCCGGTTCCCGGGTTATCAAGAGTCAAAGTGACATGCTCATTCGGTTGATTCTGGACATTCCGCGTGAAGATCGGAGTCGGATCAAACGTCGCGCCGCCATCGTAGGAAACTTGCAAAGTGGCAACTGAACTGTTGGATGATGGACGGTAGCTGGAATCAAAATCAAGCGTGAGTTGTCCCGCTCCAACAGAAACACCATTCAAAGAAATCGCAGGGGTTTTCATGCCGGCATCGACCGTTCCCGCGAGAGTCGTCGGATCGCCGATATTCGACCAGAGTTGCGTATCTGCAACCGCGATATTCCCGGACTTTCTTGTAAAAAGCGGCCGATCAAAATTGCTGGCACCACCCGTTGAAGTCGGTGCCACACTGTTTTCCCACTTACCGCCATCCGCGACCACCCACCCATCCCATTCTGCATTTCCACCCGTGATCGACGGCGGGTTATTGAATGCGTCGGTCTGAGTCCAACCTGACGGGAGGCCGGGAGGAGTTGCCGTATCGAATGTCTCTTTGACAATCGTTCGCTCCGCCGCTTCGATAGCGCCAGGTTGAATCTGAACGAAATACTGTGTCGATGTCTTGAGTAAACCATCGGTCGGATCGATCGTAAGCTTGTTGCCGCTGATCGAGAGCAGACCGTCGCCGATGCCTTTATCTGAGGTGACGTCGAACACTTCAGCGATGGCATCCTGAGCAGAGGTATCGCCGAGTTCGAAGATCGTCACCGTACCGGACGAACCGAACTTGATGGGTCGGTCAAACTGAACGTGGAGAAGATCTGAAAGGGCAAAATTGACTGAATTATCGAGTGGAAGAAGGCCATTTGAAGCGATCAGTGGTGCGACTGGCGTGATGCGTGATTCAAGAGTTTCAAAATTGAGTGTTTTCCAGGATGAGCTCTTCTTGGATTGTGCTTTGCGACGGGCCATTTCTACAACTCCGGGTTTGGTAAATCAGTAGATGGTTCGCGAATGTTCGTCGGGGAATCCGTACTGCCGAGTTCATAACTTCAATTTTGTTCATGAGTCGCAGTAAAGAACGGTTTCTTCCTTGAAATGCTTGCAATAAATTCCATTGAAAAACTGACGGCAGTTATGCGAATCTCAGTGTCAGATATATCAATGCGAGGAGTATGCTAGATAAAATAGGCAAAGCTTACAACCAGTTCTCTTTGAAGTGTTCGAGATGGATTGATGCAGATTCGAAGTAGTAATTCATACGCAAGAATAATTGTTAAGAAATCGTTATTGTTTTGTGAAATCGATATGCTTTTCGCTTCATTGGCGCGGAATACGCTCAAGCAATTGAGAAGAATTTAACACACAATATTCACATTTCTATTCAACAAAAATGCATACTCTGATTGTGTTGTTCTCTGAAATGGGTTCTTTTGCATTGAAGGTATTTCATTTAATGAGCCATTCAACGAATCGGTCTCGAAGTGGAAGATACGGAACACCAGATGATTCCAAGGAACCTTCATTTCTTTCGAAAATTCCACTTTGGGGAAAGGTCGCGAGCGGGCTGATGATTTCCTCTTTGATTCTTGGTGCGGTAATTGCTGTGATTCCCAAGGGACCGGTGCAAGTCGACGTACATCCGATCCGTGGAATTGTGAAGATCAACGGCGCACCCGCATACGCTGTCCACGTCTATTATTGGCCAGTTGGAACAAGTGAAGAAGAGTTCTCCTTCCGTCACGGGATCGGAATCACGGATAAAGACGGCCGCTATACCATTCGATCCGGTGCGGGTGCGGGCGATGGGCTTGGTGCGGGGGAGTACAAAGTCACCTTCGAGCAGTACGTGACCAAAGACGGCAAGCCGATCACAACCATGGATAAAGCTGAAGGAACCGTCATTAAGACCCGGATTCCCAAACCTCACAGCGATCATGATTATCCGCAGAATTCACCGCATTCCGCAACAGTAGGCGATGGACCGAACGAACATGAGTTTGATCTGAGTTTACCCAAAAATTAATACGTTTCGAATCATTTGCGTACGTACTCATTCAGTATTATCATTGCACGGCCTAAGGGAGTTTTAATATGCGATCTCATACTCGTTCCGGATTTACATTGATTGAATTACTGGTTGTTATTGCGATTATTGCCATTCTGATCGGGTTGTTGCTTCCTGCAGTTCAGAAAGTTCGTGAAGCAGCCGCCCGCACTAAATGTCAGAACAATTTGAAACAAATCGGAGTTGCGATTCATAACTTTGCTAGTGCCAACGATAGCAAATTCCCCATGGCGGGAGAAGCTGAACGTGGGGGGCTCTGGTCAGGTTTCATTCTGCCATACATCGAGCAGGATAACATCATGAAAGCGATCCCGTGGACAAGTGATGAAGGGCACCAATGGGCCGATCCAACCCCGTTCCCGAATGCCAATATCACCTCGGCCAACGTCACAGAACGGTTAGTCGCGACCTGTGAGCAAGTGATCAGTATCTATCGTTGCCCATCGACTCAAACGCAAGAGCACTATCTTGATGCTTCGACCTGGGTTCCGGCGTGGTATGTCCAGAAACGCGTGCCCGCGAACTACATCGGCTGCGCTTCCGGATACGCTCTTGACGATTTCCGCACCACATCCGGGCCTCCGGAACCGCCATCCGGAACCAAACATCTATCGCAACTTGACGGAATCATGGTGTCACGACCGAATCCCCGGCATCTCATCAGCACCGGAGGAATGGCCTATATTTCGATCTTGGGTGTTACCGACGGAACATCAAACACCGTACTTGTCGGCGAATGCGAACCTCAAAAGCAACTCACCACGCTTCGCGAGAATCCCAACGATGGTCGCAAAGATCACTGGGCGGTGGGAAGTGATGACTGGGATAACTGGGATGGTACAGACTGGTCGGAATTCTGCGGTTCGCTTGGCGCGCCGATCAATTACCAGCGACCCGCCAGCCCCACGCTTGTCGAACGGGGAATGTGGGAAGTCTCATTTGGCAGCAATCACACAGGCGGGGCGCACTTTCTGCTCGCGGATGGTTCCGTACGCTTCATCCGCGATTCGATCACTCCACAGGTTCGTCAGGCTCTTGGATCGAGAAGCATGGGTGAAACGGTTACATTAGACTGATCGCAAGAGTCGTATGACTTTGTCACTCGATCGGAGGAGGGTGGAGATGAATAAATCCCCATCGCTCGGGATCAAGCAACTCTGGTCGACCACTTTGTATACGCGTGTCTGGGACGACCACGCCGTGGAATTACCGCGGCTGATCGAACTGTTTCATCAGATTCAATCGAAGTCGCATGTTCAGATCACGAGTGGTATTGCCCCGATGGCTAAAGCCACTCGAGGCCTCTACGAAAGTGATTTCGACCTGTTCCAGGTGGATCATCCGTCAATCAGGCTACTCGTTCGGTTCATCGAGGAGACGATTCGCATTTCCGTCTCTCATGTCAATGGTGCGAAAACCGATCCCGCGACAATCCAGGTCGAATTCCTGGATAGTTGGTTTCATATCACGACGGATGGTGGCTTCCACGATGCGCATTTTCATCCTGGCTGCTCCTGGTGTGGAATCATGTACATCACGATCGGCGACATGTCGCGAATACCGGAATCAGGCGCTCCCAATGGATTGAATCGGTTCTACTCACCAATCAATTCGGGTGGAGCATACCGGGACTTTGGAAACCGGTACCTCGAACAATCGCTGCTTGACGTTCCTCCGCAGGATGGGATGCTCCTCCTCTTTCCTTCATACCTGCTGCATTCCGCGCTGCCATATCGCGGTGAAAAGGAACGGATCGTGGTTTCCTTCAACTGCCGCTGCAAACTGGCACAAACAAGCACCCTCCAATGACACCGCCGGACTATCTCAACCCCAGTGTTCCACCCGACCTCCGCCGCGTTCGCATGCCCGTCGTTACTGCGACTGCAAAGTCACTCGAAGGGTATGGCACGCTTGTGACAGACCCGAGCGACTTCAAAATTGAGATCGTTCGCTGGCCCGCAACCGGTTGGAGGCCGGTCGATGCCGATAGCGGGGACGAAGCCGGAACAAAGGAAGGAACCTTTACGGCCGAATGGCGAGGCGACATTCTTTATGGCGTGAACGATGCGGTCGGCGGACATTACCTCCTGGCGTACGGGAAAGAACCGTCCGAATCGACTACGGAGCATTCACAACTCCCCCACCACCTCTTGCTCTGGCATGCCAATTACCATCCCGATGGTGGACAGCTATTCTTCCCGCTGGATCCTGCGCCGTTCTATGTGCCGCTGGCAAAACCGGGTGATGACATTCATCCCGAACAGTTTGTGTGCTTTTACTTCGACGGCACCTGCGGCCTTTACATCCATCCCAATATCTGGCACGAAGGCGTATTTCCACTTTCAGGAAAGCAGCGATTCTTTGATCGTCAGGGTGCGGTGCACGCCCGCGTTTCGGTGGATTTTCCACGAGAGTTCCAGTGTCTGCTCGAAGCAATTATCGATCGAGCACCGGAATGAACACCGTGTTTGAGCACCTGCATTCCACACCGGAATGGTATCCTCTTGCAATCGATCCGATTGCCGATCGCGTGCGATTCGCATCGCTTTCGGAAGAAGATTACCGCAGTGCGAGCTTTCTTGATTCGCGATTGCGAATCCCCGACTCGACCGGTGTGTGGCTGGACTGGTCGTCGATTTTGCAAGCAGGGAAAACCGATCCGCCGCGATGTCATTTCATCTTCCATATCTCGCATGTCGGTTCAACTTTGCTCGCTCGATTAACCGGTGAACACCCGCGGCTCTTCTCAGTTCGTGAACCGATTCTCCTCCGTTTCCTAGCCGAACGGCATCCGACGCGCGGCGTAGAATCCTGCCCGTGGGAACCGCAGGTCTTTGCAGAACGATCGATCGTATGCCTCAAATTCTGGTCGCGCACGTACAATCCTTCCGCGACAGCCGTGATCAAGGCCACGAGCTTCGTTTCGGAAATCGCCTGCGATTTACTTGAAACTGTCTCGCACTCGCACGCAATTCTGATGACGGTCACACCGCAGGTCTTCCTGAAGACCATGCTGACCGGAGCGATGAACGATATCGATCAGCAAGCGGAGCATAGGCTCATTCGTTTACACCGCCGACTTGGAGAAACCCCCTGGCGCATACCGCTGCTTTCGCCGGGCGAGCGAATCGCGATGAGCTGGCTTTGCGAGATGCTGGCGCTGAGCGATCTCGCCGATCGATTTCCCAGCCGTTCGCGTTGGCTCGATTTCGATCAGTTTCTCCATTCGCCAGCGGATGAACTCGCGCAAACGTTTCAGCATTATCAGGTCGATGCTGATCGAATGATGATTGATCGAATCGTCAATGGCCCGATGCTTTCCCAGTATGCGAAGGCTCCCGAGCATGCATTCGATGCGAGCACACGACAGCAACTTTTGCAGCAAGCCGAGCGAACGCATCTTGCTGAAATCCACAAGGGTCTGGAATGGTTGCGGAAGGCGACTCGATATCCCGAGGTTCACGATCTGCTTGAAAAGACTGCGAATCGTTATGAATCTCAATACCGTACGTAATCCGCTGTTCATCCCACTTGAAAACGAATCGATCGCAAGGTGAACAATGCCGCTCGAAAAGCAGATATCGATGGCGTTTCCGACGCTCATTGGTCGATTCACCGCTCCGCCACAGGACGCGGCTCGAGTGAATGCCGAACTGCAAACGCAAATACTCGAACGAGAAAAGGTGGTCCCAAACGATCCTCACGCCAACGCTGGAGGTTGGCACTCAAAATCCGATTTCTTCGAGTGGCAATCGCCGGCGGTCAGATCACTGAAGGAATGGGTCGGCGAAGCGATCCAGCAGATGATCCGTTCGACGCTGGACTACATGAATTCCATGGGCATGCGGAAAGCGTTCCAAGGCAGCATCCGATTGACGGCGTGGGCGAATGTCTCGCGAAAATTCCACTTTCACCGGCTCCACAATCATCCGGGCTGTAGCTGGTCGGGTGTTTACTATGTGAACGATGGCTCATCGGAAGCGGATTCGTCGCCTCTGAGCGGCGTTTTGGAACTCGTCGATCCCAGACCGTTCACAGAAATGGTGTTCACTCCCGGCGAACCCTACGGACAGCGCATCCCCATCCGCCCCAAAGCCGGAATGATGGTGATATTTCCCAGTTTCCTCTATCATCTGGTGAATCCGTACATGGGAACTGGCGAGCGGATTTCCGTGGCATTCAACGCCCAGACGATCGAACAAAAGGCTGGTTAGTCTCGCGATTTGTGAAAACGCCGAGAATATTGCATGTGATTGGCAGGATTCAGCCCTTGGCCACTCGCTCGATCCCGGTTTTATCGTTACTCTTGTAAGACAAACAAACGGCCCAAAATTCAGGAGCCCAACATGAAAACCCAATTCTCAAAACTCGCCATCGGAATCGTAAGTGTAGTCGTCTTTATGGCGGTGATCTTCCTGCGCGTCCCATCCGAAGCCGCTCCGCAATCGAAAGACAATGAGAAGGGCAAGGTCGCGGATACTACTGCGTCGTTCCTCGTCGGGCCTTACCTGCAGTTCGCGACGCAGAACTCCATCGTCATCATGGCGGAAACTCCGATGCCGACGACCTGCATCGTCGAATTCGACACACTCACTCCGATGGCCAAATCCACGAAAATCGATCAGAACGCCACCATCCACGAAGTGAAACTCGACAATCTCGAACCCGGCACCAAGTACTTCTATCGCGTGACGGCAACGGCCGCTGACGGCACGAAGATCGCCAGCGAGATTCTCAGCTTCCAGACCGCGGTCACCGAGTCCGATGCCTGGAGCTTCGCCGTCATCGGCGATACCCAGCGCAACCCCGCCGTCACCGCGAAGATCACGAAACTCATGTGGGATCGACGCCCCCACTTCGCCATCCACTGCGGCGATGTCGTCGATGACGGCGCTTCCAAACAGCAATGGATCAACGATCTCTTCCAGGCCGGTAGCAAACTGTTCACCCGCGTGCCGCTTTACCCCTGCATCGGCAATCACGAGAAGAACCACGCCAACTATTACCAGTATTTCAGCCTGCCGAAACCCGAGTACTACTACTCCTTCAAATACGGCAATGCGGAGTTCTTCAGCCTCGATACGAACTCCATCCGCACCGCCGGTATCGCAGCGGGCGGCGAGCAATACGCCTGGCTCGACAAAGCGCTCTCGGAAAGCCAAGCCACGTGGAAAATTGTCTACCATCATCACCCGGTACTCTCGTCGGACTCCGATGATTACGGGAACACCTGGAAAGGCTCATCGACACTCGGTGACAAACGGCTGGCGGATCTCGGGAAACTCTACGAGAAGCACAACGTCGATCTCGTGTTCAACGGTCACATCCACCTGTACGAGCGCAGCTGGCCGGTTCGCGATGGCAAGGTGAACGAAGAGACGGGCGTCACGCACATCACGAGCGGGGGCGGGGGCGGACGCCTGGAGGACTTTGGCCCCACGCCGACCTGGTTCAAGGCGGAGTGCCGCGTGGACTATCACTACTGCTATCTCACCGTCCACAACAAAACGCTCAACCTGAAAGCCTTCGATCAGGAAGGGCGACTGTTCGATCAATTCGTGAAGCGCAAGCGCTGATCGAAAAATCCCTTTCTCCTTGACTTTCTCGGTATCGTTATCAAAGAATCCGCCACCGGCTACGCGCACGCTCATGGCGGAGTCCTGTACAGAAAGTGACAAATGGGTCCGGCGCTACTGCGCCATCCCACTCCAGACCCATTCTCGAATTCCGAAACCATCTATGCCCGGTAAGGGTTTACGTCGATTACGGCGATCAGCTGTCAACGTCATTGCGGCCGGGCTGTCATCGTTCCCCGCGAACAAGCAGGGTGCCATCGACAAGGACAACGATTACAAGTTCAACGACAAGATGTAGGGTAAAGGTAAGGCGAACGATTGACGTGAACCGCATTCGCCGCTCAACGCCCGGCACGAGCCGGGCGTTTTCGTTTTCTTGCGCGGTCATCGGAACGAGGGGCGTAAAACTGTGCGGGCGTGCGGAGTGTATGAGTGGGAGTGAATGATGAACGAGGAGCCGGCGAAACGCCACGAGCAGTTCTTGAGACATTACTCGGCCCACGAACCCGCGAT
>JBGSJI010000083.1:0-15674 GCA_041742055.1 Limnoglobus sp. | reverse complement strand
AAAGAACAACAGTGGAAGCAAAGGGGCGTGGCATGGGCAGCATCCGTGCGGCCTAAGGAATGGGTAAGGCGACAGCCTATGCCAACGTTCGGCGATGTCCAGCTCACTGGCAGCGAACTTGTGAAACGGTCATCTAGCGTGATGTACTGATCGGCCATGAGCAGGTGCCAGAACGCAGCCGGCCCAAGACCACCGGCGATGCATCGTTCGCATGCGGAGGCGAACCCCGGCAGATCGTTCGCGAAGATATTGTACACGTGAACACCGGCCGACCGGAACTGTTCTTCTGTACAAAATGCCCGTCCCAGATTCCGCATCGAGGTCTCGTATGCTTCTCTATACCGCCCCAACCAGTTGTATCCGCGAGCCAGCAGATACACTTCCTCGGGTGAAAGGTCCGACTGATCCCGACCGGCAAGCAGCAGTTCGACGACTCGCTGACCATCGCCATACGAGCCGTCGTTTGGGTGGTCAAAAATCCAGCGTGACTGCTCCGCCGGCTTGCCCGGAGGCGGCGGATCCGGATTGCGCAGACGTCGCAGACTCATCTCACTCCCCGTTGCCGAGAGAAAGGATCCACTGATCAAACAATCACCCTGTCGATCGATTCAGGTGCAATCACAACGCAATTCGTGCGAACGGCGCGACGTCAGTCCGCCGGTTGACGAGCGGGCTTCAGACGGCGATGTGCGCACCGTTTGATAGGCCTGATTTGCAAATTACCGTTCGATTCGGAAGACGTAGAGCGAATCGCCGCCCGTTTCGCCTCCGCACACAAACTCGGACGGACGCCGTTCGCCACCGACACAAAGAATGATATAGTTCCCGGAGCGGACATAGATCGACCGGTTCACGCCGCCGTCGAAAGGGGCATCCGCCTGACACGGCGTCGACTCAACCTTCAGAGCCAGCGTTCCTTCCTTGAAGCTCACACCATCTACTGAACTTTTGTACTGATCTCCTTTGATCACAATGCTGACGCTCCGCAAAGACTCCGCCGGCATCTCCGTGCCTTCCTGCTCCCAGCGCAAGCACCGCCATTTGCCCTGAAACGCCGCAAACTCCGCCTTCAATTTCTCCGTCTCCTTAGATTTATCCTTTGCTGCCGATGTGGGCGAAACCGTCAGAGCCGCCGCCCCTCCCACAACGCCCGCTGTAAGTGCCTGCCGCCGACTGATTCTTGACATTGTGCTCCCCCCTCCACAGATCCTGTGAAATCCTGTTGCGAAACGATCGGCCTCGCTTACCGCTCGTTCAAACCGTTGCCATTATTGCCATCGATTACGGTTTGTGCAATTTTGAAACGACAATTCTCGCCACTCTGCAGATGAAGAAGGCGATGATATCGCTGAATGACCGCCCGGTCCGCTCACCTCGGCCGGTTCGTAACGTATGGGAACAAATGATCATTATACCGGCACGTCAATGTCTCTTCGCCAAGGGGTGTGTGTTTTGAGTTGGCGAAGTTGGCGAACTCGCCTGCCAGATTGGCAGTGGAAGTGAAAAAGGCTTTGAAATGAACACTTTCAAGTATCTGAACATTTTACCACAAAAATGGACTTTTTGATTGCAGCGGTTCAGTCACGAGGACTCCACACGGTCTTGCGATTTGTCAAATCGAACAGCACGATTTTGTGAAAATGGACAAATAAACAGTATGTGTTTAATCAAACAGTTCGACTCCGGCCTCACCGGCGGTCACTTCGCCAATGGGCCAGGCGTCGATGCCGATGGCTTTGAGCTGGTTGCGGATGCTGTCCGCGAAGCTCGGCGAGACGATCATGACAAAGCCGATGCCCATATTGAACACGCGCTCCATTTCGGCTTGTTCGATGTTACCGAGCTTCTGCATCCAGGTGAAGACGGGGAGCACGGGCCAGCTGCCGCGGCGGATGCGGACATGGCGACCCGGAGGCAGGATGCGGCCGATGTTGTCCGGCAGTCCGCCGCCGGTGATGTTGGCGAGGCCGTGAATGACGCCTTTTTTCTTGACGGGGTAATGTTCGAGAACCTTGCGAACGGGCCGCACATACAAGCGTGTGGGCGTGAGGAGTGCTTCGCCGACGGTGGCGTTCAACTCCGGGACGTGCGTATCGATGTTCAGGCCGCCAGCATCGAAGATGGCCTTGCGCACGAGGCTGTAGCCGTTGGAGTGAATGCCGCTCGCAGCGAGGCCGAGGACGGCATCGCCGACTTCGATGCGACTGCCGTCGATGATGTTCGAATGTTCAACAACACCGGTGCAGAAGCCGGCCATGTCGAATTCGCCGGGCTGGTAGAAGTCCGGGAGGATGGCGGTCTCTCCGCCGACGAGAGCGCAGTCCGATTCGAGACACCCATCGCGGATACCCTTGACGAGTTCGACGGTTCGGGCGGGGTCGTCTTTGTCCATTGCGAGGTAGTCGAGGAACATCAGTGGTTCGCCGGCGGTGCAGATGAGGTCGTTGACGCTCATGGCGACGAGGTCGATGCCGACGGTATCGTATTTGGAGGCCATCATGGCGATTTTGAGCTTGGAGCCGACGCCGTCGGTGCAGGTGACGAGGACGGGACGTTTGTATTTGCGGGAGAAGATGCGCGCGAAGAGTCCGCCGCCGGTGGGGGGTTCGAGGTCGAAGAGGCTGGCGAACGCGCCGCCTTTGCCGCCGGCGCCTTTGAAAGGGGTGCGCAGGACGTTCGGCCCCCAAGTGGAGGCGATGAGCGACTGCACACCGGACATGGTTTCCGAGTAGGTTTCGAGGTTTAATCCGGCATCGCGGTAGGTCAGGGACTTCGCCATTCGAGGGTTCCACGGGAGGTTCGCTTCTTATGGTTTATGGAGGAAGCGTGAACCGCGTTCGTGAACTCGTCAACGAGCGAGAATTTCCGACAATAACCATCTTGTACGATCTCTCACAGGCAAGCGGGACGGAGCCATCGATGGCCGACAAAACGATCTGGACGATCAAGGCCCTGCTGGCCTGGACGACGGACCACTTCGACAAGAAGGGGCTCGATTCTCCGCGATTGGATGCGGAATTGCTGCTGGCGCACGTTCTGCAGTGTAAGCGGATCGATCTGATCGTCCGGTACGACGAACAGCCGACGGAAACGCAGCGGGCGACGTTTCGCACGCTGGTGCAGAAGCGGTTGGATCGCTGCCCGACGGCGTATCTTGTTGGCACCCGCGAGTTTTATCTGCTGCCATTCGAAGTGAACTCGGCGGTGCTGATTCCGAGGCCGGATACGGAATCGTTGGTTGATGCGGCGATTGATTATCTGAAGCGAAGAGAGAATCCGACGGTGCTGGATCTGGGCACCGGATCGGGTTGCATCGCGATTTGTCTGGCGAATGCGGTGAAAACGGCACAGGTAACAGGAGTGGATGTTTCGCCGGATGCGGTGGCGGTGGCGGTGCGGAATGCGAAGCGGAATGCGGTGGAGGATCGCGTTCAGTTTCAGGTGGGGAATCTGTTCAGCGCCGTCGAACCGGGGGCGCGATTCGATCTGATCGTCAGCAACCCGCCGTACATTCCGCCTTCAGAGATCGAAACGCTCATGCCGGAAGTTCACGATCACGAGCCGCGGATCGCACTCGATGGCGGAACCGATGGGCTGTCGTTTTATCGCCGTCTGACGGTGGAGAGTTCGGGCTGGCTCAAGCCGGGCGGGATGCTGGCGGTGGAAATCGGCTTCACGCAGGATCAGGCAGTGAGCGCACTTTTTGAAGCGGCAGGCTTGCAATCGGTGAAGGTGATTCGCGATCGTGCCGGTCGTCCACGAGTTGTGACCGGCCGAATTGAAACGAATTAATGGCTGACGGGTTCGTCGGTATCGAAGACCGCGGGGACGCCGAAGAAGTCCGCCAGCCGCACCGGCGCGTTCGCCAGCGCCTCATCAGGCGTCAGGCAGACGCCAGGCACATCTTCGCGGAACACGTTTGCGACAGGAAGCGGGTGCGCGAGCGGCTCGACACCATCGGTGTTGAGCTGGCCGAGTTGATCGACGTAATCGAGGATGGCAGAGAGCTGGGTCTGCATGGTCTTGAGATCGGCGTCGGACATCTCGAGGCGCGCGAGCTTGGCGACCTTTCGAACTTCATCGAAAGTCAGAGCCATGGCCGATCTCCTGGTACGTTACAGCGCGGTCATGCTGAAGGGTTGGCGCCTCATCGGCTTGGCGATCTTGCCGCTGCGGATGCAAGCCACGCAGACGCGTGCGCGAACCGTTTCGCCCTGCGGTCCGGCAATCTGAATGTTCTGGATATTCGGCTTGTAGACCCGGCGGCTGATCCCGGTGATCTTTTTACCGACACCGCCGAGGTATTTCGCCTTACCGCGATAGGTCTTCTGGTTACCGCGTTGGGGGATTTTCTGGCAAACTTCGCAATGCAGGCCCATGGCTCATTTCCTGTCCGTTCGCAAATTCGGAACTATCACTTTAGGGCGCACCCCCGTCGCGCGGCAAGGAGAAAGGGACGAGGAGAAAAGTCTTTCCACCGACACTGCCACACCCTACCGTGGAAAGACGCCAAAATTTCGGAAGCGCCTATGCCCCGTAAGGGTTTACGTCAAATTCACAGGTTCCCCGGAACCATTCCTCCAGAAAATTACGGATGCGGAACCATCTGTGTAAATGGTGGTACAAACGCCTGAATAGCCGTCATCGCGCCCACGATGCACGCCAAAAAGATGCTGTGCCAAATCACGGACTTGAAAATTTCGCCTTCCTTACCGATCTGATTCGTCCCGGCGGTCGCGACGCAAATGCTTTGTGCATCAATCATTTTGCCCATCACACCGCCGGTGCTATTTGCTGTACAAATCAACACTTCCGCCTGACCTCGCGTCAGATCCGTGATCACGCCCGTCTCGTAAACCTGACCGGCCGTGATCTTCTGAAGGCTGCCAAACAGCGCATTGCTCCCCGCATCCGTACCCGTCAGGAACACGCCCAGCCAGCCCAGCAACGCCGCGAAAAACGGATACAAAACGCCCGTTTCGGCGAACGCAACGCCCAAAGTCGCGTCCATTCCCGCGTACTTCGTCACGAAACTCAGCCCAAGCATGCAGGCGATCGTCGGAATCGGGATCTTCATCTGAATCATCGTGCGGACGAACACCCGCCAGAGCGTGCGCGGCCCGATGCGAAGAAACAGTGCGGAGATGAACACCGCCGCCACGCACGGCGTTCCGGGAGCCGTCAGCCATTTCACATCGTACACCGCTTTTTCGAGCCGCTCTTCGCCCACCGCACCCAATTTCTGCAAGCGATCCGCCCGCTCAACCTGCTTGTGAACCGTCGGCACTTCAACCGAGTAATACGAATTGATGATCCCCAGGTTGATCGGCCCATTCTTCTCCACCTGCCGAACCACGCCGATCACACCCAGGCAAATCGACATAATCACATACGGTGACCACGCTTTGATCACCAGGCCCCGCGTGAGAGGTCGATGATCGTGACTCTCCGCTTCGGCCAACTCCCTTACTTGAGCTTGCGCTGCCGCCGCATGCTCGTCGATGGGAACGGCTTGCGGCGGCGGAGTTTCGATCGTTCGTCCGGAGAGCGGATCGACGTGGCTGGGGAATTTCCATTCGTTCTTCGGCTTCCAGAAAAAGCGAAGGAAAATCGCCAGCGTGATCATCGAGAAGATCGAACCGCCGACATCGGTCAGAGGCCAGAGTGCAACGCCGGGAATCCAATTATGCAGCGTGGCGAAGAAATACTGGAAGATCGCGAACGATCCACCGCCCACGAGCAGCGCCGGCCAGACTTCGAATGTCTGCTTCCACGTGCAGAGCAACTTCACCATGTAGAAGGGAATCAGACATGACAGAAACGGCAGTTGGTGCCCGCACATGGTGCTGATGGCGTCAGCGGGCAGGTCGCTGACTTGTGCGAGCACGAAGACGGGTGTGCCCAGTCCGCCGTAACACACCGGAGAGGTATTCGCGATCAGACAGATCACGGCGGCACGCAGCGGAGGCATGCCGAGGCCGGCGAGCATCGCCCCGCAGATCGCCACCGGAGTGCCCGATCCGGCTGCGCCTTCCATCAGCGCACCGAAGCAGAAGCCGATCAGCACCGCCTGCACGCGGGCATCGCCGGAAAGCCCGCCAATCGAGCGCCGGATGATCGTGAACAGTCCCGTTTCGACCGTCAGATTGTAAATGAGCATCGCACCGAAGACGGTCCAGCCAATCGGCAACAGCCCGAAGGCGGCTCCGTTCACCCACGAGAGCATCGCTTTATCCGCCGGCATGCCGAAGCACGTGATCGCCAGCACGATCGCCGCGATCGAACCCGCTAGCCCCGCCCAACTCGCGAGCCAGCGGCGACCCACAAGCAAATAAAAGAGAATCAAAACCGGCAGTCCTGCCACCAATGTGGACAGAATGCGGCTTCCCAGCGGGTTCAGATTTTGGATGTAAAGATCGGCGAAGAGCATGGATGGGCACTTCCGTGGGGAGGGAGGTTGCTCCGACGATGCTATCAATCGATTCGTTCGACGCAAGCCGGAAGATCGAAACTTGGGAAAGCTTATCGGTCAGTGATGTCAGGTGAATTGGGTTAAGCAGAGTGGTTTTGGTAACCGAGTAAAGCAGGAGAAACTATTTTGAACACGGGTTTCGCGGGTTCTCGGCCCATTGTTCCAGCCGGCTCCCACGAAATTCACTGATTATGCGGAGTATTCCTCATGACCCGCACCCATAAAGTGCTGCTCATTCTCGGATTAACTATTTTCGGCGTCTGGGGATGTGGAAAAAGTAACTCGGCCAACACCCAGAATGCCGCGGCTGCGAAAATCGCTAAACTCGAAAGCGACCTCCGGGCGGCGCTCGACGCCCGCGATCTGTTCCGGCAGAAATTCAACGAGAGCCAGACCCAGGCCCGGCTCGAATCGCACCGCTATCAGGCGGTGGTGAAGGAGCGTGACGAACTGGTTGTGAAACTCCAGCAGAAGACGGAAGAGCACAAGGAGTTGCAGGTTCAGTACGACGGCTTTCGAAAGAATCTGAAGGACCTGATTGGGCAGGCGGAAGTCGCCCTCGCACCGCAATCGTCCAGTGTGATTGCTTCGCCGGTGAGCCTGAAGAGGTAAGGAGCCGCGCACGAAGTAAGCGGGTATTAAAGGGGACGCAGCTCATTTCCTTTCAAGAAATGAGCTGCGTCCCCTTTGTTACCGTTTACGTCGTCTGTCAACGATCGGTGGTCATGAGATTGTGATCGAATTTCGATATAGCAATTGCCATGATCGATGGCGAGAATGGAAATGGTTGATCGATCAGTGAAGCAGTTCCCTGGTAAATTGAATCCTCTCGCAGAAGGAAGACGTTGAATGATTGACTATCGCACTCTCCTCGACGCTATTTGCCGCCATGTTAAGCTGCAGGGCGTTGATTGCGACGTCACAATGGGCAAGCCCGCAACAGAGAAGGCCGTGGCGGCGACCGAAGCCGAACTCAAAGTCCGTCTTCCAGCCGAACTGCGTGAATTCTACCGAACAGTTGCGGATGGATACGTCATGTTTTGGCAGGCCGACGCAAACGACGCCAAACTGCCATTCGGCAGCCTCCAGGTGCCGGAGATCACCGACCTTGCCGAGATGTACAACGGGTGGCGGGAGATGTCGCTATACACCCCTGAGATGGCCGAGGAATATGGATTCCCGTACACAGACGACCCCGCTCTGGCGAAGCGAACAGCGGCCCGGCAGTGGCAATGGCTGCCGATCATAGAGGAGGGAAACGGCGACCTGATCTGTCTCGACTTGAGCGTTCCGGACGGCCCAGTCGTTTTTCATAAACATTCTTGGATGGATGGCGGGACCGGCGAAGACGGTCACCTACTTGCCCCAAACTGGCGGGAGTTTCTGGTGGGTTGGGGCAGTGTCTGTTTTCAGTTCCCTGATGGACTGTACTGGCCGTCATGCTTCCTTCCGGGCGGCGGCGTGGCGTGGGGCGGAAAGTATTTCCGTAGTCCCTTCAGAATGGAAATCCCAGCCACCTGACCGAAACAAAGGGGACGCAGCTCATTTCTTCTTCGGTCGGCCCACGGGTCGGATCGTCGACTCCAGCGACAGTTTCTTCACGATGCGTCGCTGCCACTGCTCGCTGCCGTACGGCGTTCCGCGGTTCACCGATTTCCGCAACGCCTCCAGTTCCGCCGCCGTTTCCGGACGATTCACACGCTCAAGCCAATCGGCGGGGAGCGGCAGCGGTCCCGGGGCTAAACGAGTCTCGTTCGCATTCGCGTGAAGCCGTTCGTGCAAACTCGACCACCGCCACTTCTCCGCCCGCTTCACCAGGTTCGCCCGCAGCGGATTCCGCTCGACGTAACGAAGCACTGTATACATGTGATCATCATCCTGCACCGGGAACGCCTTGAAGCGGCCCTGGTACAGGTGTCCACTGCCAGTGGTCTTGTAGTGGGCGTGCCAGCGCATGGTGTGCGTGTGGGTCAGCCAGCGCATGAAGGGCGTCAGGGATTCGTTGGCGCGGGGCCAGAGGACAAGGTGCCAGTGGTTGGGCATGAGGCAATAGGAGAGGATGCGGATGGGGTGTTTTGTACGGGCTTCGTCGATGACGTTCAGGAAGGCTTCGTAGTCGGTATCCTTCTGAAGCAGGGGCAGACGTGCGACGGCGCGATTGATGATGTGATAGACGTATCCGCCGGGTGCGTGTCGTGCTTGTCGTGGCATGCGGACTGCTATCCGCAGCGGCGAAGCGTGTCAAGAAATGAGCTGCGTCCCCTTTGTTAGAAAATGAGCTGCGTCCGCTGCGTCCCCTTTATTCGATCTGCGGGAGGGGGCCGTAGGCGATGACGGTCGGATTCACGATCGGGAAATTCGACAGCAACTCCCGGATGCTCGTCGTGCTCACCGCCTCGTAACGACCCAGTTCGGTATCGATATCGTCGTATTCCTGATTGTTGATCCAGGCGCTCGCGATCGCGCCCATCCGCCCCATCGGCCGCTCGCTCCGGCGAACCAGACGCGAGGCGATCTTGCTCTTCGCAATCGACACTTCCTCCTCGGTCACGCCCTTCGCTTGAATGTCCGCCAGAATCTTCCGCACGATGGCCAGATTCTCTGCGGCGTGGTCCGGGTCGCAACTGAAGTATCCGCCCAGCGAGCCGTTGGCCTGATTGGTGTCGATGCCGTAGCCGGCGGATTCGACCTGGCCCGTGTGCGTCAGTTCCCAGTAGAAGCGGCTGCCGGTGTCGTCGCCGATGATCGTCGCGAGAACGTCGGCGGAGTAACGGGTCGGATCTTCGACGGCCGGACCGGGCGCCATCACGAGGACATGTTCCTGATTGACATTATCCTTTTGAATCATGTGGACGGCCGTTTGCGGTCGCGCGGCGGTGAGTTGCAGGCGGCCGGGTTGACCGGCGGTCCAGTGGGCGCATTTCTCCTCGACGAGTCGAACGAACATCGGCCAGTCGAAATTCCCCGCCACCGCCACGGTGATGTTGCCAGCGGCGTAGCGGCGATCGAAGTAGTTCTGCATCTGATCGCGTGTCAGGGCGGTGATGCTTTCGACGCTGCCGAGGATGCTGTTGCCGAGCGGATGCTCGCCGAAGTAGAGCTTGCGGGCCTTGTCGCTGGCGTCGAATGGGGGCATGTCCGCATACATGCCGATTTCTTCGAGGATGACCTGTTTTTCCGTTTCGAAATCTTCGAGCCGCAGACTGGGCCTGAGGATGTCGGCCAGAATGTCGACGGCGGTGGGAAGGTATTCGGGAAGGACGGCGGTGTAGTAGACGGTGGTTTCGTATTCGGTGTAGGCGTTGGATTTCGCGCCGATTCGATCGAAGTGGAGATTGACTTCGAGGGCGGTGCGGTGGGGCGTACCTTTGAAGAGCATATGCTCGAGGAAGTGCGAAACGCCGTTTTCGATATCGAGTTCGTCGCGGCTGCCGGTGCGGACGAAGAATCCGACGCCGACGGAGTGCGAGGTGGGGAGCGTTTCGCCGATGATCTGGAGGCCATTCGCCAGCGTGTGCGTCTGAAACGGCATAAGGAAACTACTCTTGGGTAAGCGTGTTTGGTGGCGTCTGCAATTCGGCGGGGCCGAGCGTGACGATGACCGGATCGCGGAAGGGGAACGCCGCGACGTAATCGGTGACTTTTTGCGGCGTGAGCCCGTCGATCTCCGCCTGGATTTCGTCGAAGGAGCGGACGCGGTTGAGGTAGTACCAGTCGCGTGCGATGGCGCCGGCGCGGGCGGAGGTCGATTCCTGTTGCATGATGAGGCTGGTTTTGAGTCCAGCCTTGGTGCGGTCGATTTCGTCCTGGTGCACGCCTTCGGAAAGTTTCTGGAATTCAGCGAGCATAACGTCGAGCGTTTCCTGCGCCCGTTCGGGCCGGGTGCCGGAGTAGCCGACGATCGTGCCGCGGTCCTTCATTCCTTCGTGCGTGGCGTAGACCGAATAACACAGCCCGCGTTTTTCGCGGACTTCGGTGAAGAGCCGCGAGCTCATTCCGGAGGAGAGCACGCCGACGGTTCCGCGAGCGGCGAAGTACTGCGGATGCGTGACGCTGACGCTGGGGAATGCGAAGGTGATCTGCGTCTGCTGTTTGTCCTTGCTGATGTGGGCGGATTGCGGTTTGTGCCCGGAATCGATGACCAGAGGTTCGACGGGATTGGCGGGCCAGTCGCCGAACAAGGTTTCGATCTGCTCTTTGAGCCGCGGCCAGTGGATTTTCCCGGCGACGGAGATGATGGTGCCATTTGGCCGGAAATAGCGTTTGTGGAAGCGGCGGAGCTTGTCGAGGGAGAGTTCGTTGATGGTGGTTTCGGTGCCGTAGCGATCCTTGTTGAGCGGCGAGGGATAGTACCGCTTCTGCAATTCGAGCATGACCTGTTCTTGCGGTGAATCGTCAAGCCCCTGCAGATCCTGGAGCATCTGCGACTGAACCGCTTCGAGATCGTCCTCCGGGAGTTGGGGGCGGCGGATGATATCGGCGAAGAGTTCGAGTGCCTGGGGCAGATTTTTCGCGACGGTGCTTCCCGAGAGAAACATGTTCAGGAGGCCGGGCCCGACGTTGTGATCGACGCCGAGGGAATCGAGTGCGAGCATAAGCGCTTCGCTGTCGCGATCGCCGGCGCCGCGGTTGATCATCTCGGAGAGCGCGGAGGCGAGCCCCGCATCGGGTGGCGCTTCGTAAGCGCAGCCGGCCGGGATGAGGAAATAAACGGCGGCCGAGCGCACGTAATCCATGGGCTCGGCGAGGAGGACCAGGCCGTTTGCGAGCGTGTGGGTATGAACGATATTGGCCAACGAAGATCGCCTTGTATGCGGGAAGATTCAAATGCCCAGGCCGAGCATGCTCCGGTCCGGGAACTCAACACTTCGGTACGACGTTTTATACGCACAAAAGCCGAGTCGGCGGTAGAGCGCCATGGCCGAACAGTTGGAAACGGTCGCTTCGAGTTCGACGGTCGTGATTCCGATGGAGGCCAGACCGGTCAGCGCCTGAATCAGAAGGGCGGTGCCGAGGCCCATCCCTCGCGCCTGCGGAATCACGGCCAGATTCTGGATGGTGCCTTCTCCGCCCTGAATCGTCGTCAGTACCGCACCGACCGGCCCGGACGGACTGTCGATCAGCCAGGTCGCTTCCGGACAGAATCCCGAATAATCCTGAATCGCGTGAACCAGCATCTGACAACCGGTCCACGAGCCTAAATTTGGGAAGATCAGCGAATCCGATTCGCCGGCGAAGGATTTGAGCAAAACGTCCGCATAGTGATCGCAGTTGGTATCCTGCCATGCGCAGAGTGAATAGCCGGAAATTAAGATCTGCGGAGCAAGATCCGTGGGGACTTCCCGGCGAAGCGACCAGCGTTTGAAGTACTCGATCGGCACAGAACCATCTCGTCTAAGGTCTGACTTCCTATCATATCAGCCCGTTCCCGGAATCGTATGAGCGCCGACCGGTGCATTCTGCGCTTCAGGGTTTTTCCCTGATACAATTTTCAAAGATCGCCCCAGTGATCGGAGCGGGCACATGGTTGACGAAACAACCGCCGTACACACCGCCGTACAAGTCGGCACGCCGTCGATCAGTTTCGATGCGATTCAAGGCTCTCCTCTTATTCCGGGATATCAGATCATTGGTGAGCTTGGCCACGGCGGCATGGGGGTGGTGTACGAAGCCTGGCAGTCCGGTCTGAATCGGAAAGTCGCTCTGAAGCTGATGCGCGGTCAGGATCCGGTGCACAAGGCCCGTTTTCTGGCGGAAGGACAAGTGATCGCGGCGGTCAATCATCCGCATGTGGTTGAAGTTTACGATTTCGGCGAAGCGATGTTCGGTCCGTACATCGCGATGGAATTTCTCACGGGCGGTTCGTTCGCGGAGCATCTGGAACGCGGACTATCCCGCGATCCTCGCGAAGCGGTCCAGTTCATGATTGAAGTCAGTTCGGGTGTGGGCGCGGCTCACGAGCTGGGGATTGTGCACCGGGACTTGAAGCCGGGCAACATCCTGCGCGATGAACGCGGCCGGGCGAAAGTCGCGGACTTCGGTTTGGCGAAGCAGGCATCGTCGGAACTCACCGCCACGCAGGCGATGATGGGCACGCCATCGTACATGGCGCCGGAACAGGCGGCCGGGAAAGGGAAATTCGTCGGTCCGCCAGCGGATGTCTGGTCGCTGGGCGTGATGCTCTACGAGGCGTTAACGGGCAAGCGACCGTTCACGGGCGACGATATTGCCTCGATTCTGAGCGCGATCCAGCACGATCATCCTTCCACACCGCGCAGCGTGAGCCGCACGATTCCGCACGATCTCGAAACGATCTGTCTGAAATGCCTGGAGAAGGAACCGGAGCGGCGCTACCAGAATGCCACGGAATTGGAGCAGGACTTGCGGGCGTGGCTGGAGGGCCGTCCGATTCAGGCGCGGCGGGCGACGGCCCTGGAATGCGCGATGCTGTGGGTCCGCCGGAAGCCGACGGTGGCGACGGCGTGGGGTCTGGGTTTTTTGACGACGGTCCTTGGCGTGTTCACGCTTTTTCTGATTCAGCTTTGGTGGACAGCCGAACAGCAGCGCGCCATCGCGAACAGCGCGAAAGACGAAGCGTTGCAAGCGGCGGAACGCGTGGAAGAACTGAACCGGCAACTGAAAATCTACGCGGATGAGAAAGAGCAGGAAGCCAAACGAGAGCGTCAACGAGCTGTTGATTCATTACAGGATGCCGAAGAACGCGTGAAGCAGGCAGAGATCGAGAAAAAAAAGGAATTGTTCGAGGCTCAAACGCGTGCAGAAGAAGACGCCAAGAAGCGTGAACTCGAATACCGGAAACAGTTGGAGGAAGAAGAGCGCAAGAAGAAACTCATTGAACGGGAATTACAGGCCAAAAAAGACCAGGAAAGTCTTGAGACCATCAAAAAGAAACTGGTGGACACTCCCAACGACCAACGACAAGACGGACAGGAACTCCAGAAACTCCTCTTGAAGACCGATCCCGAGTCGATCAACGCCATTTTGAAAATGTACGGTACCCCCTCGAAAATTCTTATGGAAAAGGAATTCCGGGTCCCTGCCGCACGAGGGTTGGCGACGGCCGCCATGGCTCAGTACAAGATCAACACACAACTGGACAAACTTCTCGAACAGAAGCAGACCGTTGACAACCGAGACCGAGTCGCACTTCAATGGCTGAAAAAAGCGATCGAACTGAATGGCGAAGACAATCCCATGTGGGCTTTGCAACTTTATGTGCTGGCCATGGCATTGGACAATCCGGACGTTGCCAACTCGGTCGGAAAAAGGATCTCTCCGGACGATTCCAAGTTCACCAACATCCGTGATCTCCCTTTTGCACTGGCCTACTATCAAGCCCGGTCCCGCGATTCCGGGATCAGCGATCAGCAACGCATCTCCGCCTGCGCGTCCGCCGCACGCATCGCGTATCGCATGCTCGAAGACTCACTGACACCCAAACCCGATGCCAAAAATTTCCAGGACGGCAAAGAATACGAACGAATCGTGCTTCCCATGATTCAAAAACTCGCTCAGGAAGGACTGAATCTCAAGGGGGGACTGGAAGAAGACCGGCTCTCGCTTGAGATGGCGGTTCTGAGACCCAAATTCCTTTTGCTCAAGGAAGTCAATGACGAATGGTTCAAGGAAGTCCAGGCTCCCATCGAACCGATCGCCCGTCTGCTGCCCAACAATCACCCGGATCTGCCGGACGCGTATTCGTATCGGGCCTTCGTGACGTTGATGCGCTTTCTCTCGGGTGATCTTGCAAAGAGCAAGGACGAGAGCGCAAAGAAACGCGAGTGGGACACGATGGTCGTCGATGCGGAAGCGGCACTGAGAATCGATCCGAAGAATCACTACGGGCACCGCGTTCTGGGAATCGCGGGGCTGGCGAAGTTCAGCCCGTATTCGATGATTTTCCACACGCCCCAGGATCGCGTTCTCAACACCTATTACGACAACAAACAGGAAGTTCTGAAGGCGGCCCAGCATTTCGCCAGCGCCACCGAATCGCTCAAAACGCGCTATGACTCCACGCTTTGGGCCGTCCGGAGTTACCTCCTCTTCTATGCAGCCAACGATTTCGCCAAAGCCGGGGAACCGACCCAAAACGTCTCGCAGTTGCTTCAGGATGCGCGAAAATCCATCAGGACCGCCGATGAACAGCGGATGGATAAGCGGATCGACGAACTTCGCCTGCTCGGTTCCATTCAGGAAGATCTGGGCTGGCTGGGCCGTTTTGAACCCGCAAAATCCTTTGCCGAAGCCGTGGAATCGTTGAAAAATGCCCTCAAACGCCAACCTGCCGGTCAGCAGAAAGGCGATCAGTATTTCATCGCTCTGAACGATCAGGCCCGAACCGTGATCCGCGGTGTCCGGTACGGAGCGTTGCCCGGCTCGATGCTCGGCGATGCCAGGACCGTGCTGGATCGCCTGGAAGCGGAAGCGGGTCAGATCCCGGCTGACAAACTATCCAACACGATCCGGATCGAGCTTTCCAAGGCGAAATACTGGCGCGGCGTCTTGCTTCTGCTGGAAGGCAAACCGGTCGAAGCGAAGAAAGTCCTGACCGAGGCGCTGCGGACTCTCGGAAATTACGATGCCGTGCTTTACACGATCAGCTATCAGAAACTGGCCGAAATCGCTTTGAACAATGAAAAGCTGACCCGCGACGAAAGGATCGCCGCCTTCGACAACTCGATTCTTTACATCGAGGCGGCGTTGCAACTTCCCTCGCTGAAGCCGTCCTTCGGCTTCGTGCCGAATTATCTGAAGGCCCGGCGGGCGAAACTCAAGGACGAGGATGCCGCGAAGTTTTACGCCAGCGCCTTCACCGAGATCAGGCGGAACTGGGACGAGCGGAAGCTTCGCGTCGAAGAACCGATCGCCCTTCAATGCATCGCCAACGAGATCCTGAGCATCGACCTCAGTGCCGGTGATTTGCAGGATCGAAAGAATTTACTCAAAGACCTGCAGTCCGCGTTCGCGTGGTCGCTTTCCGCAGCCGATCAAAAACTGATCGAACAGGCACTGGCAAAATCATCGCCGCCATAATGCCCCTAGATGACCGTTTCACAAGTTCGCTGCCAGTGAGCTGGACATCGCCGAACGTTGGCATAGGCTGTCGCCTTACCCATTCCTTAGGCCGCACGGATGCTGCCCATGCCACGCCCCTTTGCTTCCACTGTTGTTCTTTCTC
>JBGSJI010000082.1:0-5548 GCA_041742055.1 Limnoglobus sp. | reverse complement strand
CAAAGGGCAGTTCAAGTGGCGAATTTATGAGGTGCCGATCAGCTATTCGGGACGGACCTATGCCGAGGGAAAGAAAATCGGATTGAAAGACGCGTTCAATGCACTGTGGTGCATCATACGATTCAAATTACGCGACTGAATTTCGTCTTGACGAGTATTCGGAGTATTCGCTAGGATACTCGACTTTCCCTGAGAACCGGGTCTGCAGGACGCAGCCCGATCGCCGTCAGGATGGACGGGAGCAGAGGATGGATTCCTCGACGTTTTGGCGTGGCCGGCGCACTCTGGTGCTCGGGTGTACAGGATTTCTCGGCACACACGTTGTCCGGGAGTTACTGCGATTCGGCGCTCAGGTTACGGGACTGATCCGTGACTCCCAGCGCCCCTCGGAATTTTTTGCGGATCGATTCCATCGCAAGATTCAGGTCGTCCGCGGACCCGCCGACCCGCTCCGCCTGCGAAGTCTGATCGCGGTCCATCAGCCGGAAATCGTCTTTCAACTGGCTTCGGTCTCGGGACAGGCCACCGCCAAACATCAGATCACACTTGAATTTCTCCGGACAGTGAGCCGATTGGATCCCACGCTCCCGATCGTTGTCCCCGTCTCACCTGATGATGGCATGATTCGATTCCACAATCATCCGCTCAGCCGATTACGCGTGGGATTCGTCAAACTGCATTCGCTTTTTGGACCCGGAGATACAACCGAAAGAGCATGGGCCGCGAAACTCTTCACCGCGGCTGCGACCGGTCGGTTGGTGATTCCTTCTGATAGCGACGAACCACTCACTTCGGTCGATGAGGCGGTGGAGTCGCTGTTATCAGCCGCCGAACGTCTGACGGAACGCCTTGATGCACCATCGGAAGGGCTCTGGACCGAAGCGCCAATCACAACCACCAAACGCGAACTCTCTCGACGACTCCTGAGAACCGATGATCAACCGCACGACTCGCTGACTCCCTTCATCACGACCACCCTGCAATGGTATCAACGTCACGCCCGTCCGCACTCGGTGCCGTTGCGCGTTGCCGCCTGATCCGAACATCCGAGAGGCATCATTTATGCGAAGTTTCATACTGGGAGCCACGGGACAAATCGGATCGAACCTTCTCATGGTCTGTGAGCAAGCCAGTGATATCGTGTTGGGCACATGGTATCGAAGGCCTCAAAGCGATCTGATCCCGTTGGACCTTTGCGATGAACAGACCGTGGATACGGCGATCCGCGATTTCGATCCCGATTGCGTTTATTTGGCCGCAGGGATGAATCAGATCGATTTCGCCGAGGCCCACCCGGACGAATGCCGAATCGTGAATGTCGAAGGTGTTCGCAATGTTGTCCGGACCGTGGAGAAGACGTCCGCGACTCTCGTTTACTATTCCATGGCACACGTCATGGGTGACAGTTCGTCCGCCGTGCAGGAAACCGGCAACCCGAATCCGATGAATGTCCATGCGGACGCCGTTCGTCAGGCCGAAGCGATCATTCGCGAGAACCTCCCCGATCGGCATCTCATTTTTCGAACTCATTGGGTGTACGGTCCCGAAGTCCGCGGGAAAAATCCCGCCGCACGCGCGCTGCGCAAACTGCGCTCAGGCCAAATCATCCAGACGACGAACGAACGGTTCTGCCAGCCGACTTACGGCCCGGATCTCGCTGCCGTAAGCCGCGAACTCATTTCAAAAAATGTACGTGGGACGTTTCATGCCGTCGGACCCGAACGCATGACCGAGTTCGCATTTTATCGATCGCTGGCGTTCATCTACGGTATGGATTCCGATCTCATCGAAGATGTCTCTGTCGAAGATCTTGGAGAAGAAGCACCTCGCCCACACGCCTTATGGCTCGACCGATTCAAACTGAGGAACGAACTCGGACGCAACGCGCTCCGTGCGCCGTCGCTCGGGCTCCGTGATCTGCGCGATCGCGAGCGAACAACCGAGCGCCGCGTCGCCTGATCTCAACTGCCGGCGATCAGCGCATCAAACTCGTCTTCGCTGAGCACGCGAACGCCCAACTCGCGTGCTTTGTCCAGCTTGCTGCCCGCATTCTCACCCGCCACCACAAAGTCCGTCTTCTTCGACACGCTCCCGGACGCCTTGCCACCGAGTTCCTTGATGCGGGCCTCGATCCCGGCACGATCGTACTTGTGGAGTGTTCCCGTGACCACCAATGTCTTCCCTGCAAGGATCAGCGATCCAGGAGCGACAACTTTGCGGTCCTGAGTGAGTTTGAGTCCAAGCTCCTTAAGATCGGCGACGAGCTTTTTCCCGACGTCCGATTGGAAATACTCTCGAACCGACTTGGCGCGTACCGGCCCGAATCCCTTGACCTTCGCGAGTTCGCTTTCGCCGGCGGCCAATAAATCGTCCAATGAAGAAAACTGCTCCGCCAGCAAATCCGACATGCTCTCGCCCACGCCATAAATGGAAAGTCCTGCTAGCAATCGCGCCAACCCGCGATCCTTACTCGCCGCCATCCCATCCAGCAGATTCTTCGCCTTCGCATCCTTGAATTTGTCCAATGCCAGCAGTTGTTTTTTTTCGAGCCGATAGAGGTCCGCGACAGAAGTCACCAGACCGCTCTCGACGAGTTGTCGGGCGATTTCTTCCCCAAGCCCATCGATATCCATCCGTTCACGTCTCGCGAACGCCGTGATCCGACCCGCCACCTGAGCTGGGCACCGCCCGACATCGCTGCAATAAAACCCGTAACTGTTCGGCGATTCATCCTTCGCGACCGGGCCGCCGCAGATCGGACACTTCGTCGGCCAAACCAGCGGTTCCGCCGTTTCCGAACGCAATTCCTTCATCACGCCTACGACCTGCGGAATAATCTCACCTTTCTTTTCCACAACGACGGTATCACCCAAGCGAACATCCATTTTCTCGACCCACGACGCATTGTGCATGCTCGCGCGGCCCACGCGCGTACCCGCCAATTGCACGGGAGGATCGAACAACGCCACCGGCGTCAATTCCCCAAACTTGCCAACGGAAAACTCCACGCCGCCGAGTTTCGTCACCGCCTGTTCCGCCTCGAACTTGTACGCCTTCGCCCAACGCGGAACCTTGCTCGTCTGACCCAGAACCCCACGTGCCGCCATCGCATTCACCTTCACCACCATCCCGTCCGTATCGTACGGCAGGTCATGCCGCCGCTCGCTCCACGAATCGCAATACGCAATCACCTCCTCCATCGTCCGGCAGCACTGCGTATGCGGATTCACAGGAAATCCCCACTCCCGGAACCGCTCCAGTAACTCCATCTGCGTTTCGATGACGGCGCCGTCCAAAGCCCCGACCCCATACGCGAAGAAGCTCAGCTTGCGCCTCGCGCATTCCCGCGGATCGAGTTGCTTGAGCGTCCCCGCCGTCGTGTTCCGGGCATTCGCATACGGCTCCTCGCCCTTCTTCGTTCGCTCCGCATTCAATCGAACCAGTTCCGCACGAGTCATGAACACTTCGCCGCGAACTTCGATCACCGCCGGAGGAGTCTTTGTGCCTAATCGCAGCGGAATGATTCCGATCGTCTTGATGTTGTGCGTCACGTCATCCCCGATCTCTCCGCTCCCGCGAGTCGCACCACGCACAAACAATCCGTTCTCATACGTCAGCGACATACTCACGCCATCGATCTTCAGCTCGACCGTGTAGTCCGGCTCAACCGTTCCCAACGCCTTGCGGACATCGGAATCGAACTTGCGCAGATCATCGGCGGAATAGCTGTTGTCGATCGACATCATCGGCACGCGGTGCGTCACCTTTTCGAAGCCTTCGATCGGCTCACCGCCGACCCGCTGAGTCGGGCTATCGGGCGTGATCAGCTCGGGATGGGCTTTTTCCAGATCGATGAGTTCCTGGAGCAGGCGATCGAATTCCCGGTCGGAAATCTCAGGACTCGCGTCGATGTAATATTTTCGATTGTGATGTTCGATGACGCTTCGCAGTTCGGCCGCTCGATCGCTCGGACTGGGCATAACACAACTCCTGGTGACAAAGCAGATTCTCACGATCTTGAGGCCGATGTGCAAGCAGCGTTGTGAGAGAATTCGTCCTTCGGACCCTTTACGAAAAGCAGGCGGCGTGTAATATACAGGAACAGAACGCGGCGTGGAGCAGTCCGGTCAGCTCGCCAGGCTCATAACCTGGAGGTCATAGGTTCAAATCCTATCGCCGCAACTCGAAAACCCTTGGGAAACCAAGGGTTTTTTCGTTTCTGTTCCTTCCGTCGATTCCGCTATTTCCGCCTTTTCCGGGCACTTAGGTGCCAGATAGGTGCCAAGAAATCCCCTGCTGCTCTGACCACAATCAGAGAATTCGGTTCCGGTCGTTCCCCATTAACAACTTCTTTCGGGTAAAATGGGGTACTCAACTTGTGGGATATTGGGCTAACTGATCCTCGAGTGTGCACAACAGCCTCGTCAGGAGTCGCCTGCCAGTCGTTGTGTTGGCGACCGAAGGATTACTGAATACCCGATTGAACAAGGAACGTGGATTCAGTTGTTCGCATAGCAACGACGCAGAATTAGGGTTGTTGATACTCTCTCTCGCCATGGGCGTTCTCATGGGATGCTGAATCCGCTCGAGATTGGCAGGGAGATGAACTGAAACCCAATTGGTTAGAAGGCTCACCAATGCACATTACACGCAAGACACTGTAACCAGAGTGACGAGCTAATTAATCTTCATATAGCACTATTTTAAAAAGTGGTTTTTGAGATCTGCCACCGGTTTTGAGAAATAGGCTGTTATCGTGGCCGGAGTTAAGAAGAATTGCGATAACAATTTTAAACACGATTTCTCTAGTGCATCAACGGGGCTGAATTGACAAGTGAGAGTGTTTGAACGGGAAACGATTCAATCGAGCAATTCTTGTGGCAAAATCTGTAGTCTCGGTAATTTGGGTGCCATGCAGTGGGCATTGCACCCAAATGTGTACGGAACGGTGACTCTGAATTACCCTGTTACCGTCAAATCAACTCAGTTGAGGCACAAGTCCACCATGAGTCGCTTTATTGTTTCGTGGCGTGGGCATGAACCGATCGGGCGGTTAGCGTTTGTTTTGGAGCGCCGTCGATCAGGAACGCGTCATCCGTAAGAACATCGCCGACCTTTCAATCCGCCACTCTCCTTCCACATCGACCACTCCCCCATACCCTTTCGTGTGAAAAATGCCGAGAGAAAATAGACCGTCACCCGTTAGTGCTGGTTTGTTACGTGGTGTAGAACACAGAGTTCTGGTAGTCTTAAGCGTTTCGTCTTTCCACGTTGGGTTCCACCAAGCGACGATTCGGATGAACCGAAGCCCGACCTTTGTGCTGGGGTACTAGGCCCTACTGATTGAAGACTGGCACCCTTGGCGATTTAGGTAAGCATGAGGTCGATGGCGGCGAGCCAGACGAATCCCAGATAGTTTCTCGCCCGTTTGTCGAACCGCGTCGCCACGCGGCGATACTGCTTGATCCGCCCGAAGAATCGCTCGACCACATTCCGGGCACCATACAGATGCCGGTCATAGGCGATCGGCTGGGTGCGGTTCCTCCGC
>JBGSJI010000081.1:0-43329 GCA_041742055.1 Limnoglobus sp. | reverse complement strand
GCACGCGGTGGAGCCATGCTCGATAATGATGCGCAAGCGCGAGGCCGGGCGCAAGAGGAAAACGCTAGAAAATCACGGAATTCCGTAACCACCCCAACGCGCAAATCCCGTGCCGAACAGGATTGGGACTGGCACCTTTTTTATTGTCCGATTTTCTTTTTCGCCCCCTTCAGCTCTTTCTTGGGCGGTGGCGCCGTCTCAAGTTTCCGCGGCCGGCCCCGCGGCCGCAGCGTCGAGTGCAGGCCCAACTGATTGGCGGTCGACGTCACCCAGTCGGCGCTACCGTATGGCGTACCGCGGTTCACGCACTTATGGATGGCCTCCGCTTCCGTGGGCGTGAGCGCTTTGTTGACAAGCTTCAGCCAGCCGCTTGGCCGTTCGACCGGTCCGGTGGCGAGGAAGCTGGGGCGTGTGGCTTTGAGTTGCCAGCAGGCGGCGCTGGACCAGGGCCAGAGTTCGGCGCGGCTGACGAGGTTCGCGCGGACGGGGTTGCGCTCGACGTAGCGCAGCACGGTGAGCAGGTGTTCATCTTCTTCGATGGGGAACGATTTGAACCGGCCCTGCCAGAGGTGCCCGCTGGTTTTGTGGAATTTGTGGTAGCGGCGGACGTGGGCGTTGAGGGCCCATTGCATCCAGCGGCTGAGGTCGCCGTCGGCCTGGGGTGCTAGGACGAGGTGGTAGTGGTTGGGCATGAGGCAGTAACCGAGGACGGGCATGGCGACTTCGACACAGGCGTGTTCGAGGGCTTTGAGGAAGGCCTGGTAGTCGTCGTCGGTGTGGAAGACGGTGGCGCCGGCGTTGCCGCGGTTGATGACGTGGTAGCAGAGTCCGCCGGCGGCTGAGCGTGCGTGTCGTGGCATGCGAATGCTCCGGTGCAGAGGTGTTGGCTGTTACTGTACCGGAGCGAATGAAAATTGTCCAATCAAAAAGGTGGCAGTCCCCTTTATCAACATTGTTGAACGGAGCGGGAGGGATTTGAACCCTCGATACGGGGATACCGTATACGGCATTTCCAGTGCCGCCTCTTCAGCCGCTCGAGCACCGCTCCCTAGATCCACCGACACGCGACTGAGTCGGAAGGTTCATCGTATATCCCAACAGGGCAATCGTCAGCGCCGACTCGTCTCAGCATGCAGCTGATTTTCGTTTCTTCCCGATCCGGCCTCCCGCTTCCAGTTTCGCGATGTAACTGCTCGCCTCCGGAACCTTGCACTCCGTCTCGCCCATATCCACTTCCACCGTGCCGATCTGCTTCGCGACCGCCTTTGCTTTCGCCAGCAGCGATCGCACGTAGCAGGCTACCGCAATCACAAAGCCATTCATGGAATACTTCGTCCGGTTCGGGGCCTTGCCGATCTCCTTCGCCACGCGGTCGAGGAGTTTGACGATTTCGTCGAGATCGAGCTCGTCGTCGGGTTTGATGGCGATCAGGCTGGAATAAGTGGCCCAGCCGGCGGCGGAGATCTGCTCTTTTTTGTTGTTCATCCATTCGAGGGCGAGTTCGCGACCGAACCGGGATTCGGAAGCAGTCCAGGCGACGGAGAAGCAGCTGATGTAATGCCAGTAGGCGGCCTTCACCCATTTCTGGAGCTGGGCTTTGGACATCTTCATGGGATCGGCGATGAGGGCGGCGAGATACATCGCATCCGAGTTGCCGGTGTCGTAGAGCGCGAGCGAAAGCTCGTAGTCTTTTTTGATCTTCTTCTGGAGTTTCTTGAGGTGCTCGACTTTTACGCCGAAGAACGGCTCGCGGGCGCCGTGGCGAATAAGCACTTTTTTGGTTTGTTCAGAGCCGTTGGCCTTGAGATCGGCCATCACTTCGTCGAGGGTCATGGATATTCTCGCACGATCGAATGAGTTACGCCAGTACGCCGGGGATGGGCGAGCCGAGAGGGAGCATCGGCAGCGGTTGGTTCTGGCGATTATAGAGCGTGGTTTCGCAGTCGATGCCAAGGGCGGTGTACAAAGTGGCAGCAACATCACCAGGCGAATACGGTACGCTCGTCGGGTACGCGCCGTTCTTGTCCGTTCCGCCGATGACCTGCCCGCCTTTCACTCCGCCGCCGGCGAAGAAGATCGAACCCGCCGTGCCCCAGTGGTCGCGTCCGCCGGCTTTGTTGATCTTGGGCGTGCGGCCGAAATCAGTCAGGAACAGGACGAACGTGTTCTCCAGCAAGCCGCGGGTGTGCAGGTCGTCGAGGAGAGCGGCGAACGCGCGATCCATCCCGGCCACGTGGTACGGCAACTTCGCCATCTCGCAGATGTGCGGGAAGTTCTGGCCGGCGGCGTTGTGATTGTCCCAGAGGTTGCCGAACTCCGGATCGTAGCCGTAATCGACGAGCACGAACGGCGCACCCGCCTCGACCAGCCGCCGCGCCAGCAAACAGCGCGAGCCGACCTTCGTCTTCCCGTAGCGCTCGCGCGTCTTCGCCGATTCGCGGCTCAGCTCGAACGCCGCACGCACCGCCGGCGACGTCAGCATCGCGAAGGCGTCCTGATACTGTTCCTCGACGCCGGCGGAGTCGGCCTGCCGCAGCGCGTCGTCGAGCTGCGAGCGCAGGCGCTGACGAGTGTTCAGCCGTTCACCAGTAAGGTCCGCGTACGGCGTCACGCCCTGCCGCGTGAACTCTTCCTCGCTCGCCTCCTTCACCTTCGCGGTGAAGTCCGCGTTCTTCGGCTTGCCGCCGGTCGCGAACGGCGCGTACTGCCCGCCCAGCCAACCGCCCGTGAACAGCTGATACGGCGGCGGACCCGGCCGCGTGGTGCCCGGCACGGCGATGTAGCCCGGGAACCCCGCACGACCGCCGCGCAGCTTCGAGACAATCGCGCCCACGTTCGGTTCAGTGAGAATCTGCGCCGGCGTCGTCTTGCGGCCCGACAGGCCGTAGCTCTGCGCCAGCAGGTGATCGTCCGTTTGTGGGGAGAAGGTGCGGACGAGGGCGAACTTGTCCGTTTGTTCAGCGAGGCCGGGCATCGTCTCGCAGAAGCGCACGCCAGGCAGGCCTGTCTGGATCGTGCCCAGCGAACCGCGGATCTCCTCGGGCGCATCGGGCTTCGGGTCGAACGATTCGTGATGCGTGACGCCGCCGGCCATCCAGAGCACGAGGACGGACTTCGCCTTCTTCGCGGGGGTGGCATGCAAACCGGGGAGCGCGCTGGCGGCGATGCCGACGGAGCCGAAGCGGAGGAGATCGCGGCGGGACAGAATCATGGCGGGGCCCAGAGGACTGGCGGACCGGCAGGTGGATCGATTATCTGCGATCGGCGCAGGAAATGCAACGGGATAGCCACTCCTCCGTGTCTTTCCGCCGCCTGCGCCCCACCCTACGGTGGAAAGACGCCAAAATTTCGGAAGCGCCTATGCGCCGTAAGGGTTTACGTCAATTTGAGCGGTCAGCTTTCAGCCGTCAAAACCACGATTCATCGTTCCATTTCATGCGAAATCAAAAAGCGAGCCTACAGACTTCCGAGGTCCGGTTTCGACCTCGGAAGTCCATTCCACGTTCGACCTCCGAAGTCGAAACCGGACTTCGGAGGTCTTGCCAAACCCGCCGGATTTTGTGCCGGAAATGGCGCCGAAACCGGCCGGAATTCGGTGAAAAACGATCCGAAATGGGTCAAAATCGGCTCCAAATCGCCCCAAAGTAAACGAAAATCGACCGTTCGCAAAGGAACTTGTCAGACGTGTCAATCAACTATATAATTTTTGAAAACTATACAGTTAGTATACCGTTGCCGTATGTCGTCGCTTCCTCGACCTCCAAAATGGATGACGATTCTGCCCGATGTGATCGGCCAGATTGGCAAATCGGCGGTCAAGGAATTCGTGGCGAACGTCAACAAATCCTATTACCATTGGGAAAAAATCCGCTATCTGCCAACTCCTCCAGGTGTGACATCGGAGCAGGCGTGGACGTTGGTCAAGTTTGATCGACTTTCAAACCGAAAGCCCTTGCCGCTTTTGGATGACCTCGGGAATCCTTTTTCCTTCATTTTGCCGATCCACGTTCAGGAAGTCCTCCACGAAGTTGATCGTGGCGGCGGCGCCGATTGGGCGATTGACGGGTCCGGTGGCGATCTTCGGGCAACGCGAGATCATTTGATCATCAGTTCACTGATGGAGGAAGCGATCGCAACGAGTCAGATTGAAGGTGCGGTGACGACGCGTCAGGTTGCGAAAGAGATGCTTCGAACCAATCGGAAGCCACGGGATCGAAGCGAACAAATGATCGTGAACAGTTTTCGGACGATCCAGTGGTTGCGGATGAATCGCGACCGACAGCTCAGTCTGCCGTTTCTGCTCGAAATCCAGGAAATGATGACCGAGGGAACTTTGGACGATCCCAGCGGGGCGGGACGGCTCCGGACCGAGACCGACAACGTGCGAATTGTGGATGTGCGGGATGAGGAAGTGGTGTTCACGCCCCCGCCGGCGAACGATCTGGTCGATCGTCTGGCCAGAATGATCGAATTCGCGAACAAGGACCACACGGGCGATGAATTTCTGCATCCCTTGGTGAAAGCGGCGATCCTTCACTTCTGGCTGGCTTATGAACACCCGTTCGTCGACGGTAACGGCCGCACGGCGCGGTCTCTCTTCTATTGGCACATGCTGCGGCAAGGATATTGGCTTTTCGAATTTCTCACGATCTCCCGCGTCATCCTTGTCTCTCCCATGCGATACTATCGTTCATTCCTCTACAGCGAACAGGATGAAAACGATCTTACGTATTCCATTCTTTTCCAGATCGAAGCGACACAGAAGGCTCTGAAACAACTCCATGATCACATTGCCGAAAAGCGAAAAGACCAGCAATTGTCGAGCCATTTATCGAACTTCCCGGAATGGAATGGCCGTCAACGGGAACTCATTCGACTCCTTCTCCGTTCGCCGGATGAACAGTTCACGTTTGCGAGCTACGCTCGCCGATTTGGTATTTCTCACCTCACGGCCCGCAAGGATCTTTTGAGTTTGGAATCGGAACACTGGTTGACGGTGAGTCGGCCGGAACGTGCGATGGTCTTTTCGGCGGCGCCGAATTTGAACAAACGTCTGCAATCAGCGAGTCCGAAACGATAAAGATGCTTGACTGATGTCACTGAACAATTCAGCACGAATTCCGAATTAAAAACTTGCCAGTAATGGTGCCAAAACCGACCGTAACTTGGCGGAAATCGGTCCGAAATGGGTCAAAATCCGCCCCAAATCGCACCCGAATGCGACTTATCCACGGCAAACGCTATGCGAAGTGGAGCTGATATTGCTTGTCGAGGAAAAGGGAACGCAACTCAGAAGAAAAGGGACGCATCTGACAGTCACCTTAAAAGGCTAAAGAGTACGCCGGTCGACCAAAGAAATCAGAAATGAATGGAATTGAACAGGGTCTGTCGAGCTATTATTATTTGTCAAAGGTAAGTGCACATGTTGCAGTACCATCCACTTTCTCGATTTTTTTAGGGATCCCATGTCACGAAATGTCCTCCTAACTGGTCTGCTTGTCTGCACAGTAACTTTGGGCGTCGCAGCAACGGTCTTCCGAGCTGAATCCAACGCAAAGGCGCCGGCCAACGCAGCACCCGCTTCCCCGAAATACACGATCATTGAAACGGATGGAACCAATCTTCTCGTTGTCGACAACTCCGTAAACACACTGTATTTTTACACGCTGGATCCCGGTAAAGAAGTCGGATCAGACCTGCACTTGCGTGGCTCTCTCGACTTGAGTCAGGTCGGTAAACCAACGATAAAGCCGACCGCTGCGGCCAAGTAAACACCAGGAGCAAGTTATGATTCGCATTCCAACCATATCGCTGATCGTGTTCTTCCTGCTTTTATTTCAGATTGTCCCTGCGCACGCCCAGGTTATCGGTTACGGTGCCGGGTACAATCCGTTTACTGGTAGAATGTACAGTAATCGGGCGACTTACAACCCTTACACGGGTCGCGCCACTGCGACGGGCGGTTACCTCAATCCCTACACCGGCGCTGCCGGCCGTGGGATGACAACACGTAATCCCTGGACTGGCACGAAAACAACGATCACGCAGAATCGCAATCCTTGGACAGGAAGAACAACCACTGCAGGCGTGCAATATAACCCGTGGACAGGAACTTATCGCTGGGGTGCTACCAATCGTCCGTGATTGCCATGTGTTGAAAAGGTATTCATGAATACCGATCGCGATTGAACGGATCTTAACACTGCAATCTGGGTCAGACCTAGCGTCTGGACAAGCTGTTCTGAGAAGAAAAGGGAACTCAACGAACGCAACTCATTTAAAGAATGAGTTGCGTTCGTTGAGTTCCCTTTTCTTCTGCAACCTCAGCGATCAAAGAGCTACGCCATGATCGTACCCGTGAAATTCCGGCAATACCAATTGTGAAATCGGGTCTAGCGATACTTCCAGTTGTGGCGGGTGAACGTTTTCAGCCAGTTGTCAGGCACATACTCATAAGCCCCCCACCCGCTGCTCCGCAGCGACCTCCCCTCAAGGGGTGAGGTTTAAGAATGACGTTGTTTTCGTGCATTGTGGTTGGATCGGAAGAGGAGACCTGCGGTCCGGCGTGCGAATCGGTCGGGTGAACGGCCCTTGCTGACGCTGCGGGCTTGTAAAGAAAAGAGGAGACCTGCGGTCCCACAGACGTCGGGGTCAGGAGACGTCAGGAGACCCGCGACGAGCGCACGAGCGGTTGTCTGGCCATCGTTTCTCAATCTCCGACCTCGATCGTCTTGCCCTTCGCGATGGACTGCGCCTCAATAAAGAGGTGGCGAACTTCCGGATGATCGGCGCGGATCGCCTTGTCCAACCGATCGATTGCCGATGCAGCCTGAACGGCGGACAAACCGGGACGGAACGCAATTTCCAGAGTCAGTAGCACGTCGGTCGGTCCAAAGTGCAAGGAGAGCGCTCGAACCAGTTGATCCACATCGGGATCGGCTTCGGCGAAGCGGGTGATGTCCGCCTTGGTTTTCGGGTCGATCCCTTCGCCGATCAGCAGCCCCTTGCTTTCGTACGCCAGGAACGACGCCACTCCGCACAGAATGATTCCGATCACCACCGAGGCGAGGCCGTCGAGTTCCGGAATGCCGAGGGCGTGCCCGAAGTAAACACCCAGAAACGCCACGATCAGGCCCAGCATCGCGGCGGAATCTTCAAAGAGTACCGTAAAGGTTGTGGGATCTTTGCTCTCCCGGACGGCCTGCAGGTAGCTGCGCCGTCCCTTGAGCTTGCGGAATTCCTTGAAGGCCACGAACCATGCGGCCCCTTCGAAGAGGAACGCGAGACCGAGAACAACATAGTTCAATGTCGGATTCGTTTGCGCTTCGGGGTGCTTGATATGCTTTGCGCCCTCGTAGATGGAAATGCCGCCACCGATCCCGAAAATGAGTACCGCGACGATCAAGGTCCAGAAGTAGAGCTCCTTGCCACGACCAAAGGGGTGTCGATCGTCGGGCGGTTTCGCAGATTGGCGGATTCCCCAGAGCAAGAGCAAGCCGTTGCCGGTGTCGACCAACGAGTGAACGCCCTCGGAGAGCATGGCCGAACTGCCGGTGATGGTTGCCGCTACGAATTTGGTCATGGCGATGGCAAAGTTTCCACCGATTGCGGCATAGATCACCATCTTGGAACTGCCGGTCGCCATAATTGAATCCCCGGTGAGTCGAATGGTGTTTCGCATCAGTTAAGGTTTGTCATGCTGTATCGTCAACTCTCGGCTTAATGAGTTGGCCTGCAATCGGGATCGGGGAATCGAAGTGCCAGCAAGAACGATGACAACACGATCTCCAACCCACTTCTGTTCTGTTTCCCTAAACTGAAGATTGGTCCGCCGGGAGCGAATCACCGGTAACGGAACGCAGGAGCGCTCCGGATTGAGAGGCACGGCCGCAGATGAACGAAGATTCCTCTCCACACGATGCGGAAATGGTCCCGCTGTCGACGGCTCTGACGCCAGCGCCTGCGGTTGCGAACCCCGCTGCGCCGCCGGCGGTGAACGAAGAACAGCTCGCCGATCGCATTCTCCAGATCATCATGACCAAAACGGCGGAGCATCGGGCCACGAACGGCGCGATGCCGATGCCGCAGGGGCTGGTTCCGCCGGAGAAGATGTACGGCCGCGCCACGGCGATTCCGCCGGAGATCGGTCAGCCGAACACCCAGAGCCTGTGGAAATTCTTCGTCTCGGGGCTTCTGGGCGAAGTCAAACTCGTCATGCGGATGTATTTCGATCCGCGCTATCGGCTCAGCCGCGTGGCTCAGATCGGCGTGCCGGCGATTCTTGGCATGTTCCTTCTAAATTATCTCCTGTTCAACTACACATGTGCGCTGCCGATTCTGCCGCAGTTCGCCGAACGGCTGATGTACATTCCGCTGTCGATTGGCCTGTATAAAATTCTGGTGCGTGAGATTGCCCGGTATCGTGAAGTGCTGGCGTATCTGGCACGCTACGGTTAGCAGGAGAGCGTATGCGTCTGGGTGTGAATATCGATCATGTTGCGACGGTTCGTCAGGCTCGTCGTGGTGCGGAGCCGGATCCGGTTGCGGCGGCGGTGCTGGCGACGCTGGGCGGCGCGGATGGCATCACGATCCACCTGCGTGAGGACCGTCGGCACATTCAGGATCGCGATCTCTTCGTGCTGCGCGAAGCGGTGTCCACGCGGCTGAATCTGGAGATGGCGTGTTCGGATGAGATTGTGGCGCTGGCGTTGCGGGCGAAGCCGGACGAGGCGACGCTGGTCCCGGAGAAGCGTGCGGAGCTGACGACGGAAGGCGGGCTGGACGTTTCGGCGAATCTGGATCAGGTGCGGAAGACGGCGCACGCGCTGAAGGCGGGCGGGATTATTGTTTCGCTGTTCATCGATGCGGACATCGAGCAGGTGGACATGGCGAAGGCGGTGGGCGCGGACGCGATCGAGTTCCACACGGGCACGTACGCCGACGCCCGCGGTGCGAAGGTGGAGGAGGAGCTGGCGAAGCTTCACACGGCGGCGGCGCATGCGGTGCGAGCGGTGCTGCATGTGCATATGGGCCACGGGCTGGACTATCGCAATGTCGGGCCGATCGTTCGCATTCCGGGTGTGGAGGAGTTGAACATCGGCTTCAGTATTGTGAGCCGCGCACTGATGGTGGGCATGGAGCGTGCGGTGCGGGACATGAAAGCGGCGATGTGCGAGCATTTTCCGAACAAGTCGCGTCTGCAATAATGCCCAACGTCTCTGACAATCTGCTGCAGTATCGCACCTGGCGTGGGGAGTTCCGGCCACCGGTGTCCGCTTCGCTGGCGATGGCCCGCATGTCGATCCAGCTGCTCGCCCGGCGCAAGATCTTCTGGGGGCTGTTCGCGCTTGCGCTCATGGTCTTTTTCTTCTTCTTCTACGGCCAGTATCTCGTCGTCTGGATTCAAATGCAGCCCGCCCAGCAGACGGTGCAGTTCGTCGGGATTGATGTCAAACTCGGCGATCTCACCAAGTTCCTCGACCGCCTCAACCTGAACGGTTCCGGCAAGACCTTCGCGAACCTGATCGACTTCGAAGGTTACGTCGTCATGATCATGCTCGCGCTGGCGGGGTCGGTGCTCGTGGGCAACGACTTCTCGCACGGCAGCCTGCCGTTCTATCTTTCCAAGCCGATCGGGCGGCGGCATTATCTGTTCGGCAAGTTCCTGACCATCGGCTTCTTCCTGAACCTGATCACGACGGTCCCCGCCTTCATCCTCTACATCCAGGCCGGGTTGCTCTACGATTGGCAGACGTACTATATCGATCACCTCCGGGAACTGATCGGCATCGTCGGCTACGGTGTGGCGCTCACGCTCACGCTCGGCTCGTTGCTCCTCGCCACCTCCGTCTGGGTGCGCAAGACCGTGCCGCTGATCATGATCTGGACGGGGCTGTTCGTGCTCATGCGATTGCTGGCATCGATGCTGGTCAACGCCGCCAAGCTCGATGTGCGCTGGAAGCTGCTCGATCTGTGGAACGATCTGTATCTGGTGGGGGCTTGGTGTCTGGGGATTGAGCGTGAGTCGATGCGTGGTGCACAGCCGGAGTATTGGGAAGCGGCTGCGGTGTGCGGCGGCGTGATCGCGCTGAGTTTGCTTTATCTTCGCAAGCGGATCCAGGCGGTGGAGATTATTTCGTGAACCGGGATGCTCCACTCTTGCTCTTCGAACAGGTTTCGAAGTGGTACGGCGCCGTGCTGAGCCTGAATCAGGTCACGCTGGAGCTGCGCGGCGGGATCACGGGCCTGGTTGGCGCGAACGGTGCCGGCAAGTCCACGCTCATGAAGCTGGCGACCGGGCAGGTGCGGCCGACACTCGGCCGCGTGACGATCCTCGGCACCGACGCCTGGGACTGGCGGGCGCGGCGGCTGGTGGGGTACTGTCCGGATGTCGATGCATTTTACGAAGACATGACGGGCCGCGAGTTTGTGCGCACGATGGCCGATCTCTGCGGCTTCACATCGAAGGATGCCCGGGAACTCACGGAAAACACGCTCGAACAGGTGGGGATGATCGATCGGGCCGATCGCAAACTCCGCGGCTACTCGAAGGGCATGCGCCAGCGCATCAAGCTCGCGCAGGCGCTGCTGACCGATCCGCCGCTGCTCATCCTCGACGAACCGCTCTCCGGCATCGACCCCGTCGGGCGGCAGGAACTGCTCGACCTCTTCCGCTCGCTGGCGGCGCAGGGCAAAGCGCTCTTGATCTCCAGTCACGAACTCGAAGAGTTGGAAAAGCTGACGAATCACGTGGCGATCATGGCCCGCGGCCGGATTGCGGCGGTCGGCACGCTGCAGAAGATTCGCGACATGCTTGAGGACTTTCCGCTCTCAGTGCGCATCGATGTGGCGCAGGCGAAGGATGTGGCGAAGCTGCTGCTTTCGTTCGACGAGGTGACAGGGGTGGACGTAGCGGGCGATACGCTGACGGTGCGTGCGAAATCGCCAAAGAGCTTCTTTCAGGATTTTGGCGAACTCGTGGTCCGCGAGCGGCTGGAGATTCAGCGACTCGAACCGCTCGACGACTCCGCCCACGCGATTTTGGGATACTTGCTGGGCGGCAGCGGAAAGACGTGAGCGCAGACCGGAACCCATCTCACTTCTTCAAGATCCCATCCATAAACTCATACGCCGCTTTGCGCTCCGCTTCCGGCCACTCGTGGCCCGCATCGGGATGCACCGCCTTCAGCTTCTCCGCCACACCCAGTTTCGCATACACCGGCGCCACCTTCGCGATCACATCCTTCACGCCGCTGACTTCGAAGTTCGCATCCCGCAGCGGTGACATCGCGAACACACCACGTGGACAAATCGCCAGTAACACATCATCGAAATCGAACGGCATCCGCTTCGGATCGTTGCCGTACTCGCTGGCGATGCGCGGCATGTAGCGGTCGCTGGTCCAGCCTTTGAGATTCCCACCGTAATATTTGTGGAAACTATTGAACCCGCAACTGGAGACCGACACTTTCAGGCGCTCGTCGAAGGCGGCGGTGTAAAGGCTGTTGTGCCCGCCGAGCGAGTGGCCGATGACGCCGATGCGTTCGCCGTCGACCTCCGGCAGCGACTGAAGCAGATCGACCGCCCGCATATTATTCCAGATCGCCTTCATCGTGCCCGATTGATAAAGCCCCGCCTTGAAGGCTTTCGGGAAATCGTATTGGTACTCACCGAAACTCGGATAATCCGGCGCCAGACACACGTACCCGCGCTTCACGAGGTGCAGCGCCTGCTGCTTCGATTCCTGCTTGCCCAGGCCGACCGGTTCGTCTTTGCCAATGGTAATTGTCTGATGCAGGCAGAGCACGGCCGGGTTCTTCTTCGCACCGTTGGGAATGAGCAGCCAGGCTGGTACGCGGTCACCGGCTTCGGGGGCGTAGGTGATCTTTTTGCGGACGTAGCCATCGAGTTTTTCTTCAGAGAGAACTTTGACAGCGAGCGGCACGATGCGGTCTTTGCCGGGCATCGGCCCCATCGCCTGCGTCATCTTCTTGAGGAGTACGGCACGGTCCGGAGCCTGAGCAAACGCGAGAGCAGGGAACAAAAGAAGAGCGACGACAGCGATACGCATGGATAGTCTCCAGGAATTTCAGAATTATCCCTTGGGTATGATCCCTGCGGCCTGCAATCCGTCCAGCACGAACTGCACCGCGATCCCCGCCAGCACGAGGCCGAGGATTCGGCCGAGCACGTGGATGCCGGTGGTGCCGAGTCGGCGCTGGATCGGGTCGGCGAGGCGGAACGTCAGGAAGCAAAGCAGGCCGGTGAGCGCGATGGCGCCGAAGACGGCGGCGATTTCGCCCACGCCCTGCGCCCGCGCCATGAGCACGGCGACGGTGGACAGCGCCGCCGGGCCGGCCATGAGCGGAATCGCCAGCGGCGTGATGGCCACGTCACCGGTGGCGGCACTCGCCTCGGCGTCCGAAGGCTGCTGCTCGGCGGTGCCGGTCTCGGAGCGGATCATATCGAGTGCAACGAGGAACAGAATGATGCCGCCGGCGATTTGGAAGGCGGGGATCGTGAGCTTGAGCGCCCGGAAGAGGGCGTTGCCCACCAGCGCGAAGCCCATCATGGTCAGGGTGGCCGCCAGCGCCGAAATCAGCGCCGTGCGTCGGCGCTTGGCCGGTGTCTGGTTCGCCGTCAGAGCGATGAATGCGGGAACCGTTCCCGGCGGATCAACCAGAAAGAGAATCGAAACGAAGGCGGTGATGGCGAAATCGAACATGCTGAAATCAGAATAGTAAGAATGGCCCGCAGACGTCGCCGATTTCAACGCGGATGAAGAAGATGAAAGAGATCAATTGGCCCGCAGATGTCGCCGATTTCAACGCGGATGAAGAAGATGAAAACGAAGAATGGATTTCATGGTTCTGATCTTCTTCATCCGCGTCCGTAGGTCCGCGTCGTCAGCGGGCCATTCTCAAGCCCTTCGCAATTCCTCCACCTGGCCATCGGTTTCGATGAACACCGCATCCGCCATGTCGAGGAACAGACCGGTCTCCACCACGCCCGGTATGCCCTTCAGGAACAGATCGAAATCCTGCGGCTCGTTGATCTCATCCATCAGCACATGGATCAGATGATTGCCGTTATCCGATACGGCCGGTTCATCGTTGTCCTTGAGGACCTCGGCTTGGATCTGCATCTCTCCGAGCATGTGCAGCACAAGCGGTACGGCGAACGGGACCACTTCGATCGGCACGCGCCCCCGCGCTCCCAGCACCTCCACCCGCTTCTCCGCCACGCGCTCCGGACCAATCAGAATGATGAATTCCTTCGCTCCGAGCGCCACCACTTTCTCGCGCAGAAGCGCTCGGCCGTAACCCTTGATCATGTTCAAATCGGGATCGACCTCGTCCGCCCCATCCACCGCCAGATCGAGCGGCAGCGCATCATTCAGCTCGACGATGGGTATGCCCAGCGACCGGGCCAGCGTCTCGATCTTCTTTGACGTGGGGACACCGACAATGTTGAGGCCGGCTTTCACCCGCTCTCCCAGACCCTGCAGGAACCGCTCCGATGCGGCTCCGGAACCGAGGCCGAGCTTCATACCCGGCTTCACGAGATTCAGGGCGGCCTCGACATTCGTCATGATGATACTCCCAGTTCCTGTAACAGCGCTTTCACCTTTTCGCCGATGAGATCGCGCACCTTGCGAAACTCTTCCGGCGGCATCTCGCGGGGGTCCGGAATCTGCCAGTCGATCCGCTGCTTCGCGTTCACCAGCGGACACGCATCGCCGCAGCCCATCGTCACCGCCGCATCGATCGTCTGACCGTTGAACGGCTCCAGACCCTTCGAAGAATGCGTGCTGAGATCGTATCCGAGTTCCGCCATCGCCGCCACGGCTTTCGGGTTCACTTTGCCGCTCGGGCGGCTTCCCGCCGAATGCGCTGCGACCCGATCGCCGCCGTAAATCTTCGCGAACGCCTGCGCCATCTGACTGCGATTGCTGTTCTCCACACACACAAAGAGTACCGAAACGGGTACCTGCGCACTCATGATTTGATCTCCTTCGTAGACGATGGTTGATGAATGAAGTTCCACAGCGGCACCGCCAGTGCCGCGCCGAGAATCGGGCCGAAAATGTAAATGCCAACCAGCGACGGCATACCCGAGACGAACGCCGGCGCCAGCGAACGCGCCGGGTTCATGCTCGCACCCGTGATCGGCCCCGCGAACATCGCCTCCAGACCGACCACTCCGCCGATGATGATTCCGCCGAGCGATTGGATCTCGGGCTTGGCGGCGACCACGCTGAGGATCGTGTACATCAGGACCAGAGTCAGCACGATCTCCACGATCACAGCATTTCGTTCGATGATTCCCTGCCCGGGCAGAGTTTGCCCCAGCCGATGCGGTTCGTGCGGTGTGATCATGAGCAGCAGTGCGCTGGCGGCGAACGCACCCAGAAGCTGAGCGAGAATATAGGGGGCCACTTCGACCCATCGAAACTGCCCGGTGAGGGCGAAGCCGATCGTGACGGCGGGATTGAGATGCGCCCCGGAGACCGGGCCGACGGCGTAGATCATGCACATGACCACGAGGCCGAAGGCGAGGGCGATCCCGATATGCGGCACCTGGAAGACGATCGCGCCGGTGCCGGCGAAGACGAGGAAAAACGTGCCGAAGAGTTCCGCAACCAACCGGCGGGATAATGGGGCGTGCATCAAGCTAAACTAGAAATCCCGTTCTGTTCCCTTCGAAATCTTCATCAAATCTACAATCAATTATCTTGTCAGTCGGCCTGAGGTCCGCTGGAGGGATGAGCCTTTCAATTGAAAGGTAGGAGAGTTCTCGATGGGTGAACGAATCCAATCGTTTCTTTTGACCGATTCATCATTTGCCATCTCATGGGTGCCATGCTCACGGCTTTGCGTGAGCATGCCCACTCAAAGCAGTGGGCATGGCACCCAACCGTTCAAGAAACAGAGACCAATACCGTTCCCAAACCCGTCTCATCAATCCAGAAAAGTCGATAAAGGCGTTCTCCGTCGGCGGACCAGTATAATTCGGTTGACTTCTCGATCCTTCGACCCTGAGGTGCCAGTGTTACTGGAACAGCAACGGACATCGCTCGATCTGACGTTCCGAGTCGCTCGCTTCCCCGTGCGCGTCAATCCGCTGTTCTGGCTGAGCATGGCGCTCATCGGATTGCCGTTCTTCGATGCGGGGCTTCACATCGGTTTGCTTTTTGTCGCGTGCGGGTTCGTTTCGGTGCTCTGGCACGAGCTGGGTCATGCGTCCGCCATGCGCTATTACGGTTCGCCGGCGTATATCGAGCTGTTCGCCTTCGGCGGCGTGGCCGTTGCGACGTATTCCTCGCAGTCTCCGTATCGGCGCATGGCGATCGCGGCGGCGGGTCCGGCGGCGGGGCTTGTGCTGCTGGGTCTGGTGTGGGGAACCAACCAGTTGATTCCGTGGTCCGACGGCCCACCGATCGTGAAGCATCTGTACACGTTTCTCTTTTTCATCAATCTGTTCTGGACTCTGATCAATCTGTTGCCGATCTGGCCATTGGATGGCAGCAAGATCCTGCGCGAAGTGTTTGTGCTGCGGCGCCTGCGGGCACCGGATTACACCACGCAGCAGGTCTCGCTGGTGACGGCGCTGGTACTGGCGGGCGTGGGGTTGATTGTGAACTTCGGGCCGCGGGAACTGAGAGTTCAGATCTTTGAAACGTGGCCGAGCTGGCTTTCGTGGGCGATCCCGAGCCCGATCATGATGATCTTCATGTTCCTGATGGCGTATCAGAGCTACGAGATGATGAAGCGCACGCGGAAGCCGAGGCTGTTTGCGGGGTGAGGGGAACAGAGTAGGATTGATTCAATAGGCCCGCCGATGTACATCGGCGGGCTTTATTTATCATATCACCCCGTCACGGCGCCTTCGCTGGCGCTGTGAACCAGTTTCGCGTACTTCGCCAGCACGCCGCGCTCCACGCGAACCGCCGGCTTCACCCACGCCGCCTTGCGCTTTGCCAACTCCTCATCGCTGATGTTCACCTGTAGCAGCTTCTTGTCGCCGTCAATCGTGATGCTATCGCCGTCCTTGAGCAGGCCGATCGCGCCGCCGGTCCACGCTTCCGGTGCAACATGCCCGACCACGAGGCCGTGTGTGCCGCCGCTGAAGCGGCCGTCCGTGATGAGGCCGACCTTATCCCCCAGACCCTGACCCATGAGCGCACCGGTGATGCTCAGCATCTCGCGCATGCCCGGCCCGCCGACCGGACCTTCGCCGCGGATCACCACCACGTCGCCCGCCACGATCTTCTGAGCCTGAATCGCCTGGAAGCAGGCCTCCTCGCCATCGAACACCTTCGCGGGCCCGGTGATGTTCCGCACCTTGAGGCCGGAGAGCTTCGCGACACAGCCTTCGGGGGCGAGATTGCCTTTCAGGATAACGATGTGCCCCTTGTCGTATTTGGGTGCGTCGAGCGGCATCATCACCTTCCGCCGCGGATTCGCATAGACGCTCGTCGTGTCCTTCAGGTTCTCGGCCAGCGTTTTGCCGGTCACGGTGATGCAATCGCCGTGCAGCATGCCCGCATCCAGCAGCGCCTTCAAGACGGCCGGCACGCCACCCTCGCGGAAGAGATCGTACATGACGTACTTGCCGCTCGGCTTCAGGTCCGCGAGATGCGGAACCTTCATGCCCAGCCGGTCGAAGTCGTCAAGGGTCCACGGCACTTCGGCTTCGCGGGCGATGGCCATGAGGTGCAGGACGGCGTTGGTACTTCCGCCGAGCGCGAGAACGAGCGTGTAGGCGTTCTCGAGGGACTTGCGCGTAATGATGTCGCGGGGGCGGAGGTTCAGATTCACCAGATTCACGAGCGCCTCGCCGGCGTGGAAGGTTTCGCGGTCCTTGGCGCTGGAGATGGCGGGGTAACTGGAATCGTGCGGCAGGGACATGCCCATGGCTTCGATGGCGCTGGACATGGTGTTGGCGGTGTACATTCCTCCGCAGGAGCCGGCGCCGGGACAGGATTCACATTCGATTTTGTGCAGTTTCTTTTCGTCGATGGTGCCAGCCTGGAATTTTCCGACAGCCTCGAAGATGGAGACGATGTCCACATCTTCGCCGTCGGGGCCGATGCCCGGGAGGATGCTTCCGCCGTAGACGAAGATGCCGGGAATGTTGAGTCGGGCGAGGGCCATGAGGCAACCGGGCATGTTTTTATCGCAACCGCCGATGGCGATGAGGCCGTCGTGGTTCATGGCTCCGGAGACGGTTTCGAGCGAATCGGCGATGACTTCGCGGGAAACGAGGGAATAGCGCATGCCCATGTGGCCCATGCTGATTCCGTCGGAGACGGTGGGTGCGCCGAAGATTTGCGGAACTCCGCCGGCGGCGCGGATGCCTTCGATGGCTTTTCGGGCGAGTCGATCGAGGTGCATATTGCAGGGCGTGATGTCGGAATGAAGGGAAGCAACCCCGATCATGGGCCGGGAAAAATCGTCGTCTTGAAATCCGACAGCCCGGAGCATGGCACGGTTGGGAGCACGCCCGGTTCCTGCCGTAGTCGTTAAACTCTTGCGATTCGATACATCTGCCATGACTGCACCTCAAAGTTCATTTTCCAGCTTGGGAAAATTGGGTAATCAACGAAGGTTATGGGGAGTGTGTTCTAGGAACTCAACGTACACGACCGTTGTGATGAACCGAAAATTCCAAAATTCCGGAGCGTGCCATTTGCATCGATTGTAATCGCGGTCTACATACTCGTTGTCGCAGGCGGCACGGAGTTAACCTGCAGATCGAACTACCGATCTCCTCCAGCCGACCGTGAACAATCGTCCAATATGGAGATTCCGATGAACAAGTTCGCACGCAAGATGGTGGAGTTCCTGAAGAAGGAAGACGGCCCGACCGCGGTTGAGTACGCTGTGATGCTCGCCCTCATCATCGTGGTTTGCATCGCTGCCATTACCGCCCTCGGTAGCACGGCCAGCGCAACCTTCAGCTACGTTGACACCAGCATCGCCGCTGGCAACACCGCTAGCTAAGTGTTCTTAAGCCGAAAATCGAGTAGGGGTGCGATGGCCGCGACGCGGATCATCGTGCCCCTTCCGTCATTTGGTGGCTGGATCGAAGGGGTACGTGCGTGAGAACAGTCGCCGACCCGGACCCCCTCGAGGTATTATGACACGTTTGACCCGTCCGCTGATCCGTTTCCTGAAAAAGGAAGACGGCCCGACCGCAGTGGAATACGCCGTGATGCTTGCATTGATCATTGTTGTCTGCCTGGTCGCGATCACCGCCCTCGGCACAACGACGAGCCAGACCTTCAGCACCGTGACCGATCGGCTGAACGCAGCCAACGGCTCCTGATGTGAACTCAATTGCAAACACTTCGACCCCGGTCCCGCCGGGGTCTTTTCAATTGCCCAACTCCGCGACCACCATTCCGTGAACATTCAGACGCGGTACGATCACACTCGCTCCATTCGCCATCGCCGTCAGTTCCCGAATCCGTCTCTCGGGTTATTGAAAGCACAGCGGCGCGAGCGGCGCGAGCGGCGCGAGGAAAAGGAACGGCGGCGCGAAGCGAAGGAATAACATTGCGGGATGTTCGATCGGGAGGAGATAATCGTTTACTTATGTCCCACCTCCGCACATTCCTCCTCGCGACATGGCTCCTCTGGGGCGCCCTGCTGCCCATCATGGGCGGTATGTATCTCGCGATGAAACTGAACTTCGACCTCGGCACCGGCGCGCTTGTCGGTGGCCTCGTTGCGCTGCCGCTCTCGATCTGGGGGATGCGTCTGGCGGATCGGGAAATCGCCCCGGTCACGCCCGGCACGGAATCACTCTGCAGCGACGAAAAACACGCTCGTTCCATCGAACTGCGGGACAAGGCGATCAAGGTTCTGATCGCACTTGGAATTCTCGGCTTTGGACTCGCAGGTCTGATTCGCGGTCAGACGCTCATCGTGCTCCCGGCCAGCGCTTCTCATTCCGCTCCCAAATGGGTCATCGACGGACCCGGCGGCATCGTCGCCGCGATCGGGATGATCCTTTTCGGTCTCGGCTGGCTCGTCCACCGCGGCCGCGACGACGCGAAGGATCGCTGGGGCTGCGGACTGTTGCTCAGTGGGTTGCTTCTGTTTGTGGTCGGTCATGCAATCTACGGTGTGATTCTGTTGATTGAGCGCTGGTCGGGGTGAAGGATTGTGCGGGAATACCGATCGCCGATTGGCCGTCCTGCGGTGCTGTGCTAAAATCGCTGGATGACGCTTGGCCAATTGCAAGAACGTATTCGAGAACTCTACGGCGATAAAGATTCACGCCGGGGCGTCGAAGGAACCTTCATGTGGTTTCTGGAGGAGGTTGGCGAGCTGTCCGGGGCGTTGCGTGGGGGAACCCACGAGGAACGTACACTCGAATTCGCCGACGTGCTCGCCTGGCTGGCCACCCTCGCCAACGGTGTGGGGGTCGATCTCGACGAGGCGATCCAGCGTAAATACGGAACCGGTTGCCCCGGTTGTGGTTCCATCCCGTGTGCCTGCGCCCTGGCGGAGAAACCGTGACACGATTCCCCATTCGTCTGATGCTGGCCCTCGGCGTTGCACTTTTGACCCAAGGGCTGGCTCTTGCGCAGTCGTATTCCATCAAGATCAAATCGGTGAAAATCGGCTTTCCGCACGGTCCACGGCCCACTCAACGGGATGACGACGGCAGCGGTTCCTACGTCTGCAAAGCCAACTTCTGGTCGCCGGTCTATCTCGATCTCGAAATCCTGCGCGAGGTGGATCGTCAGGCCGTCATCGTTCTGGAATCCAGCGATCCGGACGACCTCGGAACCAGCGTAACGATCCCGCTTCAAAATCTCCGCGACGTTCGACCGGGCACCACGCTCTCCGCCGCGGAACTGGCGTATCTGCCCTGCATTCGCATCGGCGGCCGAGAATGCACCGTTTCGATCAAGGATCCCTCCAACGGCCGGCAACTCGCGGAACCGAAGCGAATGAGCTTCGTCCGCTCCCGCGATACCTCCGCGTATGTTGTGCTGGCGTTGGGTTCACGGCTGCCGGGGTTCGAGCTTTCCCAGGAGCCGAACGCACGGGGCAACGACAATCGCGGGCAGAAAGTCGAGCTGGCCGTCATCGATAATCCGTTTCTGCTTCCCGACCGCTGGTACGGCTACGACGCCGCGGATCTGGTCGTGCTCGCCACCGGCTCCGCTTCGGTCCCGAATTTCCTCACTCCGCTCTTCACCGATCCGCAGCACAAGCCCCGCCGCGATGCGCTCTTCGAGTGGGTCCGCCGCGGCGGAAAGCTGATCGTGAGCGTTGGCCAGAATGCGAGTTTCGTCGCCAGCTATCCGATTCTCCAGGAAGTACTGCCGATGAAGCTCCCGGCGGAGAATCTCACGGAGCAGATCAAAGAACTGCCCATGGAGTGGCATACCCACGGCGTGGGCGAGAAGAAGGCGAAGCTCAATACGATGACCGCGAAAAGCGGGACGTTCCCGATTGTGAATTTCGAAGCGTACCCGCATCGGGGCTTCCGGCAGATCGTTCCGCATGCGGATTCGCTGCGTGAAGGTTCGCGGCGCGTAATCGTTCAGGCGCCGTATGGTCTGGGCCGGGTGACGCTGGTGGGTTTCGATCTGGATCGTTCGCCGTTCGTGGATTACGACGATCGAACCAAAGCCTGGGATCTGTTGATCCGCGAGTGCGGCGCTAATCGCGCTCCGCAGGATTTCAATAAGAACTCGTATTCCTACAACGGCGTGGCGGAGGATGAACTGGGCAACGAAATGCGTCAGCATGCGGATGCGTTCGCGAGTGTTCCGGTGATTTCCTTTGGCTGGGTGGCGGCGTTCATCATCTTTTACACATTGCTCATCGGACCGGTCGAATATTACATCCTGAAAAAAGTTTTCAAGCGGCTCGAACTCACCTGGATCACCTTCCCCATCATCGTTCTGTCCGTCAGCGCGATCGCGTACTTCTCGGCGTATGCGCTCAAGGGCAGCGACATGAAAGTGAACAAGGTGGATATCGTCGAGATCGATCCCGCTTCGAATCGCGTTTTTGGGCGAACCTGGTTCACGGTCTTCAGCCCGCGGATCGATACGTACAGCGTGGGCATCGAACCGAACACGGGTTGGATGGGCGAATCGCAACCGCATGGCGGAGCGCTCGTCGACTGGACCGGTGCGGGTGCGGGGCGCCGTGCGGGCCTCTTCCGCCGCTCGTACCAATACCAGCTCGCCGCCAACGACGATCCCGCCAATGCGAAATTCGCAACGGGGCTCGTCGATGTGCCGATCCAGGTCTGGTCCACGAAAGGCTTCACCGCCGACTGGTCCGCGATTCTCAACCCGCAGAAGCCGCTCGTCACCACGGAACTCGTCCACCCGCCGGCGAATCCCGCCAATGTCGTCGGTACGTTCACACTGAATCTGCCGTTCGAAGAATTGCAGGATGTCTATCTCATCTATGCGGGCAAAGCGTACAAATGGGATTCCATCACGTCAGGCGTCGCTGTGAACACCTACCTCGACGACCGGAAAATCGAAGGCGACTGGATCAACAAGCTGAATTCGCTTTCATCCTTCAGCACCGTGAATCCTTCGTTCAACACGAGAACCAGCACACAGCAGGCGGTCTCGTCGGGCATCGCTCCCGCCTTCGCGATGATGTTCCATGAAGAATCGCAGCGCACCAACGACACCGCCGCGCCGCGCAACAGCTCCTTCCGCCGGCTCGATCAGTCCTGGCGGCTCTCAAGCCTGCACCGCGACGAAGTGATCGTGATCGGCCGCGTGCCCATGGTCCGCGATGCGCAGGCGGAAGAATTGCAGAACGCCGCCGATTCGCCGTCTCCCACGCGGATCTGGCTCAAAGAACTCCCCGGCGGCACAACCCCTCGCACACCTCAGCAGGGCACGCTCCAGCAAGAGACCTTCGTGCGGATTTACCTGCCCATCAAGCCTTACAAAAAATAAACGATCCATTCTCTTCCCGAGACCATCATGATCGAAACACGCGACCTGACGAAAAAATACGGCGACCTCTTTGCGCTCGACCGCCTCACGCTCAAGCTCGAACAAGGCGACGTCTTCGGCTTCATCGGGCCGAACGGTGCCGGCAAAACCACCACCATGCGCATCCTCGCCACGCTCTTGAACCCCAGCTGGGGCGAAGCGAGCGTCTGCGGCTACAGCATCTACACCGGCTCGAAGGAAATCCGCCGCAGCATCGGCTACATGCCCGACTTCTTCGGCGTCTACGACGATATGAAAGTCATCGAGTACCTCGAATTCTTCGCCGCCGCCTACCGCATCAAAGGCCCGGAGCGACGCAAAAAATGCGATCAGGTGCTCGACCTCGTTGAACTCGGATACAAACGCGATGCCCTCGTCACCAGCCTCAGCCGCGGCATGACCCAGCGCCTCGGACTCGCCCGCGTGCTTCTGCACGAACCGCAGGTGCTCCTCCTCGACGAACCCGCTTCCGGCCTCGACCCCCGCGCCCGGATCGAAATGCGCGAACTCATCAAAGAACTCCGCAAGATGAACAAGACCATCATGGTCTCCTCGCACATCCTCCCCGAACTCGCGGACATCTGCAACAAGATCGGCATCATCGAACGCGGTAAACTCATCTTCAACAACGACGTCGCCTCCGCCATCAAACAGGTCCGTCAGAAACACATCTACATGGTGTCGGTCGGCAAGGATTCCAACGAACTCGCCGCCAAGAAGCTGCAGTCGTACCCGGAGTTCGAAAGCGTCGAGCTGACCGACGAAGGCGAATCGATCAAGGTCACGATGAAGATCGAAGACGCCGACGGCAGCTTCATCCCCGAGCGCCTGATCGCCGAAGGCTTCAAACTCAAGGCTTTCAAGGAAGAAGAAATCAACCTCGAAGACGTCTTCATGCGGATCACGAAGGGGATCACAAATTAACGTCTGGAAATATGGCTGAAGGCAACAGAATTCCCTGTAGTCACTGCGGCGGGAAAATCTCGATCCCGCGCGATCATTCGCGCGCGAAGATTCGCTGCGGCGAGTGCGGGTATTATGTTGAAGTTCCGGTGGCGATGCGCGCAAGCGGCGACGAGCCTGCCGACGACGAACTGCCGGTGATCGCACCCGCTTCCGAATCCAAAAGGCGCCGGCGGGATGAGGATGACGACGGCGACATTCCGCGTCCGCCACCCGTCCCCCGCAGCAAGCCGAAGAAGTCGGCGAAGAAGGCCACGGCGCGCGAGAACCCCAACCCCCGCGACCTGCGACCAGAGTTCGTCATTCCCGAAGGCGCCGAACTCGGCCCCAACCTTCTCGAAGGCACTCAGGAAGAGCACGACGATCAGGCGCTGCCGTATGCGGTGCCGGGTGACGGCACCAAGACCTGCCCCGAATGCCAGTATCACCTGCCGCTCGACTCCACATTCTGCGTTCATTGCGGCGTCGATTTCCAAACGAAGAAAAAGCCCAAGAAGCGCTTTCAACCCATCGATCAGGAATGGGAACCGCGCATGAACCTGCAACTGCGGCTGCAGATCTTCGCCGGCCTGCAAGTCCTGAACGTACTCCTCATTCTCGCCTTCCGCTCCGACGTCGGCTTCTACGGTTCCGTCGTCGCCCTGCTCTTTCAGGGCGGGTTGCAATCGTTCCTCATCGGTACCTTCGAAAAGATCCGCATCACACGCACCGCCAAGGGACAGGCCAGCCTCATCAAGACTTGGCGCATCTGCTTCATTCCCATGCAGCCCGTCGAAATCGACTGGCGAAAAAGCCACGCTCTCGGCATCATCCACACGCACACGACCGGCCTGCTGGAATGGTTCACGTTCTTCTATCTGCTGCTGCTCTTCATCGTGCCGGGTGTCCTCTTCTACTGGTGGGTCATTCATCCGATGCGTTATCAAGTGGTACTCTGCGATGTCTATGGCAGCGTTGATGACGTGATCTTCCGCACCACCAGCGACGAACAGCCGGACGAAATCTGCCGCACCGCCAGCACCGCCACCGGCCTCATGTACCGGCCGATGTGATCACAGCGTCTCGAACGAATCGCATGGAATTCAGCGGTTAATATTCCATTTCTCGCCGCTATTTGCTTCGCCGATGTTCCGCGAGCAAACAGTTATTAATATGCGATGGGCTGCTTGAATCGCGCTGCTACTTCTTGCAAATCAATCGTGCACTGCTACGTTAAAATTATTGTCTGTGCAAACGACGTACTGCTTCTGCCGTGTATCGCAACATATGTATATGTTTGTTGACGGGGAGTTCTTCGATGAAAAGATTTGTTTTCGCCTTTATCACGAGCCTAATTTGGTGGAATCTTCCCGTTTGTCATGCCGGAATGATAACGGCGACTCTCACCGCAGACAATCATTACGGACTGTTTACTGGACAACTTGACGGTAGTGGTTTGCGATTTATCGGGCGTAACGAATATGGACTGGCCGGATCACCGGGGGGTTATGGATGGTCGTTGCCAGAAACCTTCACATTCACGCCTAACCCAGGAGACTACTTGTACACAATCGCCTGGAATGACTACTATGAACAGATGTGGGTTGGTCAATTCAACTTGCCCGATGGATCAAAATTATTTTCAAACCTTACTGATTGGGAGTATGCAAATGGCCCTCCGAACAGTAACCCCGGCATCTTCGGTGACCTGCCAAGTAATTCAACCATAGCAGACATTGTCAGCACCAGCAGTTGGTCTACACCGCAGGCCTCGATGCCGCAGGGTTCACAACCTTGGGGAGTCATTCCCGGCATCTCGCATTCCGCTGAATTTATCTGGAGCGACACCCTGAACATCGGCACATTTGCACCCGCACCTGACCGTTTTGTAATTTTCCGTTCACGCTCTCCTGTTATTGCTGCGGCTGTGCCAGAGCCGTCTAGCAGCCTTCTGTGTTTGATCGCTGGGTTGTGCTTCGGCGCACGGGCATTCGCACGATCCCGAGCTTGAAGTCCTCGCCAAATCAAAGGGGACTGTCACCTTTTTTATCAATCGATTTTCATAATATGGAGACCTACGGTCGTACCATCCGTCGGGGATCCGCGACGAGCGCGAACAAACAAAAACAGCCCCGGTGCTACCGGGGCTGTCGTTGGGTTCACGTGATTGCTGCAGCGATCAGTCGCGGAACTTGTTGTGGCAGTTCGTGCAACTGGCGTCCAGCTTACCGGCGGCGGCCTTGATCTTGTCCTTGTCGCCCTTGTCGCCCTTGGCGGCTTCGAGTGCGATTTCCATCGAGAACTTCTTCATGTCCATCGTGTAGCCATCCCAGGACTTCTTGCCGGCACCGGAGGACGCCATTTCGTTCGGCAGGTGCAAAGTCAGGTCTGAGATGTACGCCGTGCGCACGGCGAGCAGGTAGGCTTCGTCCATTCCCTTGGGGCCATCCTTCTTCATTTCGCGGATGTCACGTTCGATGTTCATCCCGCCGCCGATTGACGACGAGAAGAGATCCATGACGTCCATGAGGTCGAGGCTGGTTTCTTCGATGATCTTCTTGAGATCGGTGGGCTTCGCGTCGCCGCTGCCGGCGCTGAGTTTCGCGAGGGCGGCAACGTCGGTTGCGAGTTCGGCCGCGCTCTTGGTGACGGCGGAACTGCTCTTGGCTTTGCCGGCGATCTTGAGTGCGCCGTCGCGCAGCGCGGCCATCTTCGCGCCGTCTTTGCCTGCCAGGTGATCCTGTGCATAGAGTGCCAGCAGCACCGATGCGGACTTGACGCGTCCGCCGACACGCTTGGTTTTGGCGAGGTCAACGAGTTTGCCCAGGTGCGCGAGGTCGGCCTCGATGACTTTTCCACTCTGGGCTGCGGAGAGAACGGGTTCTGCGGTCACAATGGCCGTCGCCATCAGAGCAACGGCGGCGGCACCGCCCATACGGAATTTCATCGATCTCACGGAAAACCTCCTGGTGAATCGGGCTGGGGGAAAAACAGATGCGGTCGAATGACGATCGACCGCGGCGTGAATCAGTCTCTGTATTATCGCGTCTGTCGGTTCGGAAGACGAGGGGGCGATCGGAGATGACGGGAAAAAACAGGAACGGATCGCGCTAGTGCGCGATCCGTGCGAGTTCAAGATGATTGCGTAAGATTTATCGATTGGCGGGTTCGGCATGCTGGACGGGTTGAACCGCAGAACCCGGCCGGGCATTGATCCATTCCTGGACCTGCGGAAGATTGGGATCGATCTTCATTACGATCTGAACCTGCGCCTCCGCGAGATCGGTCCGGTCCATGTCGACGAGGAGTTTGGCCATGGTCATGCGGGCTTCCGCTTCGGTGGTGACGCTTGCAATGAGAGCATAACCGTCTTCGAAGTTACCGGTGCGGGCGGTGAGAATGCCGAGCGTTTTCTGATAGCGTCGATTTTCGGGATCGCCGGCGAGAGCGGCCCGGCAGGCGGTTACGCCATTGGCCCAGTCATCGAATCGGGCGTAAGTGAGGGCGGTCTCGTAGGCGATTTTGTGATCGGTGGGGTAATAGGACTGCATCGTTTGCAGTGTGCTGATGGCTCGTTCGCGATCGCCGAGTCGGGTGTAGAGTCGTGCGAGTCCCTGAAGCGCTTCGTGGTTTTTGGGATCCTGCTCGAGCGCCTTTTGGAATTTTTGGCGTGCATCGTCGGCGAGTCGGTCGAGATTGGGATTGGCGGTTCCGTCGGCCTGGAAGTCGAATGCGGCTCCGACCTGTGCGTTGGCGAGTGCGGCGACGGTTTCCGCCTTGAGTGGTCCCTTTTTGAGATCGGACTCGTTGATGGGCTGTTCGCTGGCCTGGTACTGGGGAGGCGGTCCGGCGGGTTTGGGCTGGAAGAGTCGGGAGACGGCGTTACCACCACCAGCGGCAGGCGGAGTGGGGATGCCGGAAGTCATGGTCTTCGAACCGGTTCCGCGGCAGCCTGCGCTGGCGGCCAGAAGCGACGCGACCGCAAGGGCTTTCCAGCATTTGCCATCCATGGCGCTCGTCCTCGAAGACTTGAGAAATTCTTTACTGAAATTCCGCGATGAAACTGTTCGCGGCCTCAACCATCAGGTCGCGCGTCAAATGCACGGGTTGACGTCTGTATCGGCAGATGGACTGAACGATTTCCAGTAAATCGCGACAATCGCTGGCCCGTGGCGCCCGGCCTTTGTTGTAGTATCGCTCGTAAAGGTATTCGATTGCGGGTTGATCGTAGTTCATTCCGAGCTTTTTGCAGACGCCGCTGAAGATCTTCTGGTACACGTCCTGCGTTGGTGCGTTGATGCCGACTTTGTGGCGGATCCGCCGGAGGAAGGCGTCGTCCACGAGCTGTTTCGGATCGAGATTCGTGCTGAAGATGATGAGCTGTTCGAACGGAACTTGAATTTTTTTTCCGCTGGCGAGTGTGAGGAAGTCGTGGCGGTCTTCGAGCGGGAGAATCCAGCGGTTGAGAAGTTCCTTGGGGCTGCAGAGCTGGCGGCCGAAGTCGTCGATGAGGAAGACGCCGCCGTTGGCCTTAAAGTGAATGGGCGCCTGATAAAAGTTGGATTCCTTGCTGTAGCGGAGGTCGAGCATTTCGAGGTTCAATTCACCACCGGTGACGATGACGGGCCTTCGGATGCGGACCCAGCGTTGATCGGCGGAGCCGGTGTTGAGGAGTCGCCGGACGGCGGCGTCGGCTTCGTCACCGAATTCGAGCGGTGTATCGTCGGTGATGTGGAGCGAGGGATCGAAGACAGTGACGATGTTTCCGTCGGCGACGAAGGCGTAGGGAACGTATATGGATCCGCCGGCGGTGTTCATGAATTCGCCGATGGAGCGTGCCATGGCGGTTTTGCCGTTTCCGGGCGGTCCGTAGATGAAGACCGATCGTCCGCTGATGATGGCGGGCCCGATGGCGTTGAACATATCTTCTTTGAGGACGAGATGTGCGAAGGGGGCGCGGAGGGCTTCGGGATAGCACTGCAATCCGGTGACGGCCTGGCGGTAGCACTGTTCAACATAATCTTCGATGGGCACGGGTGCGGGTCCGACGTAGGCGCACTGTTTGGTGGCATCGTGTGCGCGATTGCGTCCGAGATCGGTGAGACTGAAGCGGTAGCTGACTTCTCCGACGAGGTCTCCGCCGTCGATCTGGATGATTTTTTCATCTTTGAGCCAGCGGAGGACATCGCGGATGATTTTGAATGGCAGGCAGAGGAACTGTCCGAGGTCGCGGCCGATCATCGGACCCTTGGAGTAGATGGTCCGGAGGATCATATCGGCCATGAAGGACTGTGTGAGTCCGCATTCCTTGAGAGTATCGGGTGCGGTGGGAACTTCCGGTTCGGGGTTGGACGATTCCCAATCGACGACAGGGGGTCGGAACGTAGTGGTCATGTGACGGATCTCAGGAGATACTCGGGTGGTTCGTCAGGATCAGGGAATGCGTGGGGTTACTTTTTCCATTTGCCGCGTGTGATGATGAAGAGCGCAACGGCTCCGGTTCCGATGACGACCATGGTGACGGCGCTTTGATTTTTGAATGCGCCTCCCCAGTATTCCTTGAATCCATCCCAGTATTTTCTGACGGCGGATTTTCGCGCGGCGAAGAGGGGTGTACCGGCGATCAGCGGAGATGCGGTCGCGGCCATGAATGACAGCGTGAGCAGTCCGAGTGTGAGTTGGCGTTTCATGGTGTCTCTCGTGAATAAATGAACCCGGTCGATTCGCTGGGCGCGGTTCGACCGGGTCGCAGGTTCGTTGCCGATGGTCGGTTAGCGTCCGCCCGAGCCACCCGACTGTCCACCTGTGGACCCACCGGTCGCGCCACCGCCTGCGCCGCCGCCGCCTTGACCCCCGCCGCCAGACGTCATTCCGCCTCCGCCTCCGCCTCCGCCGGCTTGGCCGCCGAGGGAAGAGCCGTATTGGCCGCCGAGGTTTCGGACCGCGTTTCCGAGGAACTGGGCGGGGAAGCCCGGATCAGCGGGATCGTGGACCTGAATCTCGAACTTCATGGGCGAGGCAGCGGTTTGTGCAGCGAGGTATTTGTGGATGCTCGCCGCGCGACGCTGATCGAGGTCACGCCGGGTGTCGGCATATTTTTCGGGCGCGTTGGCATCGAAACCGATGTCCCGCGCGGTCTGGAGGTAAAGTTTTCCATCGGGCAGTCCGCGCTTGCGGACGATGTAGTCGAGCCGCTCGATCCCGGACGGCGCCAGTTTGTCCGTCGCGGGTTCGAAGTGGTAATTCCAGACCGTCTGATCGAGGTACATGCCGTTTTGGGCTTGGACCTGGAAGGGCGCGAGTGTTTCCATTCGCGCCGTGTGGTTGTAACGTTCGGGCCAGGATGGATCGACGGCGTTTCGATAGCGTTCGCCGAGTCCGGGCCGATCCGCGGTACGGGTTCCGTGGCATCCGGTTGCAATCAGCCCGCAGGCCGCCGCCACGAAGGCGATCCGGTGGATCTTGGTCATCACGATTCCTCCTTGAACAACCGTCGGGCGTCCTGCCCGGGATTGAGGTCAGATAGTCGGGCGGTTTTACCCACCGCCCGGGTTAGCTTTCAAAATCAGGTTGCGGTAAATCTGGATGGCCGCAGGGCCGACCAGCACCACAAACACCGCCGGGAAGATAAACAACACCAGCGGGAAGATCAGTTTGACGGCGGTCTTCGCTGCCTTTTCTTCGGCAATTTGACGCCGCTTTGTTCGCATGGAATCCGACTGGACGCGTAATGCCTGGGCGATACTGGAGCCGAACCGGTCGGCCTGAATCAGAATCGCCGCCAGCGCGCGGACGTCATCGACGCCGGTACGGACTCCCAAATCGTGCAGCACTTCACGCCTCGGCCGGCCCATCTGCAACTGCAGATTGGCCAGGGCAAACTCTTCGGAAATCACCTTGGCGTGCCCTTTCATTTCGTCGGTCACCTTCCGCATGGCGGCATCCAGACCCAGACCCGACTCCACACAGACCACCAGCAAGTCGAGCGCGTCCGGGAGCGTGACAAAAATTTCTTTTTGCCGGGTGCTCTTCAGGAATCCGAGGATGACCTGCGGCAGGTAGAAGCCGATCCCCGTGATCCCGACGACATATTGCAGCGCCTTCGTCCCGAAGCCCATCGTCATGAAGAAGAAGAGGGCGGAGGGCACGAAGAAGAGCAGCAGACTCGCGACACGCAGGCCCTGATAAATCGCCGGCGCACTTTCGTGGCGGAAGCCGGCGTTCGCGAGCTTGACCTTCAGCGAGTTCTTCTCCAGATCCGACTGCGGTTCCATAGCCGCGCCGAATTTGGAGAGCTGATCCTTCAACCCTTTAAATCGGTTCTGGGACTCCCGATCATTGATCTCCAATTCGGCCAATGATTTCGGTCGGCCGATCCGCTCCAGACGTTCTTCGGCCTGGCTGTTCCGCTGCGATATCAGCGATAGCAGCCAGAATGTGCCGATCATGATGGCGAAAAACACCATGATGGGCGATGCCGTGCTCGTTGAAATAAACGCGTACAGGTCCACGGTGAATGCTCCCAGATGCGTGCATGAGGATGATTCAAGTCTGGGCGAACGGCCGTATCCGCGTCGCCCCGCCCCGATCCTCCACTTCCGCCCTTACACTTTGATGTCCACAATTTTCTTGATCACTATGGCGCCAATCAGCATGGCGACCAACGCCCCGATCGACATCTTCACGCCCATCGGGTCTTCCCACAGCAGTTTTTCGTAATCCGGCTTCATGAAGAGCATCAGGAAGAACAGGCCAATCGGCAGGGCGATCAGCACCACGCCCGAGAGGCGGCCTTCCGCAGACAGCGCCTTCACCTGGCCCAGAATCTTGTATCGTTCCCGGATCACATAGCCGATCCGGTCAAGGATTTCCGCGAGGTCACCACCGGTCTGTCGTTGAATCGCAACGCTTGTGATGAAGAATCTCAAGTCCAGGTTGGGCACACGGTCGGTCATGTTTTTCATCGCATCTTCGAGCTGAATCCCGAGATTCTGTTCCTCGTAAACGCGGTTGAATTCCTTGGCGATCGGTTCCTGCATTTCCTCGGCGACTACGTGCATCCCTGCGGCGAGCGAGTGACCGGCCCGCAACGCCCGGGCCGTCAGCTCCAGCGCATCCGGCAGTTGCTGAGCGAATTTGTCGAGACGGCGCTTCCGTTTGAACCACAACCACAGGAACGGAATCGGGAACGTAACTAAAAACATCACAGGTGCCACGAACGGATTCACCGTCCAGACCGCCAGCACCGAGGACAGAAAGCCCACACCCAATCCGATTCCAAAGAGCGCACTGGGTTTGATGTTCGCGTCCGCCTGTTCGACCATGCGCGTGACGTTAAAAAATTCCGGCGTCAATTTGTCAAAGACCGTTTTGCGATCCACCGTCATCAGCGCCTGCTTCAAAAGCAGATCCGCTGAGGATCCCCGGCGGCTGTTTCGTCCCACGAGCGAATCGAGTCGCTCCGTGGCGCGGCTGTCGTTTTTGCCCGTAAACGCCAGCATGATGGCTAGCACGGCACCAACAACCAATGCACCAATCAACAAAGAAAGAACCATCGGATTCATAGCAGGTACCTGAAACGGGATGTACCCGTCGGCTCGCTCCCGCAGTCTCCTGCGAAGCATTGCCCGATCCCTGGGCGAGCGGGCCGGTCGGTTGCCGCTCTGAGTCCGCTGTCCCTCCCTGGTCGCGGTTCCCTTCCCAAATGCCGCCGGCAAACCGGCAGCGTATCAGTCCCGCAACAGAATGCGCTCCGCAAACATGTTGCTGGGCAGTTTCACGCCTTTCTGCTCGAGCCGCGGCACGAAGGTCGGCCGCACGCCGGTCGCCTCGAACTGCCCGAAGGCCCGGCCGTTCTGATCGATCCCCAGTTGGCGATATCGGAAAATCTCCTGCATGATGATCACATCTTGTTCCATATTGTTCACTTCCGTGATGCTCGTGATCTTCCGCGGACCGCCTTGCATCCGGTTCGCCTGGATGATCAGATCCACGGCCGCCGAGATCTGCTGCCGCATCGCCTTGATCGGCAAATCAATCCCGCCCATCAGAATCATCGTCTCGAGGCGGCTCAGAGCTTCACGTGGAGTATTCGCGTGAAGCGTGGTCATCGAACCGCTGTGACCCGTGTTCATGGCCTGGAGCATGTCGAGCGTTTCTCCGCCCCGGCATTCCCCGATGATCACGCGTTCAGGTCGCATCCGCAGGGCGTTCCGCACGCAGTCCCGCGTGGTCACCGCGCCCTTGCCTTCGATGTTCGGCGGACGCGTTTCCAAACGCACCACGTGATCCTGCTGCAACTGCAGTTCCGCCGCATCCTCAATTGTGATCACCCGTTCATCTGACGGAATGAAGCTCGAGAGCGTGTTCAACAAGGTCGTCTTACCGCAACCGGTACCGCCGCTGATCACCACGTTCAGTCGCGCCTTGATGCACGCTTCCAGCAGCATCGCGATTTCCGGCGTGAACGCCTTGTAATTCAACAGGTCTTCCAGCTTCAGCGGGTTCGAACCGAAACGCCGAATACTCAGGCTCGCACCGTCCAGCGAGATCGGCGGAATCACCGCATTCACCCGCGAACCGTCCGGCAAACGGGCATCCACCATCGGGTTCGTTTCATCCACCCGCCGGCCGATCTTCGACACGATCCGGTCGATGATCTGCATCAGGTGGTCGTTGTCCCGAAAGACCACTTCGGATCTCTCCAACTTCCCGCGTCGCTCGACGTAAACCTTCTTCGGACCGTTCACCAGAATATCGCTGATCGTTGGATCCTTCAGCAGAATCTCAAGCGGACCGAATCCGAGCGTCTCATCCAGAACTTCCTCGATGAGTTTCTCGCGCTCGATCCGGTTGAGCAGCGGATTCTCGGTATCGCACAGGTGCTCGATGACCTTGCGAATATCCTTTCGCATCGCATCGCTGGACAGATCCTTGATGCGCGTGAAGTCCAGCCGTTCCACCAGCTTGCTGTGAATCTGGCGCTTCAGCTCCTCCAGATTCTTGCTACTGCCGCTTCCGTTCGAACCACCAAAGCTCGGACTCGACAGACGGCTCAGTCCGGACAGCCCGCTGTTGCTGTTGCCGCTCAGGCTGTTGAGTTTCGATATTCCCTGCTGCAGTCGCGACATCATCCATCCTCACGCGGCATTCAACGGTGTGAATCGTGGTGTTATTTTTTGCTGAACGAAAACCAGCCCTTTTTGCTTTCGGTGGCCCCGGAATGCGGACCCGATTTCCCGCTGAGCGTATGAGCCAGCCCCTGAATGTTCTGTTGGGCTTTGCTCTTCGGGTTATGCTTCACCATCGGCTGACCAGCCACGCGTGCGGCGATCACCGATTTGGAATCATTCGGTATCTGCCAGAAGATCGGACGCCCGATCACTTCCTCCGCCTTCTTCAGGCTGATTCCCTCTTCGACCGTTTCCGAGCCCACACGGTTGACGATCACTTTCACCCGTTCACCGAGCATTTCTTCGGTATTCGAGAGCAGATGATTCAGACGGACTACGTTCCGCAAGCTTGCCAGTTCGAGCTGCGCGACGAGCAGAATCTGATCCGCCATCCGCAAGGCCATCAAATCCGTAGGCAGAAACGCCTTGCTCAGATCGAGAACCAGGTGCGTGTAGCTGATCTTGAGCAGGTTCACGATCCGCTCGACGTGCGACTCGTGAATGATGCCCATATCCTGAATTTCCAGCGGGTGACGCAGGATGGACAGTCCGGTCGGCTCATGCTTGACCAACGCCCTCTTCAGGAAGTTCATGTCCAGACGCTGAATGTTCCGTGCCAAGTCGGCGATGGAGATGTTCTCCATGCCATTGACTTCCACCGCGATATCCGCATCGCCCAGCGCCAGGTCCAGATCCAGGAGTGCGACCGCATGATTCGGGTCGTCCGCGAGCGTGGCCGCGAGATTCACCGCCAGCGTTGTGGTCCCAACCCCGCCCCGCGATCCCAGTACCGCGATCACGCTCGACGGAGCGGACTGCCGGGGAATCGAACTGGACGAATATCCATTGGAAGTCGAGGTATCTTGTGTTCCGCTGTTGTCTCCGAGCGCCCTTCGCAGAGCGGACAGGAGATCTTCGAGTTCCACCGGTTCCGTCAGAAAGTATTTGGCGCCGCGCTGGAGCGAGAGCAGCAGAGCCTGGTGATCCTTGCTGATGGTCAGGATGGCCAGCTTGGGATGTTCGACGGAAAGCTGACCGATCATCTGCAGAGCGCGTTGCTTATCGGCGTCCATCGAGACAATCGCGAGATCCGGCATCGACTGCGAGATGACATCGAAGAAGTATTCGTACCGCGCACATTCCGCCTCGAGCCAGACGAAGTCCACCCCCAGGAGCAGGGTGCGGAGTGTCTCGCGAGACGATTCAGTCGGGTCGACGATGGCTACACGTTGCATGACGGAACTACCGAATACTCAAGGGGAGTCTTCTGGACTCTTCGATTTCGCCACGGTGTCGGCCCCGGACGATCCAGGGCCGAGCACACACGGTTCATCCACACTTACTTTGCCGTCTCCTCCATCGGCGGGAGCGGCTGATCAGGAGAGATCGGCGGCAGAATCTCCGACCCGATCGGTTCCACGGGTGCGGGAGCCGCAGGCACTTCGACCGGTGCCACAACGGGGATCTCCGCTGGTGCTACCGCCGGAACGTTGACCGGGACCTCGGTCGCGATTTCCACTGGCGTTTCCGCAGCAGCGGACTGGAGCGTGGGAGTCGTGACGACAGGCGTCAGTGTCACCGCTCCGGGAATCGATTGCGGTTGAGCCGAAATCGTTCCCGTAGGCGTCGTCGGGGCAGAGTAGGTTCCGTTCAGAATCCCGCTCGTCGAACAACCACCTGAACCCGGATTGCAGATTGCGCCCTTGGCTGGGAAGATGCCATACGTCGGATCGCATTTGTAAGCGGCGTTGTAGCATCGACCGTTCCAGACCTGGCGTTGGCCGCGAGGGGCTTCCATCAGGCCTTCCAAATATAGTTCATAATCATCCGGCGTGCGCGTTTCCCGTCCGGGGAGCCTTCGGGGCACCTGAGTGCAGTCCAGGGCATCAACCAGTCGAGGCGTCACGAGAACCACCAGTTCCTGTTCCCGTTCGTCATAACGGATCGTGCTGAAGGCGGGCCCGATGAAGGGGAGATCCCCGACAAACGGCACCTTGCTGTTCACGGCCTGAGTCGAGGTTTCCAGCAATCCGCCGATGGCGAATGTCTGACCCGACTCGAGAACCACAGTCGCACGGGTTGATTGCTCGGTGAATCCCGGCGAGAACCCGGCTGCGGTCTGAATCCCGAGGCCATCGTTTCGTGCCCGAATCGATGGATTGATTTCGAGATAGATCTTTCCGTCTCCGTAAACGATCGGCAGCACTTCGAGCGTCGTCCCGACCTGCTCGAGTTGGACGCTGATGCTTCCCAGCCCGCCGCCGGTCGCACTCAGCACGGCTTGCTGACCGCCTGAGCGAATGATTGCGGAACGCCCGGACTGAGTGGTGATCTTGGGCTCGGAGAGGATCTTGGTTAACCCTTCCGATCGCAAGGCCCTCAGAGCCACGAAAATCTGCGGTGAAGCCAGTCCGAACCGCAGGTTGGCGTCCGGTGCGACCTGACCAGCCGCAACTCCCAGGAACGATGCCGTCTGGGACGTGATCAGGTTGCTGATCGTGCTGGCGAACGATCCGGAGTTTCCGTTGATGAAGAAATCCGCACCGCGTTGCCGCAGTTCCGATCGATTCACCTGGGCCACCACGACTTCAATCATCACATGCTGAGGTCCGCCGACCTGAATCGCATTGATGACCGATCCGCCGCCTTGGGCCGTACCACCGCCGGCCGCCGCCTGCGTGATCCGGGTGATGATGTCCGCATCCGAGGGCTTGTTCACGTAGCCCGTCAGGATGATTCCGTTTCCGATGCCGGGCAGCACTTCGACGCTGGCGGTCGGAACGGCTCGCTGAATCACTTTCTTCAGCAGTTCGTAGTCGGGTTGAACAACAACTTCATACTCGATCTTCGTCGCGTTCGAGAGGGAGAACGTCAGCCGTGTCACCCCGGCATTCGAACCGATGATCAGAATCGAGTTCGGATCATCCGGATCCGGTCGGGTCTGAATGATCTGGTCATTGCTGACCTCGGTCCCCGTAACGTTGACTCCAGGTCCCCGTTTGGGTTCGAACTTGACCAGTCCACCCAGCGGAACCAGCAGTTCGCCTGATTTTCCAAAGCGCACGCTGGCCGGTTTGCCGCTCGCGCTGTCTTTTGCTGTGGCCGGTGGTCGGGTTTGCGCTGTGGCAGGCGTCGCCTGCGTGAGCTGAAACCCGGCTACGGCAAACAGTCCGCCGAGCATGAGCCGGCGGGTGAGTTTGAACGGGTGCATCCTTTCACCTCTCCTCGCTATAGGTCAGCGGGTTACTCCCGCCCGAACGCACGAACAGTCGGTTCGGCAGCATCGCCTGGCCGGACGTCCGACCCGCATCTGCGGGCCTTGCCTCCCCCTGAGTGGTTGAGGCAATTTTCGGTGGATGAGCACACGTCAAAGCTCATCCTTCGTGTCGTCTTGCATGGGCCCCTTAGCTGATCCGACGATCGCCGGAAGCGGGGGCCTTCTGTTCTGGTTTTTCTTCAACAGGAGCAGCCGGGGCGACACCTTCGGTCGGCGTCACGCTGCCATCCTGCTGAACCTCGCCCATGAGCTTCCAGGTCTTGTCGTCCTGCTGCTCATAACGGAACGTCTTGGTTCCGCTCGGGGTGGTGATGCTCTTATCGAGCGTCTGTTTCTTTTTCACAACGACCTTCGGCTCTTCCTTCTTGGGAAGCTCGACGGTCGGTTTCGGCGTGGCCGTGTCGTCCGCAACCACCTTGGAAGGTGCGGGCTTGGCCGGCGGCGACTTGCTCACTGCCGACTTCGACAGGAACTGGTTCGCCGAGACTTCCTTCGCGAGGTAGTGACCGATGCTGGCCTTGAGATCGATCACGGCCGTTGACGGTGCCTCGACGAAGTCCACAAACCGAAACTTCTGATTGATCACATCGTCGGTCAGTTCGGTTCCAGCCGGCAGATCTTCGGTTGCCACCGGCACTTTCACGAACATCGGTGCGGGCGGTTGCGACGTTTCCGTCTCCGAACTCTTCTGCTCGTTGCCGCCGCTGCCCGCGACCGCCTCGTTAATCCAGGAAATCACTTCATTAATGTCCCACTCGACCACTTCGTTGGCTTTCAATTCGGCATTGCCGATCAGCACGAAGCTCATCGTCACGCCAGCGGTTTCCGCCATCCGGATCAGGGTGGCTTCCTCGTTGGAGACCGCCAGCGTGATCACTTGTACCTGCATCCGGCCCGCGGGTGCGCCCGGTGCCGGAATGTAATCGCTGTCCACCGCCATCACGTGCATATTCGGTATGAGCACGCGTCCGCCGACCTTCTGGTTGTGACGGTTGGTCACGGTGCCGACCAGGTTCACGCGACTGGTCGGTTTGATGAACGGTGTGACCTGCGCCAGCGGCAGTTTCACCGACATCAGACCGGTCTTGCCCACCGGCGGAACCAGACCTTCGTTCTTGTTCACGTCCGTCTTCTGAAGGTAGACATTCGCGGCCACCGGGCGGTGAAGCGTCATGTCGAGCAACTCTTCCTCAGACTCGATGGCATTTTCCGGAATGTCGTTGATGTTCATTCGCTTCCATTTCACCAGGTCCTTCAGCGCTTCCTTGGTGAACTTGGTCGGCGGATTGAGATCCTTGGCTGCGACCAGGACTTCCCGGGTCTGCACTTGTTCGGCTTGCGGTTTCGCGCTCATACGCGAGGTCAGGAATGCGGCCGCCAATCCGCAACCGACCGCGACGACCATCAATATCAAATTCTTCTGTTTCACGTTGTCCCCCCGTGTCGGTTGCGTCTCACGGCGACCGTTGCGGATATTCTTCAAAGTCCGCCATGCGTCACGAGGGGTTGAACGCACGTTTCGATCGTCCGTCCGCCGATACCGGCGAACCCGCCACTGATAGCGTGGCATGTCTGGTGATGGTGCCCGGCCGCGACCCCTCGCCTCGGCTGTTCGTTGGGCGATGAACCCTAGAACGAACTGGGGGGGACGCAAGTCCTGAAGCGCCTGAATCGTTTTTTCGCGCCTTACTAGGTATCCGTGTCGTAGCAATTTGTTTCCCACGATGATTACATTCGACCGGGTTGGGCTGGTTGCTTCAGTTTTTCTGGCCACACCAAGAACTCCGAATTTGACTATTTAATGGGAAAGGCGCAAAAGAACGCATTATGCCTGAATTGATGACACTCCTACCACGACCTCGCTTATTCTTCCGAACGAGATTCAAGTTCCAGAACGAACTGTCCGATAATTAGACCTTTTTGCGGAAGCGATGAAAAATCTGACATTTTTCCCACGACACGATCTCCAAACAACGCTGATTTGAAGTCGAGAAGCGGTCATTAAGATCTGTCGATTGCGAAAAATGATTGCCCAACTCGTTGTCGATTCAAAAACTCTCCCTTGACGTCACCCCTGCAAGCTCGTTACTCCACCACGTTCATTCTCACTTGCCCCAGGTGCCGCGTGGCTACTCCGATTTCGCCGACCGAACTCGCTGACCGATTCGTCAAACTCCTGCTCGAACGGACCGCCACCAACGATGCAGACGACGTCCGGAACCGATTCCAGAAAACCTACGAGTTCACCGAAACCATCCTGCAATCACGCTCCGCCGACGAACGCGAACCCGTCTTCCTCGCTCTCGCCGAACGACTCAAAGATCCCAACCTGCCCATCTGGGAGTTCTCCTGCCTCGCCAATACCTGCGGAATCGCCGTCGAAAACGGCACCGATCCCGAACACGCCATCGGTCCCATCCTCGACCGACTCGCCATCCAGCTCCGCGGCGTCAAGGAACTCAGCGAAAAGCTCACCGAACTCTTGGGCACCAACAATCCCGAAACCATTCCCGAAGATCGCTGGGAAGAAGCCGCCAACCAATCCCAGGAACACGCCCTCCGCCTGCGCGAGTTCCTCGGCATAGGGTTCAACGGCCGCGCCGCCATGACCATGCTCTGCCGGTCCGTCCAGGCCCGCGAACGCGCTCGTCAAAACGACGAACTCGTCATCGCCGCCGTCGAAGGACGAACCTTCAACCCCTATGCTCACTTCCTCGCCGAAGTCCTCCTCGCCGCCGATAACGACGACCTCCTCGTCATCGATCTCGAACGCCAACTCGGATTCATCGTTCGGCTCCATGCCGTGCGCAACAACGCCCACCTCATGACCCTCCTCCAGGACGCCATCCTCAAACATCCCACCGCCACCGGATGGAACGGCGAGCCCGTGCACGATTTGCTCGTCTCCATCGCGAAGGGCGAACGCATGATCGACACGGTCACGCCGCAGGAATGGCAGGCCAGCGGACTGATGAACGAAAAAGGCGAAGTCTTCGATCAGGCGATCTGGCAGTTCTACCAGTGGCCGGCATTGCAGGCGGATAACAGCCTCGAAACGATGGAACAGGCACACCCGTACCATCCGTGGTGGGTCTGGGCCGAGCTTTACCCGCGAGATATCGTCGAACTGGACGGCATGAAAGTGATTCTCATGTCGAAGCCCGAGATGCCGCGGCGCTGGGCGATCGGATTCTTCGCTCCGGTGCATCCTGCGCTGAAATCGGCGGTCGAAATCCGCTCGGTCCTGAGTCCGGAATCCGTGGCCGGCTGGCTGAAGCGCATCCGCGAAATGCCCCGCGAGGACAATCCTGCGCCACCGCCTTCTGCTGAATAGAGGGGAGCAGTTGGGCAGAAAATGGGAGAAAAGGAGAGGGGCAGAGAAGAAGAAAAAAGGAGAGGGGGAGCAATCTCCCGTTCTCCCTATCTCCCCTTCTCCCTTACTTTCCTGAAGTCTCTGCGACGTGAAGGGCAACTGAGACAATATCCGCCACCGACGCCATCGCTCCGTTACCGACATCACCGCACGCCAGTTCCTTCGAAACCGGCGCGACCACGCGTAACCCTTTGCAGTGATCGTTCATGATCGGAATGAGCTGATCCTGATCGAGATGCCCGGGGATATGTCCCGCTCCGAAATCGGCGGCGATCGAACGCAGGTGCCGCCGCGTGAAGCTGTTCTCCCACATCAGCGTATTCATCGCCGGCGCCAGCAACACCGGCTTCGAAGGCTCCCACGCCCGCCACACCGACGTCAGGCAATTATCGCACAACCCGAGCGCCAGCTTCGCCAGCGTGTTCGCATCCAGAGGCGCAATCAGAAACAGATCCGCCCACTTCCGCAACTCAATGTGCTCCACACGATCCCCACGCGTATAGTGCGCACCCGGCCATTCATCCGCGTCGCGCACCAGCTTGCAGCCCAGCGCATCCGGATTGAAGAAGTACATCGCCGGATCCGTCGCCACCACATGGACGTCCAGATTCGCATTCATTAAAGCCGTGGTGAGTTCCGGAGTCTTGATGGCGGCGACGGAACCCGTGACGCCGAGAAGGATTTTAGTCATGATCGTGCCAGCTCCCCTGATCGGTTTGGCGCATATGCTCGATGATCATAATCAGACGTTCGGAAACTTCGCGCCGCGGAACGCGCTCGTACCGCCCGTCCACCGGCCCGATCAGCGACCAGTGCGGCAGCGATTCCATCGTACTCGCCACCATCAGATCTGCACCGGAATGCTTGCGAGAGAACTCCGCCGCGCCCCGCAGCTCCGCATCGCTCCGGGCCGTCTCGATCACGAAGCGAACAAGCAGACCCCGATAGCCCCACTCCCGCACCCGCTCGATCAGCCGCGGCGAGCGAACCAGTCGCACCCACAACTCCGGCTCGGACGAACTGATCCGATCCACCGGCTGCTCGATCATCTTCGGCCGTTCCCGCGCTTCCCATTCCTTGTTGCGGACATTGAAGTACGTGCCCAGTTCCGGTGTGTACGTCCCCGCCACGAGGTAATCGGTCGCGCCGGCGGCGTGAATCAGTACATCGACTTCGCCGGACTTCACCTTCTGCTGGACCAGCGCGGCGAGGTCGTCAAAACTCGAGTAGACGATCGCTTGCATCCGCCGGTCCGTCAAACCCGGCTGGGCGGGGATTTCCGGCAAGCGAGCCGCATTCGAGGTCAGGAACGTGACGGTGTGGCCGCGCCCCCAGGCCAGCTGGGCGATGTGCGATCCGGTCCGGCCGGTGAAAATCGTGCCGATCCGCCGCACCTGATCGATCGGCGAACTCGGACTGCCAGCAGTGATCAGCAGTTTCATGGATAATTTTCGGTGATCGTTGATTGTTGAGAGAATTTTATCGCACGTGCGGGAATTCGGTGTGTGTTCGTCTGTTTTTCTTGCCGGGAACGGGATGACTCAGGAGCCGCGAGCGCAAGGAAGCGGAGAATGCGACTCCCGAGGTCCGGCTTCGACCTCGGAAGTCCGATCGACCGAGAAAGACCCATTGCTGATGACGAAGCTGAGACAAGTAGATTCAGCTATGGGCATAAACGGTTCCACCGACACTGCCACACCCTACCGTGGAAAGACGCCAAAATTTCGGAAGCGCCTATGCCCGATAAGGGTTTACGTCAATTTGAGCTCTCAGCGGTCAGCTTTCAGCCGGAAGAATTCTTCAATCCGAATTCCGAAATCCCGCGCTCGTCGTAGGTCTCCTGGTCTCCCGACCCCGACGAAACATCCGACCGCAGGTCTCCACTTCTCCGAGTCCGTATTCCGGACAGGCCAACGGCCTGAGATTGCGCAGCCCAGGGCGAGGAGCGCAGCGACGACGCCCTGGGTTGGTGTGCGTTTGAACATGCAGGCTGAAGGCCTGCGATATGTGATAGCTCTTGTCGCAGGCCTTCAGCCTGCAATGTGTTCGCATGTCCACCCGGGGCGTTGCCCCGGGCTGAGCACTCCCAGGCCGTTGGCCTGAAGAACCGGACCGAATGCGGAATCCGGAATTCGGAATGCGGAGTGAAGAGAAGACCTTCGGTCGTGTCTTTCGGCGGAGTTGGGAGACCCACTTGAATGCGGGAATGGTGCAGAATGATGTGATGTTGAGTGAAGTTGTGTGAAGTTGTGTGGTGATGGTGGAGGAGTGAAGAAGAGGAGACCTTCGGTCGAGTGTTTCGGCGTGGTCGGGAGACCCGCGCCGAGCGCGGGACTTCAAACATGTTCAGTCCTTCAGTTGTGCCAAGACTTCCGCGGTTGTGTGCCAGCGATCGGAGTTCCGGCGGCGTTCCAGTTCACCGGGAGGAAGTTCAGGAGCTTCCGATTTGGAATCTTCAGGCGGAACGAAAACACCGATCACACGGCCGGATGAATCACACAGTTCCGTTTTCGAATCGATGTGTTCGAGAACAGACAGCACATTCTCGGGCAAAGTAATCCTTGACATGGTTATTCTCCCAATACTGTTTCATTGTACTTGACTGAGCCATGAAAAGAAAAGCCCGCGGAGAATCACTGGCAGCGGGTCGAGAGTTGGCAGCAATGGTCTGATATCGGAGTTTGACCTCCCGTGCCGCTTCCCGCGTAATCTCGATCTGATAGATCACGTCGAAGGGCTCAACGACCGGAAGAACTCTTCAGCTGGCATCGTGTGGCCGGCATCAAGATCCGCCAGGCTTCGCGTGAGAAAGTCTTTCATCTCCGCGGCCTCGGCACGTGCTGCCATTTCCTGAAGTCGGCGATAGGCTTCCGCATCCTGGATGACGAGTTCCGCTTGACCATCAATCGTCAGCACCATGGGCTGACCGGACTTCTTGAGCCGGGCCGCCACTGAGGCCGAATCACGTTGGAATTCGCTCAGACTTTCTGCATCGATTGGCGGCAGATTCATGATGGACTCTCAGTCGTGTTGTCTTCGATCATATCGCACTCAACAATCCCGATCCAGAGCGCTCGCAAACAGCGTGGCATATGTGAGACGTGCAATGATCAGTTACGCTCTTCCGCCTTCGTTGACCCAGCGGTCGATTTGGCGGCGGCGGTCGAGTTCGCCGTTCGTCGGAAGATCAGCTGATTCCCAGTTGGCGTCATCGGGCGGAATGAATGTGCCGATCACGCGGCCGCAGGAATCGCACAGTTCCGTTTTCGAATCGATGTATCTCAGAACGGAGAGCAGATTCTCGGGTAGTTTGATCCGTGTCATGATTGATCCTCCCTGTACTACCCTATTTTACCTGTTTGAGTGGCTGAAAGGAAAGGCTGTAAAAGCTTGCGAAATCACTCGGAATAAAAAAAGGGGACGCAGCTCATAAAAATGAGCTGCGTCCCAATCCTGTTCGGCACGAGTCATGCTCTGGCCATGGCGCGGGTCCGGTCGCGGGTCGGATTGGTGGAATGCGGCGGGGTTTCAAGGCAGATGGGCAGACGTTGGGAGTGGACCGTTCCGATGC
>JBGSJI010000080.1:0-15602 GCA_041742055.1 Limnoglobus sp. | reverse complement strand
GGAGACCGCCCCATTCACCGCGTGCGTGTGTTCCTTCACGAGCTGATCGAACCTCTTCTGATGACGCTTATCCAGATTCCCAAAGAAATAACCATGCTCCCCCAAATACCCAACTCGGTGAGTTGTGACAATACCTATGCCGTGAACGGGGAGAGAGGTGGGAAGAACTCGCTTTGTGTTGGTTTCTCTGCTGGTTTCAGCTCTCATGATGCACCGTGCCTTTTCACGATACTCGCAAGGTTGACACCCTCCGCTCAGTTTTCCCATACTCGCAAGGTTGACACCCTCCGCTCAGGAAGACAACTACTCGCCATTCCCATCCGGCTTGACGTCCGACCAATGATTAGCCTACGATCCCGGCTAACTGAGTACATGAGGAACATCGGTATGGATACTCACGTCGGGGCAAAACTGGAAATTGTTGCCCCTCGCCGGGTGCTGACTCCGACCGATTTCGGCTATCTCTTCATTTTGCTCGCCGTATCGGTCGGAATTCATGGCCTGCTCGTTTCCCGCATGCAAGTGACCGCACGCGATGGCCTTGAGTTCGCGAGAATCGCCCTGAATTTGGGACATTCACGGATCACGCCGGCCAAGGACGGCGATCAGCGGCCCAGTGTGTCCGAAACGATCAAATCGTCGATTCATCCACCCGGCTATCCCGCCGCGATCCTGGCAGTGTCGCAGTTTTTACCTGAAGATGAACCACAGTTTCGAATGCTGAAGGCGGCTCAGATCGCGAGTCTGCTCGCGGCGGCGCTGGCCGTCTTTCCAACCTATTGGCTAGGTCGGATGTTGTTTTCGAGCAAACGGATCGGCTTTGCCGGAGCGCTCATCTTCCTCACGCTTCCCACCATCGCCCATCTGACGAGCGATACGCTTGCGGAATCGCTCTATCTGCTGTTCGCGACGACATCGCTGCTCTTCGGCGCACGGGCGTTGCGCCGGCGCAGTCCGGGAATGGCGCTTCTGTGCGGCATCTTCGCAGGGCTTACGTATCTGGTTCGACCGGAAGGCCTGATGGTTCCGCTGGCGATCGGGCTGACCATGGCGGGAGTGGGAATCCTGAAGAAACCGCAGCGGATGATGGCGATCGGGCAGCTCCTGGCGCTCGGGATCGGCTTCTCGTTCGTCGGCGGACCGTACATGATGGCGATCGGCGGTCTTTCCAACAAGACATCCTTCAACGAACTGATCGAGCGGCTGAAAGGCAATACTCCCAAGCCGCTCTGGCAGGGCGAACGCCACGCACAAGCCGTGGGCGGTCCGATGCTACTTGGTGATTTTTATCAGGACGGAAACAAAGGAATCTGGGCCGCGAGCGCCATCATGAAGGAATCGTCGAAGGCGGCGCACTATTCGGTCTTTGTTCTGGGACTGATCGGTCTGGCGCTTAATCGCCGGCGCATTGCATGCGATCCGGGACTGGCTGCCCTTCCGATTCTGGCCATGGTGAACCTTGCGGTGATCTCGGCGCTGGCGCTGAAGGTGGGTTATATCTCGGAACGGCATACGGTGCTGATCGTGCTGATTCTTTCGCTCTTCACCGCTTCGAGTCTGCAACCGGTGGGCCAACTGCTGGGCTTCTGGCCGCGCTGGCGCTCGTGGGGGATGCTTGTTGCTGTGGTCGCGACATCGCTGCCATCCGCGTTGAAGATTCCCCATGAAGGTCGAACCGGGCACGTTTATGCGGGGCGGTATCTGGCGGAGCATATCGGGCCGCGCGATGCGGTGATCGATCCATTCTGCTGGGCCGAGTGGTACGCCGGTCGAACGCTGCATGGGGTTCCTGCGGATCCGATTCCGCCCGCGGCCCGCTGGGTGATCATGGAAACGGGTGACTCGCCGCACTCACGACTGCCGCGCTATCAAGACGCGCTGAACGTCGTCAACGATCAGGACAATCGCGCGGTGCTCATGTTCTGGTGGCCGGACGTGCCCGAAGCGGAGGCACGCGAGCGGGCGAAGGTGCTCGTGTACCGGCAAGCAGGCGACGGGCGCTGACGGCGCTTAGGGCTTCGGCGGTGTCAGTTCGTCGTAATCGTTGAGGCGGCGAACCCAGAAATTGCGGAAGCGGACCGGATTGCCGTGGTCCTGCAGGTTGATGCCGAACGGCCCGATCTTGTTGCCGAACGGCACCGCATGGTGGATGACAATTCCATTGTGCAGCACGGTGATGAGGGCCGGCTGAATCACTTTTCCGGCGTCGTCGAGTTTGGCGATGCGAGTGATGATGTCGAAGCTTTGCCATTCGCCCGGCTTGCGCGACGCATTGACCAGCGGCGGAAACTTGCCATACAGTCCACCCGCCTGACCATCGGGATAGGTATCGTTCTCAAACGAATCGAGAATCTGCACTTCGCCAAACCCACCCATGTAGATTCCGCTGTTGCCGCGGCCCTGACCGTTGCCTTTGACGATGGACGGCGTGGCCCACTCCAGATGGATCTGGGCATTGGCGAAATCCCGCACGCGTGTCTCGATACCGCCGGTCCGCGGAACGATTTCAAAGTATCCATTCTCGACGTTCCAGAGCGGTTTATCGTCTTCGACTTTCTTTCCCGAGCGTTTCCACTGCGAAAGATCTTTGCCATCAAACAGGACAATCGCATCCGAAGGGATTTGCCCCGCCTGATCCGGCGTGCTGGCTGAGCCGGGCTGGATCACGCGTGGGCGTGGGCGTTTGGGGTCATTGGCCCGATATTTGGGCTTTTCCTGGGCCAGTCCGACCAGACTCAGGACCAAAACGGACACGAGGAGAGCGATGCGTGGGCGTCGATTCATGGCAGACCTTAGAGAGAGAATGAGTGTACGAGGGAAGATGCGCATTTTGACATGTGGCGGATGGAAATGCGAATGGAATCCGGATGGAACGTGGTTCCTGGAAGATCGCTTATTTGACGTAAGTGCTTACGGCGCATAGGCGCTTCCGAAATTTTGGTGTCTTTCCACGGTAGGGTGTGGCAGTGTCGGTGGAAACGTTTATTGCTGTGCAATAACGGAGATCGAGGCGTTGCACTTGACCCGGATCAAGCGAGCGCTTTACCATCGACGGCGGATTACTTCGCAAGGACGCGCGCCATGCCAACCATCAATAAGCGATTTCTATTCAAGCTGCTGGTCATTTTTGCTCTGATCGCGGGTGCGATCGCCGGGCTGCACACGATCCAGGCTCAGCGGATACCTGATGCGCTGAAGCGCCAGGCCGAGATGGCGATGGAGGCGGAGAAGCCCGATCGCGCGATCCGCTTCCTGCGCCAGTATCTCGAATTCAGCCCGGACGACGTCAACGTGCAGGAGCAGTTGGCGGAGCTGCTGCGCAATCGCACCGGCGACGCGGTGCGCAACGAGCTGATCTTCCTTTATGACAAGATTCTGCGCAACGACCCCGCACGGACGACCGTGCGGCGCGAAGCGATCATCGCCTGCCTGCAGCTCAACCGCTATACCGATGCGGCGTCGCACGCGGAGGCGTTGCTGATCCTCGAGCCGAACGATTCGTCTGTGTGGCGCTATCTGGGGCGTGCGCAGGTGGGCAAGCGGGAGTTCGACGGAGCGCAGAAGAGTTTTGAGAAGGCGATTGAATGCGATCCGCATGCGCTGCTGGGCTATCAGCAGTTGGCGGAGTTCCACTGGCTGGATCGTCAGCAGCTCGCCGACGCCCGCGCGATCTACGATCGCATGATCATCGCTTTGCCCAACTCGAGCGAGGCGTATTTCTCACGCGCCAAGTTCCTTGCGCGATCCGCTCGCCCCACCGAGCCGTTCCCCGCATCCGCGGACGATCCGGTGCTCGCGGATCTCGACAAAGCGCTCAAGCTCGATCCGACCAATGCGGAGGCGTCGCTGCTTTTGGGCGAACGCTGGCAGCGTCACCGCAACGTCCTCGAAGCCCGCACCGCCTTCCGCAACGCGCTGGCGCATCATCCCGACGACGAACGCCTCGTCCGCAGTCTGGCCTGGCTCGAAGCCAATCGCGGAAACCTTCCCGGCGCCATCCGCGTCCTCGAAGACGCCGTCGCGCAATCCGCGGACGGCATCGATCTGCTCGTGACGCTCGCGGACCTGCTCCTGCAATCCGGCGATACCTCTCGAACGCTCGAAGTCATTCAACGCATTGAGAAACACCGGGGTGAAAACGTCTCGCTGCGGGCGGAGTACCTGCGCGGCCGGCATGCGATGAAGAACGAGCAATGGAATCAGGCCCTGGCGGCGTTTCAGCATGTGCGATCCGAGTCGGTCGATCTGCCCGCACTGGAAACGCAAGCGAATCTCATGATCGCAACCTGCCACTCCCGACTGGGTGAAACGGACAAGGCGATCGAAAGTCTGCAACTCGTCACACTCAAGGAACCGGCGAATGTGAACGCCCGTTCAAGTCTGGCGGAGCTGTATCTCAACGCGGGTCAGTTTGCGAAAGCCGTTCGCGAATACGATGTCGCCGCCCAACAGCCCGCCGCGCCACCGGGCATCCTGACCACGCTCGTGCAACTCAAATCGCTCCGGCTCGGTTCATCCCAAAAGCCCGAACTCTGGGTCGACCTCGAACGCGAAACGCTCGCACTCGCGAATCGGCTGGGAGCACGAACGGCCGACGGGCAAATGATGCTCGCCGATCTCGCCTTCCACGCCCAGAAGTATTCGAATGCGCTCGATATCCTTCAGAAAGCCCTTCAGCAGCATTCGAATGATGAACGAGTCTGGTCGCGACTGGCGACCTGCGTCTCCTACACGCACGGCGTTGCCGCGGCGTTGCGCATTCTGGATGAAGCGCAGGCTGTTGTCGGCGATAGATTCCAGCTGCGCCTCACGAGGGCGGAAGTCTACTCGCGCGATCCCGCCCAACTCAGACCACTCGCACATCTCGAGAGCCAGATCGATAGCTGGTCCGAGGACGATCAAACGCGATTCCTTTACGGTCTGATCGATGTCTACGATCGCATGGGAGACCAAAAAAACGTCTTGCGACTTTACAAGATCATTGCGGCGCGTCGTCCGCGCGAAGTCAGTGCGTGGCTCGCCATCTGTGAGCGAGCCTGGGAAGCGGGAGACGCAGACAGCGCCCGCGAAGCGATGACGCGGCTCGGGCAGATTCCCGATTGCCCGCCTGCCATCAATTCGATCGGCATCGCCTGGCAGGAATTGGCCGGCGGTAAACCGATCACCGTGCGCGATCAACTGGAAAAGTTGCCAAATCATGCCGATGCGTGCCGTGTACTCGCCCGGCAATTCGACCTCGAGAATCGAACCGATCGTGCGTCGGAACTTTTTCACCAAGCTGTCCGGATGGAACCCACGCGATTCGAACCCGCCATCGACTGGATCGTCCACCTCGCGAATCACTCGCGATTAAGCGAACTCAAACAGTATCTGGAGCAGCTCGCCACCGATCCGCGCTGGTCGGATGAACCCTTCCGCCGGACCGTCCGGCTGGCGATCCGAAAGGCGGGCTCACTGGAGATATCCGATCGTATCCTGTCGTTCGCTCAACCCCGCATCGAACAGCAGGCCGGTGGGCTGGGCTGGCTGGCGGACCTTCAGGCACAGCAAAGTCGGAAGCCGCAGGCAATCGCATTGGCTAAACGCGCGGTCGAACAGCGAATCGCCACACCGGATGACTGGCTGAGGCTGGTGCTGCTGGTCGAAGAGACGTCGGGTCGCAAAGCGAGTCTGAGCCTGGTTCAATCCGCTAAAGCTCGATTGTCCGGTCAGGGGTTCACCGATCTGGTCGCGGCCTACACGGCGTCGAAACCCGATCGGGCGGATGCGATTTCTGCGAACACTGCGGGGGAACTCCGCCAACTGACCGATGCAAGACTGCAAATTCTCCAGGCTCAGTGGAAACGAACTGAGGCCATTCAGGAATGCGAGTCCGCACTGAAGGATTCTCGTTTTTCGGAAACAGACAAACGGGCTATCAAACGCAAACTGGCCATGCTACTGACTGTCCGCGGTGAGCCATCCGATCGACTGCGTGCGCTTCAACTTCTTGCGAACGATCGCAGTGGCACAATCCATGATCGCCGGGCGACCGCCGCGGTTCTGGCGTCGTTGCACCGATTCCTTGACGGCCAGGATCGTGCACTGGCGATCACATCGTCAACATCGCTTCTCGAGGCGCTCGCTGCCGAACCAAGCCGGGAACAGCCGCGCGATCTCTATGCATTGTCGCAGATTTATCAGACCGCCGGGCGCACGAATGATGCCGTTCAAGTCCTTCAGAAACTGCTGAATGCGCAACCTAATCATGTTGAGTATCTGCTGGCCGCACTCAACATCATGTGTTCCTCGAATCCGAAGAACGGCGAGCCGTTCGCCGAGCGCCTCATGTCCGTCGCACCTCGGGATTTCCGCGTGATCGCTTCGGTGGCGCGGTTGAACACGCTGCTGGGGAATCCGCAGAAAGCCGTTGAACTGGCCGAACAGTATGAACGCACGGCGGATCTTTCAGCAGGTGAACAGATGATCAAAACGGCTCGAGCGGCGGAATTGCTCGATCAGCTTTCGAGGGACGTGGAGATCGCGAAAACGCCGGCGGCACGGATGCTGGCGGACCGGGCCGTCTCGAAATACGAAACCGTTCTTCATTCTCAGCCGCAGTTGCTGACCAATCTGGCGATTGTGCTGGCGGCAAATGGCCGTACGGATGAGGCGTTCGACTGGATCGATCGGCAGACGGAGATCGTGCCCGATTATCATCGTGCCATGGCCGGGATCGCGGCGATCCGTGTTGGCGGCGTGGCGGAGCACCGATCGAAACAAGTGCAGATCTGGCTCAGTTCGGCATTGACGAAAGAACCCGCCTCGCGCTCGCTGCAGCTTGGCCGGGCCGAGTTCCTGCTTCTGTCCAACGATCTCGCAGAGGCCGAGAAGGCGTACGAATCCATCCTCCGGAACGACGATCGCAATACGACAGCGTTGAATAACCTCGCATGGATTCTGGCTCCGCGTCCCGATGCGGCCACGCGGGCCGAGGTGCTGCTCAAACGGGCCGCACAGGAATCGGGGCTGACGGGCGAACTGCTGGATACACGGGCACGCATCCGGATCTCCGCCAACCAACCCCAACTAGCGGAACAGGACGCCCGGGAAGCGCTCAAACAGGATCAAACTGCATTGAGATACTTCCACCTTGCTCTCGCTCAGCTTCAACAGGATCCGGATAAAGGTCAGAGTACGTATCAAGAGGCCCGGAAGCGGGGCTTGTCGGAGAAGTCCGTCCATCCGCTCGATCGGGCACTTCTGCAGAAATTGGAAAAAGCACCATAATCCAGGATTGATCATGTAAGCTGACGAAGTCGCTTTGACGCACGAACATCCCTGACGGGCACCCGATGACGACGGACGATGCCATCGGTCAGTACCACGCGATTCTGGCACGCGACGGACTCGCGGCGGAAACGGCTGGTCAACTCACCGACGAACTCGATCGCAGGAAACTGCTCTTTGGCAACCGCCCCCTCTGCAGTGTCCTGCGTCCCCGCTTCCTCTCCGCCAATCGTGCCCGGCTCCTCCGCACACAATCGTTTCTCGTCTCAACCGCACTCCAGCGCATGCAGGAAGTGGCGATTCACAATTCCGAAATCTTAAAGCAGTTTCGATTGCTCCCCTGGGAAGAGAAAATGCTGCCGATCCCCTCAAGGATCCGGCATCCGTCCCCCGTCAGCCGACTGGATGGATTTTTCACCGCCGAAGGGCGCCTCCGCTTTACCGAGATGAACGCCCAGTCGCCGGCGGGTGCGGGCTTTTCCGATCTTATTGCCGAAGTGTTTCTGAACCTGCCTGCCATGCAGGAATTCATACGCAAAATCCCGGTCCGCACCCTGACCGCACGACGGGGTACTCTTGCGGCGTTACGTGAAGCCTGGCACGACTGGTCTGGCTCGGATTCCGATCCGCCACAAATCGCGATTGTCGACTGGACGGATGTTCCTACCCGAATCGATTTTCAATTCCTCCGTGAAGAATTCGAACGGGAAGGGATTCCCACGCGCATCCTTTCGCCACTCGATCTGGAATTCGACGGCGAGCAACTTTCGGCGGCAGGGGAACCGATCCATCTGGTCTACCGGCGCGTGCTGATGGTCGAACTGATCGACCGGTGCGGCTATGAGCATCCGCTCATTCAGGCCGCACGGGCGGAATCGGTGTGCATCGTGAATCCGATCTCGTGCCGGCTGCCCGGAAAGAAGGCGAGCTTCGCATTCCTGAACGACGAAGCCAACGCACATTACTTTACGGGTGAAGAACAGCGTGCGATTCGCGAACATATCCCCTGGACGCGATTCCTGGAAGAACGCCAGACCATTTATTCCGGCCAGGTCATCGATTTGATTCCGTATGTGCTCAAGCACAAGGAACGGTTTGTCCTGAAGCCGAACGATGCGTATGGCGGGCGGTCCGTCGTACTGGGCTGGACCATCAGCGACTCCGCCTGGCAGACGGCGGTGACCGCGGGGCTTGCGGTGCCGACGATCGTTCAGGAACGGATCGAACTGCCTGTGGAGCCTTATCCCGTGCTGGTGCAGGGATCGCTGGAATTCGAACCGCGTTGGGAGGATACCTGCCCGTTTGTGGGGCCGGATCACGAAATGTTCGGCTGCCTGACGAGGCTATCAACGGAACCGCTGGTGAACGTTTCGGCTGGCGGCGGGGCGATGGTTCCGACGTTCATCATCGATGATTGAGAACATCCTATACCTGTCGATCATGACTTTGCGGGGTTCTCCTCGTGAAAATCGAAAAATTCCATAAATAGATATTTGTTCACTATTCATTTGGTTCAAGTGCCATTTTCTCGGCACTTTTCACTTCGCCTGCCGATTTGGCAGGCGAGTTCGCCAACTTCGCCAACTGAAACACACACCCCTTGGCGAAGAGACACTTGACGTGCTGATATAATGTCGAATTGTTCACTTGATCCGGACGCAGTGCGAGGAGCGGAGCAAGCCGAAACGGCCGAAGAAAAAGCGAAGCAAATTCGGTGAACCCGAAGAAGGGAACGCAACTGGGACGCAGGACTCCGCCAAGTACAAGAGCATCACGTGGCGGAGTCCTTGATCGCGCAATTGCAGTTGTCACGTCAGGAGGACAAAAAAACGGAATGTTTACTTCTTTTTCGGCTCCTCGGCTTTGGGCTCCGCACCCGGAGGAAGCATCGCTTTGATCATTTGTCCATTTTTGCCGTTGTAGAGCCGGACAATTCCTTCCTCGCCACCGGCTGCGACGATCGCGCCATCGATGTTGGTGGCGACGGCGTACATGAAGTCTTTGTTATCGCCGAAGGTGCGGTTCTGACCGCCGTTGTCGGCGTTGTAAAGCCGAACGCTGGCGTCCCCGCTGGCGGTGAGAAACGTCTGGGTTTTGGGGATGAACGCGAGTCGTGTCACCTGGAGTTTGTGGCCTTGGATATCACGGGCCTTTTCGCCCTTCTCGTAGTCCCAGACTTTGATGACGTTGTCGGCGCCGGCGGAGACGAGTTTCTTGCCGTCGGCCGCCCAGCCGACATCGAGAACGTGGTGCGTATGGCCCTCGAACGACTTCACGAACTTGCCGCCGGGGACTTCAAAAACCTTCACGAACTTATCCGCGGCACCGGTTGCGAGCAGTTTGCCGTCAGGACTGAAGCAGACTCCGAAGACCGTATCGCTGTGGGCGTTGGGAATTTCGAACGCGAGATTGCCGGCGGCATCGAACACTTTGATTTCGCCATCTTCCGTGGGCGCTCCGCCGCCGGTTGCGAGCAACTTGCCGTCGGGCGAATACGCCAGCGCGACGACGCGGTCCGCGAAGATCGTGATCCGTTTCCTGACGGTCGCTTTCTCAACGTCCCAGAGCGTGACTTCGCGAAAACTCCCGCTTGCGAGTGTTTTCCCATCCGGCGACCAGGCGAGGGAATCCACAAGCGAAATGTGCGCCGATTTTGCTTCCACACCTGCGGATGTTTTTAGAGTGGGATCGATGAGGCTGCTTTTGAAAGCGCCGGTTTTTCCATCGAAGAGGTGAATCTGATTGCCCCGACTGGCGGCCACGGTGGCCTTATCTTCCTTTTCGGGGCTGATGGCGACAGCGCGAACGGGTTTCACCAGCGCCGGTGGCAGCGTCAGCACGACTTTGGAAAGCGTTTTGACCTCGGGCATGGTTGGGCCTTTTGCCCCTTGTTCGATCCACAACTTCAGCAGGCCGACTTCCGGAGGAGTGAGAGGGTTCTCTTCCGATCGCGGAGGCATGATCGGCGTTTTGTTGTGGCTGGAGTAGAGGTACAACAGGCTTTCCATGGGTTTGCCCGGCACGATCGCCACGCCGCGGCGCCCGCCCTTCATCAGCGCCGCAAAAGTGCCCATGTCGAACTTGCCTTTCAGTTCCGAACCCGAATGGCAGACGGTACACTTGTTGGCAAAGAGGGGTTGGATTTCTTTCGTGTAGTCAACGGGATCTTTCCGTTCGATTTTTGCAGGAACAATCGGAATCACTTTCGATTCTTTCTTGTCGTCTGCACATGCGAACATCGGTATCAGCATGATCACTGCAAGTGCCCTCATCATTCCATCTCCTGTTTATTTCGTAACGTTGATGTTGAATTTCGTTTCGTGTTTGATCTCGAACTGTCCATCCCACTTGGCCACTGCCAGCACTTCGATATTGTTCAATCCGCCGATTTTCGCATCGGCTGCGGCGGTGATCTTGAACTTCATTTCCGACGCACCCGCCGGGATCGTGCCATTCTGGATCTGAATCCCTTTGGTGTCCTTCGGCAAGGTAAACGTCACGGTGAACGGTCCGTCAAAATCGTATTGGCGGTCGATTCGCACACTGATTTCCCCCATAGTCCCCGCTTTCACGTTTCCCGTTGGTTGTGCGGTCAGCTTACCGAGCGTCGTGGGAAGCACTTTTACTTCGAACGGCGGGGCAAATGCGTAGACGGTGATGTCTTTCTTGTTTTTGCCCTCGGGATCGCGATCGAATTTGATTGTTGTTTCCGCTCGCAGTGGGATCGAATAGTTTCCTGGCGTCGCATTGTTGCGAACGTCCAAGGTGATCGTTGCATCATTCTTGTCTTTCGCAACTGCGGTTGCCTGACCATTGTTGACATTCACCGGGGCCTGCTGCTGATTCTGCTGAGCCTGTTCCATGAAGATGTTGACCGGATTCGGACGCGCATCTTTCTCCTGCCAAAGCACTTTCACAGGGATTGCGATCTTGTCGCCGGGTTTGGCAATCAGCGGGATGTTACACTTCTCGTCTTTGCCGTTGACCTTGACCGTTGCAGCGCCAAGATCGGGCTTGATGCGGAACGGTGACTTGTCGCCGCGAGTCGCGATCAGGAGTTCCTGATCCAACCGGGCGATGGTTGGTATGTTCTGATTGGAATTGATCCCCCAGACGATGGATGCCGGACGCGCCATTCGAGTCAGCGGTTTGCCATCGATCTGTCCGGTGACTTTGACAATCAGAGGTGCATGGGCATCCGATAACGATCCGGCGGATGAGATCACCAAGGTACCCCATTTTTGATTGGTTCCAATGCTTGAGGGCGTGGCGGTCAACCCTTTGGGTAATCCTTCCACAGTGATTGCAAGCGGACTGGTGAATCCGTCAAAGCGTTCCACGAAGACGTCGAACGCCATTTCGCCGACGGGGCGAACTGTCACGACCGCCGGCAGATCGCGGCTCCGCGGCATGACCACGGCGCGGAAATCAGGTTTCGCTGGTGTAATCCGAAGAAGATAGCCCGATCGAGGTCCATAGTTCACATTGGACGCCCGACTTCCAACCATGACTTGATAGGTGCCATCAACAGGTGCTTTGAATCGGTAGGAAACAGGATCCGCATTCCGGCTGAAAAAGCTGATGGGGTGAAGCGGTTCGTTATCGTCATCCAGCGTCCCTTCATTCGCAAGGTCCTGTTTATTCTGTGCGTTGCGAATGGTCAGAAAGCTATCGATGATCGAGCCGTAGCGATCCGCGAATAGCTCGATCGTATAGGTTTCATCTTTCTTAGCTGTGAAGCTGTACCAGTCGCGGTCGTAGCGCTTCTCGATCATGCCTGCGACTTCGCACGGCGCTTTGATCGGCGATGCGGTCTCGGGGCGGTCATTATCTCCGGCCGGTTCACTTGTCACGGGACCGCTGGCCAGATAAACGGGAACCGCGTTCGATCCCGGCAGGCGAAATTCGAAACTATCCTGCAACGCAGTCGGAGGATCGACACGCCGTCGATACTCAATCTGGCCTTTTTGAATCGGCGGAGTCACGTTCACCGTGACGGATTCCACAGGCCTTCCGTCAACCTCCATCTGCGGAACAACTTTTCCTCCGGGGAGATTGCGTCCGTAGACCGTGACGCTTGTGGGTTTTCCAGGTTCGATCGCTGGTGGAAAAACAGCATCAATCCAGGGAGCGGAGGAAACGGTTAACCGATAGTAGTAATCCGTGTTACCGAATTGGTGAGCGAACTGTGTCAGTCGGATCAAGTACTTTCCATCGGTGGGAAGTGTGATGTCCGCCAGTGCATCGGTGTCCTGATAATTCCGGGCGTTGGTGAGCCGTTTACCATCCGACGAGAAGACTTCGATCAGCGGATTGAGTTTGCTGTCGATACTGCTGGCGGCACATTGAATGATGATCCGTTGTCCGGCCTTTCCCGTGATGGACGAGTAGTCGACGTCTACGGAATTGGCGATGATGCCATTGATGACGGTGCCGATCTCGATGGTTTGAGCCTGATCAACATCGTTGTTGGGTTCTTTTTCCTCGACTTCGTTCTTGTCGCCGACGATGAAGAGCCGCGAATTGCTCACGCCCCATTTGTTCACGACGCGAAGATCGTACGCGCCGGGTGGCACATTGGCAGCCACTGCGACTTTGAATTTGACTTCCGCAGGCGGAGGCGCTTTCTTCTTGGGAGGCGCTTTCTTCTTGGGGTCTTCGGGTGGTTCGGGCGGAGGCGGAACGAGTTCTCCTTTGATTCCGGCATGTGAAAAGTGCAAAGAGGTGCAGTCTTCGAGATCCGTGCCGCGGACCAGGACTTCGATTGTTGTGCCTGTCTTGGCACCCGCAGGGAAGACCGAATTGATTCTCGGTTGTGGGTAAAAATTCTGGGGCTGCTGGGCGAGTACGACCGTCGTAAAGATGAACGCGACCGTCAGGAGAGGTCGTAGCATGGAGTTCACTCCGAGAATTCAGACGCACACGGATGCACAAGAGCGGATGTCGATTCCGCAGGGGTAGGTAAACTGATGGTAAACGCTTGGAGAGTCAGGGTCAAGTGGATGCCCGATTCCCAAGCGACATCTTCCGCCTGACCCGAAAAGAGGAACATTCGATGGAATTTGTTTATGGGCTGCTCGCAGGGCTAGGTGGCTGCACGTTATTCCTGATTGCGATTATTACAAAATCGGGCGGAATCTCGCGGGCGGCTTGGGGATTGAATCTGGCAAGTCGAGTCAAAAATGATCCTGGTCTCGAATCACGCATCAATCAGGCGAATTCATCTGCCCCCGCTCCATCCGAAAAACCGAAACCTACCAGTACCAAGCCATCCGGCGAACCGCTTCGACTCCTCGCGCTGCTTCAGGCGGAATCGCGGTTGCTGGATTTTCTACTCGAAGATATTTCCAATTATCAGGATGCACAGATCGGGCAGGCGGTGCGCGAAATCCACAACAAAGCTCAGAGCACGCTCAAGCAACACCTCGAACTCGAGCCCATTCGATCGGAATCCGAAGGTCAACTCGTGACCGTACCCGCTGGATTCGATCCTTCAGCCATTCGACTTTTGGGCAACGTGACCGGGCAACCACCGTACAACGGCGAGCTCCAGCATCCCGGATGGCGCGTGAAACACCTCAAGCTTTCACCGCTTCCCGAAGGTCAGGATGCATTTGTCCTTCAGCCCGCTGAAGTCCAATTGCCATGATCCGGAAAAATGGACGTTGCTCGACTCAATTCGACATCGAGAAATTCGCGAGAATATCATTTGGTGGCATTGACAACGGCAGGGGGGCTATTTTTTGAAGGCAAAGAATCCTTCATCAGCATCACACCACCATGAGGACACCCCCCGTTGAATGTCAAGAAAGTGATTGCGATTGCCGTGGCGTTCTTGACCGCCTCGGCAATAGCGGGTGCTGCCGCAAAGTACGCCGCACCTGCGATCCCGAACGGTGATGTCGGGGTAGCGAAATTCGACGCGGGATCGCCCGTGGCAACTTGGAACCAAGCGGGAACATCGCTTACCGTGCAGTCCGATGGCAAATACAATTACGACGACACTGGGGCTTTCAAATCGTTGGAAATCGAGCTCAAATCGGTGAGTACCAACGGTGGCACGGCCACGACTGTCACATCGCAGTCCTACAGCACGGAAGTCGGCATGGCCAACCCCGGCACGTTTTCTGTCACGTTTAATGGCGTTGCCGAGCCGCCTGCTGGGCAACAGTATTTGGTGGTTGTGAGGTTGACATTGATGAAAGCGGGACAAGTCGACAAGAGTTACGTCGATTCTAAGGAACTTACGATACCTGCCAAACCCAATCCCGGAGGTCCTGAATGAGGGCCATAAGTTGGCGAATTTCCATTTCGATTGATGGCAAGATCCTCAGGAGGCCGAACGATGATAGCGCGAAATAGTCGAGCGGATGGATTCTCGTTGATCGAGTTGTTGGTTGTCATCGCGTTATTCGGCCTCCTCATCGGGCTTTTGCTCCCGGCCGTCCAGAACGTCCGCAATGCGGCAATCCGCGCGAAAAGCGCAAATAAACTCAGGCAAATTGGATTGGGAACTCACGCATATGCTTCCGTCCACAATGGAGAATTGCCTTACTTTCCGGCACTCGGCGTCAAACAAGGCACGGGGGGATTTCGCGCGGCACCGATGTACTGCGTCCTGCAATACGTCGAAGGTTATGCCGCATACGGTTTCGGCGGGGCATCCGCAATTACGGGATATCGGGACCTGATCTTTCAAAGTCCGGCCGATCCCAGTTTCGAGGCATTCTCGGACTTGCAGAGCGGGGATACGAGCTACGTGGGAAATGCAATGCTGTTTCGAGAAGCCGTGACGATGACCAATGCCGCGACGGATGGGCTTTCAAATACGATCATGTGGGGCGAACAATATGCGCGATGCGGTCGAACAGCGTTCCAATATTCGGTCTCATCCGTCGAAACGTTTACCATCAAGGGAAGACTGATATTCGACACCCACTATCGTCCCTCGTTTGCAGATCGTTACGCGAATCACTTCTATCCGGTCGTCGTGAACGGGGTTGCCACGCCGATACAGGACTATTTTCCGACGGCGATCTCGAATGTCAACTTTCAATTGGCCCCAATGCCTGCGGATTGTATTCCCAATCTTCCAGCGACGCCTCATCGAGAGGGCATGTTCGCAGCCATGGGCGATGGTAGCCTGAGAACGATCCGCGCTGGGACGGGAGACTCGATATTTTGGGGTCTCGTGACCACTGCTGTAAACATCATTTGTCCGCGCGTCGCTTCGATTTGCGGTTGAGGCGGTCTTGCTGAAGCAGTCGGTAGGCTGAATTATGCGTCCGCTGCGTGGCACGGTTCGGCGGCGGCCGCTTTTTCTTCGCAGGCGC
>JBGSJI010000079.1:0-30266 GCA_041742055.1 Limnoglobus sp. | reverse complement strand
GGAGACCGCCCCATTCACCGCGTGCGTGTGTTCCTTCACGAGCTGATCGAACCTCTTCTGATGACGCTTATCCAGATTCCCAAAGAAATAACCATGCTCCCCCAAATACCCAACTCGGTGAGTTGTGACAATACCTATGTTCACGGGGGAGAGGTCGGATCGGAAGCAAAGCGAACGATCCGGGTGAGGGGGCGGTTTTCGACGATCAAGCAAGACCACTGCCCATTTCTCACGCAATCACTTCCGTCACTGGTCGCGCACCAATATCCACGATCCGGATCGGTCGGCCCACATTCGACATGTTCTGCTTCTCGTGATCCACGCCCAGCACGCCGCAGATCGTCGCCAGCAGATCGTGCGTGCTCGTCTTGCGGTCCTCCACCGTCGACCCATCCGCGCTCGTCTTGCCGATCACCTGCCCGCCCTTGATTCCGCCACCCGCCAGCACCGTCGACCAGGCGTTCGGATAGTGATCGCGGCCGTTCCCGCCGTTGATCCGCGGCGTGCGCCCAAACTCGCCCATCCACACGATCAGCGTGGAATCGAGCAAACCGCGCTCCTTCAGATCCGCCATCAGCGAACCCCAGCCTTCCTCCAGATAGCCGCAGTTCCGCTTCACGAACTCGAAATTGTTGCCGTGCGTATCCCAACCGCTCATCGTCACTTCTACGAACGGCACGCCCTGCTCGATGAGTCGCCGCGCCAACAGACAGCCCTGCCCGAAGAGCGATTTGCCGTAGCGATCGCGGACCTCCTGCTTTTCCTTTGTGAGGTCGAACGCCTCGGCGGCATGCGAGGTCATGAGGCGTGACGCGCGATCGTATGCCGCCACGTGGCTATCGCTGATGGACGTCGGTCGGCCAAGCGCGAATTCTTCCTGCATCTCGCGCAGCAGTGTCAGCCGGGTGTCACCGTGGGCGGCTTCGACCGTTTTCGCCCGCTCCAGGTTCTCAACCTTCAGCTGTTCCCACATCTTGTCGCCGGTCGGTTCGTTGAAGGCGTTGGAGGTGCCGACGAGCAGCGGTGCGTACTTCGGCCCGAGGAAGCCGGGCGAGGTGGGATCGTTCTGGAAGAAGAGCTTGCGCGACGCGATGCTGACGAAGTTCGGCAGTTCGGATCGCGGGTTGCCGATCTCCTTCGAAAGCAGTGAGCCGATGTTCGGATACGGGATCGGCCCCATCGGCAGCTGACCCGTCTTCATCTGGAAACTCGCGCGTTCGTGGTCCCCTTCCCGCGTGGACATGCCGCGAAGGATCGCCATCTGATCCATGAACTTTGAAATCTTCGGCAGGTGCTCGCTGATCTTAATGCCGGGCACGCTCGTGGAAATCTCCTTGAACGGTCCACCGTTCGCGTGGCCGGGCTTGAGGTCCCACATGTCGATGGTGGACGGTCCGCCGTTCATCCAGAGGAGGATGCAGGAGCGCTTGCGCTTCGGGTCTTTGGCGGCGGCATTGGCGAACGGCGCGAGCCACCCGGAGGCGGACACCGCAAGCGATGCGCCGGCGGTGCGGAGGAAGGTGCGACGAGAGTGAGAATTGAATGCCATCGGTCTACTCCATCGAATATGTTTTTCGGATTTCGAATTTAAAATTTCGGATTTCGAATGAGTCTCAGTAGTTGAACAGAAACTCTGTGCTGTTCAGCAGCACCCACATCACGTCGGCGGTGGCTTTCTTCTTGTCGCCGCTCGGTCCGCCGCGATCGATGTAGCTGCTGTACTTCTCACGCTTCATTTGAATACGCTAACTGCCCAAACCAACGGCTTTGGCGGCTTGGCTTCCTCTGCAAGCCGTTTCAATCGGGCCAAGTCGAATTCTGATCCGACATGCCCTTCGAAACCCACTGTTCGAGTTTCATCACGATGAATATAGACATGGACGTTATTGAACGCGTCATTGTTCATGATGAACATGTCAATTCGAGCCATGTATTCAGCGATCGGCTTTGTAACATTTTTCGCATAATCCCGATTCCAAGATGCTTCCGATTCTCTGCATTTCGGGCAAAAACGAACATGGGCGCTTTTTGGTGAATCTTCACTGACGACACAACCCCCACCGTACGAAGTATTGGCATATGGGAACCGCTTCAGAGCATTCACTTCTTCGTTCGAGAGGCGACCCGGCAATCCGTAATGTATCGGTACTACTCCCTCTTGCAGTTCGACATCGTGAAGGTCGCAACGGGTCACATCGCCTCTATGATCCTCAATGCGATTTGCGCCGCCGCAACCGGGACAGGTCATCGCTAGTAACAGAAAAGTCGTTAATCGATAAAGCATATCGTTGCCCCTCACGATTGCATCCCGAACTCTTTATCGTTAGTTTGGGGACCAACAGTTTTCGCTTCGCATTGGCCTCAATGATTGAACAAAAACTCAGTACTGTTGAGCAGTACCCACATCACATCGGAGATCGCCTTCTTCTTGTCGCCGCTCGGGCCACCGCGATCGATGTAGCTGCTGTACTTCTCGCGCTCCGCTTCACTCGCCTTGCGGCACAGCACCGCCAGGAAGAGCGTGTCCACGCGTTCACCAGTATTGAGGAACGGCGCGTCTACAACGGCGGCTAAAGTCTCGCTTGTGTCCACGTTCGTCTGCTCGGCGATCTGCTTGCCGTTCATCATCAGCAGCGCCTGCAGGATGGACGTCTGCGTTTCAATGGACTTCGTTCCTGTTGGGTACATCTTGAGAAATTTGCCCCGCAGCGTGCGATCGCGGAAATCGTTATTTCCTTCGTCCATCAGTTGGGCGGCGTTCTTGATGCCGGTGGCGATGACGAAGCTGTCGAAGATCTGTCCGCCGTGCAGGCCCTTCATGGCCATCTTGGCGAAGCGCCGCGGATCGCCCTGTGTCGGGTGCGAGAGGCGGCTGGTGAGCTGATACGCTTTGCTGCCGATGATCGCCTTCACCATCACCTGGACATCGTAGCCACTCTCGACGAAGCCTTTGGCGAGGTCGGCGAGCAGTTCCGGGTGGCTGGGCGGGTTGGCGTCGCCGGGTTCGTCGATCGGATCGATGAGCCCGATGCCGAAGAAGCGTGCCCAGAGGCGGTTGGCCATGTTGCGGGGGAAGTACGGGTTTTCCGGCGCGGTCAGCCAGCGGGCGAGTTCTTCGCGTGGCGAGCGCTCGAGAACCCACTCGGGTTGAGTACCGTCGAAGTAACGCGCCACCAGCGAACGGTCCGTGTTGGGGATGGTGATCTGATTTTTCGTGTACTGTGGCGGGAGCGGGCCGACGAAGCTGGGAGCGACCGGCGGCAATGCGGCGAACTCGCCAAAGAACGCCGCCGTCTGCCAAAACTGTTCTTTCGTATAGGTATCGAAGGGGTGATCGTGGCACTGAGCGCATTCGAGCTTCACACCCATGAAGACTCGAGAGACGGCGGCGGCGAGGTTCTCGGGGCGGAACTCGTTGGCTTCGTAGAAGGCGGCAATGCGGTTCGTCTCGGGATCGGTCTGCATCGGATTGTTGATGATGCGGAAGCGGGCGAGACCTTCGGGTACCGGCACGGTCAGCAGGTCACGGACCATCGCATCCATGGGGGCATTCTTGCGGAACTCAGCCTGAAGCCATTGATCGAAGAGCGTGCCGTTGAAGAAGAAGCGGATGTCCGTGGCCGCCTGCGGGATCCATTCCTGCCGCGTCGTGTGCGCGAAGTGTTGCGAATACGCGGGCATCACCAGCAGACGTTCCACCAGTTTTTCCCGCTTGTCAGGCGAGCGGTCCGCCAGAAAGGAGGTTGTCTCCGACACGCGGGGAATGCGGCCGATCACGTCGAGATAGACGCGGCGGATGAACTCGGCGTCGTCCGCCGGCGCCGCGGGCTGAATGCCGCGCGCGGCCCAGTCCGCCTGCAGATGCCGGTCGATCGTGGCGGAGAGCGTGCGGATCAGTTGGGACTTGTCCGCCTTTGAGGGTTCAGCCGATTGGGCGAACGAAGGAACCAACAGAACGAGAAGCAGGAGAAACCGGCTCATGGGTGTCGCCTCGTGACGGTGCCGACATTTTACCATCGACATTCATCAAGACGGCGAAGCGAATACCACATTTCATGAAAAATGAATTGAAACGTCAGAACTGAATATAGATGAAGGTTTTGGCCACGCCGGGGCTGAAGATCGCGACGGCGGCCAGACACGCGGCGGCGTTGGCGACGCGCATCGGCTCCCAGCGGATCGCGACCTGTGGCATGCGCTCGCGGGCCAGACCCCAGACATGCCCAATCAAACCCAGCCCCACCAGCAACGGCACTGTACCGGGCACCATCCGCGTACCTTCGCCCAGGCCCAGCATTCCTTCGAGCATCGCGCCGCCGTTCGCCCAGCCCGTCATGCGCACAAGAATGAGGCCGAGCAAGAGTTGACTGAACGTCGCCCCCCAGGCAATGACCGCCCACGCATCCGAAGCCCGCAACCGATCCGCCCACGCGATCCCCTTCAGCCGTTCGTGCATCGCCCGGTGCAGACACATCAGCACGCCGTTGTACACGCCATACACCAGCCACGCCCACGTCGCACCGTGCCAGAGACCGCACAGCACGAACACCAGCATCAGATTGAAGTTCACACGCCAGACCGAACCGCGGCTTCCACCCAGCGGATAGTAAAGGTAATCGCGCAACCAGCACGAAAGCGAAAGATGCCAGCGCCGCCAGAACTCCGTGATGCTCGTCGCGAGGTACGGCAGATGGAAGTTGATCGGCAGCTCGAAGCCGAACCACTTCGCTACGCCCACCGCGATGTCCGAATATCCGGAGAAGTCGCAATAGATCTGCACCGCCCACGCCAGCACCGCCCACCGGCACGCCACCGCCGAATACGCCGACGGATCCGCGAACACCGCCGACACGAACAGCTGATCCAGCTGATCCGCAATCACCAGCTTCTTGAACAATCCGCGAGCGAACAGATACAGCCCTTCCTGAATCTGCACGCTTGACGGCACAGGCGGGTTCAGCATCTGCGGCAGAAATTCCACCGCACGCACGATCGGCCCCGCCGCCATCTGCGGGAAGAACGAGACGAACAGCGCATAGTCGAGCTTGCTCTTCACTGCCGGAATCTGCCGGCGATACACGTCCACCGTGTAGCTGATTCCCTGGAATGTGTGAAAGCTGATGCCAAGCGGAAGAAGAATGTCCCATGCCCGCGGCGGCACTTCGGTGAAGAGGCCCGCGAGCGCCGTGGCGGAGTCGAAGACGAAGATCGTGTACTTGAACGCGACCAGAAGCCCAAGGTTGGAGACGATACTGAAGACCAGCCAGCGCTTGCGCGTCCGCTCGTCGCTCGCGGCTTCGATCTTCAGGCCGACGATGTAATCGATTCCGGTCAGCAGCCAGATGACCCAGAGATAGTACGGACTGCACAGCGCATAAAAGACCCAGCTCGCCAGCAGCAGGAACGTGTACTTCGCCGTCCGGCCGCGCAGCAGCAAATGATAAACGAGGAGTGTGATTGCCAGAAACAGGAAGAACGCTTTGTGGCCGAGAATCACGGGCGGTTCCCTCCGGCCTGGGCACGGATGCGTTCATCGTCCACGGTGCCGGGTCGGCTGTGTTCTTCGAGCTTGATCTTGAGCCAGCGCGAGAGCACCTTTGCGCCGACACCATTCAGGTGAATCGTGTCCGCGAAGCCCGCCTCCGTCAGCCCCACCAGATCCCGGTGCGCTCGGATCACGGTCAGGCCGTGCTCCGCTTCCTCCTCCGCCAGCACCCGGCGATACTCCACAAACGCCTCGGGATATTGCCGCTCCAGATCGGCCGTCACCGGCATATCAACGAGCACGAGTTCGACGTTGTGATCTTTGGCCCAGCGGATGATTCGCTTTAGATACAGTCGATGCGAACCGGTTCGATAGCGATCGAGGAAGCGGAAGGGCGCGAGTTCGGCATTCACTTCCTTCACGTGGTCGTAGCGGCGCTCGACGAATCCGGAGGATGGTGCATAGCCATCGCCGTCCGCCAAAGCGTCGGCATAGCGCACGAGATCGCGGGCCTCGGCGGCGGATTCCGGGCAGGAGCCGGGGAAGGTGTCTTCGAACTGCATCGCGGCGGCCATGCGGATGCCGTGGCGGTAGCGCCAGATCGCACTCGCGCGACTGAGGCGGGCCTGAAGGTACTGACGAATGACCCAACTGCGGGAATCGGGCCGCGCGACCGCCCAGTCGAAGACATCGCCGAAGGTCATGAGCGAGGCGGGTCCATGAGGCTCGTGCCGGTTGTCGTTGAGGTCGCTGGCGGTGATGCCGTAGACGAGGACTTTGGGCGGTTGCGGGCAAGCACGTTTGATGGCGTGGAGAAATTCCGATGTCGTTCCGCCGGGAAGACCGACGGCGTAGAGATCGCGGAACGAATCGCCGTTCCAGTTCAGGCCGCGAAGTTCCGACGGGACGATTCCCTCGCTGACGGTGGAACCGCCGACGAATACGACCTCGCGCTGCTGCCGGGCGCAGCCCTCGACACGGGCGGCGTAATCGTCGGGCGAGTGGTGCTCCCAGATTCCGGCGGTGGCGCGCACGGCGAGATCGAAGAGGACGAGCGCGAGCAGCACGCGGAGCGGACCGCGCCAGCGGCGGAGATGTCGGCGAACCATCAGACCATCCCTGGTATCAAGACACTGTCGGCGGAAAGTCTAAGCGGAACGGATCGATCGTGGGAAGGTCAAATCGAATCGATTTGTCGCGCGTTCGTTAATTCACACAAATTTCATTGACAGCGCGCGTTCAACTGTTAATGTTTGATTAGTTCGACCGCCCTGGAGGCGAACATGTCGATTTCGCGGACGTGCCGTAGCTGTGGTTCACCGTTGCCCGAGCATCTGAGCGACGGCACGTGTCCGTCGTGTGGCAGTCCGCAGGCGGGCCACGAAACGCCCAAGGCATCGGGAACACCCGCCGATCGCGAGGGTGATTTTTCAGTCAAGGATGACAGCCAAGCCACTCGATCACTTCATCCCGACCCCGGAACAACCGTTCCCGCGGAACCGGCGTTTTCGAACCGGAAATTCAATCGAACAATTCCCAATCTCAAAGGCTATCGTGAAGTCAACTGGGTGAATTCCGGTGGGATGGGCGATGTCTTCAGTGGGATCCAATTGGGGACGGAGCGTCGCGTCGCGATCAAAGTGATGCGTTCGTCGTCGAGTCATTATTCGCAGAATCGCGAGCGGTTCGAAAAGGAAATTCGCGCACTCGCACGGATCGAGCACAATGGCGTGGTCCGCGTTTATGAATGCGGTGAGTGCCCGCAAGGTCCGTACTTCTCCATGGAATTCGTGGACGGCGAAACCCTTTCCAATCGCATCAAACAGGAACCGCAACTCCCGCCGCGCGAAGCGGTTCAGATTATTCAGCAAGCGGCCGAAGCCGTTCATGAAGCCCATCGCATGGACATCCTCCATCGCGATCTCAAGCCGAGCAACATCATGCTCGCGACCAACGGGACCGTGAAAGTCACCGATTTCGGACTCGCCAAGCATATCGACGACACCGAGGAATTCACTCAAACGGGAGTGGTCATCGGTACACCAACTTACATGTCGCCCGAACAGGCAAACGGTCTCCACGAATCGATCGGCCCCGCCTCCGACATCTACGGGCTCGCCGGTACGCTCTACCATCTGCTGACCGGTTCCGCTCCGCATGCGACGACCTCGCGGCGACAGGCGGTGAAGGACGCCAGCAACGAAGATGTGATCCCCGCCCGCACCCGCCGGCCCGATCTCTGCCCCATCCTGAATGCGATCCTCGAAAAGGGACTGGCGCGGGAACCTAAAGACCGCTACGCCTCGGCCGAGCAGTTCGCCGAAGAACTCGGACACTGGCTGGCGGACGAACCTACGATCGCCGTCCCGCCGACTCGCATGCAGCGCGTCTCACGCTGGGTCCACCGCTACCGTGCCGCGCTGGCCGCGAGCGTGCTGATCCCGCTCCTGGCCGGGGCCGCCGCCATGGTGGTCCGGCGAGCCGCCGACGAGAAAGGAATCATCGAACGCGCACTCGCTCGCGGCGAAAAAGTCACGCTCATCGGCGAAACAGGCCTGCCACGCTGGCATCGGTGGATCGGCTTGAAGGGCATGCTGGACTATTCCCAACTCGGCGACCGCACCACCGGCATGCAATCGCAGCGCTATTCCGGCCTGATGCTCGTTGAAGACCCGATGACCGACCATTACCGAATCAAGGCGGACATTCAGCACTTCGGTGGTATGCGGGCCGATGCCCAGAACCCGACGACGAATGACGCTTCCAAAATCGGGCTATTCTGGGGCTACCGCAAACTCACGAACGGCGAGCAGACCGCAGAGATCATGTTCACGCTGGATTTCAACGATCTCTCGCGCAACACGCCTGCGAACCCGAATGCGGACGATCAGCCCCGGCCGCTGCGAACACATGGACGCGTGTTCATCGATCTGCCCGATATCGGATGGAAATCGCGCGAAGTGGGTTTTGGCAACGCACCGCCCAAGTATTTTATAAGCAAAGACGATCAGCAGCGGATCTGGCGAACGCTGGAGATCGAAGTGCATCCGGAAGGCTGTGTGATCTCGTTCGCCACGAAGGCCGAAAAGCCGACCCGCGTGGTTTATCATCTCACCCCGGAGCTATTGAATAACACGATTCGGTCTCAGGAACGCGTGCTCAACGAACTTTCGCCGTTGGGCTGGACCATTCCCGACTGGCAACCGCGCCTGTCGTTGGGCGTCATCGGTTTGCTCTCCACGATCTCGATCCGCAATGTCGTGATCGAACCGCTCCCCGCCCCCACCCCGTGACAGGAGATTCCCATGCCTGATTTTGTTGTCGATATCGAGTGGCCACTCGCCGGTATGAAAGTCGCCAAGGAATTCAAAGCGTCCGTCGTGATCAACACTGAAGATGAATCGATCCGTACGACCGACGACTACACTGTGAAATGTGTCTTAACGGAGAATTGCCATGGCTCAAAGGATTTCCATACCAGCACGTTTCCTTACACCGTGACCGTGCCGGTCGATGCGAACCTTTGTGATGGAACATATGACCTGACCGCGACTTTGACAGAACAAGGAAGTAGCAAGTCTCTGGGCGAAGATACGGAGATGGGTGTCATCGTCGACGACGATGGTCCGGCTGAACGTCCGGCGATCATCGAAGTTATCGAAGAGGCGGTCCTGAACAAGAATCGAAACGACAAAAGCTACATAGTAACAGTCCGATCGCAAACCGAGGATTTCACAGCCAGCGAGGTTTATGGTTGGCTGCTCGCGCGATCGCCCGGCAGAGGCGGGATGAACAACCACATGAATCAACAACTTGTAGACTTCAAGAAAGCAACATACGCAGACGATGCTTGGAAGTTGGAGCTCCATGCGAATGGCGGACCACAGGGCAATCAATTCAAGGGAAACATCGTCCAGGTGGTCGTGATGGATGACGAAGATATCGTGATCGATCAATGCAGTCGTCGATTTCGAGGAAAGTGACATTATGAAAGACCACTGACACTCGCGCCGAACAAAAACCGATTCCCTCCCATTGCCCCCACCCCCTGATTGGAGGTCCCCGTGCCTGATTACGTTGTCGATATCGAGTGGCCGCTTGCGGGAGATAACGTAGGCCAGACGTTCACACCAGTCGCCGTCGTGCGCAACGAAGATGATATCGGACCAGCACCGCCACCAGCGGCCGACCATTTCGTCCGCTTTACTTTGTTCTCCGTGGATAAGTCCGGGGATACAAAACAATCGCAGGAAGACTCCGGCCTCATCGATCCCACGTTTGAGCCGACCGTCTCATCCGGCAAGTCACTCACGACTACTCAGACCGGATCGCACAAACTCCGAGCGCAGTTGATTGGTTCCGACGGGACCACGGTCATCGATACCGATAACGAGGACAATTTGAACGTCACTGTGAACGGACCCGCGGATCGGGAAATCGTCATCATCATCGAGGAATTGGCATGAACCAGATTCGCGTCAAGATCACCCCCACGACCAATATCGCACGCGTGCAAGGATTCATCATCGTACGCCGCGAGAAGAAAAAAGATGCTTCGAAAGAGAGTCGCCGGATCGTTGTGCATGATTTCGATATCGGACGGCTGGATCCGGTCTCAAATAAATGGATTCTTCTGCTCCGCAAAGCGACCGGCAACCGCGTGATCCGGAACTATCTGCAAGTGGAAGTCTACGACCAGCGCGGACGAAAAATCGATTCCCTGACGAAGGTTGTCTGACGGAAGGAGCGGATCGATGGCCATGCTCGTCAAGCAACGCGATCGTGTCGTCTTTCTCTTTGACAAGGACAAGGTCAAAGATCTGGCCCTTCCCTACGACGACACGATTTTGCAACGACTGCTGCAGTTGAATGATCCCGTTTGGAAGGGGTTGAATTCGGATTTTCCCACGCTGACCGTTGGACCTCTCTACACCTCGATTCCGATTACAAAACTCCGGAAACTGACTGAAACACCGCCCCGGGATAACCAACCGGCATTCGCCTTCATTTATTACTATGTGGTCGAATGTCCACAGGGTTCTAATGTTCCCCAGATCGTGCAGCGTCTCAAGAAATCGAGTCTCATCCTGAGGGTGTACCGGCAAGCCCCGCCCGCGCCTCCGCCGACTATCGTGAACCCCGACGACGACGAACGCATCGGCGATCTCCGACTCCCCGGATACGGATACGTGGAAGCGGCTCCGCTCGGCATCGACGCTCGCTGGGTCTGGAACGTGAAGGAAGCTGATGGCAAGAACGTCGGATTCGTCGATCTCGAACAGGGATGGTTCTTCGATCACGAAGACATCTCCCTGACTTCCAGCAATCTCATTTGGGGTGTCAAAAATTCGAATTACTTGTCCCACGGGACGTCCGTGCTTGGGATCGTTCTCGCCTCGGATAACATGTTGGGCGGGATCGGACTTGCGCCTCAGTGTTCGGCCCGAGTCGTCTCGCAACTCAAGTGCGAAACCGAACCCAATTGCTTCATCAATTCGGTCTCCGAAGCGATTCTCCAAGCGTCTTTGGTGATGAACGCCGGCGATGTCCTTCTGATCGAAGCCCAACGTGGCGAACCGCTCAGCGCATGCGCAGCCGGCCCGCCCTATGTTCCCGTGGAAGTGGAACCGGACGTTCACGATGCCATTCGCCTGGCGACCACCAACGATATCACGGTCGTGGAAGCCGCCGGAAACTATGCCAAACTCGATGCGAACAACCGCCCTCTGCCAGTGAATCTCGACCAATATGCCTTTGATGGCAAACGCGTACTCAACAAGAACATGCATCATGAATACCACGGAGATTCCGGCGCGATCCTCGTCGCTGGCGCGACTGCAGATGCTGGACATTCACGCGCGGAGTTCTCTAACTACGGTTCGCGAGTCAATTGCTTCGCATGGGGCGAGAAAGTCGACGCCCCCACATGGACAAAGTCATACCCGCACGACACCAACAAGTACACAACGTTTTTCAACGGCACGTCCAGCGCTTCCGCCATCATCGCCGGCGCGGCGGTGCTCCTGCAATCCTGCCGCAGGAAATACGACGGCACCCACTATTCACCGGAACGCATGCGAGAATTACTGAGTGATGCCAAACTCAATACCGCGAGTTCCGGCCCGTCAACAGAACTGATCGGCCATCAACCCAATTTGCGGGCAATCATTGAATTGGAAATGCCGTAAGCACGCTTACGCATGCTGACCCGCGAGCCAGCCGGTGCTCCAGGCGCTCTGAAAGTTGTAGCCGCCGATCCAGCCGTCGAGATCGAGCACCTCGCCGGCGAGATACAGGCCGGGGTGCCGCTTGCTCTGCATCGTGCGCGAGTCCACCTCGTCCAGCGATACGCCGCCGGCGGTCACTTCGGCCTTCTCGTATCCCAGCGTCCCACGCACCGGCAGCCGCAGGTGCTTCACCGCCGCGACCAGCTTCTGACGATCGACTTTACTCAGCGCCGCCGCACGCCGATCCAGCGGCAAGCCACAGACCTGTAGCAACTGATCGCACACGCGCCGCGTCAGCAGGCTCGACATCACGCCCGCAAGCAACTGCTTGCCATTCGCGACCGTCTCGATGCGCAGGAACTCTTCGACGGCCGGCTCCTTCATGTTCGGCAGCAGGTCCGCTTCGAGAATGAGCTTCGTCGGCGCGCCGTGGCCGCTGATCGCGCGGCTGACATCGAGCGGGGCGGGGCCGGTGAGGCCGAAGTGCGCGAAGAGCGTGGAGCCGCGGCGGGCGGTGAGCGCCTTGGTTTCTTCCAGCACTTTCAGGCCGATGTCGGGGAGCGTGATCCCCTGCAGTTCCTTGATCCACGTCGGCTGCACCGTCACGGGTACGAGTGCCGGCCGCGTCGGGACGATCGTGTGGCCGAATTTCATGGCGAAACCGTAGCCGTCGCCGGTCGTGCCGCAACCGGGGAACGACAATCCGCCGGTGGTGATGACAACGGACTGACAGTTGAGGCTTCGCTTGTCGGTATCGATGCGGAATCCGCCGTTGATGGCGGAGATGTCGCGGGCGGGTTCCTGGAGCGTGAGCGTGGCGGAGGTGCGGCCGAGCCGGCGGAGCAGCGCGTTGAGCACGTCGAGCGCGCGGTCGGAGACGGGGAAGATCTTGCCTGTGTCTTCGATCTTCGTCGCCACGCCCTCCGCTTCGAAGAACGCGATCGTTTCCTTCACGCCGAAATTGGCGAGGGCGGAGTGGAGAAACTTGCCGTTCGGTCCGAAGGCCTCGACGATGCCGCGGTTGTCACAGTCGTGGGTGATGTTGCAGCGCGTACCGCCGGACATGAGAATCTTGACGCCGGGCTTCTTCCCCTTCTCGAGCAGCAGAACGCGCCGCCCGCGCTCGGCGGCATGAATCGCGGCCATCAGGCCGGCAGCGCCCGCGCCGAGGACGATCGCGTCGAAGTCGAGAGTGGTGTTCAAATCCGATCCCGTTCCGGATTCTCAATCAGGGGTTTCAATCGTTCGGCGAGGTGCGGCGGATACTTCGCGAGCCACGTTTCATCAACGAGGCCGACGCCAATCAGGTCCTGGACATGGACCAGATCCTTGAGACGATTGCTTTCCAGCTTCATGCGGACTAGAGCTTCCAGCGAGACGACGCGGAACGAAGGGGATTGTTCCGCGTCGGTAATGTCGGCAGCGGGTGTCGTGTGTTCAGGACGAACGATCTCTCCGGCGAACAAGAGATGGACCCCCTGACTCGGTTTTCCATCAGGTCCGTCTAAAAATAAATGAACACCGGATACTTCGGCATACACGAAACCTACGGCTTCCATTGCGACGATCGCACGCGGTAAGTCTTCTCGACGAATGAGTATGTCCACGTCCCGAGTATTGCGGACCGATCCTTCATCGATGCGAGCGACCCAGTTGGCAACGGCATGGCCACCAACGACAGCATAAAGAAGGCCCGCTTTCTCGAGCGCGGCCACGGCTCGATTACAACGCTCTTTTACGAGTTCCACGGCACGGATCATCCTTTCCCAAGTCGGTTCAAAAAGATGATTCACCGCCATGCGTTACCTCCTTACCCCTTCGCGTATTCGGCTTCCGCTGCCGCGACGCCGGCGCCGGGGGTGATCTTCGCACCCGCACCCTTCAGCACAATCTCCAGCGCGCCCAGCACCAGCAGCACCGAACTCGGCTTGCTGTTGTGGCCCATCAGCCCGATCCGCCACGCCACGCCCTTGAAGTCGCCCAACCCGCCGCCAATCTCGATGCCGAACTCGGTGAGCAGGCGCTTGCGGCACGCCATGTCGTCCACGCCGGCCGGGATGCGCACCGCGTTCAACTGCGGAAGCTGATGCTTCGGGTCGGCAGTGTATTCCATGCCGAGCGCTTCGAGACCGGCCTTGAGCGCCTTGTGGTTCCGCTGGTGCCGCGCCCAGCGCGTCTCCAATCCTTCCTCCAGAACGATGCGAAGCCCCTCGCGGAGGGCGTAGACCATGCTGATCGGCCCGGTGTGGTGGTACGCGCGGTCGCCGCCCCAATACGTGCCAATGAGCGATAGGTCGAAGTACCAGCTCTGGCATTTCGTCTTACGATTCTTGACCACGTCCATCGCTTGTTCGCTCATCGTGATTGGCGAAAGTCCGGGCGGACAGCCGAGACCCTTCTGCGAACAGGTGAAGACGGCATCCAGCTGCCACGCATCCACCTCAAGAGGCGAGCAACCGACGGACGTCACCGCATCGACGACCGTGAGCGCACCGAACTCGCGGGCGAGCTTGCCGACTTCTTCCATTGGTTGCAGTGCTCCCGTGGACGTCTCCGCATGCACGAGCGCCAGCACCTTCGGCCGCACGCTTTTCAAGGTGTCGCGCAGTTGATCCAGCTCGAAAACCTTGCCCCACGGGGCATCGATGCGCGTGACGTGTGCGCCGGTTCGCCCCGCGATCTCGACCATGCGGTTGCCAAAGTAACCCATCGTCGCCGCCACGACTTTATCACCCGGTTCGAGCAGATTGACGAGGCAGGTCTCCATGCCGGCGGTGCCGGTGGCGGAGATGGGCAGCGTCATTTTGTTCTTGGTGCGGTAGACCTGGCGGATCATGTCCTGCGTTTCGAACATCATCTCCATGAACTGCGGATCGAGGTGGCCGAGCAGCGGCGTGGTCATGGCGGTGAGCACGCGCGGGTGCGCATCGCTGGGGCCGGGTCCGAGGAGCAGGCGGGGAGAGGGATTGAGTTGGCCGGGGATCGTCATGGATCATTCTCGAAACAGGAAAACGGTTTCTGAATGATATATGCGAAACGGCGGCGAGTCAGCGCTTATCGGAAGCGTCGCGAGTAGTGGAACCCGATCACGGGCGGGCCGTATACGGGATAGACCGGTCGTTCGATGATCACCGGCGCTTCGCGCACGATGACGGGCCGGCCGCCGGTCACAACGGGTGCGCGGGAATCCTGCATCGCCCGGATGACGACCGGCGAGACATTCTGCTGCGTGAGGTATTCGATATCGGTCGTGGTCAGATTGAAGGTCGAACGCGTATTGCGGATCTGGGCCGCGATCACCTGCGGATCGGTCCCGCCGCGCGACAGATTGACCACATCGATCATTCCCAACTGGCTTTGCTGCTGTTGTTGCGCGATCGCCTGCTGCGCTTCCGCCTGCTCAACGCGGTCTTGATCGCTCCCCGCCAGCGCTCCCAGCGTTGCGCCACCGAGTGCGCCCACCGCCGCGCCCGTCCGCGGGTTGCCCGTGGCCGCTCCGATTGCCGTACCGACGATACTCCCCACGCCACCGCCGACCAGTGCGCCCTTCTCCGTGTTGTTCATCGTCGAACAACCGGTCGATCCCACCGCACACATGCCGGCCAGAAGTCCCATTCCCAGTCGCACCGCGCGCAGCATGACAGTTCCCCCAGTTTGAGGCCGGGGACTATGCCAACTTCGTCGCGAAATGTCAAAGGGAAAATTTCTACTTGTACTATTCGTGGGCGGAACGGATCAACCGATCGCGGATCGCCGCCCACGCCGGTTCATCGGGCGGCATCAGAATGACAATGCGCTCAAATCGCCCGTCGTCACGCTCATGGAGCGAAGCGTAGAGATGGGCAGCTGCTTGAATGGGATCCGCGTCCAGCTTGAGGATGGCGGTGCGCGGATCATCAAAAGCCGCGAGTTCCTCCTCCGTCCGCACGAGGATCACCGGCGTCCGCGGGCTGTAATGCTTCGCCATCAGCCCCGGTGATCGCGCGATCGCTTCCTGAGAAATCGAAATCGAAAGCGGACCGGCAATCGCTTCAATCTGCGCCGCCGTGATCAATCCCGGGCGAAGAATCCGCACGCCGTCCGTCAGATCCACGACCGTCGATTCGATTCCCCCGGGGCACGCTCCGCCATCCAGGATCGCATCGATTCGCCCGTTCAAACTTTTGAGTACATGCTCCGCTCGCGTGGGCGAAAGCTCTGTCGATCGATTCGCACTTGGTGCCGCCAGCGGAACGCCGGCCGCTGAAATGAGCGCACGCGCCACCGGATGATTCGGGCAGCGCACCGCCACCGTCGGCCCGCCGGCGGTGATCGCATCCGGGATCTGTTCGCTCTTCGGTAGCACCAGCGTGAGCGGCCCCGGCCAGAACGCCTGTGCAAGGCGCTCGGCGGATTCGGGCCAGAACTGAGCGACGCGGGAAACGTCCGCACGTTCACTCACATGCACGATCACCGGATTAGTATTCGGGCGCCCTTTCGCAAGAAAAATCCCCTTCACGGCAATTTCATCGAACGCGTTGGCTCCCAAGCCATAAACCGTTTCTGTGGGGAACGCGACAAGCCCGCCGCGGCGCAGAATCGCGGCCGCACGCTCCACCAGTATCGGATCGGGTTGCAACGGATCAACGGTCCAAACGGTGGTCACACTGCAGTACCTGAAATTTTCGTTCTGGGAATATCCTGGATCTTACTGTAAAACTAAGTGTAACAACCAGCACAAGGAAAACCTGCAACTGCAATGCCGACTCCACGAAGTCACGCCGCTCTCCCGACACCGACGCCCGACCAGCGGCGCATCGCCATCGAAAACTACGATCGCGCTCGGCAGGTTATGGCCAGCGGCGACTTCGACTACGCGATTCAACTCCTGCTCACATGCTGCAAGATCGATCCGGGAAACTTCGGCTTCCGCCAACTCCTCCGCCGCTCCCAGAAAGAAAAATACGGCAATAACCTCCGTGGCAGCCGCTTCGCATTCCTCACCACGCCCCGCCTCAAAGCCCGCGTGAAAGGTGCCAAGGCCAGCGGCGATTTCCTTCGCGTGCTCGATCTGGCGGAGCAGGTCCTCTGCAAGAACCCCTGGGACTCCGGAACCCAGATGGACATGGCCGAAGCATTCGATGCACTCGGCCTCCTCGACCTCGCCGTCTTCAGCCTCGATCAGGCACGCCAGAAACACCCCCGCGACGCCACCCTCAACCGCGCACTCGCACGCCTCTTCGAAAAACGCGGCGACTTCCAGAAGGCCATCGTCCTCTGGCAGCTCGTCAAGGAAGTCGCGCCGTCGGACGTTGAGGCGTCTCACAAGGCGAAGGATCTGGCCGCCAGCGAAACCATCGCTCGCGGACGGTATCAGGAATCGGTCGACGGCACCAAACAGTCCCCCATCATCGATCGCATCGAACAGCAAAGCGCCGAGAAGGTGGACAAGCTGACACGGGAAACCGAAGCCATCCAGAAACGGATCGAGACCGATCCCACCGAGCCGAGTCTGTACCTGCAACTTGCCCAGGCATTCCGCAAAGCCGCCCAGGAAGACCGCGCTCGCGCCACCCTCCAGCAGGGCCTTGGCCCGACCGGCCAGCACTTCGCTCTCCAGCTCGAACTGATGGAACTGGACCTACTACCACTTCGCAAAAATCTCGAACAGATCGAGGCACGGCTCAAGGCCAAACGCGAAGAGATCAAGTCTGACGATACCTTCGATGAAGGGCCCACGGAAGAAGAGCTGATCAAACTGCGCGGCAAGCAGGTCAAGGAAATCAACACCCGCGAAATCGAAATCTTCCGCACCCGCGCCGATCGCTACCCCACCGATCTCACTTATCGCTTCGAACTCGGCACACGTCTGCTCAAGGCCGACCTTGTCGATGAGGCCATCACGGAACTGCAGCAGGCCCGCCGCGACGAAAAAATCAAAGGCAAGGCCGCCATGTACCTCGGTCTCTGCTTCCGCCGCCGCGCCAACTGGCGCCTCGCCCAGCGAAACTTCGAAGAATCCCTCCAGTTCCTCTCCTCCGGCGACGAACTCGCACGCAAGGAAGTTCTCTTCCAACTCGCCACCGGCTCCGCCGAAATCAACGAACTCCAACGCGCCATCGACCTCGGACACGAACTCGCCAACATGGACTTCGGATTCCGCAACATCGGCAAATTGCTCGACGAATGGCACAACCGGATGCAGAAATCGTGACTCCGCACGTCATCCGCCTCAGCGGATTCTGGACCCGCGACGAACTCCCCGACGGCCGCACCCGCTTCACACGCCCCTTCGGCCAACCCCGCACCCTTGACACCAACGAATCCGCCTGGCTCACCAGCGCCCCCGTCCCCGCCTCCGGCACCGTGACTGTCAACGGCGTGTCAGTCGGCGAGGTCCACGCAGGCCAGCCCTTCGAATTCGACGTGACCCACCTGCTGCAACCCCGCAACCGGATCGTTATCGAGTTTGTTGAACTGTCGAGTGAATGGGACGAAGTGATAGCGATGGAAATTCGTCAAAAAGGGGACGCAGCGGACGCAGCTCATTTCTCAGAAAAGGGGACGCACCCGCGACAGTCCCCTTAATTCTTCAGGATCTTCGCGTACGTCACCCGCGAGCACGCATTCCGGTAATACTCCGGGACCTCGCCGCAGAAGAGATACCCGCACCGCTGCAGAAACTGGCGCAGCCCGCCCGTCGCCGGCGCCGACGATACATCCATCAGCAGCACCCGTCCGCCCATCGCGACGATCCGCCGCTCCATCTCCGTCAGCATTGTCCGACCCATCCCGCGGTGCTGATGATCCGGATGGATCACGAGCGCTTCCAGCCGATGCGTGGCGTGTACCGCATCATCAATGCGGGACTCGGCGAAACCGATCACCTGCGAATCGTTCATGAGCACGAGCGCCATCGAATTCGCCACCGTCGTGTTGATGACATGCTGAATGTCCGCCCGCACGACTTCATCCACACGTTCCGTCAAAGCGCGAATCCCCTCGGCATCATCGGCCCGCATCTCGCGAAGCGTCCATCCCTCGGGCAGAGAATTCGGTGTGGGTGAAACGGGAACCGTTTCAGGTTCCACATCCGCCGTCCAGCCCTCCGCCAGTTCCGGATTTGGTCCGCGGCGCAGAGCACTCTTCACCAGCGCCAGAATGAATTCCTCGTACGGAATCTTCGCCGTCGTCAGCGCTGCCGCCACACCCGCCAGCGGATTGATGCACGGATTCGGATTCACCTCCAGAATGTACGGATCGCCCTCCGCCGTCAGGCGAACATCCACACGCGAATAATCCCGATACCCCACCAGCTCGCTCGCCCGAATGCAGACCTCGCTCAGCCGGCGCTCGATCTCCGGATCGATCGGGTCGGGCGGATTCTTCACCGGCGTCGCCTTGTAATCCCGTGACTCCGGCTTCCACTTCGCATCGAAACTCACGATGGGCCAGATCGGATCGTCGCCGTCCTCAAGAAAGACAATCTCGGTGAACGGCAGCGTCACCGTCTCGGTTCCGCGATTCCAGACCGTGATATGAAACTCGCGGCCGCGCACGAACTGCTCCACCAGCACCGGTCCTCCATACGTTTTGAAGATGTACGCGACCCGCGCTTCGAGCGCTTCCTGATTTGTGACGACGGCGTTCTGATCGATGCCGATACTCGCATCCTGCAGCGCCGGCTTCACGATCACCGGCCAGGGTATCGGGCACGGCGGAACCGGCAGCGCATCGACATGCAGGAACCGCGGGGTCGGCAGTCCAGCCGTCTGCAGCAGTTGCTTCGTCAGCGATTTGGATTTCGCCACCAGAATCGGCTGCACCGACGAACCGGTGAACGGAACCTTGAACAATTCGAGCAGACCCGCGACGTAGGTCTCGCTTTCGCCCCAGCCGGCGGTGCCTTCGTAAACATTGAAGACCACATCCGGATTCTGCGCCTTCAGGCCGTCGATGATGGCGGCGGGTTCGGTGCCGACCCCGAGCCGCGCGAACGGCAGCCCCGCTTCGAGCAGGATCTTCGCGATGATATCGACCGTATCGAGCACATCGTGCTCGGAGTCCGCATCCGGATGGTCCGGCGGCAGGGTCGGTTCGTTGTAAAGGATGGTGACGCGAGGAAGACGCATGGGCGAAACGATCACACTGTGGAAAAGGATTATTGATCGATCGCAGATTCGAGTTTGCGACGATACGGCAACGGAAGCTCCGCCCAAGCATTCTGATACGTTTTCTCCAAAGGAAGCGAAACGTAATGCTCGGAATTCAGAAAGAGCGGCATGTCCGGCAATGGTTCACCTACCGCAACAGGTTGCACGTAGGCTGTCGTCTGTTCTCCGGCTCGGTACGACGCGAGTGTCAGCCGTTTGTTCGGTGGCAACTCAAATGGCTCGACTTCGATTTCATCCCACACGGCTTTGTGAATTCCCTGGGGGTCTCTCGATGATGGCGGAAAAAGATCGATCACTAGCAGGTTTTTCCCCTGCTCGATGATATCAGTCAGCTTTTCAATGAAGGATCGAATCGCATTGCGGCTGGATTTATTGCCGGGAGATACGATCTCGATCAGCGCGACGATGTCGCCGTCACGATGATAAATCACGATTCGATTCGCTCGGCGGGCATAGTGATCGATCTCCTTGGTCGTTGTGAAGGCCACTTGCGGAGGATGATCCGCGACAGCGATTCCACTATTGCCCGATGATTCTCCAGAAGTCGATTCCAATTGAAGCGCCAGCACATCAGGTTCAGGAACCCCCGTCCGTTGCTCGGCCAATGCATAGTAGCCTTCTGGCAACAATCCATCATTCAAAATGGCACAAATGCGAGAAATCCAGGTCAGATGAAAATGATGAAACGTACCCGCTCGCACTTTCGTCCAGTCGTGAATCGGCATGCACGCTACCTCCCTCACCTCGCGTTATTATAACGCGTCATCGCCGCGTCTACGATTCGCGTGATCAGCTCCGCATGCGTGACGTTCATCAGACCGGCCATGATCACAAGATCGCTCGACTCCGGGTTCATCCCCGGCAGCGGATTGATCTCGATGAAGTACGGTACGCCGTCGCGAATCCGGAAGTCCAGCCGCGCCACATCGCGACAACCCAGCGCATCGAACACCGTCAGCGCCGCCGCTTCAATCGCGCGCAACACCGCCACCGGCAGCGCCGGTGGGCAGGTGTAGTCGATCAGCCGCACATAGTCCCGCTTCACTTCCAGGCTGTACACGAACTGTTCGACCGGTTGCTTCATCGCGATTCCCATCAGGCCGAAGATCTGCGGCGGATCGTTGCCGATGATCCCCACCGTCACCTCAGGCCCGTCGATGAATTCTTCTACGAGTACCGGCTGCCGGTAGTCCTGCCAGAGCTGCATGACCGTCGGGCCGAATTCCTCCACCGTGCGGATCAGGCAGCGATTGCGAACGCCCTTGCTCGAACCTTCGAAGGTGGGCTTCGCGATCAGCGGCAGCGGCAGCCCGCTCGCCTCCAGCATCGCCGGGAATTCCGCATAGTCGCCGTCGTACGGCTTCGTGTCGAACTTCAGCACGATCGCGTTCGGCACGATCACGTCCGCCGTCTGCACCAGCCGGCGCGTGAGATCCTTATCCAGCGCCACCGCCTGCGCGAGCGGATCGGAGCCCGTGTACGGGATCTCGAGCATCTCGCACACCGCAGGCACACGCGCCTCGCGCGAGCGGCCCACGCCGGTGCCTTCGGCAAAGTTGAACACGAAGTCTGGCCGGTCCTTCAGGATCGCTTCGAGAAACGGACGCCCATCTCCGAGCAGCGACACGCGATGCCCGAGGCTCTTGAGCACGTCGGCGATGGCGTGGATCGTGACGGGGGCGTCGAACTCTTCGTAGAGATCGTCCGGTGCGCCGTCCGGCAGCGGACCATCGGGCTTGAGATCGAATGCGATACCGAAGTGCATGAGTGGCCTGACGTCGTTCGAATGAAGAAAACGCAAACAAACCGAATGATGGTTTATTTGCGTTGAGGGATTCAGACACTGTGACTTGCGATCATTCCTCAGAAGCGTTCGGATCCCATTGGACGAGATTCATGTCGAGAGCTCGTGCGATCTTTTCGAGCGTGGCACGATTTGCAGAGTGTTCGCCATTCTCCAATCGACTCAAATGACTTTGCGGAATTCCGGAATTTTCGGCGAGAACGGTTTGGGTCAAACCTCGTTGCTCTCGAACCATCCGGATTTGTTTGCCGATATGGATCGCCCAGGCTTTGCGTCCACCTTCCAGAGGTGGGGGTGTGGGGTCGATCCGGGTCGCGGTGACATCGGGGCACGCGATGATCTCCTGCATGGCGGATTCGATGATCATGCGTTCCGCCTCATCGGTGACCGTACGCCATTCCTGCAGAAGCTCGAAGAGGCTGTTCCGATCGGTTGTTGGGAGTTGGCCGATCCGGTCGATGAGAATCGAGAGCGCCATGACCGCCGCTTTGGTGTCCGGTCGCATGGTCGCCAGCGTGGACATGACATTGGACGCGGGCTTCGGAAGTGTTTGAGTACTCATTTCAGCGTACCTTGTAGAGGTCAATGGGTTCCATGGTTTCTATGTCCATCCGTACATCGAAAAGTCACGTTTCCAGAAAGCGACGCAAACGGTACCGCGTCAAAATGGCAACTGCGTTGGGAAGCTTTCTCTCAGACGGAATATCAAGCATTCCCAAAATCACCATGACTCGCGTGTGTGGCACCAGTGCAAACAGGATCCGCAAGTCGATGGGGTTGAGCACTCCGCCCCGATCGCGTGACACGTAAAAAGTCTCCTGGGGATCCGCTCCGACGATTTGTGTCAACTCGAGGCCGGGGCATTCCAGTGGATTGGCCTGCTGTGCCATCCTCAAAAAGTTCGCCAAGACATGCCGCAACTGATCCTCGTTCAAGAGCTTCCGAGCTTCAGTCATGACGGCATCGAGTACTTCAAGATGCCAGTGAACGTTCTCGAATCCTGCATCTGTTGGCTGTGCCGATTGTTGAGCGGACTCCGGCACGTGAATCCATGGCTTTTCTCCACTCAGGGAGTATTAGTTATATCGATAGAATTGTATAAATGTCAACATATCCTCGGAAATATCCAATAATTATTGAATAATTTGGTTTGAATTTCGTCGCGAGAATTGACAGTATCGGCCAATAAGCAAGGTACTTGAATGTGACCAGAAATCCTTTTCTTGATGGGAATGCAAAACGATCAAGTACAAAAGAATCGAGTATCCATCTGCATCAGATTTGCTCACGTAGACAATTTGCCCGTCAAAGAAAACGGTTCGTGTGTCGCATGGAAACGACACACAAACCGTTTTTGATGTTGGTCTTCGCTCAGCCCTTCACGGAGTGTTGGGCGTTTTTGACCGCTTTGCGCTTCGTATTCGATTTGCGCTTCCGCGACTTCGGCCTCATCGGCAGCGGAATCACGTCCGGCTTTTCCTCAGCCACACGCGCTTCGCTGCAACCGCCGACCTCATAGCCGGGATCGACCACCTCAAGCGAACGCCGCCGCCGGGCCATGCGTTCGTTCCCCTCTGGCATCAGCGATGCCTTGTCGCCCTGCAACAGCCCGCTCACGCCACGCGTCGGCGTCGTCTGTGGCGTACCGGACTCGTCGGTCGCCTGATAGCGGATGAGCATCCCCTCATAATTTCGCAGCACGACGGCGTCGTCGCTCATGCTGACGAGATAGTTCGGCATCAGCGGAATCTTTCCGCCGCCGGCCGGACTATCCACAACGTACGTCGGAATGCCGATGCCGCTCATGTGGCCGCGAAGGCCTTCCATGATCTGCATTCCCTTCCAGATGCTCGTGCGGAAGTGACCGGCACCCGTGACCGGGTCGCAGTGGAAGAGGTAATACGGCCGCACCTTGATGCGCAGGAGGCCGCGCAACAGCGAGCGGATCGTTTCGAGGCTGTCGTTGACGCCCTTGAGAAGCACGGCGTGGTTGTTGATCGGCATGCCGTGACGAAGGAGCGACTTGCAGACGCGGGCCGCCTCGGGGGTGATTTCCCGGGGGTGGTTGAAGTGCGTCTGGATGTAGATTTTTTCGGTGCTGGCGAGCAGATCGAGCAGTTCCTGATCGTAGAGCCGCTGCGGCAGCGTGACGGGCACGCGGGTGCCGATGCGGATCACGTCCACATGGTCGATCGCTTTGAGATTGTCGAGGTAGAACTTCAGTTTGCCGATCGGCAGCGTGAGCGGATCGCCACCGGAGACGATGACGTCGCGGATCTGCGTGTTCTTGCGAACGTAGTCGATCATCCGTTCGTCGTTCTTGCTCACGCCTTCCCAACCGCCGCGCGTCAGCGTCGCCCGCTTGCGGGTGCAGTAGCGGCAGTACATGGAGCAGTTGGGCGTGGTGATCATGAGCACGCGGTCCGGGTACCGGTGCGTGAGTCCGGGTACGGGCGAGTCTTTGTCCTCTTCCAGCGGGTCTTCGAGTTCGAATCCGGAGGTTCGCTCGAGTGGCGAGGGGACGGACTGCAGCCGGATGGGATCGGCGGGGTTCTCGGGATCGATGAGCGAGAAGTAGTACGGTGGGATCGCGAGTTTGAAATCGCTTTCGAGTTCGCCGAGGGCTTCGAGTTCCTCAGGCGAGAAGGCCAGCAGGTTCCGGAGTTGGCGAACCGAGCGGATCGAGTTCTGAGTCTGCCATCGCCAGTCGTCCCAGTTGGCATCAGGGACGTCGTTCCAGATCGGATGGCGGCGGGGACGACTCGGAGGTTCGTCATCGTCGAACCCAACTGCGGCCGAGAGGACCTTGTTGGAGGTGTGGGGTTCGCGCGCGTCAGGCTCGAACATCAGTGGTGGAGCTCCGAGGGTTCGGGTCTCCCGGGTGGTTGCAACGCTCGCCAACCACTCGTCGGGGAAGTACTCATCAAGTTGCGAGAACTTGCGGTAACTTTCTTTAAGGAAGAATCCTAACGTCGCGCGCAGGAAAAACAAGTTTAGACTGCCGCTCTCGAGACGAAAATTTCGAATTCCTTCATTCACCGCGCCGCCAACAGCGCGCGCGGTACAACAGCGAAGGCTTCTTCACACTTCAGGAATCAGCGCCATGCGAACGCTCTCACTCGTCATCACGCTCGTGATTTCCCACTCCGCATTCGCCGAACACAAACCGCTCTTCGATGGCAAAACATTCAACGGATGGGAAGGCGACACGTCCCAAACGTGGCGCATCGAAGACGGGTGCATCGTTGGCGGATCGCTTGAAAAACAAGTGCCCCGCAACGAATTCCTCTGCACGACCAAGACCTACCAGAACTTCGAATTGAACGTCACCTTCAAGTTGCTCGGCGATCGCGCGAAGGCGAATGCGGGGATTCAATTTCGCACGAAGCGCATTCCCAACCATCACGAAGTGAGCGGCTATCAGGCCGACATGGGTCAGCAATATTGGGGCGCGCTCTACGATGAGTCGCGCAGAAAAAAAATTCTTGCTCAACCCGAGAAAAGTCTCGTCGAAAAGCTCGTCAAGCACGATGAGTGGAATGAATATGTCATCCGATGTGACGGTTCGCGCATCCAACTTTGGCTCAACGGAACGAAAACCGTGGACTACACGGAGGCGGATGAGAAGATCGAGCGCGATGGCGTGATCGCGCTGCAGGTCCACGGTGGCGGAAAGACGAAAGTGATCTACAAAACGGTTACCATCGACATTTTGCCGATCAAGAATTAGGCGTTTTCCATTCCACGATCCGGATATTTCGGAACAGCAGATCCGTGGTCGGATCGTGACCCTGAATCGAGAGATGTCCCGCGCTGGTTCGCAGGCCCTTGCGCGGGTTCTCATCCAGAGGCCGCTCGTCCTTCCAGCTCACGACCGGATAGCCGTTGACCCAGGTGGCGATGTGCGGTCCGTGGGCGACCAACGTCATCGAAAACCATTCCTTGTCGTTCGCCACCACCTTGCGGGCCGGGATGCGCCGATAGATCGCGCCCGTGCCGAAGTCCGCCGGCTTGCTCCGATCGCCATCCTTGTACGCATTCTGAATTTGCATCTCGTAGCCGTTCTGATACTGGTCGTCGATGCAGCGGAAGAAAACCCCGCTGTTGAGGGCGGTGCCGTTGGTCTTGCATTCGAGCTGGAACAGGAAGTTGTCGTACTTCCCCTCCGTCTGCAGGTCGCCGGGGCCATTCTTGAGCGCCAATTCGCCGTCCGCCGTCACGCTCCACGCCGACTTGTTCCGCTTCTCATCTTTGAAGATCGTCCAGCCGGTCAGATCCTTTCCATTGAAGAGCGACTTGGTGCGTTTCGGCCGATAACGCAGCTGACTGATCGCTCCGCCCTTGGTTCCGCCCGAGATGCTCAGCACGGACGGCGAAACGAATTGCATGTGAACCGCTTCCGCCGTCCCCTGCCGCGTCGTGATCCCCGCCTGCTTCGTTCCCAGCGGCTCCGCCTTCAGCAATTCCGCTCCGGGTTCCTGCTCCAGCTCGCCCGGCGGCAGCGGAAGCGCGAAGCGGATCGTTTCCCCCTTCGCCACCATGAGCTTCCCGTCCTTCACCTCCGCTTTGCCCGTCCAGCCGAACGTCGATTCGCCATCAAAGATCAGAATCCAGCCATCCGCGATCTGCTGCGGAGTCAGCGTGCCCGGTTTGGGATCCGCCGCGATCAGCGAAGAACCGACGCCAACGAAAATGACGGCTGCGATCAGACGAATGGTGGGGAGAGACGGCATGACGATGACCTCATCAGGAAATTCGATTCCTGACATGATACGTCGCCGGTGGCGTCTTTTCAGTCGGTCGGTTACACTGTCTCAGGTTGTTCCCGTACCCCCGACGGACTCCACATGAACGCCCCGCCAAAAGTTGGCTATCTCGGTCGTACCTTTGGCTGGTCCGGCTCACGGCACGAGTGGCTGGTCCTGTCCGGGGTCATCGTCTGGCTGGCGCTCGGCTGGGGGATCCACGTCCTCGCCCGGCGGCTGACGCTCGGCGAATCGATCCTGCTCTACGCCCTCTGGATCCTGCTCTTCGGCCTCGTCGCCCGCGATGCGGTGCGCAATCTCTTCGGCCCCGTCTTCTTCTACGACGTCGTCCGCACCGGCCGGCAGAGGCTCACCTTCATCGTCCGCTGGCTCTATACGCTCCTGGTCAGCTTCACGCTGACGATGCTCTATTACTTCTGGCTCGACGGAAAGGTCGATTACTTCCGCAATCCCAATCCCGTCATCGGCATGAACGAACTCTCCCAGTTCGGGACCGAGTTCTTCATGACCTTCATCGTCATGCAGTTCATCGTCGTCGTGCTCCTTACGCCGGTTTACGTCGCCGGGACCATCTGCATTGACAAAGAACGCAAGATCCTCGAATTCCTCTTCGCCACCGACCTGCGCAACCGCGAAATCATCTTCGGCAAACTCGCCTCCCGAATTTTGAACCTTCTCATGTTCGTGCTCGTCGGCCTGCCGATCCTCGCCTTCGTCCAGCTCTTCGGCGGGGTCGATCCCGAACAGCTCCTGGCGTGTACCGTCGCCACCATCGTGACCATCATCGGCCTCTCCGCCCTCGGCATCTGGTTTTCCACGATGCTCAAGAAGGCCCGCGACGCCATCATGTTGACCTATCTCAGTTACGCCGCCTATCTGTTCGTGACCATGGCCGGTGCAGTCTACACAAATATCGTCCCGCTCAAAGGCTGGTGGAACACCCCTCTTCCGCTCGGGAACTATTCCTTTGGGTTGAACGATGTGCTCGGATGGCTTGCGGATGGCAACATTTTCTGGAATCTGCTTCTGATGAGTGGGCCACGAGGCGTCGCTGGCACGTTCGTGCTGGAAGAACGGTTGACGGCGTATGTCGTCTTCTGGGCGATCGCGTCCGCGCTGCTGCTGGGTCATGCGATCCTGCGCCTGCGGACCGTCACGCTTAATCAGGCTTACGGAGCATCAGGTGGAACCCGCAGCCGCAAGAAAAAAATCAAGTCGGCCGACGGCAGCGAGGCAGTCGTTGTGAATGAACTCAGACGGACCTATCCGCCCATGGGCAACAATCCCGTTCTGTGGAAGGAAGTGTTCGTCGATTCCGGCACACGCGGCGGATGGATCGCGCGGCTCATCTTCGGCATCATCGTACTGGCAATGATCGCCCCGTTCGTCATCATCATCTGGAACGAATTCATCGATCCCTGGACTTCAACACGTAATCGCACGTTTTCCGAACGCTGGTACAACTTCCGCGAAACGACAAATGTCTGGATCCGAGTCATCACGGGAATCCTCACACTACTGATCATCCTCGCGGCGGCGGTGCGCGGTGCCGGTGCGGTCAGCGGCGAGAAGGATAAGGATACCTGGATCAGCCTGTTGGGGACTTCTCTTTCATCCGACGAAATTCTCATGGGTAAATTCTGGGGCTGTGTACTCGGCTTGCGGAAGATCTATTTCTTCCTGCTCCTGATCTGGATGCTGGGGCTGGCGCTGGGGGCGGTGAACCCGGTCATGATACTGTTCACTGCGATTTTGATTGCGCTCTACGTCAGCGCCTTCAGTGGCATCGGGTTGTATTGCTCGATGACCTCGCGCACGACGCTCATCGCCACCGTGCGGGCGTTCTTCGCCGCGATCTTCTGTGCGGGCGGATTCTGGCTTGTGATTCTGTGCTGTTGTGTGCTGCCGTTGAGCTTTTCCGGCGGAGGCGGCCGCGGGCTGGGAGTGCCGGCGAGTCTGCTTTTGGGCATGACTCCGCCGTTCGTGGCGGGTTGGATGCCGCTGCTCGATTTTGACCACAGCGACATGGGTCCGTTTCATCCCAGAGAGCGGGATTCGCTCGGGCCACTGGCGCCGATCCTGGGAACGATGATCTGGGCCGGGGCGAGCGTGATTGTCTATGTGGTGTGCAAGTGGAAGTTCAGCGAGATCACGAACCGTGTGGCACAGCGGCCGGTCGGCCCGCGAAGACGGGTGCGAACCCCGGAGGAATCGGAGGAAAGCGAGAACAAGCGCTACGATGATGAGGAGTGACAACCATGACCTCCGAAGTCCGGCTTCGACTTCGGAGGTTGTTCCATGTCCGGATTATTGGATTATTGTTCAGCAAATCCCAAGAGCCGCGACCGCAAGGGAGCGCTAGAGAGAGCGCGAGGCGTTGAGGAAAGCAGCCGTTGGCGGATTCGTAGTTGTTGACACCGATGTGCGTGATCCGCCGTAGTCCCATTCCATAAGATCCGGATTCAATCGAAAAATGACGGTTCCGCGTTGGGTCTTTTTGACCGTGCTCGCTTCAACAAGAATCGGATTGCAACGAATACGATCGCGAACGTCGTAATACCTGCGATTAAATAAATAATACCATTACGATTGTTGCTTGTGTCAGTAGTTTGCACTTGTTGATGTGGTGGTGATTTTGATGATTCGATTTGCTCGTTATCTTTTTCAGATTCCTGAGATTGCAATTCTTGATAAAGCGGATGTAGTGATGACTCGATGTGTACGCCTTCTTTTCCAGATTCCAGGAAAATGAATTGTTCTTGTTTTTTTGGACGATTATCGATGACTCGTGTGCCTACAGGCAATGCAATTTCAAATGATCCAGTTGAAAGCGGAGAATTGTATGTTCGTGATGAAATGGTATACTTTCCGGATTGCACAAGCGCCCTGTCCTTACCGGCGCGGGTGAAATATTCCCAGGATGCAGGAGACCAGTCGAGCAAATCATCTTTGATGTAAGAGACATCAATTTGCCACATGACTGCATCGTTCTGCATAATGGAGTTCCGGACCAGTGAGTAGCCTTTGTCCAAAGAAAGATAAATCAATTCTTGAGCATTGTATTTTCGAAGAACTAACTCAATACAATCTTGTCCCTTGACGCTGACCAACTTTTCACTGATTTGATATTTAGACAAATCAGGAACGAAATTGACGTCTCGACCACGAACAGACGCATAAATCGGCAGCAGCGAAAATCTTCTGTTCTCATTGGATGTTTTTGTGAACTGTATATGTGCCAGCGGATAGGACTGGTCATTCGACGCTGGTTGTGTGAGAGAAGTATATGTTTTTCCATCAAATACACTTGTATATTTTTGATCATATATTTTTTGAGCACTGCTGCTCCAACTTGGAACATTACTTTCGTATCGGAGGTTACTTGCTTCAATGACCAGTACACCTGTTCCAATAGCATTGATATCATCTGGTGGATCGAGATTTTTACTTCCAGAGGCCCGTGATACTAATCCCTTATGGTTCGTTTCACGAAGATCTAATTCAAATCGTGCATTCTGAATCTTGTCTTGTCGCATCTGCCAGGCGGAATTAATCTGCTCGATTGTTACGGGCTTGGATTGCGCTCCCAAACGTGAAGATGTGAGACTGTATGCAATACAAATTAAAACTGTGATTCTCATAACTTTGCTCACAACAGGAAAGTTGGATTCGATTGATTATGACATTACACCTAGATGACCGTTTCACAAGTTCGCTGCCAGTGAGCTGGACATCGCCGAACGTTGGCATAGGCTGTCGCCTTACCCATTCCTTAGGCCGCACGGATGCTGCCCATGCCACGCCCCTTTGCTTCCACTGTTGTTCTTTCTC
>JBGSJI010000078.1:0-88873 GCA_041742055.1 Limnoglobus sp. | reverse complement strand
CGAGTTCCTGGGCCTGGGCTTCAAGTTCGGGCGAGAGGGGTTCGGTCATGGCGGAGTCCTGCCGAGGGGGAATTTCCTTTCCACGTTCAAATCTACACCGAAGTGAACAAATTTGCTACCAACTTTCGTGACGCGTACCCGCGAGGTTCGCCGCCTGAGATTTTTCCAACATGACCGGTCCAACGCGTTCTAAAATGCTAGATCTGTACAAGCCCGCGTCCATTCCCCGCTCAGTCTTGATTTCAGGGATCCTACCGTTACTCTGATAATGATGAAAACGCACAAATTTACAGTGTTTGTTGGTGCCTACGTTGCCCTCACCGTTGGCTCGATTTGTTTTTCTCAGAAGACTATTGAAGCGGAATCTTCGTCGGCGAAGGCGAGACCCTCAGAGCCTGATATCGATCCGATGGTTGTGAAAGACCGAGCGCTGAAGGTGCTCAATACTTACTGTGTCTCCTGCCACGGGCCGGACAAGCAGCGCGGCGACGTGCGAACCGACACACTCGCGGAACTGACCGGCGACGCGAGATCGGGACTTCTCAACAGAATGCACGAGGCTGTCCGTCTCAAGGAGATGCCGCCTAAGGGGGCTAAGCAACCGACCGATGCCGAGCGGAAACTTCTCGACCGTTGGCTCGGCCGGGAACTCGCGAAAACCGGCGGGGGAAAACTTGAAGAGAAGTTGCGTAAGCCGGAATTCGGCAACTACATCGATCACGAGAAACTCTTCTCCGGGGAATACGTCGACCTGCCCGGTTTCACAAGCGATCGCCGCTGGCTGATCAGCGAGTTCATCTTCGACGCCAAGATGCAGCGAATCCTCGACGTACGGACGACAGGCGAGTGGCATGGCAAACGCGTCTCGGTCTTCGGCGGGCACCAACTGAGAGACCTGAGCTTGGCCAACCCGTTCCTGTTGCCCGAGACATCGGGCGTGCGCTACTACGCAATCGAAGACTTGACCGGAGGTCACCTGTCGACGATGCTCAGCAATGCGCAGAAAACGTCGGTCTACATCACCGAGACCCTGGTCAAAGACAACCGAAAGAAGAACTACCTCCCGGTGGTCCGGCAAATCCTTTCGATCGAGGATCAGCATGAGACGACACTCATCTCCCGCAAGCAGTTCTTAGAGAAGTACATCGCGAGAGTCTGCGAGAACCTCTACGGCGACAAGAACACAGAGTTGCTCCCCAAGTTCGTCCCGACCAAGCTGAAAGAGAAGAAAAAGTTCAGCGCGGACGACACGAAGAAAGACAAGCCGTTGCCCATTGCAGTCGCTCAAAACCAACTGACAAAATCCGGTGGCTGGGACGTGTTCCAGCAGGCCGTGTTGGATCCGGCGAACGCCGATAAAACCGATCAGGAGATTGCGGATCTCTGCGAGCGGGTCTGGTTTTACCACGGCGATTTCGAGCTCGACATTCAAGGCCGGCTGGCGCTGCTGCGCGACTACGGTTCGGAATTCCGCAACCGCGTCGCGAACGAAAAGAAGGCGAAGAGAGAGATCGATAAGCCGCTCGATGTTGTCGAAATGCAGGCCATCCATGCCGCGATCAGGAAACATCGGCAACACGGCGACCGCTACAAGGAGATCATTGAGAAGTGCGTGACCGGCTGGGAACAGCAGTTCCGGCAGGATCAGATCAACGCCGGTCCGCCTTCGGAAGAGCTCTACGGCAAGATGATCAATGAACTGTTCCTGCACATCCTTGAGCGCTCGCCCGGCAACGAAGAGGCCAGTCAGTACCTTTCAGTCGTCCGTGGCTACGCCGACAAACTCGGACGGCGCAAAGCGGTTCAGAAGCTGATCCAGACCTTGCTTTTGACCAGCGAGTTCGCTTACCGCGGCGAGTTTGGTGTCGGCGAGCCGGACGAGCATGGCCGGCGGATGATGGCGCCCCGCGACGCGGCTTACGCCATCGCCTACGCCTTGACCGACCAAAGCCCCGACGAGCAGCTACTCGAAGCCGCGAGGACCGGCCGACTCATCACCCGCGAAGACTACCGCCGCGAAGTCACGCGAATCCTCAGACAACGAGACGTTTACTACCGTGTCGACAAGAACCTGGCCGACCGCTGGCGGGAGGGCAACACGACCAACATGCCGATCCGCGAGTTGCGGTTCTTCCGTGAGTTCTTCGGCTACCCCAAGGCGCTGAAGATCTTCAAAGACGAGAAACGGTTCGGCGGCGACCGATTGGATAATGCCACGAATCGGCTACTCGAAGAGGCTGACCGGATGGTCGCGCACATCCTGGAAGCGGATCGGGACGTTTTCGAGAAGTTGCTGAGCACCGAAGAGTTCATCGTCTACCACGACGGCGACAACGAACGCATGCGGGCGCGGTCTGACGAAATCAAACGCATCTACGAGTACTTCAAGGACAAAGACTGGCAAAACTTCAAGATGGAGGACCTTACGAAGAAACACGCCGACTTTCTCCGAACGGTCACAATGCGCACCATCGACCCGGACAAGCCCAACGGAAGGACACGTCAGGGCAACATGCTCCAACTCTTCAAGAAGTCGATGCAATCGATCACCAACCGCATGGACGACGGGCAGAAACACCCAGCCCCGTTCGACCTCTACCGCGGCTACGGCAACGACTTTCTGCCGGGATACAACGTCGGCAAGTTCTGGAATCACGACCTCGACAACTGGCATTACGAACCCGTCCAGCCAGCGAAGGTCCTAAATCGCAAAGGGATGCTGACCCACCCTGCCTGGTTGATCGCGCACGCCTTCAACACCGAGACCGACCCGGTCCACCGCGGCAAGTGGGTTCGGGAGAAACTCCTGGCCGGGACCATCCCCGATGTGCCCATTACGGTGGACGCCGTCATCCCTGAAGACCACAACCGGACACTTCGCGCTCGACTCGCAAGTGCGACCGAGAACGACTACTGCTGGAAGTGTCACAAGCAGATGAATCCGCTCGGCAACGCATTTGAGATGTATGACGATTTTGGCCGCTTCCGCCTGGTTGAGTCGCTCGAATACCCAGAGCAACTGCTCAAGAAAGGACCAGAACAGAATGGTGATCATCTGGTGGATACGCGCGACGCCTTTAAGACACTCCCGGTAGATTCGACGGGTCACCTCGAGGGGACGTGCGACGTATCCTTGGACGGGAAGGTTACCAACGCGCTCGACCTCGTGGACCGTCTTGCCAAGTCGCGACGGGTCCGGCAATCGATCATCCGTCACGCCTTCCGATACTTCATGGGCCGCAACGAACAGCTCTCTGACTCCAAAACACTCATCGAGGCGGAGCGAGCTTACGTGGACAGCGGTGGCAGTTTCGACGCTGTGATCGTCTCACTCCTGACCTCAGATTCATTTATTTATCGCAAGGCGATTGAGGAATAATTATGGACACCAGCCGACGACAGTTCCTGCGGGCAACGGCTCTGGGTGCCGGTGCGCTCGCGTTATCTCCATCGCTGGATCCCCTGGCGGCAGCTTCGCGTGAGATGGGTCCCCGCCGGTTCATCTTCATCCGGAAATCCAGCGGTATCCGCCCGCTTGAGACAGCCCTGGTCGATTTTTCGGACCGCGAGAAGAAACTCGACCAGGACAAGCAGCCGCTCGAAGTCGCGCTGGACAAGCACGAGCTCCCTGTGTGGCTGCGTGGATTGGATCAGTACAAAGCGCAGATGACGATCCTGCAGGGGCTGTCGGCGAAAATGAGCGAGAACGTCCACTGGTCGTTCTCGTCCGTCATGGGGTGTTTCAAATCGCAGCGGAACACGCTGAGCGCGATTAAACGGACCACCATCGACTTCGAACTGGCAAAGCTGTTCCCGTCCCCGTTCGGGCACGTCGAGCTTTCGTTCGCCGGGGGGCGGACCGGCATCGTGGACGGCTACTCCGCGCCGGCACCGCAGACACGCAACTACTGCTACGCCGACCCGGAAACCGCCCGGAACGAACTCTTCAAGTCGGTGTTGAACCCGGACGCGGTCACCTCTGACAACGACATGTTGTCGTTCTTGCAGAGCCGAGAGGGGATGGAGTTGACCGGCATCAAGGGGCACGAGAAGAAACGTCAGGAACTGCACGTAGGCTCGATCGAGGCCATCCGGGAGCGGAACCGCAAGTTAGTCTCACTGTCCGACTCGCTCAAGAAACACGTGCCGAAACTCTCACCGGTCCACTCGGACGGCGGGCCGAACGCGAGCACGCCCGAAAAACAGGCGGCCATGACCGACGTCCTGATCGCGGCCCTCGTGTCCGGGCTGACCAACGTGGTGACGTACACTATCGACGACCTGGGCACCCCCATCACGGGGTTGCCGGGCAACGAGACCGACCGCGTAGGAATTCACCCGCTGGGCCACGACGAGGCCTTCGGCGGGGTGCCCGCATGGAAGACCCGCGAACAGATCCGCATCAGCCATGTGAAGCAGATCAAAACCATCGTCGAACGACTCGAGAAGGTTCCCGAGGGGAAGGGGACGATGTTCGACAACACGATGGTCATGTACTTCCCCGAGAACGGCGAGACGCACCACGGCGTCGGCACTGAGTCTCCGTTCATAATCATGGCCGGCCGAAACTGCAAACTGGACATCGCCGGGAGGTACATCCGGCTGCCTTTCCACGGCACCGAAGGCCACAAAACCTTAGGCAACTGGTACACCACGCTGCTTAACGCACATGGCAACCCGATCGAACACTACGGCGACCTGGACGTGACCATGCAACGCAACAAGCTCGACCAGACAGGAGCGATCAAGCGATTTATCGCCTGATCCGCATTTCGGATGATCGCGACTGTTTCATTCGTTCCTTTGCGTACGGAGTGAAGCACCTCAACGATATCGTCCGCCTGTTCCTCATCCATTTTCACCAGGAGAGACCGCACCAATCGCGCGACAACTTTCCGCTCTGCTATGTCGATGCGGAAGAGCCACGAATCCTGAAATTTTCGTCTGGTCCCGACGCCCGCGCGCGATTCGAGGACGAAGCCCGGCTCGCCGGACACCCCGGAATCGTACGCGTCTACGGCGTTGGCCATGAGGGGGGCTTCCAGTATATCGCTTCCGAACTCTGCAACGACCCCGATCTCTCCTGTTGGCTGCGAACGCAGACCGAACCGTTACCGCGCCGAGCGGCCGCCACAGTGGCACTGCGCATTTCCCAGGCGGTGGCGGAGTCCTCGTTAACGAATTGGAGGAAGTGAAGCGACTGACACAGTAATTTCTCAATTCAGCGCATTGCATCAGGCTGTCGTGAGCGTTATGGTTGGTGACATGTCCGAAGTGACGCAAATTCTATCCGCGATACACTCCGGTGATCCCGAAGCCGCTGCGGAGTTACTCCCCCTCGTCTACGACGAGTTGCGCAAGCTCGCCGTCGCCCGGATGGCCGAGGAGAAACCGGGCCAAACCCTGCAAGCGACTGCGTTGGTCCACGAGGCGTACGTCCGATTGGTCGGGAGTGACGCGGCCGCCCGGTGGAACAGCCGCGGGCACTTCTTCGCGGCCGCCGCCGAGGCCATGCGCCGCATCCTCGTTAACCGCGCCCGGGACAAGGGCCGAGACAAGCGAGGCGGTGGTCGAAAGCGGGTCGATCTCGAAAGCGTCCTCGTCGCGGACCAGGCCTCGGACCACGACCTCGTCGCCATCGACGACGCCCTGCAGGAACTCGCCCGGCGGAACGGACCGTGTGCGGAACTGGTCAAGCTCCGCTTCTTCACTGGACTGACCCTGGACGAGGCCGCCGCCGCGATGGGGATTGCCCGGCGTACCGCCTACCGGTACTGGGCCTTCGCCCGCGCCTGGCTCTACGACGCTCTGGACTCCGAGTGACACGTCGGTCCACTTCCAAAAACTTCGGACGACGCTGGCACGTTCGGCGCCGAAACGGGGCACTGTACCGTAGAGGTCGTGTGGCAGGGGGTAACTCGATGGAAGACGCTAGCCCCGCAATGCTATCCATTTTCGCCGGCGCGATCGACCGCCCGACGGCCGGGGATCGTGCCGCGTTCCTCGACGCGGCGTGCGGAGCGGATGCCGGGCTCCGCCGGCGGGTCGAGGCCTTGCTCAGTGCGCACGACGAGGCGGGCGGTTTTCTTCGGGACCAATTGGGTGCGGGCAGCCCAGCCGCGACCATCGACTACCCTTTGAGCGAATGTCCTGGTACTGCTATCGGGCCATACAAGCTGTTGGAGCAGATTGGCGAGGGCGGGTTCGGCGTCGTATTCATGGCCGAACAAACGGAGCCGGTACGCCGCAAAGTCGCCCTGAAGGTGCTCAAGCCGGGAATGGACACGCGACAGGTGGTCGCCCGGTTCGAGGCCGAGAGACAGGCCCTGGCGATCATGCAACACCCGAACATCGCCCGCGTGTATGACGGCGGCACGACCGACGCCTGCCTGCCTTTCTTCGTGATGGAACTGGTCAAAGGCGTCCCGATCACCGACTTCTGCAAACAGCACCAGGTTCCCTTGCGTCAGCGGCTCGAACTGTTCGTCCAGGTGTGCGAGGCGATTCAGCACGCGCACCAGAAGGCGGTCGTGCACCGGGATATTAAGCCGTCCAACGTGCTGGTAAGTCGGCACGATACCACCCCAGTGGTGAAAGTGATCGACTTCGGGGTGGCCAAGGCGCTGGGCCAGGAGTTGACGGACAAGACGTTGCACACCGGTGTCGCCCAGATGATCGGCACGCCGCTGTACATGTCCCCCGAGCAGGCGGGCATGAGCGACCTGGACGTGGACACTCGGAGTGACATCTACTCACTGGGGGTGCTGCTGTACGAACTCCTCACCGGCACGACCCCGTTCAAGAAGGAGCGGTTCAAGACGGTTGGGTACGACGAGATCCGCCACATAATCCGTGAAGAGGACCCGCCCCGGCCGAGCACCCGGCTGAGCACCCTGGCGCAGGCCGCGACCACAATCTCGACCAATCGCGAGAGCGACCCGCGCCGGCTCTCGCGGCTCTTTCGGGGTGAGTTGGACTGGATCGTGATGAAGTCGCTGGAGAAGGACCGGACCCGTCGGTATGAGACGGCCACCGACTTCGGTGCCGATGTCCTGCGCTACCTCGCTGGTGACGCGGTTCAGGCTGTCCCGCCTTCGACGAACTACCGGTTGCGGAAGTTTGTCCGGCGTAACCGGCGGACGCTGGCGACTGCGGCGCTGCTGGGGGTGGCACTGCTTGTCGCCGTCGGCGCGATGGCCGGTAGCGTCGGCTGGGCCGCTCGCGACCGGGCCGCGCAGCGTACACGGACAGCCGGTGAAGTCGCCCAGTTCCTCCGGCGTGCCGAGTCACTTTACGTCGCCGGTAAGTTGCCGGAGGCAGCAGCGGAAGTCGAGATGGCCCGGAGCGTGCTGGAGGCCGGTCACGCCGAATCGGAACTGGAGCGGCAGGTACGACAATGGCGTTCTGACCTCGGCACGTCGATGAAACTGGAGGAACTCTTTCTGGTCGAATTCCAGAACCGAGAGCCTGCCCCGGACGAGTACGCCCGGATTTTCCGGGAGTACGGCATCGACGTAGAAACACTACCACCATCGGAAGTTGCCGCCCGTGTGGCGCGTAGTCGAATTAAGTCCGATCTGGTCGTTGCCCTCATCGATTGGGCCGGACCGGTCCACGCCTTGCCCGAGCACGACCGGGAGCGGTTGCTCGCCATCGCCCGCTCCGCCGACCCGGACTCGCCTTTGCACGCGATTCCCAACATCGAGGGAGACGAGAAAGCGCTCCGTGAGTACGCCAAATCTGCCGAACTGAAGCATTTGGGCCGCCGCGGTCTGGTGTACCTCGGGTATTCGTTGCAACGGGCCGGGGCACCCGGCGCGGCGGTCAAACTCCTCTTGCCCGCTCGCCGTCAGCACCGCGGTGACTTTCTCATCGCGACGGCCTTGGGGTCCGCACGCTACAACCTGAACCTGCTCCTTAATGCAAACCAGCGGTGGGAGGCGGTTATTGCCGACCGGCTCGCGGCCGTGGACCTTCGGCCGAACAGCGCACTGGCTCACTCCTTATTCGGCAGCGCCCTTCGGCTGGGCGGGTTTTCGGAGTCGGCCGTTGCAGCATGCAAGGAGGCCGTTCGCCTCCGACCGGACTGGTACTTAACGAGAGGGAACTTCGCCCTTGCACTGACGGCGTTCGGCGACCACCCGGCGGCCATCACCGAGGCTCGGACCGGCGTCAGCCTCGCCCGTAAGGCCGCCTCCACGCGCGATATCGCTATGGCGTACACGATTTTGGGGAATGCTCTGCTCGAAGGTGGCATTATCAATGAGGCGATTGAGTCGTACGGCGAATCCATCCGACTTCAGCCGTCCGGGGAGGTCTTCCTCGCTCTAGCGGATGCATACTTCCAGAAGGAACAGTACGACAAGTCGGATGCGGCTGCACGCGAGTCTGTCCGCCTCCAGCCGAAATGGGCGAAGGCCCAGACCGTACTCGGTCGAGCCCAAGGCCTGCAGGGAAAGTGGGATGATGCGATCGCCAGCCACCGGCGAGCCACCGTTCTCGCCCCGAACGACGCCGAGGCACACCAATGGCTCGGGTCGGCCCTGATTCAGAAAAGGGCCTGGGAAGAAGCGGTGGCCGCGTTCCACGATGCCCTCCAAGCCAAGCCGGACTACGCTATCGCCCACTACAACCTCGGATACGCGATGATCGCACTCGGACGGAAGGGAGAAGCAGTCGCCGCTTACGGCGCGGCAATTCGTTCCAAGCCGGATTACTGGGAGGCGCACGACAGCCTCGGCTGGATCTTGGCAGGGATGGGTCGTCTCGATGAAGGTCTCGCCGTCTATGAGAAGGCGATTACTCTCGCGCCCGACAACCTCAAATTGCGCTTCCAATTGGTGCGCCTGTTAGTAGCTTTCGGCCCCGACCCGAAGAAATGGGACGGTAAGCGTGCCTGCGAGTTGCTCGCACAGGTCAGGGAAGTCTGCCAGAGGGATGCCAATTACCGGTGGCTACTTGCCGTGAGCCGGTACAGGGTGGGTGACAACAAGGGGTCGATCGAGACCTTCCGGAAGTCTTGGGAGTTTCGCAATGGCCACCGGAGCAGCGACGGATTCTTCCTGGCGATGGCGTACTGGAAACTGGGCGACCAGGAAGCGGCCCGGAAGTGGTACGACGAGGCCGCACAGTGGTTCGAGTCGCAACCAGCAAATCCGGTGAGGAGCTTCGTTCACCAGCGATTCCGAGACGAGGCCGACATCGTACTTGGTAAGACCGGACGACGCGAGGCGGCCCCGCCCCCACGAATCAAGCCGTGAGTTGAACCGGGCCTTTGGCCTGTCCGAACTACCGCCGCGGCGCACGGTCTGCGCGCCGAGGGGGCGTCGTTTTCTCATGCAGACCGCGAAGGAGAAGACCATGTCCCGTTTCTCGTTCCGCCCACAGTTGGAGTCTCTCGACGGCCGCGTCCTGCCCAGCGGCAACCCCGCCATCGCCATCAGCGACGTCTCGCTCGCCGAGGGCAACGCTGGTCAGACGGCGTTCGTCTTCACCGTTCGCCTGACCGAAGCCAGTTCGCGAGAGGTGAGTATTAAGTACAGCACCGCGAACGGGACCGCCAAGACCGGGAACGGCGACTTCGTCGGCAAGTCGGGTACCCTGAAGTTCGCGCCAGGGGAGACGACCAAGACCATCACCGTCTTGGTCAACGGCGACAGCCGGCGGGAGTCGGACGAACAGTTCTTCGTCAACCTGAGAGGGGCGCGGAACGCGACCATCATAGACGCGAAGGGGATCGGAACGATCCTCAACGACGACTTGTTCCTACCGCCGCCGACCGGCGGCTGCAGCGCTAGCAACCCCTGTACCGATCCGGATCCGAATCCGCCCGGCGACGGATTCTAGATCAGCCTGGCTAGATCGGGCTACGGCCAGTGGGTTCCTTACCGCCAGGCAAGCCGGTGGGGGCGAAGACATCGCGCGCCACTCTGGGCGCGAGAATCGCGCGCGATGAGCTCGAAACCTGTTCGACCCGCTGGCCCGACGATTCGTTACTCCTTGTCGGTTTTCTTCTTCCGGCTGGTCTTAGGTTTCGCAGGCGAGGCGGATTCCGGTTCGGACTTCTTCTTTGCGGCTCGTTTCTTCGGTAGTTCAGCGACCGCAGTCACCGCCGGTTGTTCGGTGACAGGTTCCGGAATTGCTTTGGCGGGGACGGGGATTTCGGGAGCGGACGCGCTTGCGACGGGGTTCCAGCCTTTGGTCAGGTTCGCCTCGAACAGCGTTTTCCAGAGTTCGTCGATCTGCTCCCGCGAGCTTGAGACCCGTATTTCGCGGTCGAGCGGCGTCTTGCGATTGGGGCTGAAATCCGTGTAGTGGATGACGTAGGCGGGGAAATCCTCGGAGTCGAGTTCCTTGTTTGTCTTCCACATCACGAGTTTGCGGACCAAGGTCTGGCCCTTCATCACCTTCGTGTAGACTTCGCGTTTGAGGATCTGGCTTTTGTTCAGAGAGAACTGCCGGGCGTCGCGATCGGTCATGCTCACTTCGACGATATCGGTGATCTGTTGAACACGCAGATCGTGGCGATTGACGGATTTGTCGTCGCGTTTGCGTACGAACTGCGGAGAGATCAAACCCACCATCGGTAAGCGCCGAACGATCTCGTACTTCTCCTCCTTTTCATTCCAATCGAGCACCATTTTGGTGATCGGCGTACCGCGTGTCGATTGAGCGATCACATCGAGAACGCTGATCTCAATGACCCATTCCGGACGAACCATGCGATAGGCGATTTGCTCGTTCACCTCCACGTAATCGCTTGGAACCACCCGATCCTTCAAGTCGCTGAGAAAATCTCGTCTTTGGTCATTCGTGAATCCTCCGCCGACGCGGCCGATGATGTGCAGCGTGCCATCGCTGCGTTTGAGTGCCAGCAAAAGGTCGTGCAGCATCCCTTGGCGATCATCGATCCCTTCGGTGAAGCCGATCACGGCGGCGTCGATCGTGTGACGGGGTTTGATCTTGAAGAGACCGGCGGCCTCGCTGCGAACCACAACTCCTTCGGCACCCTGCGCCACCCATTGCTCGAAGTACTTCTCGACCTCCGCCGGACTCTTCGCCCAGAACCCTTCCACCGTGCCGACCCGCTCGCCCTTGCCAAAGATGCTCGTCAGCTTTTTGAAGGTCTCATCGAAGGTTTCCGGCGCGGGTTTGCCATCGATTTCAATGATGTCAAAGGCGGCGAAATGGAGGGCGTCGAGGTCGCTTTGAGATTCCGGTTGCCGCGCGGCCCGGCTCACGTCATGCACGCGCGGCCGCTTGCCGTCGGCATGGACGAAGTACAGTTCCCCCGCAATCACGCCTTTCTTGACGCCGGCGGCTTTCATCTGCTTCGCCGCTTCGGCCAGCATCGGCAAACCCACGCGCACCGTACCGCCGGGATTCACCGTGATCGCCATGCCATCCTGGAAAATCAGCAGACAAAATTCGCCATCGACCTTTCTGCTCACATGGTAGGTGCAGGCTGGCAATCGTTTGCGGATGTCGTCGCCGTCGAGCGGGATCATGTGCGTACCAAGCACACGGCGATATTCCTGCGCCATCTGATGATGCAGCGGATCGGTCAGCGCCGCAGCGGTCGCGGTGCTGTATCCGCCGAGTTTGATTTCCAATCGGTTTTGATGAACCAGGCTCACGATGATCCCTCCGTTTCGGGAGCGACTTCCGGTGCTTTCAGCTCCATGTTCGAGAGGTGCAGCAGCAAGCAATACTGCTCGCCGCGTGTCCGCCCCTCCAGGAATCCCCGATAGGCGACAGCCCCTCGACGAAGGATCAGCGGAAGATTCGATTTCGGCCCTGCACCCATCAGCAGGAGCGAATTCTTCGATTCGAGTTCCTTCGCCATCTCAAAGAGGAAGTCGTAGGTCAGGCCATTGACATGGACAATTTGCAGCTTCGAGGCCATGACAAACTTGTTGAAAACTTCCGTTTTTGGAAGGAGTTTTCCGCTCCAACGCAGCGGTTGTTCCGGCGTGACGTTGCTGGCGGAGATCTTTTTCGGTCGGCGCTGGCGCTCGGTCCCATCGGGGTTGCGGACGATCTCCCACTGATGTACGGCGTGGACGATCTCGCGATCGGTGTTCACGAACACGCGAGACGTTTCGCGCATCACCATGCCCACTTGTTCAAGGTCGATCTCCGGATCTCCGTCGATCAAGCTCTGCGAAACTTTGTCCAATCCACCCGATTGAGAAATCAACACGTCGGCATCGCATGCGAGCGTGCCACGCAACAACCGCACGCTGCTCGCTTGCCGGCCGTTCCGATCGATCCAGCGCACGCTCAGCGCCGAACGAACACTCTCCGCCATCACCTGGGCATCGCGCCCCTTGCTGTTCGACAAACTGATTTCGGGCATGGAATCGTCCTCGAAATGTCTCTCAAACCATGCTGAAATCCAGCAGGTCTTCGGTCTCATCGGTCGTGTCCGCAGCGTCGTCCGCTACGGCGGCGGCCGCCTGTTGCAAACCGACAAACTCCAGAGCGGTCGGCTTCCCCACCAACATGAACAGATTGCCATCAGCACCGATCAGGAGGAAGGCCACGTCCGCTTCCAATCCGCCGCGATAACTGAACGGAAACGTGTAGATGGTTCCTTGTTTCAACTCCGCCAGGAGTTTGGGATGTTGCGCTTCAGATGTCAGTTGGTAGACGAGATGAATGTTATGCGAAAGAAGGTCGTCCGGCGTCGCCGTGTTCGTGAGAGGCACCGGAGCATCGAAGCTGGATTTCACAGGAATGATCGGTTGTCCATTACTGCCAATCGGCTGCAGATCCGCCTTCTCGCACCATTGCCCTTGCGGCGATAAATACGCGAGCGCCGTACCACCTTTGCCCGCAAGCGTGTGACCGTCTCCGCAGATCGTCACCAATTCGCACTTTTTCCCCGCGTCGTCGAGAACCTCATTCTCCACATATCCATAAAGTTTCGTGCGATCGATTTTCTGGAGTTCCAGAGGTATTTCCTCTCCATCGAACTCCACGATAAGCTGTTTTGCCACGTTCCACCTCCTTCACCATGCACTATCGTGAGTCTATAAAACAGTCCCGAGATGGCGAGTTTCCGTGAACACGTCCTCGGAAATCGGGCTGCGAAGGCGGCCGTTGAAGACCTCAAAGAGGTGACGACGCCGTAGTGTTTTCCAATTCAATTCCGACCCATCGCCGTCAGTCACCATCGCATTTTTCGCGAACATGAATCGTCACGAAAGATCATCCCCCGTAAGCCGCCACCCGCATCCCCGAAGCGATTGACCGGTTGATCGAACTGTACACGACGACGAACAAGCCGGACGAGGCGAAGAAGTGGCAAGCTGAGCGAGCGAAGTACCCGAAGGAGCCTGCTCCAAAGCCGCGTGAAAAAGTGAACAAACAGATATTATATCCGCCCGTCAAGTGTCTCTTCGCCAAGGGGTGTGTGTTTGAGTTGGCGAAGTTGGCGAACTCGCCTGCCAGATTGGCAGCGAATGTGAAAATGCCCTCGGAAATGAACACTTTCCAGTAACTGAACATTTTTTCACAAAAACGGAAATTCTCGCCGAAACTTCGGTCCGCAAGTTTCTTCTTCTTTTCATTCCTAATTCCCAATTCCGCACTTCCCAGCGGACTCCGCCAAGCGCATGAGCAGCAGGTGGCGGAGTCGTCCATAGGGAAATGGGATTTGCCAAATCGGATGATGGAGCTTTTGGCAAGAATGGCATTCTGGAGTCGTTCGAAGTGACTGATGCCAAATAGAGTAGTTGATTTTGCGTTCTATTCTCGCGACAAACGAAAACATGCGTCGGATGAATAAGTAATCGTCAGATCAACCTATGCCGAGTCTGGCAAATAACTGTTGTCCGCCATGAAGAGAAAGGCTATAAGTATGAACTGAGAGCGATCTCAATTCGAGATCGGTCCTATTTTTGGAGAACCACCATGCGTTCATTGCTTGCACTTGCGATTGGCCTCGCAGCTCTGACGTTCAGCCTGTCCGGTAATGCCCAGGAAAAGAAGAAGGGCAAGAAGGGCGAAGCCGCTGCCACGAAGAAACTCGAAGGCACCCTGACCTGCACCAAGTGCGCCCTTCAGGAAACCGACAAGTGCGGACACGCACTCAAGGTGAAGGAAGGCGATAAGGAAGTGGTGTACTATCTCGACGACAAGGGCGGAGCGGAAAAGTACCACAAGAACGTCTGCAAGGAAGACAAGCCCGCCACGGTTGAGGGCAAGGTTGTGAAGAAGGAAGGCAAGATGCACATCGAAGCACCGAAGGTCACGGTCAAGTAAATTGTGAATTGACGAAACGAAACGCCGCCTGACGAGGGCGGCGTTTTTTCTTTCAGGGAACTCAATAGATCAACCGCAGACTATTCAATTTGAGGTGGATTCGATGAAAGCGGCATTCATCACCAAGCCCGGACCAGCGGATGAACTTCAATATGGAGAACGTCCGACGCCCTTGCCTCAAGCATCGGAGGCACTGGTTCGGATTCGGGCGGCGTCGATCAATCCGATTGATACGTATTTGCGGAGCGGGCTTGTCGCGGCGGCGTTGCCGAAGCCGTACATTCCGGGGTGTGATTTCGCGGGCGTGATCGAGGCGATCGGCGAGGGAGTGTCGCGGTTTCGGGTTGGGGATCGCGTGTGGGGTTCGAATCAGGGCTTGGCGGGACGTCAGGGAACGCTGGCGGAGTATGCGGCGATTGATGAGAAGTGGTTGTATCCGTTACCGGATGCGATCGCGGACCCGGATGCGGCAGCGATTGCGCTTGTGGGGATCACGGCTCACCTCGGACTGTTTGACCGTACGAATTTGGTTGCTGGCGAAACGCTTTTTGTGAATGGCGGAACGGGCGGAGTGGGAGCGGCGGTGATTCAGATGGCGAAGGCGACTGGTGCGCGTGTCATCACGACCGTTGGTTCAGAGGAAAAAGCCAAACATGCGAAGGAACTCGGTGCCGATCATGTCTTGAACTATAAATCGGACGATCTGTCGGCGGCGATCAAGTCGGTCACGAATGGACGGGGCGTGGACGTCTGGTTTGAAACGCAACCGCCCACGGATCTGGACCGAACATTCGACTTGATGGCTGCACGCGGACGCGTGGTGCTGATGGCGGGCCGGGCAGCGCGGCCGGTGTTTCCGAATGGGCCGTTTTATGTCAAAGGGTTGGCACTCTACGGTTTCGCGATGTTCAATGCGACACCGGACGAACAACGTGCCTGTGCGGAACGGATCACACACTGGATAGCGACGGGCCAGCTAAAAGCGACAATCGGGTGTACGTTCGCGCTATCGCAGGCAGCAGAGGCCCATCAGTTGCAGGAAGACAATACGCTGAAGAAGGCCGGCACTTTATCTGGGAAGATTGTGGTCATTCCCGGGTAGACGTCCGAATTTCGGTGTGCGGAAAGGGATACAAGACTCTATAACAGCGGAACGGAAATCGTCATTCGTCACAGGCAGCTTATCGCAGGAAACGGACTATGAAGCGGGCGCTCATCACTGGTATTACAGGCCAGGACGGCAGCTATTTAGCGGAACTGCTGCTGTCGAAAGGCTATCAGGTCCACGGCATTGTTCGCCGTTCGAGCACCGAGACATTTGAGCGGATCAACCATTTGACGGGTAAAATTCAGCTTCATCAGGCCGATTTACTCGATCAGCTGTCGTTGATCGACGTCATTAAGTTGGCCGAACCGGATGAAGTCTATAACCTTGCGGCTCAAAGCTTCGTGCCGACCAGTTGGAAGCAACCGGTGTTGACGAGCGAGTTCACGGCCATCGGCGTGACCCGCATGCTCGAAGCGATTAAACTTCTGGGCCGTGATCGCATCAAGTTCTATCAGGCGTCTTCAAGCGAAATGTTCGGCAAGGTCCAGGCCGTCCCGCAATCCGAATCGACACCGTTCTATCCACGGAGCCCGTACGGCGTCGCCAAACTCTACGGACATTGGATCACAATCAACTACCGAGAGAGCTATGGAATGTACTGCGTGAGTGGCATTCTTTTCAACCACGAAAGTGAGCGGCGTGGGAAAGAATTTGTAACACGCAAAGTCACTGATGGTGTGGCACGAATCAAGCTGGGAATGGCAAATGAACTGCGGCTTGGCAATCTCGACGCCAAGCGTGACTGGGGTTTCGCAGGCGACTATGTACGCGCCATGTGGCTGATGCTGCAGCAGAATGAGCCGGATGATTTCGTCATCGCGACGGGAGAGACACATACCGTTGAAAAACTCGTTGAGACGGCATTCCAAGCGGTTGATCTGGACTGGAAAAAATATGTGAAGATTGATCCGGCTTTGGTTCGTCCTGCGGAAGTCGACCTGCTGATCGGCGATCCGACCCATGCAAAGAATAAGTTGGGATGGGTGCCTGAAGTCTCATTTGAACAGCTAATCGAGCGGATGGTGAAAGCAGATCTGGAACGGCTGAAATCGCCTCAGACAGGGAACCTCAAAGCACAGGGCATTTGATTGTTCGGAGACGATCCAATGCGGGTATTGATCACGGGAGTGACCGGTTTCATTGGCGGCCATCTTGTAGAATATCTCCATCGTTCCGGCCATTATGATCTCTATGGGATCAGTCGAAACGACGACGCCATCACAAAACACGATCATTTAACAGGTCGCATCACACAAATCACATCTGAGCTTTCCGATCAATCACGCCTGCATCAAGTCCTGACTCAGATTCAGCCGAGTTGGATTTTTCACCTCGCCGGACATGCCAACCCAAGGATTTCGTCAGAGGCGGATGCCCGACAATGCTGGAGCGATAACTTCGACGCAACCGACTCGCTCTTCGCCGCCATCAAGAAATGTAAACTCAGACCACGGATCCTGATCGCTTCAACAGGCCATATCTACGGGGCGCCGTCTCAACCGGGATTGATCTGCAGTGAGCACACCCAACCCAATCCATCGGGTCCTTATGCTGAGAGTAAACTGAAAGCCGAGCAATTGTGTGAAGAATGGACAAAAACTCAAGGCTGGCCGATCATTCGAGTCCGGCTTTTTAATCAGATCGGCCCACGGCAATCACGTGGATTCATTGTTCCGGACTACGCCAGCCAGATCGCGGAATTCGAATGTGGCATTCGTACCAAAATAACAAAAGGTGATCTATCCGCATGGCGCGATCTCACGGATGTTCGAGATATCGTCGTCGCTCTTGAATTACTCATGAAGTCTGACGCGGTTCCCGGTCGGGTCTTCAATGCTGCCAGTGGACGAATGCTGCAACTGGAAAGCGTTTTTCAGCATTTGCAATCGCTTGCCAGGAAACCTCTGATCATCGAAACTCAGAATCGTGGACCTGGCTCTTCCAACTATTCATTTCAATCCATTGATAATACCGCGATTCGCAATGCAACCGGTTGGAGCCCGACGATTCCGGTCGAGCAAACACTGCTCGACACGCTGGATGACTGGCGTAATCGGGTGTCAGCAATTTCCTGATACTTCATCCGGAATTCTACCGATTCGAAAGAATTCGATTTATTTCGTACTCTATCTTTCCAACTGAATTCAGTGAGTTGAGTATTGGAGAATTGATCGTGAAAATCGCGGTTATTGGAACAGGATATGTCGGGCTCGTAACCGGCACTTGTCTGGCCGAGAGCGGAAATGAAGTCGTCTGTATCGACAATAATCTTGCCAAAGTAGAGATGCTGAATTCCGGCGGAATTCCGATCTACGAACCGGGCCTGGAAGAATTGGTTGCAAAAAACCGTCGGGATGGACGTCTCTCATTCACATCGGATCTCCGCACGGCCGTTCGAGCGGCTCGCATTGTTTTCATTGCGGTCGGAACACCGCAATCCGAGGCCGGCGATGCCGATCTGAGTGCGGTGTGGGCGGTGAGCGATTTGATCGGCGATGCCTTGCACGATGTCCCGCCCGGACCTCCTGGCTCGCGGATTGTACTGGTGAAGAGCACCGTTCCTGTCGGGACGAATCGCGGCGTCATGGAGCGTTTGAATGCCAAAGGTTGTGGCCATGTTGATACAGCGAGTAACCCGGAATTTTTGAAGGAAGGCGCGGCGATCAATGATTTCATGAAACCGGATCGAGTTGTCGTGGGCGTGCGCAGGCCGGAAGTTGCGGAAGTACTCCGTGAACTTTACGCCCCATTCCTTCGTACCGAGCGACCATTTGTCGTGATGTCTCCCGAATCGTCCGAAATGACGAAGTATGCGGCGAATGCTATGCTCGCGACCAAGATCAGCTTCATCAATGAAATGGCGAATCTCTGCGATCGAGTCGGCGCGGACATCAATGACGTACGAAAAGGAATGGGGCACGATCAGCGAATCGGTTTTCAATTTCTGTTCCCGGGACCTGGTTACGGTGGCTCCTGCTTCCCGAAAGATGTCCAAGCGGTTATCGCCATGGGTCGTAAAAAGAACCTCCCGCTCAAGCTGATGGAATCCGTCCACGAAGTGAACGACGATCAGAAACAGGTTCTTTTCAAAAAAATCTGTTATCACTTCACGGATGATCTCGCCGGGAAATCGTTCGCAATCTGGGGTCTTGCATTCAAACCTCAGACCGACGACATCCGTGAAGCTCCCTCATTGACACTCATCGACAATCTGTTGAAATCCGGCGCGAGTGTTCGAGTTCATGATCCTGAGGCCATGGCAAATGTCAGAGCGATTTATGGTGATCGAATCACCTATTGTGACGGGCCATACGGCGCGCTGGAACAGGCGGACGCGCTGGTGATTGTTACCGAATGGAAAGCGTATCAGAATCCCGATTTTGATATGATGAAGAAGTTGCTCAAAAATCAATTGATTTTTGACGGCCGGAATATCTTTGACGAGAAAAGCATGTCAAACCAAGGCTATACCTATTACGCGATCGGACGCGGTAAAAAAGCATACTAAACAATTACTCGAACAATGTCGGAGTGCTGTTTGCTGACTTCGGTTGCATTTTGCCCAGTAGCTCAAAAGCACGTGGCGTGGCAATGCGGCCACGCGGCGAGCGAATGATGAACTGCTCACGCAACAGATAAGGCTCGATTTCATCGGTCAGCGTGTCGCCTGAGATGTTCATCGTTGCTGCGATGGCTTCGACGCCGGTCGGTCCACCACCAAACACATCAATCAAAGTTTCGAGGTACCGCCGGTCCTGTTTATCTAATCCTTCGCTATCCACCTCCTGCATATTCAGCGCACGTCGCGCCGTTTCAAGGCTCACTGCGCCAGTTGCTGCTTCGGGATGCCCGGCGTGATAACTGCGAACCCAGTAGAGTCTGCTGTTCGCAACGCGAGGCGTACCGCGGCTGCGAAGTGCGAGTTCGAACGACGCATCGCCATCCATAGGCAAAGAGAGTTTCTTCGCGTTGATGCTGACGATTTTCGCCAATTCCTCCACGGAGTAATAATCGAGGTGCTCCTGCATCTTAAATCGGTCTCGCATCGGGCCGGATAACATACCACTTCGAGTCGTCGCCCCAATGAGAGTAAAGGGTTTGAGTTTCATGTTGATCGTCCGAGCGTTGACTCCTTCGCCCAGAACAATGTCAATTCGGAAATCCTCCATCGCGGGGTAAATGAATTCCTCAACGATCCGCGGCATGCGATGAATCTCATCAATGAACAAGATGCTCCCCTGCTCCAGATTGGTCAGGAACGGAAGTAAGTCAGCCGGTTTCGCAAGCGCCGGCCCGCTTGTCATCTGGATTACGGTCCCCAACTCATTGGGAAGAACGGTGGCGAATGTGGTTTTGCCTAAGCCGGGCGGACCGTCAAAGAGGATATGACCCAACGGTTCCTTGAGTTTTTTGGCGGCATTCACGGCGATTTGCAAACGCTCGGCGACACGGATTTGCCCGATCACTTCGCGCAGAAACTTTGGCCGTAACGCGACATCCCGCTGTCGCTCGATTTCGGGCATGTCGTCAGCCAGTAGTACTTTTTCACGAGCCATCTTCGGGAGCCTTGACTTCTGTATTTCTTCGCCAGCAAGTTCCGTTTCGGTTGACCGTATTCCGTCTGGTGAATCTTCCGAGTGGAGGACCAAGCGAGGAACAAGAATGTTTCATTTCTTCTTTTTGTACACGATGATCATCCGATTGGATTTCTCTTGTGTCTTCATCTCCGGAGGCCGTGTTTTGAAATCCAGACTGTAACAAATGGTCAAAGTGTCGTCTTTGAATTCATAAATGCAAAGATACGTCTTGCCGCGGTTTGGGCCTTCGGTCCCGGTGATATCCATTGTTTTCAGTTTCTTCGAAGTATCAATTGAGATGGTACCCTGATCGGTCTGAGTACCCATCTTGACGGCATATTGACTCCCATCGAGATTCAATTCGAGATTTTTGAAGCTCTCTGTGACTTTCTTACCGTCAATCTCAACATCCGTGACCAGCCATTTCCCGGAAAGCGATTTGAGTTCGGACTTATTATCTGCGAGCGCAACCGGTGTGAGGACCAAGAGGCAGATCATTACACGAATCATGGCTAACTCCTTTCCATGCAATGCTGATGACGAATCATGACTTTGAAAAAATCAGCGTGATTCCTTCTTCAACGGACTCGAACCGTTGCCCGGATTTCAATGCGTGATCGAGCTTGGAACGGGCTTCCAACGTACCCAGTCCAAGACTCAACAATGCTTGGTAAAGATCCTCGATGATCTTTGTGGCTTTCTCGTCGATCGGCGCTTGATTGCCCGATGAACCGGGTTCACCTTGCTCATGCATGAGTGCAAAACGAGTCACTTTCCTTTTGAGCGTACTGACAATTTGCTCAGCTGTGGTCGCACCGATCCCAGGCAAAGTCGTCAACCATTTCGCATCTTCGCGGCTGATTGCATTGGCGATTTCGCGAGACGAACGCGAGAGCGCTTTCAACGCTTTCTTGACTCCAATCTTGTCTACCGTGCAGAACAGATCAAAGAACTCGAGTTCCAATTCGGTCAAGAATCCGATTTTTCTTGGAACGAATCGACTTCCAGCCTGATTCCCTTCAAGGTATTCACTGATATGAAAGGTTAACTCTTCACCCACTTTGAGTTGCAGTTGCCGGCGCACACTTTCAGGAACCAGCAATTGATATTCGTATGGTCCGACGCCAACGCGGACCTCTTCATCGAGCACGCGAACCAGGACTCCCGTCAGCTTGGTGATCATTCGTTTTCGTCTTGCAAAAGCTTTTTGAGATTGACACCCGTGTAGACCGCGGAATGCGCTCCACGTCGAATCCCGTTCCCGAGAACGTAGTGGCACAAGCCAACCGCAATAGCGTCTGCCACATCATGGGGCTCAGGTGGCGATGCCAGTCCGAACTCGCGCATGATCGCATATTGCATTTGTTCTTTGCCGGCCCGACCGCTCCCGGTAATCGTCTTCTTGATCGTTGTGGCGGGATAACTCACCGTTCGAACCTGACGCTGACCACCGAGCAGGAAAAACAGACCCCGAGCATGCCCCATGAGGATCGCGGTCCGTGGGTGTTCATAATGGGCGTAGAGTTGTTCAACAACAATCGCTTCGGGTTTCCATTGGTCAAAAATTTCCGCAACAGAATCATAGAGAACGACGAGCCGTTCCGAGAGTTCGGTTGAACTTCCCCGTTCGGTTGTGCGAATCACACCCGCTTCGCACAACTTCGGACCATTGGCGGTTGACTCAAGAACCGAATATCCGGTTACTTGCAAACCAGGGTCTATGCCAAGAATTCGCATTACCAGAGGTTACGAGATGACGCCCCATCATGACAATATCAGTCGTACGGTTCGAATCGCTGCGAGGTCATTAGGGGCCGACTCGCCACGTCGTACCCGTCGGACGGTCCTCAAGCGAAACATTCAGTTCCGCGAGCCGGGTTCGAATCAGATCGGTTTGATCAAATAGCGTCTTCTTGGTCGGGTCGGACTTATCGGTAATGCCTTTCGCTGTCGAACGAAGATTGTTCCGCAGTTCGATCAGGAGTTTCATGAGTCCCGAGACCAGTTCGTCGCCGCCGCCGATTTTCGCTTGTTCAGGCGGTTGTTCGAACAGTCCGAGTATTTGCCCCATCTCCCGAAGTAATGTCGATCCATCAATGAACTCGTCCAGCGCCCGCGCCGACTGAGCGGGATCGGGATTTTCGAGGCGTTGAAGATCGGCTTTGCGATTCAAAGTCGTGACCATCTCGAAGAGAAGTCCAACTGCCCCACCCGTATTGAAATCATCATCCATATACTCGGTAAAGCGTGTCAGGTACGAGCCCAAATCCAGAGACAAGGTGCGACGGGGATCGTTATTCCTGGTCTTGTAGAAACTTTGACCGGTGATTCGCTCGTATCGTTCCGCGAATCGGAGAAATGTATCGAACGCCTTGCGGGCGTTGACGATGGCTGATGGCAGTGGTTCGGTTTTGGGATCCCATGTACCAAGATCGATGGGAGATCGATAGTGAGTATTCAGGATGAAAAACCGCAAGAGCTCTCCGCTGACTCCGCGATCAAATGCATCAGCGACATTGAGAACATTGCCGATCGAGCCCGCCATCTTGTCTTCTTTGCCGTCCGGAGTGCGCAGCTTCAACAATCCGTTATGCATCCAGACCGTCGCGAACGGTTTATCGGTATCGCTTTCGCTCTGCGCCAGTTCGTTCTCATGATGCGGAAAACGCAGGTCGAGTCCGCCCCCGTGGATATCCAGCGTATCGCCAAGTAACTTCTGACTCATCACGCTGCATTCGATATGCCATCCCGGGCGTCCGGGGCCCCAAGGCGATTGCCATGTCACTTCCCTGGGCTCGCCGGGCTTTGCGCCTTTCCAGAGCGCAAAGTCACCCGGGTTCCGCTTCTTACCGCTGACCTCAAGCCGCGCTCCTCCATCGAGCTGATCCGGATCGAAACCGCAGAGTTTCCCGTAGTCCTGATCCTTGGAGACATCAAAATACACATCACCATCCGCGGGATACGCAACGCCTTTCGCAATCAGACGACCGATCATCGCGATCATACCGTCGATGTGCTCGGTCGCCTTGGGGAAATGGTCAATGTTCGTGACATTGAGTTTTCTCAGGCACTGCAAATAATCCTCTGTCATCCGGTTCGCAAGTTCCGGAACTGTTGTTTTCAATTCGGACGCACGCGTAATGAGTTTGTCATCCACATCCGTGATATTCACGACCCACGTCACCGAATAACCGAGATACTTCAGGTATCGCTTGACCGAGTCGAAAATCACCGGACCGACCATGTGCCCAATGTGGCTGGGTTTGTACACTGTTGGTCCGCAGACATACATCGTGACACGATCGCCCGGCTTCTTGTGGAACGGTTCCTTCTTGCGGGTAAGCGTCGAGTAAACTTGGAGGCTCATCCTGATCTCATCTTGAAAAAGGTAAGTATGCGGAAGTCGAATTTCATTCCAATGGAATATTCCATTCATCACCAACGATACGTGGCTCGAATTCGGATTGAGCTCTTGAGTGAGCCCAATCAATCATTTTCGAATTCCTGGCCGCTACAGTGCACAGATATTTAGGATCTGGTCGGATTCCAACTCGACCGAGATCGAGTCGATCGGCATCCCAGCAGGTACGAACGGAAATGTCGGGGTCGGTCACACCGTCCGTATGCCATTCACAGGCACGATAGAGAAGTTCGAATTCCGTGTCTTGCAGATTAAACAGTCGGCCGTTGTGCAATTGTGCCAATTGAGCACCGCGTAAGCCATGACCCCAGTCGCTACCATCGTTTTCCCGACGGCTGTCATGATAAATCGCAAAAAGCGTGACAATTTTGGGATTCGCACCTGTTTCTTCGCAGAGTTTGAGCCCGTTCTCCATGACCCTGGCCCAGTGAGTTACACCATGAAATCCACGCGGATGCAGGGCATATCCTTTGAGAATATCGTCGATGATCGCGGATGTATTCATCACGGCTTCTCGATCAACACAACGGCATGGCAGCCAATCGCTTCGCCGCGGCCGATGTGCCCCACCGATTCACCGGTTTTGGCTTTTACGTTCACTTCGTCGATTGTCAGCCCTGTTAATTCTGCGACACGACATCGGATCTCACCCTTCGTATGACCGAGTTTTGGTTCCTGTGCGAAAATCGTAACATCGAGGTTCACCAGTTTCCAGCCCTTCAGAATCAACTGTCTGATCGCTTCGGAAAGAAAAATCCGGGAGTCCGCATCCTTCCACTGACTCGCCGTATCAGGAAAAAGTTCACCGATATCACCCAGCCCTGCGGCGCCGAGAATCGCATCCGTCACTGCATGCATAACAACGTCGGCATCGGAATGGCCTGCCAATCCCTTGGTATGCTCGATTCGAACGCCTCCCAGGATCAGGGGACGCCCTTCAATCAATCGATGCGTGTCATGACCGGAACCAATACGGTACACGTCCTACTCCATTTTCTATAATTACTATTGAATAATCGTTATTCTTGCCGTTGGTCAATCCGATTCGCCCATTTCCACCACGGTTTGGCATCGAACTCCGGCCGTATCGAGTCTGAGTTGGGGTAGGCAGCACACTGCGAATACGATACGTGCATGCCCCAAAGTTCTGAATCAGTTGTGTTTGTCATGAAGAAACTGCGCCTGTGGTTTCTCTAGGTCTTGAAAGATTTGAATCTATTGACTGAGGTCGCGATATGATTCCAGCATTTATGCTTCTTTTCGCTTTGTTATTCGGTCAGGCAACAGTTCCCGCTCCACCCAAAGAAGAGATTCCCAAAACGGTCAGTCCGGTTCCCGCTGCGCCGAAAACGATGCTGACCGATGCCGAGAAGATCGCCAACACAAGCGAGTCCATTAAACAAGCGGAAGTCGGCATCAAAAAAATCCAGGAGCGACTGGACGATCCGGATGGTGAATATCCCAAAGCGGAACTGGAATTCACCTCACTGAACACCAAACTCAAAGAGCTAAAAGCCGAGGCGATGAAACTCCGCACCGACGGAAAAGAAGCTGAGGCCAAAGCCATCGAAGAGATGATTCCGACCGTTGAAAAAGACTGGCAACTCTCCAAGGAACGCTTCGACATCGCGATCCGCCAACGAAAAGCCAGTCAAGAGTCTCTGCTAAATCTCAAAGAACGTCTGGAATCGGATCGGGAACTTCTCGCCCGGCTCGAAGGTAGTAATCTCACGGAACCGATCGAGAAAGCGAACGGTCCAACGTCGCCAGTACCTCTCAAAAACGGAAAGCCCAATCCGAATAGTCCAGCACCAAAAATCACCGCGACCACAACGAAAGAACCCGCTCCGGCCGCGAAGGAATTGACGAATACCATACCTCCGATTCCCGGTCTACCTACGTTTCCAAGCGATTCTGGCACGGAACAGGAGTCCGAACAATCGAGTGAAACAAACGCGAACTCAACGGCAACTCAAAACAGCCTGGTCGATGAAAACGATCCCATGGTTCAACTTGCCCGCGAACATCTCGAAATCAATCGGGCCAAGGCACGCGATGCTGAGGAACGGAAACGATTGGCGGAATCGCGACACCGGGCCATGGAAAATTCCATTGCATCGTCAAATAAGGTTCTTGAATTGGAGCGCGAATCCGCCGCACAGATTACCAAAACACTCGAACATATCTCCGAAACCCTCTCCACCAATCCGCCTGCGGATGCGACAGCCCGCGATGAACTGGTGGCCAAACAACGCGATGCCGAAGATCGGCTTCGAGAATCGAAAGAACGGCAGAACAAATTCGTCGAACGAATGACGACGATGAATGAAACGTTGGCCGCATTGAAAACTGAACTGGATGCGGCCACAAACGAGGCTTTAGCAGCTCAGGCCAATGTTGAAGAAAGTGAAAAAGAGCTGAGCAATCTGATCAATCCATTTGCACCGCGGAACCTGTTCCAATGGTTTCTCAAAAAGGCTCCTCGCGTCCTGCTCATCATCGCGGGGTTGGTTATCTTGCACTTGTTCGTCCGGCAATTCAGCCGGCAAATCGTCCGCTTCGTGACCCGCAATAGCGTGCGCGGTTCCGAGTACGATCGCGAAAACCGCGCGAATACATTGGTCGGCGTCTTTCGGTATGTCGCGGGGCTCGTGATTTTCGGCGGTGGCACACTCATGCTTCTTGATGTCGTGGGGGTACCGGTCGTTCCACTGATGGGAGGAGCCGCCGTCATGGGTCTCGCTGTCGCATTCGGAGCTCAGAATCTGATTCGCGATTACTTCACTGGCTTCATGATGCTGCTCGAAGATCAGTACAGTGTAAACGATGTCGTACGAATCGGAACGATCTCGGGAATGGTGGAGCAAATCACGCTCCGGATGACCGTCCTGCGCGATCTCGAAGGTGTAAGGCATTTCATGCCCCATGGAACAATCACGAGTGTGAGCAATCTCACTCACGGATGGTCACGGGCGCTGATGGCCATTCCGGTGGCTTACAAAGAGAACGTGGATCGATGCATTGATGTCCTCATGCAGATCGGCAATGAAATGCGATTGGATCCCGAACTGGGGCAACATATCATTGAAAATCCGGAAATGCTCGGTGTTGATGAACTCGCGGATTCGGGAGTCGTCATCAAGTTCCTGCTCAAGACTCGGCCTCTTAAACAGTGGCCGATCAAGCGGGAACTCCTGAGACGGATCAAAAATCGGTTCGACGAACTGGGAATCGAAATCCCGTTCCCGCACCGGACGGTCTACCACAAGTTCCCCGAAGGTCGGGAAGAAAACTTCTTTTCGAGCAACCGGGTCGCGAACGGTGTGCATCACAACTGACGTGCCGCCGATCGAAGACTTGGTTGTCTTCGATCGGCGACATGAACTCAGAGATCACTTTCTCTTAGATCGCTTCACCGCGGCCGGCATCCGCCGAGTAATTTTCGTAGCGCATGTATTCCTTGAGATACGTCAACGTGATCTCGCCGGTCGGCCCGTTCCGCTGTTTCGCCACGAGCACTTCGAGGATGTTGTCCCCTTTCTCGCGGTCGAACACGCCGGGCCGGTGGAGGATCATCACCGTGTCCGCATCCTGCTCCAGCGAACCAGACTCGCGCAAGTCCGAGAGCCGCGGTTTGTGATCCTGGCGATCCTCACTCGCGCGGTTGACCTGCGCCAGAGCAACAACCGGGATCTTTAATTCCTTTGCGAGGAACTTGAGTCGCCGACTGATCTGTGCGACCTGTTCCTGACGGGGATCACGGCGATTTTCGGGTTCGATCAGTTGCAGATAATCGATAACGACCAATCGTAATTTGTGTTTGAGTTTGAGCCGACGCGCGTTGGCGGAGATGCGAAGCATCGTTTGCGCCGGTGTGTCGTCAATGAACAATTTGACGGGATCGCGGGCCGAACCGCGCAACTGATCACCCGCTTCCATCAATCGCTGAATATCGTGGCTGTTCAAGTTCCCTTTTCGCAATTTGAAGCTATCAACACGCGACTGGCAGGCGAGCAAACGCTCGGCGAGTTCGACCCGAGCCATTTCGAGGCTCACGAAAAAGACCGGCATTCGCTCATCCACGACGGCATGGCGTACAAGATTCAACGCAAACGCGGTTTTTCCAATCCCCGGACGAGCCGCAACGATCACGAGTTCGTTTTCGTGAAGGCCTGCCGTCAGGTTATCGAGATCTACATAACCCGTGGGAACACCAACCTCAGAAAGATTGCCGGTTGATCGCGCATCGATGCGATCGAGCGCTTCCTTCATCGCATCATTCAAAGTCTTAAGGTCGCCGACTGTGCCCTTCTCTGCGATCTCGAGAATTTTTCGCTCTGCGATCCCCAACAACTCATCGGCTGGCATCGTACCGTCGTAGGCATCTCGAAGCAGTTCGGTGTTGGCGTGGATCAGATTGCGAATAATCGCCTTTTCACGAACGATCCGTGCGTAATACTCGGCATTCGCTGCTGTCGGCGCGGCATCCCAGATCTCAGCGATGTATTCAGGTCCGCCGATGTCCTCAAGATGCTGACGGCGTTTCAGAACCTCGTACAAAATGACGGCATCGACCGGTTTCCCTTCGTTGTACGTTTCAACGATGGCCTGATAAATCTTCTGGTGGGCATCGAAATAGAAATTTTCCGCCCGGACGATTTGTTGTACTTCATTCAGCACGTCGTTCTGACGGAGCACGCTCCCCAGTACGCCCATCTCGGCTTCTCTGCTTTGGGGAGGCACGCGATCAGGTAAGACAACTTCAGACATAACGGATCAAATCCTCTCTTACCGGATCGCTCCGATTCATGCTCGCCTTGCGGCGATGATTCAGAACTAGGTACGCCAGTGTCCAGACGGGTGCCAACCAGATCCAGTGGAGTTCCTCGGTCCTTGAAAGCATGATGAGATAATAAGCACTCAATGCCCCATGAATGAGGATCGCGAGAATCCACGAGGCGCTACGTTGTGATGCTGCCCAGGCCATCACTTGAAGATAAACAAACAGGAACACAATCTGGTCGTAGGCCCATCCGAAGGGAGAGACCAGATAACTCACTAGCAGGATCAACGGTAATCGTTCGATCCAATTCCATTCATTTCGATGAATCCAATAGTAAATGATACCCCAAACGAATCCGAATGGAAGCAATGCGAAATTGAGCCGGAACCTTTCGAGTCCGAAACAGAGACGCAACACCGTGGCCGGAACCGGTGTGAGATATCCGGACGGAGGATCGTCTCGAAACATGGCGAGATACTGATGGATTATCAGAGGATTACTAAAGATGACAAAACAAGTCAGGAGGCCGACACCCGCAACAAGTCCCGTAACGATCCGACCCTGCCGGCGATGGATCATCCAGATGAGGCCAATCAGAATGACGAGCAACTGATTCTGTGGCTTGAGAGCGAGCAACGCGAGTCCTATTCCGGCTAGGAACGGGTGCGTCCGATAGTACCGGGCGAAAATCACAAATCCCAGCAGGACAAACACACTGAGTTGACCGAGCCAGAGGACTTGCAGGCTGGCATAGGAGAACAGGGCCATCAGCCAGACAAACGGCACCTGGTTCGATGGCCCTTTATAGATGGCCCAGATGATATCCCCGCACCCGATGAGAATGGCGATTTCCAGGAACAGCCAAGCGAGGCGTGCCGCCGGGAAATCGAACACTGTGAACGGCACGACCGCGGCGATCGCCCACGGGCCGCTGTTTGCGGGCATTGGTGGCATGCCGGGTTTGAGAAGATTTTGCTCCCGACCGATGGCTTGGAGGTCAAACGGGTTTTGCCCCTTCTGGCTGAGCGTGGCGGCGGTGAAATAGATGCCAAAATCCGGAATGGTGTACGGAATTGCACGAAAGGAGCCGGGCTTGAAAAAATCAATGGCTAGCGTTGCAAAAGATAAAAAAAGAAACAAGCCGGCCAGAAGTCGCGAGCTGGCTGTCATAAGTTCAAAATGGTGTGGAAATTCGCAATGAAGAAAACCGTGTGACGTAACGCCACACGGTTTCGCAGCATCATACTACTTCTTGGTCGCACTTTGTTTAATGCCAACCACGATCAACTGGATCTTTGATTCAATACCGAATCCGAGATTCAATGGTACATCGGAAATGGTATTCGCTTCCTTGATCGGATGTTCCAGTCGCACCATCGCCGCTTCGATTCCCAGGTTTTTGCCCTTGAGAAGCTTGCTAATTTCGTGGGCTCCGATCGATCCGTAAAGGTGATCGTCTTCCGTAGCGTTCGCTTCAATGGTAAACGAACCCATCCGCGCCAGTTGCTCCGCAAGAACCTTAAGGTCGGCAATCCGGGCTTCGCGTGCTTTGTTGACCTTGATCTTGTAGCTTTCCAGACGCTTAAGATTGTGCGGATCAGGAACGACTGCCAGGCCATATGGCACCAAGTAATTTCTTCCGTATCCGGGCTTCACTTCAACAAGATCCCCTTGTTTGCCCAGATGGGCAATATCTTCGACAAGGACCAATTGCATGCCACCATGCTTGCCCTTGATCATCTGCTGTCGACGGCGAACTTTCTTCTGCGGGAGTTTGGGTCCGCTTTCTTTCGTACTCGCCGCTACGGCTTTGTTGGCGCTTTTGGCCATGATCTTCGGTTCCTGCGCCTGTCCCCAAATGAATCGGGTTAGGGGTGAAGGGGCTACCCCAGGCGTTGTTTGACAAAACGGGGCGGCCCCTCGCCCCGAAATTTACCGATCAGAACGGAATGTTATCACCACCCGATGGTTCGTCACTGTAACTATCGTCCTGTGCAGGTGGAGAATAACCGCCTCGACCGGATGAACCGCCACGGGGAGGACCGTCATCAAAGGACGAGTCTCCACCACCACCTCCGCCACCAGGACCACCTTGGCGATTCCCACCAAGGAGTTCCACGCTCTCGACGACGATCTTGTGCTTCGATCGCTTTTGGCCGGTCGTCTTGTCATCCCATTGGTCTAACTGCAGGCGACCTTCAATGAAGATCTGATCGCCCTTTTTGACGTACTGAGAGATAACATTGCCGACCTTGCGTCTGGCATCCGGATAATCGAACGCCTCGCAATCGATATACAGTGGGTTGGGATCGTTCTCCCACTGACCCGTCTGCGGGTTTTTCTTCGAACGCCCCACCGCCAATCGGAACTTCACGACTGTGCTTCCACTGTTCGGCAGTGTGCGTGGTGGCTCGGGATTATCCGTAAGCCGTCCCATTAAAATCACTTTGTTAAAAGTCGCCATGGTTGCGACCTCCAATCCGGCGCGTACCACAAAAAGTCACATATAAGCAAAAAGCTCTCGGGATTGGCACACATTCCGTGATTCAAACGTAATGTGGGTACCGATTCGACGCAATGTTCGTAGCAGAATTATTCCGGTTTTTCTTCGGAACGTTCGCGACGTCCCCGTGGTCGCGGAGCAGGCGCCATCCCCAGATCCGGGATTTCGCCGCGAGCGAGAGGATCGTTGCTGATGATTCCTTCACCAAGGGCGGCCGAGTCGTCTTGCATTCCTTTGATGGCAAAACGAGAACCGTCGTTACGGGCCGCATCGAGCACCGACTCCGCCCACTTGGGATCGACGTTGATCGTCATGTGGCGGAGAAGATTCTCATTGATCCGCAGGTCGGATTCGAGTTCACCCTGCTTTGTCGATTCCATCTTGTAATAAACGATGTAAAAGTATGCTTTTTTCTGCTTATTGATCGGGTAAGCCAACTTACCATTTTCGTCCCACGGACGCTCGATCAGAATTTCCGCATCGTACTTTTCAAGGTTGTTGCGAAGCGCGAGTCGAATCGCGTCACCCTCAGCGGACATCCGCGTGGCATCAAATGCATACAAGGTTTCGTACAAAACGATCGGCATGTTCATATCACCCGTGAAGTTCCCGATTCAAGATCGGGAACGGTTACCTCGGTTCCCGCGAGTACACCTCGTGGACCTCCCATTTCTTCGACGGGAGGAGCAACCGTTTGGAAAAATCAAATCGCTATGACATCGACGGACCAGTGTCCGGCTTGCGTTTCTCGTCGAGTCGCACCGGCGACCACACCGGGGATTCCGCCTTCGGCTTCTTAGGCTTTTGCTCGCCGGCATTTGCCGTATTCATGCTCGCTTCAAGTCCGTGTCGAAGCCAGATCAGGACGCTCTGCGCCGCCTTTGCAACGGCATCCTCGATCGTGGGGCGCTCGCCGGGCTTGAATCGCGTCAGGACAAAATCCACCGCTTCACCAGGGCCGGGCTGCCCGACACCCATGCGTAATCTCGCATAAGCATCGGTCCCAAGTTGCTCCTGAATGTTCCTCAATCCGTTCTGCCCGCCGTGGCTTCCGTTGGCCCGCAACCGAAGCTTCCCAAGCGGCAAGTTGAAATCATCGCAGATCACGAGCAGGTTTTCTGCCGGCACCTTATAGAAGTCCATGATGGCCCGAACCGCTCGACCGCTCAGATTCATGTAGGTTTCCGGCTTGACCAGAAACACTTTATCGCCGCCTTCAGAGGTCTCGAAAACGATGGACTGAAACTGAGAACGGGCGGGAAGCACACCCGGTCCGCGTGCCAGATAATCGATCACTTCGAATCCGACATTGTGCCGGGTCCCCACGTATTTGGAGCCAGGGTTTCCCAGTCCGACAACCACTTTCATGGAAGCACGTATCAACTTTGAAAACCAGGACGACTAACCGACCGCGTCGTCCTTTGTCAGACCGCGAGCACGTACTCGCAGCGCTGAGGATTACTCTTCCTCGTCTTCGACTTTCTTTTCCTTCTTGATGACTTCCGGCCCTGTCGCCGCGGCATCCAATGGTGTCGTCGCGACAACTGCTTCCGCTCCCGGCAGTTTGAGCTGAACGACAACACCTTCCGGCGATTCCAGAACCTTCACTCCATCAGGCAACACGAGATCGCTTACGTGAATCGGGGCGCCGAGTGTCAGACTAGTGATATCGATCGTGATTTCGTCCGGGATTGCAATCGCCAGACACTCGATATGAATCTGGTGGAATGGTTGATCAAGTACCCCGCCACCCATGCTTTTGGGTGCGTTCTTGAGCTTGACCGGCACCGTGACGCGGACGCGCTCGTCTTTCGAAACGCGGGCAAAGTCCACGTGGATCATCTCGCTGCCGAGGTGATCCCATTGCAGTTCGCGAATCAGAACTGTCTCGACTTTATTGTCAACTTTGAGATCGAGAACGCGGGCGTGCTGGAGAATGATGGCACGATGCAACTCTTTCGCATCAACGGTCACAGCAACCACGGCTTCTTTGTGGCCGTAGATGACAGCGGGAATTCGACCCTTTTTGCGAAGCTTGGAGGCGATACGGGAACCCGTACCGGTCCGTGGCTCGGTGGCCAGGGAAACGGCTTCCGACATGATGATTTCCTTCCGTGTTTGCTACTCTCGCAGGGAACACCACCTGCTACCCTCGCAAACGCGCAATTTATGAAGAGGAATTATGCGAACTTAAGATCGAGCGGCAAGTCCCTGTCCGCTATCGTCCTCGCGATTCGATTCTCTGGATTGCGGTTGTGGCCTCCTGGGCGATTCGCGGATTCGTCACGTATTGCGTCCAACCTCCCAGCAATTTCTTAGCGTCCTGCGTTCCAATGTGTTCGAGAACTTCAATCGCCCGGACTGCACGCAAATCCGGACTCGTGGAGTAGATTCGCGGACCAGCCTTCATCTGTTCGATCAATTCCTCGGCTCTCGCGCGAACTTCAACCGATTCAGTCGTGCGAATGGCGTCCTGCAAAGCGGGCAGCGCACGCGGTCCCAATTCCTTCACCTGTTTTACGGCACGTTGCCGATCCAGAAACGCCGGGGAATCAAATTTTCGAATCGCCGTCGCCAGATCGATTGTGATCGGCTTGAGCGGAGGCGCTACGAACTTGGAAGTCAGCAATTTCATGGCAGTTTCGGGATCTTGAATCAGTCGATGTATCCGGTTTCGGGAATCCGGCGGAGCATCCGAACCGAACGCTTCCCAGAATTTTTCAAATTCCTCTGGCTTGAGTATCGGCAGACCTGGAAGCTTAGGAAGTTTCCAGATCGTGATCGTACCGTCTGTGTGGCCGGTCGCCAGCGTTTTGCCATCCGGTGAGAAGTTAAATGGCGAAGACGAAGTCATCCCTTCGTAATAGTTCGGAACACGGAGGTCGTTCGCAGGGAAGAATGCGATCTCCTGCCCGGAGGTCGTGTCGAAGACACGCACGCCCTTGATGCTCGCGAAACCGACCATGCGGTTGTCGTCGCTGAACGACACCGCATTCGAATTCGCTCCCGTCGAGATCTTTCGAATCTCTTTACCAGTCACGACATCCCAAAGGTGAACCGTGCCGGGACTGTTGAGATTCCCCTTCATGGTCTCTTCGTTCTGAGTCGTTGCCATCAGCCGGCCATCGCTCGAGAACGTGGTATTACCACCGTAATAGTAGTAGTTCTGATTCTGGTTCTGACTCTTGATGATGCTGAAAAGTGTGGTTCCGTTCGCCAGCGCCACGATCTTGCTGCCGAACATCGCGAATCGACCACATGGAGAGATCGTGGCCATCGAGGCATAATTCGGGAACGTGAACTCCGCAAAATTCGACCGCACACCCGCATTGACATCCCAGTTTTCGAAAGTCATCTTTGATTGATTACCGGTGTAATTCATCTTGAACAACGTGGCCGTCGCCCCATCCGTGGACAGCGTTCCATAGTGAAAATCCGTACCGTTATTGCCATCTTTCGACGGATTCTTGAGTTTCGCGAGCGTCTTCCCGGTGGTCCCGTCCCGGACTTCCATACCCTGGTTCATCCCACCGGTCAGGAACCGGGGGCCCGAAGCGGAGAACGCCACACTGCGAGTCATCGGGTATCCGCCAAAGATCAACATCATCTTTTCGTTTTCCGACGGATCTTTCTCCGGCGTGATTTGCGGCGTTCGGGTCCACTTCTGATCGTCGATGCTCCAGACACCGGGCAAATCGTTCTCGCCCAAACTAAAGATCTTCTTCCCATCGGGAGAATACACAAGACGGGTAACCGTCGTCGCGGAACCCTGAGGAGTCGGCTGACCAAACGCCAGATCACCCTTGGGTAGATTCCAGCGACAAAGATGGCCGTTGAAGGCGGTGACGAGAAAACTCGCATCCGGAGCAAAAGGAGTCTGTTGGATGGTAGAAGCGGGAGGGCGACCCGTTTCAAGCGTTGCGAATGCCTTTCCATTCTTCAAATCCCAGACGGTCGCTCCGCCAGTTCTGAGCGGAAACAGAACAACATCATTGGGGCCGGCAACCTGTTGCCCCATGAGGCTATCACTTTTTGGCAGTGTTGCTTTCACCGCTTTCCCGGTCGAAGAGTCGATCATCGCCAAAGTATTTTTTGCACCCATCCCAATGACATGTTTTGAATCCGCCGTGAAGACTGGCGACATTCCGACCGTTTCACTCCACAGTTTCTTGCCGTCGTCCGCGGTGTGACAGGAACCGGTCATTTTATTCCCGGCACCCAGATTATTGGCATCCAGTAGGAGGATTTTTGAACCATCCGGGCTGAACTGCATCAGACCCGCCGCAACCACGAAACCACCGTTCTGCTGTTCAAGAAATGTCTTGCTGGTTCCGGTCGCCACCTCAATCACCACATGCCGCGGATTTCCATTGCCATATTCATTGACGAGAATCTTTTTGCCATCGGGAGAAAGAACCGCGGAACTGATCCAATTGTTCCCGTTATTGGAACCGGGATACTTCATTCGCAATTTACCGGTTTCCGTCTCGATCACGCGAATCGCGCGAGCGGAATAATCTTCACCATCAAAGACAAGCGCAAGGCTTCCATCTCTTGAGATTCCCGCGAGGGATCCGCCATTCCCCCCGTAAACATTCCGTTCCACTTTCTGCACCAGTCGGCGCGATGAAATGGGCTCGCCCGTCATCGCATGAAACGTCCTCACCTGAGTGTCGGGCGTGACGGTGATAATCCGTTTACTATCGGCCGAAACGGCAACGTGAACAGGGCCAAGCCTCGTGGGGCTGGCACCCAATCGTACCATAGCGTTTTTCGGCAGCCCGTTTGGCTGAATGGTCGACAATACGAGTGCGGCAAACCAAGGTGTGAACGTCACGGCTCGATCTCCCAGAAAGACAAAGATGATTGTACCGGGAGAATCGATACATTGGCGAATTTTTGAGCGAAGTTTGCAAACAACTCAGCCCGATTCCATTTCCGCAACGCAGCCCCGTTTCAAAGAATAACCGAGGGAACGGTTCACTGTCTTCGAGTGGATAATTTGCTGTTCGTCGATGCTGAACAATCGAGTCGGTTCTTTTCTGTTGTTCGCGTGGTAACCAATCTTCCGAATGCGCATGCGATTTATACCCACCAACATCACCAAATAACTTTGACTGCCCATTTTCTCCAGTTATCCTTAACTGTCACACACCCTGATAGAGAACACGTTCCATGTACAGCCTGATTTTGATGGCGACTGTCGCAGGCACTGGCGACTTCACCTCCTTCCACAAACGATCCGCCAGCTGCCACGGGTGCTCCGGTGCACCAATCGTGGTCGCCCAATCGCCCTTGATCTACAACGTCGGTTGCTACGGTGCCGCATCTCCTGTCGGATGCTGGGGGTGCTCGGGCTGCACAGGCTGCACTGGATGTTCAGGAATCGTTTCCTACCCAGCCTCCTGCTTCGGATCGAGCTGTTTCGGCTGCTGTGGAGGATGCTGCGGGGGTTGCTACGGTGGCGGAATCATCTGGTCGGTACCAGTCGTTGAGGTCCCGATGCCACCTGCGTACAACGAGAGTCAACCCATAACGCCACCCGCGGCGGAAAAAGCCGAAGAGAAACCAGCATCCATAACCATTGAACTCCCCGAAGATGCTCGATTGGTCGTCGATGGAACGATCGTCGAAGGCAAGGGCGGCAATCGTACGTTCTCAACTCCCAGCCTGCCGACCGATCGCCCGTACTATTATGACATGACCGCCCAGATCGACATGGATGGAAAAACCATCGAACAACAGCTACGAGTCGTTGTACGCGGCGGTGAAAACCTGAAACAGACTTTTGGAGAATTGCTGGCTCGTTTGCGAGCCCGATCGACCGCGGAGGTCGCCAAAAAGTAAAGGCGTCTCCCCGTTCCGAAGCGGCCAGGACGAGACGGAGGTCTCGACCTGGCTGTTTTCGTTTACCACTTCTTTTTTTCTTGCTCGTTGCACCTACAACAGGAGAATCAGTATGAATATGTGAATATTTCACACACCACCCACGAGACGTAAACCGTGTCTTCCGAGCGTTTTCTCTTCACAAGCGAATCGGTATCGATGGGGCACCCGGACAAAGTGTCCGATCAGATTAGCGACGCAATACTGGACTTTTGTCTGTCCCACGATCCCCTGAGCCGCGTCGCGTGCGAAACGCTCGTGACCACCGACCACTGCACGGTCGCCGGCGAGATCACCACGAAAGCACCTCTGACACGCAAAGCGGTTGATACGCTGGTTCGCGATGTTGTAACGGATATCGGGTATGTCGCCAAAGATGAAGCCGAGCGCGAGGAAATCGGTTTCACCGCCGACGCGATTCAAGTGAACTGCCTCATCCATGCCCAGTCTCCGCACATCAGTCAAGGTGTTGACGTTGGTGGCGCAGGCGATCAGGGAATGATGTTCGGCTTCGCCTGTAACGAAACCCCGACACTCATGCCCTTGCCCATCGACTTGTCCCACCGGTTGGTCGCCCGCCATGCGGAGATGCGCAAGAACAAGAAAATCGCCTGGCTGCGACCCGACGCCAAAAGCCAGGTCACGGTTGAATACAACACGGACGGAACTCCGAACCGGATTCACACAGTGGTGTTGTCCACGCAACACGATCGCTCGGTCATGAGCCGCGCGGATTATTTCTCTGACGATGCCCGCAAGCAATTGATCCAGGAATTGATTCTTCCGGTTCTGAAAGAAGACCGGCCGGATCTGATCAAGGGCGAACTGGTCATGGTTCTGCCGGGTGCGGCACCCAAACTCGGGCCGACGGACATCGCCTGCCATATCAACCCGACCGGTTGCTTCCTGACGGGCGGACCGCATGGCGACTGCGGGCTGACCGGCCGCAAAATCATCGTTGATACCTACGGCGGACGCGGTCGTCACGGTGGCGGAGCGTTCAGCGGCAAGGACCCGACCAAGGTCGACCGCAGCGCCGCTTATGTCAGTCGCTACATCGCCAAGAATATCGTGGCAGCCAAGCTGGCCCGCGAATGCGAAGTCCAACTCAGCTACGCCATCGGCTATCCCGATCCGCTCAACATCTGGGTGAACACCAATAACTCCACCGCACCGGGAGTTACAGAAGATCAACTGGTCGATCTCATCCGCGAGCATTTCCAGTTGACGCCCAAGGGGATTATTGAAACGCTCAATCTTCGCCGTCCGATCTACCGACCGACTGCGGCCCACGGCCACTTTGGTCGTGAAGGTTTCCCTTGGGAAAAAACCGACAAGGCGGAAGCACTGGCGAACGCGGCCAAACGATAAGTTGTGAAGAAGTATGTGTCAAAAGAATGAGCCCCGCGACGTTCGTCGCGGGGCTTCCTTGTTTACTGACAACTATCCACGACTCACGGTACACTGCACACTACTTCCGTTCCTTCAGGTGCTCGTCCATCTTCAGGTGAGGTACTCCGTCTTTCCACCAATCCGGTGCTGGCTTCCCTTGCAGGTAGTGATCGAAGAACTCTTGCATCCGTTCGGCGTAGTCCTTGCGGTTTTCCGGTTTGGCCAAACCATGATTCTCGCCTTTGTACTGCAGCATCACGACCGGCTTTTGCAGGCGCCGGAGCGTGTTGTAGTACTCGATCCCCTGTGTGAAATCCACGGCGCCGTCTTTATCGTTGTGGAGCATCAACAACGGAGTCGTCACGTTCTTGGCGAAGTAGACCGGCGAATTGCGAATATAGGCTTCCTGCTGATCCCAGTAACCTGCGGTGAACCGGCCTTGGCTGCTTTCGAAGATCGGCTGATTGGCGCTGCCGCTGTTCCAGTACACACTGCTGTACATGCTGACGAGGTCGGTCAGCGGTGCGCCAGCGCAGGCGGCCTTGAAGCGTTTCATCTGCGTCACCGCGAACGCGGTCTGATATCCGCCCCAGCTATGCCCCTGCAGACCCAACTTATCGCCATCCACCACACCGGTCGCCACTGCGGCATCCAGCGCCGCATTGATGCATTCCACCGATGACAGACCCGGATCATTCACTTTGTACGTGATATCGGGCATCAACACCGCATAGCCGTTGCTGGTGTAGATACTCTTGTTGAATCCACCCGTGCTCGGACCCTGATAGCGGTGCAAGCCGTCGGAAAGCTTTTCGTAAATGTACACGACCGTGGGATACTTCTTGCCGGGTTGGTAATTCGCGGGCATGAAGAGCGCTCCCTGCAGACGCTTCCCGCAGGCGGTGTAGTCGATCAGCTTGACACCCGACATCCAGTTGTAATCCTTCTGCTGCGGGTTCAGATCGCTCACCTTCTTGAGTTCCTTGAAGGTCGCATCGGTCGTGTACAGGTTCGTCGGCTCGATGCTCGTCTCGCGAGTCAGATAAAAGACATCCGCATCGCGGGCTTTCTGCATCGATCCGAAGCTGTTGTCTCCGGTGAGGAGCACTTTCACGCCGGCCTGTCCGGGATCGATCCGGCCGATCCCTTCTTTCTTCCGCCACTCGTATGTCAACGTGGTGTAGGCCGGTTTTCCGAAATCGAATCCGGGTTCCTTGCGCTCGGGTTCGTACTGATTGAACCCCTGATAGCGGATGCCGTCGCGCTTGCCGTTGACCGTCAGATTCACGCCTCCGCTTCCGTCCGTGGCGATTTTCCACAAATCCCAGTTGTCTGAGATGAGGGCATATTTGCCGTCCTTCGACCAGCCCACCGGACGGGTCGGCGGCTTGACGATATTGTGATCGTCTTCGGTATCGACGAACGTCGTCTCGGTGATCTTGGCCGTGATGTTGGTCTTCTGCCCGCTGGCGAGATCGCATACGAAGAAGTTGCCGTCGTCGTGATAGATCACTTTGGTGCCGTCGGGCGATGCGCCGAAGTAGAACCGCACCTTGGTGAGAACTTTCTGCCGGCTTCCCGTCTTGGGGTTGATGGCATAAATGTCGCTGTAGCGACGACCGTCGAGGTTGGACATGTAAAGGTACGGCTTCGTGTCCTGGCCAACCGCGATCGTATCGTTTCCGGACAACGAGACCGATCGGCAGTCGTCATCCGCGAGGCGGACGAACTTTTTCGGTTCGACATGATAAATGCAAAGGTACGTGAACGATTTGTCCGACCGTTCCTGAACCTGCTGCATCGGTTGCAGACGCTCGTCTTTCCAGTGCCAGATCACAAGTTCGGGCTTTTTCGATTTCGACGTGGACGCTGTCGGAGGCCCCTTTTTGGCAGTAACCGGACTGTCCTTGGGTGTGGCGGTTTTGGGTTCCGGTGCTGATTCTTTCTTCGTTGAGTCCTTCTTTTTCAACTCGGCGATTCCGAACGTGAACGCATCAAGCTTCTTCGTCCAACTCACCGATCGATTCGTGCTGATCCCCATCCCCTTCGGGAAGCTCTTGTCGTCCTTGGGATCATAGACGGTTTTCTTCGCCTTCGGTCCCACATCCGTAAACGCGACGATCGTATTCCATTTGTCTTCGTACTCTTTGTTTTCGGTTTGCTTGAGGACGGTGAACGCGGTCGTCTCGTCGTCCCAGTTCAGCGAGCGATACCCCGCCTTCTCGACATCGAGTATCGTCACAATTCCGGTCTTCATATCTCGCAGGTGGATCCCGTTGCCGATCTGCCCATCGGCATCGATGATCATGACCAGATAATCGCCCTTCTTATTGAAGGAGAATTCCGAGACGTTTCCGATCACCAGATCCGTGCCGGTTGCGAGTTCACGGAGAACCAGATCGCGCCCCTTGGACGAATCGCCGCCGCTTGTTGGCCGGGAGAATCCGGGCGGAGGCGTAACGCCGGGCGGCAACCGGGGTGCGGTGCTTTCGGAACTGGATTCCGTTGCTTTGCGCAAGGCGATGTGCGTGGACGATTCGCCGGAAAACTGAATGCTGGAGAAGCCTTCGAGTTCGGTCTTCTCGGTCTTGTCGAGGTTGACGAGCATGATCTTCGTTTTCGGCCGTGGCGTGGTCGGGGGTGCGCCGCTTGGCAAAGATGGCGTGGCGCTGAAGGCCAGCCATTTCGAATCGAACGAAAACGAAAGCGTACCGAAGCCCGCTCCGCCGGGATACTTCGTTTCCGCACCGGTCTTGAGATTGCGAAGCACGACGTCGCCGTTGCCTTCGCCCGGCGCCACGCGATGCGCGAGCCACTGACCGTCATTCGAGACAGCCACGCCGCGCAACGACCGCCATTTTTCGGCATCGTCGACGGAAAGAGTCTTTTTCTCTTCAACGGGTTTCTGCTTCTTCAACTCTGCGAGCTTGGCCTGCAATTCCGCCAGTTGCTTTTCGATCTGTGCAACGCTTTGCGGTTCCTCGGCCGATAGCCCGATAATGAATCCCAGCAAAACGAAGCTAGCCAGGAAATGCCGTCTCATGAAGGTTCTCCAAGGTGTGAATCTGAGCAATTTATAGGGGTTGCGAAGAGTTGTCGAGCGATGGAATCGTTGAAGATTCACACATTTCTCACGCCAGCTGGAAAAATCACTATGGTCCGACCGAACATCGTCAACTATACTCACCCTTTGCCCACCGTGGGCATACTCTCTCTCACGAGCGGCTCCGACCGCGGAAACTGGAGGAAGAATGGGTTTGCGGATGCGGGTTCACGACAAAGAACCGATCGGACAGGCGATGCGGCGTTTCAAGAAGCTCATCGAGCGGAGCGGCATGCAGAAGGAACTCCGAGCCCACCAACATTACGAAAAGCCTTGCGAACAGCGCCGCCGTGCGGCCCTTCGCAAGCAAAAGTCGGCTCGAAAGGGACAGGAAGGTCTCACATAGACTCACTGACTCAACGGAAAACGCTCGCCGCTTCAGGCGAGCGTTTTGCTTTTTTCCCTATTAATTCGAAGCCATTTCTTTCTCGGCGCGACCGGCCTTGATCTTCCCGCGAACCAGTCCCACACAACACGCCGATCCCACCCACATGCCCTGAAGCATCATCACTCCCATCATGGCACTCCCAGGACCATAACCCCAAGTCGTCACAGCAAAAAAAAGAGCGATTGGTGTGGAATAAATCGTTGCGGAAATGGCGGCTCGTCGCACCTCATCGTGGATGATCTGTTCTCTTGCGGTACGAGGTGGGCGACGCGATTCCTGCCATGATACCAACGCTGCAATGACACTCCATATTCCGATGACGAAAAAGCCGACCGTGATCGACGAAAGTAAATCAAAATCACTCGGGTAGTGAGTGCAGATCCAGGCTGACAGAACCGCGAACGGAAGAGACCAACAGAATCCCCAAAACGCACCCCGGATCGCAGGGCGATTCATGGAAACGAGTGGCACCGATTTTTGTGATTCCATGGGACGCACTCGTCTTGGTATGCCAAACGCTATTCACCCACGATTCCGCGGTGGATATCCGCACGCTTCGCCTCGTACGATTCATCGTACGCCAGCACCCGCGCATCCGGTTCCTCACCCGCACTCGCACACGCCTGCGAATAAATCCTTGGCCACCAGTTCTCGTGCTGCGTCAGACCCTGATCGCGCACCGTCGTCCAATTGCTCAGAATCCGGCTCCAGCACTCATCGCCATACTTCAAAGCCTGATTCAAGCCGCCCAACTCCGGCACGAGCCATTGCCGGCCGATCTGGCTGTGCAACACCTCATCGGCCCAGTCAAAATCCTGAATGGTCTTCATCAGCGGAATGCCGGACTCATTCGCCACCTCGAACTCGTAGCGCTTGCCCGTCTTCGGCATCAGACCCTGCTCGATGAAGAACAGCACCGCATGGCGCTCCGCAGGCGTGCACTCGGTGTTCAACCGGTACGACCAGTTCCAGGTGATCCGCGCTTTCGTCCAGTCCACGCCGAGCGCCACGAACCCCACTTCGCCCATCATGGCATGGCGGGCTTCGTCCCAAAGTTGCCGGGACATATCGCGGTAGTAACCCCAAGCCTTGCCCGGGGTCTGAACCAGAATACTCGCCATCATCTCCGGCACATCGATCTCGCGGATGCGCTTGAATAGCATCATCAGCGCTTTCGCCTTCGCCGGATACTTCTCGGAATAGAGAAACGCCTCCGCGTTCACGCCCTGATTCCAGTGATCGGTGAAGCGTTCATCCCGCTTCGGAATCGGATCGTAAACGTAGGGCTCTTGGGAATGAATGCGAACCAGCGGTTCATCCGAGGGGGTGCGAATTCCGTCGAAGCCTCCGGCGATCCGCAGCATGGTGAAGAGGTTATTCGTCCAGCGAAGCACATCCTGACTGTTGCTGCGGGCGATCTCCAGTTTGTTGTAGAACCGCCGCATGTCGTCCACTTCGAGCCGGGCGAAGCGCAGGACTCGTTTACTGGGCGCATCGGTGAGCGGGTGCGTATCGCGGAAGTAATGGGTAATGGAAAGATCGATGGCATCGAGGACGAGACGGATGCCGTCAGTCAGTTCTTCGGTGGTGGGAGCGCAGAGGATTTCATCGAACAGCGCCTCAAGCGCCGGATGCGGAACTTCCTCGAGCCCCAGAGGCGGTTCGCGCATTTCGCTCACTCGCGTCCGCAGGGCAGCGACATGCTCCGCGCACAGATACGCGTGATGCGCGAACGCTGTCTTGAGTTCATAGATCGGTTCGGCGGTCAGACGCGCGGTCAGGATGCCGTGCAGGCGGACGAACGCATAATGAAAGCGCTTCAGCCGGCGCACGCACTCTTCGACACCAAGACCCGGTTTGAGAGCGTCCTTGATACTGCACAGACCGGCAAGCGGCGGAACCCCGGGGTACGACTGATAACCTTCAAGCGGTTTCGGCACAGACATAAGAACTTCCGTTATTCAGGCACCACGCCTTTGGTCTTGATATTCCGGGTCTCCGCAACGATCAGCGGCAGGAATTCCGATGATCCCGGCATTTGAGCGAACTGCAGTTGCCCCGTCACTTCGACCCAGGCATTGTTCGGGATCGTGCCAATGGATGTTTCCGTAATGATGCGAGCCTTGAGCGGAATGGTATCGGCCGCACAGCAGGTCATCTTCAGACGGAAGAGCGTTGCCTGCCGGTCGCTGATGCGCTGGAACTGGCCTTTCACGGTGGCCGTTTTCCCTTCCTCCATCGCACGCTTTTCGGCATTGTTGGCGAAGGCGTTCAGTTCATCAAAGCTGAATCGCCGTCCGCCTTCCTTTGATTGCAACGATTGCACTCCGCCGATTTCCGTCTGATCGCCCAGTCGTTGCCGGATCCACTCGTCGCTGAAGCCCTTGTTCGGCTGCCCCCACAGGAACAGGACGATCGGGAACAGGAGCACCACCGCCCGCCAGTATACTCCGCCGTGGCTGTGATCGTGATCATGCCCGTGACTGTGCGAATGGCCATGGGAGTGCCCATGACTGTGTCCATGATCATGTGCATGCCCGTGATCGTGGTCGTGGTTGCAATTTTCGTCATGCACATGGTCATGATCATGGCTGTGAGCGTGCTCATGCTCGTGGGCGTGATCGTGGGTGTGTTGATGGTGATGCGATTTGGCGTGATCGCTGGCTTCACGCCACAAGGCAATCGCACGGATCGCCGTCAGCACCAGAAGGGCGATGCCGGCGATCAGCACAAACAAGTGAAAATCCTTGCTCAGAATGATCGTCAGGATGGATGGGTTCTTAGGGTCCGGGTTGTTGAGGGCCGGGACCGCCAGCGCGATCGCCACTGTACCAAACGCCCCGCAGACACCGACGGTGAAGAGCGATTCCAGATTCTCGTCACCATGATCGTGATCATGATGGTGGTGCGTATGCGTATGAGTTGCGGCGGTCATGGATTGCCTCCCTCAGGAGCGGCAGGTGCGGGTGCGGTCATGGGTATTGCTGATGTCTGCCCCAAAATTTTCGCAGAAAACGGCGTGTAAACAGAGTGTACCAGCATCGAGTACAGGAAGACCTGAGTGACCGTACAGACGACGATGATGGCGATGAGTTTGGCTTTGAAGACACGCGTAAACATCATGAGCAACTTCAAATCAAGCATCGGCCCGAGGACTAGGAACGAGATCTTCGCCGAGACCGCCATCTTGGTGAAGCTGGCGGCGACAAAGGCGTCGGCTTCGCTGCAAAGGCACATGAGCACCGCAACGAGCATACTGAGCGGGATGGCGATGATCGGTTGTTCCTGCGAGATCTGCTCGATCGTCCCCGCCTGAAGATACAGCTTGACGCAGGCGGCGAGGATGGCACCCAGGATCAGGAACACGGTGATGTCCATGAAGTCATGAAGGGCGGTCGATGAGATATTCGAGAGCCGTTTGACAATCGATTTGGGCTTGGGCGGAATCACTTCGCCATCTTCAGTCAGAGGTAGCAGTGTCGGTTTGGGCGGCATTGCGGAGGCGGTGACCATCGCCGCAGGTCCGGATTTCAGGGAGAGCAGATAGACGATCACACCCGTTGTGGTTGCGATCAGAAAGCCGAGCCCCGCTCTCATGATCACCATGTCGAAGCCGATCGGCACACCATCGATTTCGTGCGTTTTGAAGGCGTAATAGGTACTGAGCAGAACCACCACATTGAGAATCGGACCGGCCAGCATGTACGCAATGCAGCAGGAAAGAGGCAATCCTTTCCGCAGCAATCGCCGCATCACGACGACGATCCCGCATTCGCACATCGGGAAAATCAACCCGAGCAATCCGCCGACCGCCGCCGACGCGATCGGATTGCGGGGCATCAGCTTCGTAATCCAGTGCTGGGGGAGGAACTCTTCCAGGATGCCGGCGATGAGAGCTCCCAGCACGATGAAAGGCATCGCTTCCCAGAGAATCGAGCTGAATGTCAGCAAAAAGTCGCGAATCTGATCGACCACGGCTCACTTCGGGGTGGGAGTTTGAATGAGTTATACTACGCCAAGGTCCACTTCACAGTTCGTTTATTGTCGTGATCGGTTCCTGAGCGAACAGTGAGCGCCGCTCAGCATTCGCAGTTTGCTCCATGAACCGCCCGCCCCCGGATCCGGGCGACCAAAATCGATGCAAAAAAACAAAAGACAGTCAGGATCACGATCGTGCCACCAGTGCGGAATTCGAACACGCGTCCGGCCCCGAGATTCATCACCCAGTTCCGGCTGATCAGATAGCCCAACCAACCGCTGCCGAGGGCGAACGTCAGGCTCAACACGAAGAGTTGGCGCATGTTCCGTGCGGCATTCGCTGCCGCTGCCGCCGGGACCACAAGCAGGGCGTTGATCAGCAGCACGCCAACGGCTTTGATGGAGAGGTTGACCACAAGCGACAGCAAGACCACGAAGAGATAATGATTCCATCGCACTTGAATCCGGCGCGATCGCGCGAGGCTCGGGCTGAAACTGGCGAAGACCACGGAATTAAATCGAACCATCACAAAAAGGAATATCAGCAGAGTCAGTGCGAACAGGAACAGCAGATCTTCCGTCTGGGCGAACATCGGACTGCCGAACAGAAACGCCTCGGGATCGAATCGCTGGCCGCGTTTGTTCACTTCCGGAATCAGCATCGCGCCAAAGCCGATCGCCAGCGCGAAGAACACGCCAATGATCGAATCGGTTGCCAGATTCGATCGCTCGCGAAAGTACGCGATTCCGACTCCGACGGCGGCGCCGAACAGAATCATGATCAGGGGGACGAGCCACCGGTACGGAGAATCATCGATGCGGCGATTCACCGGATCGAGCAGAAGCACTGAAAGAATTCCCAATGCCACGCCCGCGAACGCACAGTGGGCCATCGCATCGCTGAAAAACGACATCCGATTCCCGACCACCAGCGTGCCCACCGACCCGCAGACCAGCCCCACCAGCGTGATCGCGATCAACGCCGTCAGCTCATGAAGTTCCCATCCCACCGCCTGTGCCGTTTGAATTCGCAAGGCCTCAAACACTTCCACCATCTTGGTCGCTCACAATCAAATCAAAAATGAGTGGTTTCGAAGACCATGAACTCAGGTCAGCAGGAGCGGTTGATGATCTGCCATCGTGAACCGCTTCAAAAATTGTATCAGAAGATCAAAAAGCCGATTCGTTCCCTTTTGCTGACCCCGCACAATGACCCGCTGGCTTCGCATTTCAATCGAACCAGCGAGTCCCTGAATGACAAGTTCGCACTGCTCCGGTTGCGCACCCCATCGCGCCTGAACGCCATCAATCGGCGCTTCGTCCCAGCGCTCCATGAACGCATCAAGGTCAATCGGCCGTACAAGCTCAAAAACCAGCTGATCGAAGGAAAGACCGAACTCAGCGCTGTCGAACTTCGGAAGCAGATCGAGATCCCGCAAGCGCCCGAGTTCGCGGCGCCAGATCACCCGCGAGGAATCCGATTCATCGAGTTCCACCGTCAGGAAAAATTCAAAATCGGGAGCGGACAGCGATGCGCTGCCGTCCGGACCGACCACGCACGCGAGGTCTTTCTTCCGATACCCCAGATGCTCGCGACAGAACACCGCCACGCGATCGAGCTCCGCCTGCAAGTCGCGCGTCGCCAACCGTTGCACGAAGCGCCGGCTCGCCGCGCCGGGTTTGTCCGGCACGGTGTAGCTCTTGCGGAAGTCGGCGAGTTCCTGCACCGAACCATACGATTCCGAACGGAGCACGATCCTGCGCAGTCGATCGGGATTGAGAATCACTTCCTGCTGAAGGTCATCGGGAGCAGCGTCCCGGATCACCGCTTCCGCTCGCCCGAACCACTGCGGCGTTTGCGAAAGATCCTCATTCAGCTCACGGCGAATCCGGCGGGGAAGTTCGGCACATAGAGCGTTCGTGAGGGAGCGAACGGTCACCGTTCCATTCCGCTCGCGGGCCGCGCGGCCGGGTCGCTCCAGCGTCTCAGCAAAGAGTCGCAGCCAGATCCCTTCCGGACATTCCGCCGAGACCAGCGGAACTTCATCCTCGCCACACGCAAGAATTCCGGAGACATGGGGCGCTTCAGAAAGTCCGGACTCGATCGCGGAGAGCGGCAAACCCGGCGTGGCGAAGATCAAAATGATTTCCTTCGCTTTCCAGCTTCGAATCTGCGCGAAAAGATCCTCAACAGCGATCGCGGTCGCGCTCAGTTCGTCGCGCATGCTGTCCCGGCAGCGCAGGAAAATGTGGTCGTTCTTTTGCTCCGTTGGACCCAGCCACACCAGAATCGCACGATCCTCCGCCTTCAACTGCTTCTTGAACCGGCGCAGGTTCACATCCAGCACCGCCCGCGTTGCCTGCGCACCAACCACGCTCATCCGCCGCTTGCGATCCACGCCCAGCCGGTCCCACAGCCGCTCCAGAACCTCCGCACCCGCTTCGGCACCAAACGCATCAGGCTGCGGATCGAAAACTCCGCCATCGAACGCCACCGTCAGAATCCGACACTGTTTCACGATTTTCCCTTTAACGATTTCGGAGAATTGTAGTCCGAACGCCCCTCCGGTACAAAGTCCGTCGGTACCCGGAGAACCTCACGATGCGCCCGGTCGACATCATTCGCAAGAAACGCGACGGCGGAGAACTCAACTGGGACGAACTCGCGGACTTCGTCCGTGCCGCTTCGACCGGTCAGGGCTGGGAAACGTATCAGCTCTCCGCCTTGCTCATGGCGATCGTCTGGCGCGGCATGACGGCGGACGAAATCGCCAACCTCACCCGCCTTATGACCGATTCCGGCAAACGCCTCGACCTCTCGGACCTTCCCGGACCGCGCGTCGATAAGCACAGCACCGGCGGCGTCGGCGACAAAACGTCCCTGATCCTCGCCCCGCTCGTCGCCGCGTGCGGTGCGTACGTTCCCATGATGTCCGGCCGCGGACTCGGACACACCGGCGGAACGCTCGACAAACTCGAATCCATCCCCGGCTTCCGCGTTCAGCTCAGCGAAGACGAATTCCGCACCGCCCTCGCCGCCACACGCATCGGCATGATCGGCCAGACCGCCGACATCGCACCCGCCGACCGCACCCTCTACGCCCTCCGCGACGTCACCGGAACCGTCGAATGCCTCCCCCTCATCACCGCGTCCATCCTCAGCAAGAAACTTGCGGAGGGGATCGAGGCACTCGTGATGGACGTGAAGTGCGGGAAAGGCGCATTCATGAAAACACCGGAGGACGCCCATCGCCTTGCCGAGACGCTTGTCCGCGTCGCCCAACTCAACGGCCTGCGCTGCGAAGCGCTCGTCACGGAAATGAACCGCCCGCTCGGCCGCATGATCGGTAATTCGCTCGAAGTCATCGAGTCCATCGAAACCCTGAAAGGCGATGGTCCCGACGATCTCACGGAACTCTCCGTCATTCTGGCGGCGCGGATGGTTCGCCTCGCCGGACTCGCCGCAACCGATGACGAAGCGGAGACGAAAGTCCGCTCCGCCCTCGCATCCGGGCAAGGGCTGGAATTCTTCCGCAGAATGGTCGCGCAGCAGGGCGGCGATCCGCGGATCGTGGACGACTACACGCTCCTGCCCACCGCCCCGCACACCGCCGATCTCAAGGCGGACCAATCGGGCTTCATCGCTGGCTGGGACGCGGAAACGCTAGGCATCGCCAGCATGAAATTGGGCGGCGGGCGGCTGAAGGCATCGGATGCGATCGACCATTCCGTCGGGATCGAAGTCGTACGGGGTCCGGGTGAGGAAGTTCGCACCGGAGATTCCATCCTTCGCATTCATTTTCGAGACAAAAACCCTCTGGATGAGGTACTGATGAGTTTGAAAACCGCATACACTCTCTTTGATGCTCCGTTGTCGCTTTCGCCTTTGATCCTGGAGACGCTGAAGTGAGTACCGATCCTCTATTCATTTCCGCCGCCGCCGCCCGCAATAAAGCCTACGCCCCCTACTCCGGCTTCAAAGTCGGAGCCGCGATCCAGGCGTCCGACGGAATCATCTATACCGGTTGCAACGTCGAATGCGCCAGTTACGGACTCACCATTTGTGCTGAACGCGCCGCCCTCTGCAAAGCCGTCTCCGAAGGCACCCGCCGCTTCGCCCGCATTGCCGTCTACGCCGAAACGGAAGAACTCACCGCCCCCTGCGGCGCCTGCCGGCAGTTCCTCTGGGAACTCTGCGGCGATATCGAGGTCTACCTTCTGAACCACAAAAAGCAAGTCGTGTGCTACAAACTCGGCGACCTTCTCCCGCTCGCATTCGACGCCAAAGCCATGGGGAAAACCGTCGGAGGTAGCTCGGTTAATCGGCCGGCCATCAAATAGATCGTGGAGGCTGGAATGTCACTGATACCGCATGTCTCCACTCACCCGTTACTCGTGCACAAACTGGCGAAACTCCGGGATCAAAACACCCCCTGCCCTCTCTTCCGCGAACTCGTTTACGAAATCTCTCAGGTCCTCTTCTACGAAGCCACCGCCGACGTCCCCATCCGACCCGTGCGCGTGCAGACTCCGCTCGAAGAATGCGTCGGCCAGGAGTTGGCGGTGAAAATCGGCCTCGTGCCCGTGCTCCGTGCCGGGTTGGGCATGGCCAACGCCATGCTCGATGCGCTGCCCGAAGCCGCCGTCTGGCATATCGGCCTCTACCGCGACCACGCTACGCTCAAACCCGTCACCTACTACAACAAGCTCCCGCCCAAACCCGATATGGATCTCGGCATCGTGCTCGATCCCATGCTCGCCACCGGCGGCTCCGCTATCGAGGCGGTGCGCTTGCTCAAACTGGCTGGCACGAAGCAAGTCAAATTCGTTGGCCTCATCGCCGCACCCGAAGGCGTCGCCGCGCTGCAGACGGCGCATCCGGACGTCGCCATCTACCTCGCCGCCGTCGATTCGCACCTCAATGAGTTGGGTTACATTGTCCCCGGTCTGGGCGACGCCGGCGACCGTCAGTTCGGCACCGCGTGACCCGCATGCGCTCACTTGCGTTGCCGTCCGGACTTGCTAGAATTGCTTTCGTTGCGGGATTGGTATATCGGCTGTGCCCAGCCTTCCCAAGGCTGTGAGACGGGTTCGACTCCCGTATCCCGCTCTCAATCATCACATCGTTCGAAATCAATGTGCGGACTGTGGATCAGGTTGGCCATTTTTCAAAACCATATGTGGAAGAACGTAGAATAGATCACGGAATACCCGGATTGGGACTCACGAATTGAGAGAAAGACCATGCTCCTCCACGAGTTCAAATGGAAGCAGGAAGTGATCGAGTCCAGCGAGCCCGTGCTTGTCGATTTCTGGGCGGAATGGTGCGGACCGTGCAAGATCATGAATCCGGTGCTCGAATCGCTGGCCCGGGATTACAAGGTCTGCAAAGTGAATGTGGACACGAACGAACCGCTGGCATCGGCCTATGGCATTTCTTCAATCCCCGCACTGCTGATCTTCAAAGGCGGCAAGGTCGTAGCCCGCCACACGGGTGTCATGTCGGAAGCGGCCCTGCGTGCGGAATTGCAGCGAGCCGGGAAGTGATGAGTCCAATATAAGGGGACTGGCACGTTTTTGATTGGCGGAATTTTTCAGGCCTTTTCTATTTGCCTCATTTCCAGTCACCACTGTTGATTCCGCATTCTCAAAAGCACGCTCACCAATTTTCGTTTTGACTCAAGTTGTTGGGCCTTGAGAGTGGTACAGACGTCACGGTATACAAGGTCGTGAAGGTTATTGCCAATTATCCGACCAGTCCGGGCAGCGATCCGCATACAACTCGCCAAAGACCCAATTGATCGTGTCCTCGATCGTGCCGAGGAAATGGACCGTACCAGTTTCATGATTGCGCCAACCGGCTCGGCCATCATCTGTGTACACCAGCTCGTCACCACAGGGGCTGCAGCCGAAAGCGTAGACTGAAGTCGGACGGGGCTTCCTTCCAGGATTTTCGATGGCAAATACAGGCAGCTCACGATGAGTTCGCGCGTTGTATAGCTCGCCAGCATAGGCAAATCGCATCCACGAGACTTGATCCACGAGAGAGTAGAATGATTGCAACACTGCTGGAAGAGTCGTGGGTGGTGGGCACGGGGTCGGAGTGATCGCCGCGGCACGCACCTTTGGACTGTACAAAACGTACCCGACTGAGGTCCATTCGGGCACATGGCCGCGATGCAAATCGAGTCTCCAATCGCCATTTTTCAGGACCGCACGAAGCCACTTTTTCATCGTGGCGAACGGACAGTCTCGGGCGATTCGTCGGAAATACTCAGGTGGATCGCGAAAGATTTCGCGTATCTGAGGCGTAAGCAACTCACGGTGGGACTTCGGAACTTTGGCAAGGTCATCACCCGGAACAAGAATAACTGACTTCCCGGGAGCATCGTTTTTTTGGATCTTCAAGTGCGAGCCCTTCGTTGCCGAACGAATTAATGCATGCCGATTGATCGGTTACACTCACCCATGTTGCCGATAACACACCCATTCTCGTCATCGATCTCGGCAGCTGCAACTTCGATTTGCTCGAACGACAAGTGAATTCAAATGCGATCACCGCAGTTTCACTTGACTTCGAGGATTGAAAGTCCAATAATTCTATTGGAGACTCGGCCTAGGGGAGAGCTTCGGCTGGCCCCGAAAGCGTTGTCTCTTTTTTATTTCATGCCCCATCTCGTCCCTGGCCGCAGGGGTTCGGCACATAACAAATCCCCCACGTTTGGAACACCTGCCCATCACGATAGCCTTCGCCGTTGAACTGTAACTGCCGCAACCAATCAGAGAACTCGGTACGGATTTCCTCACGCACCGGTTCCGCCATTCCCTGACTCGGTAAACGAAAACACCAGTTCACACAGTAAATACACAGGTCGGCGATCTGCACGGGATATGCCATGTCGGATGCGACGAAAAACGGAGTCGGCACGATCCACTGTGTCCGATATCGCCCCGTGTTGGTTTTAGTGAAGTAATTCTCCAGCTGACGGACGAACTTTCGGTCCAGAGTTTTCTCCGTACCGTCCATCACCAGCAAGCCATTCTGCTCCTGGCTTTCAAGAAAGTAAAAGTACCGTTCCAGAAGAAAGACTTGATCCTTCCTGAGCAAATCCTCTGCAGGGCCGGTCGGTTTGGCGAAGCCCCGTGGTGTCATACTGGCAAACAGAACGGCCTTGTGGTCCCGCAATAACTGAAAGATGCCTCGGGCCATCTCGATGCAAGCCTGCCCGTAAGCGCAAAACTCCAAACTCGTCGGGTTCTGCTTTTGAAACCCCTTCATGAGAAACGCGCGGGCGTGCTTCTGCCGTTCCACCGCTGGCATTGGTTCGGCTTGATTCGCGAACTTGAATCGTTTCTTGTCAACCAGAGTGCTTCCCTTGAGTTCCTTCTGGAATTCACGCAGGGAACAGCCGAACGCTATCTGTTCGAATTGTTGAACGGCCCGCGTTAATGGCCAAAGTTGATCATCATGAATAGCTACGCCACCACGAACCTCGTACGGCATCTGCTTATGGTCGTGTCCACTTTCGTCGAGAAAAAGTAGCCAAGACATCACACATCGCTCCCGGCGATCCGCTCCGCGTCCGGTATCCGCAACTCTTCGGAGATCTGCTTCCGTGACATCTCGTCCTTCGATTGCCTGCAATGCACACTCACCCGCCTTGCTTCCGATCGGCCGGGATGTACGGGATCAAGCCTTGCTCAAAGGCGACAACCTGGGCCTCTCTCGGCGCATCACGGATATCCATCATGATACCGTTCACTTTCAGGAACCAGATGAGCGGGTTCTGTTCGGCCTGACTGGGCAGGTTCCACTCGAAATCCAATGGGCTGAAGGGAATCAGATTTTTGATTTTGGAAGTTCTGGCCGCCGCCGTACTTTCACCGACTCCGAAGATCCGACTGATCTCGGCGATCTTCATGTACGGTTTCTGACTCGGATCGTTCAAGAAATTTTGCATCCCGATGGTGCGAATGATACCGCACGCCCAGACGTTCGGCTTGCCGCTCATCAAAGGCGACGGGCGTACGCTCGCTAGTTTCTCGGCGAGTTTGCGGCACAGTTCGGCATATTCCGCGTTCAGATGTTCCCGGCAGAATGTCTCGATCTGACCTTGGATTTCCCGAAGTGCGGATTGAAGATCCTGAGCGATCTTACCGCTCTCGCGTTTTTTCTTGGGCGTTTTCAACTCGTCCGCAATTGCCTTAATATTTTCGGACAATTTGTCAGCTGTTCGATTCATAGCGATCCTCACTGGCTCAAGAGCCGTCGATTCCGCTCAAGATAGTATACAGATGGATACATTGAGATTCAATGACTCCAGAGAATAAGGACTCCGCCAAGTCCGTGCTCCACGAAGTAGCTGAGTCCTTGGGAGTGTTTTAGGGAAGTCAAATCCGATTTTGGAATTGGAACAAATTTTCACAACCTCTCGTTGACATCGGTGTCACTTCACGTTTCGGAACATTCAGGCAATTCGACGTAAACCCTTACGGCGCATAGGCGCTTCCGAAATTTTGGCGTCTTTCCACGGTAGGGTGTGGCAGTGTCGGTGGAAAGACGAGTCAGTGTTTGAACGACTCCGCCACGAGCGTGCGCAAGGCGGTGGCGGAGCCCTCGTGAGTGTTTGGCAGCAGTGCCAATCGGACTTCCGTTATTTCGCCAATTCGTGAACCTTGGCCATGATTGACTCTTCGATTGGCTCCGCCCATTTCCCCGGCAGGCCGTAGTAGATCATCGACGATTCGCCTTCGTATCCCCCTTCGAGGAGGACACGCTTCGAGGGGATGTAGGCCATGACGTCGTTGCAGTAGCCGGCGACCCAGACCGTGCGATCCTTCGGCAGTTCCTTGCGAATCCGCAGGGCGTAGTCCATCACGACCTCGCCACCGAGCCCGACCCACGTGATCTGCTCGCCAAGTTTCCAGACCTGAACGGGATAATGGGGGTAATTGGTGGTGATTTTGCCCGTTTCCGAGAGCATTTTGAGCAAACGCTCGGCCCGCGTCTTGAGTGCGAAGTTCTTGCTGAGCGATTCGGCGATGAGCTTTTCCTTGGTCATGGAGCCGTCGAGTTTGAGATCGACGGTGGCGTATCGGCCGCTGAGCGAGCCAGAGATGGGCTTGAGTTCGCCCTTCAACGCCCGCGAGACACCCATGGCGAGTTCTTTGCCGTGCTTGATGCAGAGATCCTCGGTGCCGCGTGGCTGCGGGTTGACGTCGCCCCCGCAGCCGATCCAGAAGAGCGCTGTCGTACCGGGGTGGGCTTTTTCGATTTCGATTTGCGCATAGCCGGCGTAGTCTCCGCACCATTTGTAGTAGGACTGGGTGGTGTTGTGACATGCGTATCCGAAGGCGACGGCGAGGAGTTTGCCGGCGGATTCGACTTTGAGAATGGGCACGGAGTGGTCGATGGGTCCGGCGGGATTTTTGCCGTTGATGACGCCGTTGGGCGTTTGTTCGCGGCGATTCATGGCGAAGAGCGCATCGCCCTGGCCGTAGCTGAGCGTGGCAGGCTTGAGGTTGGCGACGGCATCGAGAATGACTTTTGTCAACAGAACTCGCAGGTTTTTGGTGTAATCGACAACCTGCTGGCGCTGTTCGGGTGTGAGTGGATACATGTCCATGAGGTTATCGTTGATGACGGGCCCGCAGTGCGTGTGCGAGGCGTTGAGAAGCAGTTGCCCGCGTTCGATTCCGGCCTGAGTTTTGACGGCTTGATAAACATCTTCGGATATGGCACGCGTGAGGCCGATAAGATCAGTGGTCACAAGGATGAGACGGTATCCTTTGGCGTCCTCGATAGCGAGCACTTTGGCGAAGAGGTCGTGGGCTTTGCCTTCGGCGATTTTGTTGCGTGAGCCGTAGCCGGCCATCCACATGTGGTCTTTGGGGGTGATATTGATCCTCGCGACGCCGGCTTTGAATGCGGGTTCGGCAGCACGGGTGGGGAGCGAACCGAAGAACATGATTCCGAATGTTAAGCAGATGAGAATACGCATGGTGGACCCTCAGCGAGTTTCTTTCAGGAGCGTGTTGATTGTTTTGAGAAGGATAGTTTCCATTTCCGGGGATGAAAGCGCGACAGTTGGCTCGTATCCGCCTTGGAGATACGCGTCAGCGGTGGGGATGTATCCGCAACCGCCGTCGCCATGACCGGCGACGCATATAGGTTTCGCCGCGGATGCTTTCTGTGCGGCTAATTGATATTCGATGAACGGTTCGCCGGGCAGATGCAGGGTTTTGGCGATTCCAAGATCGAGCGACGTGATTTCAACGGGAGTTTTGATACGTTTGAGCCAGGCGAGTTGAAGTGCGGCGTTGTTTCGCCGAGCTTTCGTCTGCTTGGGATCGTTCATGTCCCTAGTGCTAATCACTTCACCAAACGACGGCTCGCGGCGTGGTATAAATGCAACGGGTTGAACAGACCAGTTCCACCCCGACACCTGTTGTTTCTTGGTGGCGTTCCAGGCCGCGACCATACCATTGTACATTCGATCACGCAGAATGGTCCGATTGGCTTTATTTCCATCGTTGTACTTCCCGGCGGTGACGTTTCCCGAGCAACCGGTGAAGTAGATTTGATGGACTCCGGGCTGCTCGTCTTGTCGCTTCTGGCGTGCCAACCCGCAGAAGTCGGCGCTGATCATGCCGTCGCCGTAGTAGCTCATCGGGTGCGTGGCGTAGAAATGCAATGCGGCCAGCGGTTTCTCACCGTTCCAGAAACTGATCGTCCTCAGGAGCGGATCGATGAGGCCCTCGGGCGCAGCGCGGGCTTCCTTATTTTTGGTTGCGCTGGTGCGTGTGAAGAGGACTCTGCCATCGACGCCGATGACACGCCGATTCGATGCGACGTGTTTCACCTCAGCTTGGCCAAAGCCGACGTGAGTGAATTCCTTTGCGGATGCCAGGGATTTTTTGAGTGCGTTGGCAGAAGTTGCAACCGCTTTGTCGAAAAACGCTAGATCGAGTAATGGCGGGCCATTGATAGCTGCGAGCATCTTCTGCGCTTCGGTATCGGCAAACGGGGCGTTATGTGGGTGAACACAATGGATCGAGACCGATTCGGGAGTCGTGTGCGCCGCCTCCGCCAAAGCGGCCCGCCATGAACGATAAGCTTCGTTCCTCAGACCGGTCCAATCGACCGCCACAAGAACAATTGGTTTGCCCTGTCCCATCAGTACCACGCCCAAACATTTGAGTGGATCGTCAACTCCGCGTGCCGGTTCGATCCATCCTCCACAAAGTGGATGGCCTAATGGAGGGGTGACATCGGAAGAGAACGTAGCAATGTGAAATCGTGGCATGATGTTTGCCCACAGGTAGGAACTGATAATCTGACCGAATCGGGATGAAAATGCAACTCTTACAATGGGGTAAACCCCGATATTCTTACATTATGACCATTCGGTATCTGCTCGTGCCGGCAACAATCGCCATATGTTTGGCCACAGTTCCGGTTGCGCCGCCTTCTATCGCTTTGAACAGGACGAATCCTGAGCCTGAATTAACTGAATGTGAAAAACTCCCCGACGCGAATGCCTTCGATCAGCTTGCGCGGACCGATGCATTGGCCATGCTCAATGCTTCGATGAGCCGCTATCGCTGTCAGGTCCGCGGGTATCACTGTATACTTTTGAAGCAAGAACGAGTGAAAGGTACGCTCGGTCCGGTCGAAGTGATCGACGTCAACTTTCGCGATGATCCGTTTGCTGTCGTGATGAAATGGGTCCAGGGTGCCGGTCTCGTCAAAGCAACACTTTATGCCAAAGGTGAAAATAACGGCAAGCTTAAGGCACGTACTTTGATCGGCATCCAAGATAGCGATCCGACAGGATTCATCGCCCGTCAAACATCACGCTTCAGCATTCTTGATTTTGGCATCTATCGCGGAACGTTGCGTACTTATGCGATCTGGAAACGCGCTCATGATCGTGGCCACCTCAATATCGAATATCTTGGCAAGAAACCTGTTCCCGAACTGAACGGACGTGTTTGTCATTGGATCAGGCGAACCGTTGATCCGGTCGAGGTCGATAATTTCTCACTTGAAGAAACAGAAACCCGCTCGCCGGTGCGTTACCCGCAGGAGGCGATCGGTAAGGTTACGATCATGATCGATGTCGAGACTTGGCTGCATCTTGGATCGGATATCCGGCATCCGGACGGCTCCTTGATCGCCAGTTATTACTTTCGTGATCTCAAGCTCAACCCGAAACAGGATCGTGAAGAGTTCATGCCTGATGTGCTGAAAAAGTGAACCAGATACACCGGATGAGTATCAATCGACTATCACCCGGTGTAGCTCAGTTGGTAGCAGCGTGCCGCTGAAAACGGCAAGGTCGTCGGTTCAACTCCGACCGCCGGGACTACTGGACCGACGAGATTCGCTGATCGGTTACGTGCGGAATGTGTTTCCAACTCAAACGCAAAGCGAACCGCTGGATCAGCATCGATTTGTATTGCGAAGCGGGCATGCTGCTATCGGCTGGTCGTGATTCGATCGGTGCATCAACGAAGTATCGTGAATGCTCAGTTCCGCCGGCGGTCTCATAGCAGACGACATCCGCTGTCGCACGCCCCAAGTAGATCAATCGCCCGGTCCCTTTCTCGTACAAATCGAATCCCGTGATCGTCAGTTCCATCGCATAGTCCGCATCGAGTTCTTTGCCGATATCGGCGGCACTCATCGAACGCCATGAAGGGTGCTGTGCTTTAAACCGATCGAGCTGTGACGGGTCGATCACCTTGATTGCGGGCTTCTTGTCGCGTGACTGTTCGGCGAAGACCCGCGAAGCCGCAGCCACTATGTCACGATCTAAACCTGCGAATTCCAGAGAATTCGCAGGTGCATTGACCAGAATCGCCACCGTGACTTCCCGCTTGTCGCGGACGGGTTCAAATGCTTTGGCTTCCGCTGGCGCCTTTTGATCACCTCGGAATAGAAAATAGCCGAGTGAAGCCGGATTGCAACCGAGGCTGCCAACGAACAGCGCCATCAGCAGGACTGTGATACGTAGTGTACGGTTCATCCCTGAACCCCCCATGCTAAAAGACGAGCACCCACAACCAGCGGACGATCATCAGAAGCAGAATCAGCCCGACGGATACCGTCAGGAACATTTCGAGATTCTTCACCCAGGCGACCCGCCCCCGAATCGCGCCGAGCAACCCCCACGGAATCAACCCCAGCCAGAACATCGCGATCAGCGTGCCCACCCAGTTCGCACGCAGTGAGTGCCAGATATCACCATGCACCAGCAGCGAAAAACTGGTCGTCATGCCGCACGACGGACACGGCTTCCCGTAAAAGACCACCATATTGCACGGCGGCATACCCAGTTGAGTATGACTCGCCATGCTCATCGGCTGTCCGTCATCGTCATAAGGATGCAGCCACGCCGCGATACCAAACACTACGAGAAACCCCAGGGACATGATCCCCAGGAACGCCCGCGCCAGCTTGCTGATCCGCTCCGTCGCCGGAACAAAAACTCGCTCCGAGTTTCGGCCTACGGGGCGAGCAATCGGCAAATCCTCTGGCACGTACTCGGGTTCACGGTCGGCCACAATAACCTCAGTGCTCAAGGAATCAAGTCGAATGTCAGCAGCATTTTTGTACCACAATAAGTCTTTCCACCGACACTGCCACACCCTACCGTGGAAAGACGCCAAAATTTCGGAAGCGCCTATGCCGCGTAAGCACTTACGTCAAATTCCACCCCTGCGAAAAGCGAACATAACCAGAAAAACGTACACCTTGTGAGGGTGCCGTCGCACAATAAAACCATGATTCATTCTACCGAAATCCGGATCATTCCTTGAAAGTTCACCGATCCGTTCGTGAGTTTTTCGCCCGCCAGCGCATCGCCGGCCCGGGCGTGATCGCCGTCTCCGGCGGGGCGGACAGTGTGGCGCTGCTCCTCGCTATTCATCCGTTTTATCACGAATCGCTCACGATCGCTCATGCGAATCATCAACTCCGCGGTCCGGAATCCGACGAAGATGCCGGATTCGTGGCGGAACTCGCCAAAAAACTCCAAATTCCGGTCCAAATTGGGCGCATTTCGCTCCCAAATGCCATCAATCTCGAATCCAACGCCCGCACACTGCGCTACCAATGGCTGGCAAACGTCGCCGCCGAACGCTCCGCAACATGGATCGCCACCGGCCACACCGCCGATGATCAGGCGGAGACGATCCTCCACCGGTTGGTCCGCGGTACGGGCTTGCAGGGTCTTCGTGGGATCAGGCCAATCCGGAAACTCGATGAATCCACGAGTCAATGTCAGCTGATTCGCCCAATGCTCGAGGTGAGTCGTACGGAAATCCTTGCTGATCTCTCCGCCCGAAATCAGCCATTTCGCACCGACTCAACAAATGTGGACGATCGCTTCACACGCAATCGCATCCGCCATCACCTGCTGCCGCTCATGAAGGAATTCAACCCCGAAGTCGTTTCTCTTCTGGGGCGTCTGGCGCATCAGGCGGACGATACGTTCGACTTTGTGGAAGCCGAAGCAACGAGGCTTCTGCTTCAAGCGGAACGTCCCCGTGCCGGCACAAAACTGATTCTCGACAAATCCGCCATCGAAGGCGCGCCATTCGTCGTGAAATGCGAACTCTTCCGGCTGGTCTGGGTGCGCGAAGGCTGGCCGCTGAACGATATGACCTTCGACCATTGGCGGCGGATCGCAACGCCAACTCCTGGAGATTATCCCGGAGGCGTGACGGTTCGGCTTGTTGCAGGAATGGTTCAAATCGAAGCAAATCCATCGCGAACGGGAAAAACCGGCAAGAATTCTTAAAATCTCAGCGAACAGAAATCCTGAGTCCCTGCTGGTGTCCCATGTCTTCGAAACTTCCGATCCGGCGTGCGCTTCTCTCCGTGTCCGACAAAAGCGGGCTCGTCGAGCTGGCAACGGAACTGCATCAAACCTTCGGTATCGAGTTGATCGCGACCGGCGGCACGAAGAAATCGCTGTGCGAGGCGGGACTGCCGGTCAAGGATGTCAGCGAACTGACAGGTTACCCGGAGATTCTTGACGGCCGCGTCAAAACGCTTCACCCCGCCATTTATGCCGGTCTGCTGGCCAAGCGAAGCAAATCGGAACATATGTCCACTCTTGCCGAACACAAGCTCCCGGAAATCGATCTCGTCGTGTGCAATCTCTATCCCTTCGAAAAGACGATCGCGAAACCCGACGCCACCGAAGCCGAAGCCATCGAGAATATCGATATCGGCGGCCCGTGCATGGTCCGGGCGGCCGCCAAGAACTTTGAAAGCGTCGTCGTCCTTCCCGATCCCGGCCTCTATGCGGATCTGCTGACGGAACTCAACGAGAACAACAAGACCACAACTCGGTCGTTCCGGAAGGAGATGGCGTCGGTCGCATTTCAACTCATCAGGCAGTACGACGAGGCGATCGAAGAATTCTTCCTGAATGAATGCGAAGTCGCGGCGGAGACGGAACTGCTCGAACCGGGCGAAGTGAGCGAGTGGGACGAGGAATTCGATCCGCCGTTCAATCTGGTTCAACCGCTGCGTTACGGCGAAAACCCGCACCAGAAGGCGGCGTTCTATGCGGAGGTCGGGCTGAATCCCGAGTACGCCTGTGTCGCGACTGCCGAGCAGTTGCACGGCAAGGAACTCAGTTACAACAACATCCTCGACCTCGACGCCGCATTGTCCATGGTTCGAGAACTCAGCGAACCCTCGGCGATCATCGTGAAGCACAACAACCCCTGCGGTGCTGCCAGCGCGCCTCAGTTGGCCGATGCGTTTTTGATGGCCTGGGATGGCGATCCGATCTCCGCGTTCGGCGGAATCATCGCCTTCAACCGCCCCGTCGATCTCGCGACCGCGACCGCACTCAAAGACCCGAAGGCGAAGCGGTTCGTCGAGTGCGTCATCGCTCCCGGCTTCGAACCCGATGCGCTCGACGCCCTTAAGAAGTGGAAAGAGAATGTGCGGTTGCTCAAGACGGCGGATCTTTCGAACAACTGGAAAGCGGATGAGGACGCGGACGATTCGGGTTTTCAACCGCTCGATTCCGATGTGGAAGTGCCGCTCGATTATCGACGGGTCGATGGCGGATTGCTGGTGCAAACCCGTGACACGGGTGCGGACGATCACACGAAATGGGTCGTCAAAACTCAGCGAGCGCCCACACCGCAGGAACTGGACGCCTTGAAGTTCGCCTGGCACATTTGCAAGTACGTGAAATCCAACGCTATCGTTCTTGGAAGCCCCGCAACATCCGGTTCAGGCTCATCGATCGTTGGCGTCGGAGCGGGACAGATGTCCCGAGTGATGTCGGTGGAAATCGCGGTTCGGAAGGCGGGCGAACGATCAAAGGGATCCGTGCTGGCGTCCGATGCGTTCTTCCCGTTCCCGGACAATGTGGAACTCGCCACCGCCGCCGGCGTGACCGCCATCGTTCAGCCCGGCGGAAGTGTCAAGGACGAAGACAGCATCGCCGCCTGCAACAAATACGGAATCGCGATGGTCTTCACCGGCGTGCGGCATTTCCGGCACTAAACGCCGACAAGTCTTGTCGGGTGGCGCCGATGCTTTGCGAGACCCACATACGGAAATTGTCCATGAGAGGTGGGCCTCGAAGACTCATGAGGGTGGCATGCCACCCATACCACCCAGTAGCACCAGCGCGGAATCGTGGCACCCGACCCGGAGAGTGGCATGCCCACGGCTTTGCGTGGGCATGAAAAAGCACATGCCCACGCAAAGCCGTGAGCATGCCACCCATACCACCCATGTAGCACCCGACCGTAATTGTGGCACCCGAATCGATCGTTCAACACTTCCTCCGCACTTGTGCTTCATCGTGCGAACTTGTTTTCCGACCTGAAAGGTTGGTTCTGTCAGCCCGGGGTAAGGTCCGAAGGACCGCAACCCCGGGTCCATTAAACCAAAAAAATCGCCCGTTGAGCGTGGGTCATTTTCAAAGAAAATGACCCACGCTCAACGGGCGAAATGGGGTTTCGATTGTAACCCAGGGCTTCGCCGCTTCGCGTCTCGCCCTGGGCTGACAGAACCGGCCCGTCAGGCCGGAAAACCAACATTCGAATATCGTCTTGGGAATTATTGGATTGGCCTTTCTCATGTCTAAGGTGTGAACATACGACCACACATGGTATTCTGAAAGACTGCTACAAATGATTTTGGTTTCGCAGTCGTTCAGACTACATGAAATCGTTTTGTTCTACTCCTGTTGTGGATGCTGCGCTTATCGCGTTCACGATCGCTGTGTCAGAATCGCCACGGGGCACGTCGCGAGGATGTCGCTGATCGCAACGACCTGATCGGTTCCATCCTTCGTGGTCGTGGGGCATTCATCGGTGTACGCATTGCACCATGTGGAACCGCTCAATTCCTGAGGCAGGCGCAGGCGCGTTTCGCCCCAAATGGCCGGGCCTGTTGGAAGAATTCCGCGGAATCGAGTCAAGGGAGCGGTGAGACGCGGTACAACCACGATCACGGATTGTGCTCCATCAGTGCGGGCATAGGCGACGATGTGATCCGCGAGTTCGCCTTCGACGACCAGCGGCAGGTATGCCCCCTTCTGAAAGACCTGCTGATGGCGTTGGCGGACCCGCAACCCGCATGCGGTCAGATACATTTTGATCTTCCCATCCTGCCAGTTTGCAAGTAACTGGCTCACGAACTCCTGCTTGTCCGACTTACCTTCTAGCACCGGCAGAATTTCCGAGAGGTACTTCGCACGAATCGCATAATCCACCGGCCGACGATTATCCGGATCGACCAGACTGAGTTCCCAGAGTTCCGAGCCCTGGAAAAAATCCGGCACTCCGGGGCAGGTCAACTTGAGCGTGAGCTGTGCGAGGGAGTTCACCATTCCGCCGAACGCAACGCGACGCTGGAAGGCGAGGAACCGCGTGAGGAATTCGCGCGAGCGCTCGCCGGTGAGAGCCGTCTCGACATTATGCGCCACGGCCTGATCGTAACCGGGATTCGCGGCGATCCAACTGGTATGGATCTTGGCTTCTTTGGTCGCTTTCGCCATATAGTCGGTCAGCCGTTTTACGAGATCCGGAGGAACGGTCGGTTCCTCCCAACCCGCAGGCCAGCAGCCGAGGAGGGCCTGATAGAACAGGTATTCGTCATTGCGATCCGGTGCGGGCGCACCGTCGACTTCGGTCCGGCAGTCTTCGTTGATCGCGGCCCAACGTCGAACGCGTTTGTTCCAAGTATGCGGAATTTCCGAGAGCACGTGGATGCGGCAGCGGGCATCTTCTCCGCGCTTGGTATCGTGGGTGGCGGTGGACAGCATGCAGTTGGGATTGCGCTCCTGCCGCTGCTGATTCGCCATGTGGAATTGCGTGATCGTTCCGCCGAACCGTTGCGGATCGCCACCGACCTCATTCAGCGAAATGAGCACGTTGTAGCGATAGAACGAGGTGTCCTCGATTCCCTTGGCCTGAAGCGGACCGGTGTACTGCTGGAATTTCATGGTAAACGCGAGGCGTGCCGCATAGAGATCGGCGGTGCATGTTTCGCGATTGGGCAGGAGTGACTCGCGGACGAAATCGAAGACGGAGGATTCCGTGGCCGGATTCCGCAGGCGTGCCCGGCGAATCGCCAGATCGACCACCTGCCGATCGTGTTCGGAAATGCCGTTGGCGTCGATGTAGGTCCGGTAGACCGGAAAGCAGACCGCGACTTCGCGTAGCGCGGCCCGCAGGCTGTCGAGCGTGAAGTCGCGTGCCAGCCGGTCGCCTTCGGAGATGCGGTTGAGTGCGTGCCCGAGGACATTCATCTCGGCGGCGAGCGATGTACTGGCGATCAGTTTTTGCAATCGTAGACGACTTCGGTGAACGGATCGAGCCGGCCGGTGAATCGTTCATAATCCTTTCGCATCACTCGGGCATGACGCGGGTTTACGAAGAGCCGCGAGACGTCGTTCATGAATTCGTAGCCGGTCGTCCCTTCCATGGGCCAGGCGGGAAGTGATTCGTTGCCGGAAAGGATTTTCTCGATCACGACGAAGAGCGGGCGTTCGAATGGTCCCTGCGGATCGGCCACGCGTTCTTTCTGGCGAAGCTCCGCGAGCGCGGCTGAAATGCCGCTCGTGGGTTTCGTATCCGCCGGAAGCATGCGTGCCATTCGTTGTTCAAAAATGGCGGATTGAAGCCGCTCGAGGTAACCAGCGGGATCGAAGAGGCCATCGATATGATCAAGACGGATGCCGGTGACCATTCCGTCTCGAATGAGTTGAAGGACGAGACCGTGCATGGCGGCGAATGCGGCAGGTTCCTCGACGCGCAGACCGGCGAGTTGATTGATATCGAAGAAGCGTCGGTAGTTGATTTCATGCGCCGCCGTTTTCCAGTAAGAGAGGCGATACGACTGCGTTTCGAGGAGTTCGTGCAAATCGTCGAAGGATCGGGGATCCTCGGGCGAGCCGTTGAAGGTGGCGATCGCTTCGTCGAGATAGGTGCGGATGCGTGGAGCGCTGTCGCACAATCGCACCAACCGCTCTTTGGCGAAACGGCTTTCGCGCAAGCGTTCCGCGATCCGCTCCGGATTCGTTTCGCGGGCGGAAGGAAGATGATCGAGCGCGGTCAGGATACTGAGGAACTCTTGTAGAGAAGAATCTTCGCTTCCCAACTCCTGCTGGAGCGAGGCGAGATTCCGACGAAAGACCTGCGGGTAGCATTTCGGATCAAGCGGACGCGTTGTCTCGAAGTAATTCACAACCAATTCGCCGGAAGTATACGCAAGGACAAGTTCGCCGCGATCGAGAACGGCGCCATAATGATCGCCCAGAAACGGGAGCAGGATCTTGCCGCGAAGTTCCGCCTTCACCGGCTTCCAGTCGATATCGAAAAACTTCGCAAAGCGCGAAGACTGGCCGTGCTCCAGCATGTCACGCCACCAGGGATTCAAGACCGGCTCGACAGCCATATGATTCGGCACGAAGTCCAGCAGCAAACCCATCTGATGATTCTGGAGTTCCTGAACCAGCGATCTCAGCGCATCCGGGCCACCCAACTCCGGATTGATCTGCGAGAAATCACAGACGTCATAGCCGTGAGTGCTACCGGGTTTTGCCCTGAAAAACGGAGCGATGTAGAGATCGGACCATCCCATCCGAGTCAGGTAGGGAATGATGGACTGAGCGTTCTCGAATGGGAAATTCGGCTCCATCTGTACTCGATAGGTTGCAATCGGTACGCGATAACCATTTCGGATACTTTGAGAGAATTCCACTGCGAACGTTTCGCTGATCATTATGCCTGACCTTGAGGATGTTGGATGGACCGGCGGAGAATCACTGCGGCCGGACAGGGAAAGTGGACGACGGTCGCTTCCGCTTCAGTCTTCACAAGAGGAGGGCGGGGATCGGTTGTGTAACGGTCCGATTCGGTATTGAGAACAACCGACCAATCCGCGGAGTCCAGCACCGCCACGGAACCCGGGATCCAGGTTATGAGCAACCCCAGAACGTCCGTTCCGGAGGCGTCGGTTCGCTCGAGCAGTACGATCCCTTTGCCGATCGCACGAGATCTCGATGTGCCACCCGAAGCCAGACACGGATCATTCCTGCGCAAGCGGATGAGATCCTGATACAGCAGCAGCGTGCCGGCATGCGGATCGCGAGCCAAATCGTCCCAGTTCAATTGACTTCTCTGAAAGGTCTCCTTCGCCTGCGGGTCGGGAATGCATTCTCGAACCTGCGGGTTGGCGAAGAGTTCAAAGTGCCGAAACTCGCGCCGGCGCCCTTCGGTGACAAGCTTTCCCAGTTCGGGATTGTGATCGGTGAAGTAGAGGAACGGCGAAGTCGCGGCCCACTCCTGCCCCATGAAAAGAAGCGGCGTTTGGGGTGCGAGCATCAGCAGCGCGGACGCGGCACGGTAGGCGGATCGATCAATCTGATGATTCAACCGCTCGCCAAAGGCACGGTTCCCGATCTGATCGTGATTCTGAATACAGACGACGAATTGTCGAGGGTGCAAGCCGTCGGTCTTTGTTCCGCGAGCGCTCCCTTTATGGATCGATTTCTGCCCGCAGTAAAACCAGCCGTGATTCAAAGTAGCAGCCATGTCTTCCGCCGTCCCGGTATAGTCCGCAAAATAGCCATCCGACTGCCCGGTGAATGCCCGGCGGATCTGATGATGCAAATCGTCCGCCCACACGCCGTCCAATCCGTATCCGCCCTGCGCATGCGGTTGAAGGATCGTGTTGAGATTCCGCTCATCCTCCGCAATGACGAGGACCCTTCGCCCCAGTTCATGACCAACCTCATGAAGTCGATCCGAGAGTTGTTTCAGGAAATGCGGAGTGCTTGTATCGATAATCGCGTGCGTGGCGTCGAGGCGGACACCGTCGAAATGATAATCCCGAACCCATTGTTCCGCACTGTCGATGAAGAATTGCCGGACCATGTCGCACTGTGGACCATCGAAATTGAGGCCGGTACCCCAGTCCGTCTGATGGGTTTTCGAAAAGTAATACGAACTGAATTGCGAGAGATAATTGCCATCCGGTCCGAGGTGATTGTAAACCACATCGATCAGAACCGCGATATTCAACTCGTGGGCTTTGTTGACGAATGCTCTCAGATCGTCGGGGCTGCCGTAGCATCGTGCCGGTGCGGACAGACACACACCATCGTAACCCCAGCCGTGCTGGCCAGGAAAGTCGGCAAGCGGCATCAGTTCAACAAGTGTGATACCAAGGTTCGCAAGGTGAGTGAGTTGATCCGTTGCGGCGGCAAAGGTACCCGATTTCGTGAACGTCCCGACATGCAATTCATAGATGACATTCGTATCGCTTGTCGGACCCGACCAGAGTGTGTCGGTCCAGGCAAACGATGCGGGATCAACAACCTCTGATGGACCATGAACTCCCAAGGGCTGGAATCGGGAAGCAGGATCAGGAAATGGCCCGTGACCATCGATGCGGTAGCGGTACCGTGTCCCGACATGAACATCCGGCACATGACATTCGTAAATTCCCGCGTTCTGCCGGGACATTGAGACCGTCCTAATATGTTCATCTTCAATCACCAATTCGACGTTTCGCGCTTCTGGTGCCCAGACGCGAAAGCGCACTCCGTCCAACTCCGATGCAGCACAGCAAGTTGATTGCCATCTCTTGGCCATAATTCAAATCCCTTGCATTTCAGGAGGGGTGGTTGTTTTGAGAAGATCGAGGATTCCGTGCAGGGGAATCGGGATCCAGTCGGGGCGATGACTCAGTTCATAACCCAATTCAAAAACCGCTTTGGATAGAATAAACGCTTCCAGGAGCAACTTGAATTCGTCTCGGGTTTCCGGCAGAAACGGTGCGTTCCCGGCCGTTTCACGATACGACCGGACAAAGGTCAAGGAGACCCACCAGTACCAGTACTGGCACCAGAGTTCGAGTCGATCGAAATCTTCCGTTCGCGGTGTCGGTTTTCCCTCGTTGCCATATCCGATCAATGCCGTGCAGGCTGCGTAGTGAAACGATCGGATCATGCCAGCAACATCACGCAACATTGATCGTTTGATCCGCCGATCCGAAATCGATCGAGAGGGTTCTCCTTCAAAATCAATAACGACAAAGTCTTTGCCTGTATAAAGCAGCTGACCGAGATGATAATCACCGTGAATGCGATACCGACGGCCGGTCATTCGCGTCGTCGCGACACTCTGAAACCGAGCCAGAATCGCCGATTGCCGTTCGAGAACCTTCTGAGCAAGTTCGCGCGTGCCATCCGGTAATGTGCGAACGCGTTTGGCAAGCGATTGAAAGACGCGGACCGCTTCACTCCGCATCGACTGATAAATGGATCGCTGATAAATCGGGGTGAACGGTTCCGATTGAAACGACGGATCGCGTGTCTCGGTCGCAAGCGCCGCATGGAGTTGAGCAGTTCGCTGCCCAAGTCGGCGTGCGGACTCCAGATAGGATCCGATTGTCTCTTGTGCGAGTGCGGGAAGTTCCTGATTGATGATTTCCCCGACTGAAGACGGCAACTGAGGCGGTGTTCGGACGTTACCATCCGTACTGAGAACATGCTCCAGATACTGGCTGAGAGAATCCAGAGTGTACTGCCAGGCCGTTCCTTGATTCGGTATCACGCCCTGAAGGATCGCAAGCGTCATCGGTTCGCTGCGTCGCTGCCGATACTCCAGATACCCCACGATCGACGGACTGTGGGAATACTGACATTTTTCCGCAAGGAATCGACCGATTTCCAAATCGGGATTGATTCCGGTTTCCATGCGACGAAAGACTTTCAGGATGTATCGATCACCGAAGACGACGGATGTGTTGCTTTGTTCGAGTTTGCTGATGGTCGGGGTCGGGCTGGAAACGGCTTCCTCACGGTTGAATGGCATCAATCCCACGGCTGAAAGTTGTCCTGAGGCACCAGAGATGATCTCGTTCCGTCGCATCGCTTCGAGCAATGCGGAGCAGAACGACGGATCCCACATCGCATCATAAAGGACGCCCGCTTGTTCGCCTTCGAGTCGTGCAAGGATCGCGTGGGGTAACTCTTCAAGCACCCGATCACCCTGCCCTCCGACTGCAACAGCGATCGGAAGGACATAAAGTTCCGGTTCCGCATCGAGGAAATTCACTTCGAGAAACGTCAGATTGACTGGTGCAATACTTTGATTCAACTCAGGGAGATCCAATACGGATTCCCAAACGGGGATGGGGATCACCTCACGAATCAGCACCTCGCGGATGTGCCGGTCTTTGGCACCGAACCATCGCCTCTGAGAGAGAAATCGCGGGAGAATTCGCTCGAGCGATTCCCGACCGGTTCCCATGAGAGAGCGACCGAATTCCTCTGTCAAAACGAGTTTGGGGAACTCGGTGGGAATACTGGTCAGTCCCAGCGTGGAGGGCCGAGGCGGTTGGAGTGCGAACCAGTTGAAACCGTGCGGCGCGAGCATCACCGGATAGGTCGACTTGCTGATTGTCGGAAACTCGATTCGACCGAAAAGCTCCAGTGGGACAAGCCCCTGGTAGTCTTCCAGATGCAATTCAGTGTACTGAGAAAATCGTGACAGGTTGGCGATAACGAGAATCGATTCGTCTTCATATTTCCGGATGAACGCGAGGATCTTGGGGTTGTCGGGATAAAGAAACTGAATCGTCCCACAGCCGAATGCCTTGTAGCGCTTGCGAAGGTCAATGATCCGCTTCATCCACCAGAGCAGCGAATTCGGGTTGTTCTGCTGGGCTTCAACATTGATCGCTTCGTAATGGTATTCCGGGTCGATAATAACGGGCAGGTAAAGCTTTTGTGGATTGGCCCGGCTGAATCCGGCATTGCGGTCTCCGCTCCATTGCATGGGAGTTCGCACGCCGTTGCGATCGCCGAGATAGATATTATCGCCCATGCCGATTTCGTCTCCGTAATACAGAACAGGCGTGCCCGGTAACGAAAATAGCAGCCCGTTCATCAATTCGATCCGCCTGCGGTTGTTTCCCAGAAGCGGAGCGAGGCGACGACGAATCCCAAGATTGATCCTTGCCTGGGAATCTGATGCATACGCACGATACATGTAATCGCGCTCTTCGTCCGTGACCATTTCCAGCGTCAACTCGTCGTGGTTCCGCAGGAACAGACACCACTGACAGGAATCCGGGATTGCCGGCGTCTGGTCGAGAATATCAATGATGGGGAACCGCTCTTCGGTCCGGATAGCCATGAACATCCGTGGCATAAGGGGGAAGTGGAATGCTGTATGGCATTCATCGCCATTCCCGAAATACGCTACAGCGTCTTCGGGCCATTGATTCGCTTCCGCCAGGAACATACGACCGGGGAATTTCGCATCGACATGCTTGCGCAAAGCTTTTAAAAACGCATGGGTTTCAGGGAGGTTTTCGCAACTGGTCCCCTCACGTTCATACAGATAAGGAATGGCATCGAGACGCATTCCGTCGACGCCCATCTCAAACCAGTAATCCACCAGTGGAAAGATCGCGTCCCAGACCGCGGGGTTGTCGTAATTCAGATCGGGCTGATGACTGTAGAACCGGTGCCAGTAATACGCCTTCGCAACCTGATCGTATGCCCAGTTGGACGTTTCAAAATCTTTGAAGATGATCCGTGCGTCTTTGAACTTTTCCGGTGAGTCACTCCACACATAAAAATCGCGCTCCGTACTCCCCTTGGGCGCCATCCGTGCCCGCTGGAACCACGGGTGCTGATCCGAAGTGTGATTGATCACCAACTCGGTAATCACACGAATGCCACGTTTATGAGCCTCTCGCAGAAACTCCTTAAAATCATCGAGTGTTCCATAATGATGATGGACGGTTGTATAGTCGGAAATGTCGTACCCGTCATCCTTGAGCGGAGAGGCGTAAAAAGGCAGAACCCAGACAGCCGTGATGCCAAGATCGTGCAGGTAGTCGAGTTTACTGGTCAACCCGCGAAAGTCGCCATTCCCGTCTGCTACCGAATCACAGAAGGATTTCACCGGCGCTTCGTAGATAATTGCTTCCTTGTACCAAAGAGGATCTCTCCTGGGCGCAAATCCACTTTCGGACATATCGATCCACCTCCATGACACTAACAGGGCTCGAGCCTCGAATCCCTATTCCATCATGATGAGCGAAACCCAATGATCACAGGAAATAATCAAAATCCTGTTCGGATCGAACATGTTGACGCATGACGAAGACATGCGCAGGCGCGACTTGGGGATCCAATTGAATAAAGTTTCGCCCACCATGCCAGAGAAAATGCCCACCACCGAGTCGGTCCTGCATTTGATAGGGTCGATCCTGTTCCACACCGAGTGTCTGAAGTTGGAGATCGACCCAGCCCGACTGAACATGATTCGGATCAAGATTGGCAACGACCACAACACGATTCTGCCGTAGTGCATCCATCTTGCTGTAACAGATGATCTCCGGATTATCGACAGGATGGAACTGCAAACCGCGATCGGTCTGGAGTGCGGGGTTCTCTTTGCGAATCTTGTTGACGTGACCGATGAACTCGCTGATGTCGTTCGCTCCACCCAACGTCCAGTTGATCAGCTGATATTTCTCAGAGTTCAAATACTCCTCCTTGCCCGGTGCCACCGGCTGATGGACACATAATTCGAACGCCGGCCCGTAGATGCCGTAACTCGCGCCCAGTGTCGCGGCGAGAAGCAAGCGCAGGCGGAAACCCGGTGCACCGCTCCATTGCAGAAATTCCGGCAGAATATCCGGCGTATTGGGCCAAAGGTTCGGCCGGAAGAAATCGCGGACCGGTGCCCGGGACAACTCTGTGAAGTACTCAGTCAGTTCCTGCTTGTTGTTCCGCCAGGAGAAATAGGTATACGACTGCGAGAAACCAACTTTGGCCAGGCGATACATCACCTTGGGACGAGTAAACGCTTCGGAAAGAAAAATCGTATCCGGATCCTTTTTCTTGATTGTTGAAATCATCCATTCCCAGAACGGAAATGCCTTCGTGTGCGGATTGTCGACGCGGAAGATCGTCACGCCCTGCGCGATCCAGTATTGGACGACGCCGGCCAACGCCGACCACAATTCCTTCCAGTCGGACGATTCGAAATCAATGGGATAAATATCCTGATACTTTTTGGGCGGATTCTCGGCATATTGAATTGAACCATCGGGACGGCGACGGAACCAGTCCGGATGTTCTTTGACCCATGGGTGATCAGGTGAACACTGATAAGCCACATCCATGGCGATGCGGATGCCGTGATCGCGTGCCGTTCGAACCAAACGATGAAAGTCGTCCAGGGTGCCTAATTGCGGATGCAAAGCGGTGTGACCGCCTTCCCGGGCGCCGATACCCCAGGGGCTTCCCACATCGTCTGGCTCCGCCTTGGGAGAGTTATTTTTTCCTTTGCGATAGGCCTGACCGATCGGATGAATCGGCGGCAGATAGAGAACGTCGAACCCGAGTTTTGCGATCCGGGGCAATTGCCGGATAACATCGGAAAAGGTTCCGTGTTGATTGGGTTCAGAGGCAAAGGAACGGGGAAAGAGTTCGTACCACGTGCTGAATCGAGCATGAACGGGATCGACGACGACTCCCAGATCCCGGTCATACTTCGTGGCAAACTGACGGTCCGCGTATTTACGCATGAGATCCATCAATCGCGGATCCTGTGCGGCAGCGAGTCGATCCTTGATAGGTGTGATTCCGCAGATCATTTCAGATACGGAACGCAGCCACTCGGCGTCGGCTCCGGCCGCTCGTTTGGAGGCGTCTGCGACGAGCTCGGCCCCCACACGCAGATTCACTTCAATGTCGGCATCAAGCTCCGAACGCTTCTTCAGATCGCGAATCCAGGAGCGGAAGCGGTCGACCCATGCGAGTACCGTATACTCCATCCGTCCGATTAGCGATGCGATGAACGATGCTTTCCAGCGGTCGTTCACCAGCGGTTCGAACCAGACCTCGGTCCAGTTTTTCTCGCCGGCGTGACGGTAAAGAAGAACGCACTCCACAACGTCATGGCCATCCGTATAGATATCCGCCTGAACCTCGACAACTTCACCTTCAACTCGTTTGATGGGGAATTGACCTCCGTCGATTTTGGGCTCGACACCTTCGATTACCGCGCGTGATCGACCATGATCCGTCATAGTATCCTCCGGTTTATGGTTCGATTTCACCCAATTGCCATCGGCGAACGACGGCCGACTCAGTTGCAACAATCAGATGGATTGCCTCCAAGGAGGAGGCGTCGGTCGATTGATCTGATTTATGTCCGGGATTTTTAACTGAAGCTATCCGACTGGCATCAATTGCTTCGTGACAGGATTCATCGAGATTACCGTTTCATTCTCATCAGTTTTCAATGCTGGTTTGAACTGCACGTTAACGGAACCTTGTGATGAATCGTCCGCCTGCATAATGAGGAATAGAAATGGCCCGATCCGTACGACATCTCCCGCTTGCAGTTCAACAGGTTGCGAGATCGCGCAACAATTGACCGCAGTACCGTTACGGCTCTTTTCATCCTGAATCCAGAGTTGACCGTCACGGATCTCCAGCGTGCAATGAATTCTGCTGACATTGGAATCGGCAAGAACCAGATCGCTCCCCGAACTCCGGCCGATGATCGTGCGACTCCCGCTCAACGGATATAGAGTGGAGGGAGAACCTTTTGATATTTTCTTGAGTTGCCAGAGCATGGCTCAACCTCCTTTCTGAGAGAACTGCCGGTGTAAATTTAGAATCCCTTTGAACTCAGTCTGCTTATATCGGCCTGTAGAGTCTGGCAAGACGTTTGACCAATCGCGAGTTCGTTCAACAACGCATAGCCAGATCCGGAGATGAATTGAACCGCTGATGGATCAACTGGCGGAATTCACGATCCAGTGCCTCCGCCTGCACCGGCTTGACGAACAATGGAAGATCCGACAATCTGCTGAAAGCCTGGGCCGTGTAGGGGGATACATTACCGGACAGAAAACAACGGATCAGATGCGGATACTGCAATCCGAGTTCGGCAAGCACACGTGCGCCTTCCAGTCCTGGCAGTTGAAGGTCGACCATCGCGACTTGGATCGACTCGCCGAATTCCTGGATCAATTCCTGAGCATGATCCGACGAATTCGCTTGCCAGACAAGCCATCCGAGCGAGATCAAATTCCGCGCCAGTTTCTGCCGTGACGATTCATCCGAATCCAGAATCAATAAGCCAAACTTGCTCATTTCACGATTGGCCAAGTCGTTGGAAGCCGGTGAAATCACCTCATGATCAAATGCAGTAATTCTTGAAACAATCTGATCTTCCGGAGCGGCGGACAATTGAGAGACGAGTTCCGAGAGATCCCGCGCCAACTCCTCTGGAGTATCAATTTCGACGTCACAACACGACGGCGCGTCCGGACCGATCCCGATGGTCAAACCGCCCAACGATCGCGTCGTCAACATCGCTTCCTCATCGTTAGGGGCATCTCCAAAAAACACGAGAAATGGTTTCGTATTCAACTCAGCAGTCACATCCGAAACGATCATCTCGACAGCGGTCCCCTTATGCCAGCCGTCGAGAGGTGTTACTTCAATGGCTTCAGATACGACCCGAACACGCAGCTCCTCCAATGCCGAGAGCACGTTGACAATCTCATAGCGGAATCCCGCCGCGATCATGCCAGTCAGTCCACGATAGTGGATGGAAAGCGCACCGGGTTTGCGTTCGATCCATGTTCCGGGATACTTCGTTAACAGACCATGGATATGATCCTGAATCTCATCAAACAAACGCCCCGTTTGGTCAATTCTGGGAAATCGATCGACACGTGTGATCCGGTCGATTTCCAGACCGCCTGATCCAGCGTAATAAATGGAATCGATGCTCACGTTACTTCGCACGTTATCCAGCGATCGACCACTGATGACACCAATGCGAACATTCGGAAGCTGAGAAAGACGCGTCAGAGTGCGACGCAATGATTCATCGAGTTTGGCAAGACTCGGATGACTGACGATCGGCGTAAGCGTGCCGTCATAATCAAACAGAAAGATCACCGGGCGATTCTGGTGATACTGTTTGAGTACTCGATCATGCCAATGATATTTGCCAGACTGAGTAACGAGCATTTAGCCAATTCCCGAAAGAATGCCGATTGTGTCAAGTGCCGATTGCTTGGCAATAAGATCCTGAATTTCGTCTTCACTGGTTCGATCACCCAGTTCCTGATCCTGGACGTTCCCAGCGATTTTGCCGACTTCGGAGAGGAGAATACCGGCCCATCGGTAAATGTTGTTTTCCTGAATCTGCGCCCGCATTTTGCGCATCCGCCGGCGCTGCTCATCCACCGACATGGTCAGTGCTGCCAAATACGCGTCGGCCATTTGATTCACATTAAAAGGATTGACCAATAACGCGTCCGGCAATTCCCGGGATGCCCCAGTAAATTCTGAAAGGACAAGCACTCCGCAATCATCTTTACGAGCAGAAACAAACTCCTTCGCGACCAGATTCATTCCGTCATGGAGCGAGCTGACAACGCAGCCAACCGCCATACGAAAAAAAAGAAACAGATCCTTTTGGTTCGTATGTTCATTTATGAACACCACCGGCTGCCATCCGGGATGCCCATGTTCCCAGTTAATCCGCTCGGCCAGCATCTGAACTTCGTCGTTCAGGTCGCTATAAGCACTCAAATGAGTTCGGCTGGGCGCTCCAACCTGGAGAAAGTGAAACTGTCCTTTCCACTCTGGGTGAGAAACCAGAAATCGATCCAATGCGAGTAACCGCTCGGGGATCCCTTTCGTGTAATCGATCCGATCAACACCAACAAGAATCGGCCGATCCCCCATTCGGTATTTCTTTCGAAACGCTCTCGCTCTGAGTTCCCAGTCATCCGCAAGAAGCCCATCCGCTTGAGCCGGATCGACACCAATCGGATGTGGTCGCACGGAGGTCGTAAAACCGTTTCGCTGGACTGCGAAATGTTCACGATCGATGCGGCACTCAAGAGTACGATCGACGGTTTCAAGGAAATTATTGCAGTGATACTGAATGTGAAACGACATCAGGTCGTTGCCCAACATTCCATCAAGGATCTCCTGAGACCAGGGACAAACTCGAAAGGTCTCAGGATGCGGCCAGGGAATATGCCAGAATTGGGCAACAACCAAATCCGGACGCTTTCGCTTGAGCATCTGCGGCAAGAGTGCAAAATGATAATCCTGAACAAAGATGAGTGCCGGGCCGCCTTGCGCTTCCTCAAGAACGGCCTCGGCAAAGAGTTCGTTAACTTCGCGATACGTTTCCCAATGGGAAGGATCAAACGAAGGCCGGCAATAAACCTGATGGCATAATGGCCATAAAGTGCTGTTGGCGAATCCGTAGTAGTAACCCACTTCTTGTTCTTTGGTCAGCCAGACACGTCGGAGCGTGTAACGCGGATCGTTAGGAGGCACTCGAATTCGACCATGATCGTCCGAGGTTTCACGGTCGGCTTCGCCGGACCCATGCGCGACCCATGTGCCTCCACACGCTTGCATCACGGGATCCAAAGCTGAGGTCAAGCCACCCGCAGGTCGAATCCAGTCGATATCACCATCACGGTAACGATGGACGTACGGTTCACGATTTCCAACAACGATTAACTTGGCACCTCCAAGCCGTGTCTGGGCAACATGCTCGAGTCGTTCTCTTGTCCAAACCATAAATAGAGATCATCCTGTGCGGAGCAGTCTCGATCAGACCACTCCTCGGCAAGTCCTGTTACTCAACGCAAGCGATATGCCAAATCCGATTCGGCAATATTGAGGTATTTTCGGAATTGAGATTTGATAACGGTTTGGATGTTTCGTTCGATAATCCGATCTAAAATACTCCACTCTGTAAGAGATGCGGAGGATTGGTATTCTTTGATCCAAGTGTCAAGTTGCTCATGCTTTCCTGTCTTCGCAGGTGATAAAATTGGATTTACGCTGTGGAATGAATCCTGGTTGACGAGATCTGAACAAAGAATGGACTGCCTGACCAAAATGTGTACTGGCTGAAGGAGGATCGATGACCGGAAACCTCACGAGTCGAATGATGGTACCGGTTGCCATCCTGAGCCTCCTGCTCATCATTCTTGCAATTGGCTCGGCTTGGTATGTCCGAGATTTGCAACGTTCGGTCTCCGAGGACATGGTCAGCAACTTCAGGAGTATGCAGGCGGCACAGGAACTCGAGATTAGTATTCGCGAAGTCCGTACTCAATTCGATCGCTATCTGATCACACTGGATGAGATTCACCTGAAATCGATCACACAACTGAAACGACGAACTTCGGATGCTCTGATCGAAGCGGAAAGTACCGCCAATACTCCACAAGAACAAATCCTGATGAAACGGACTCGCCAGGGTTACGATCACTTTTTTCACGAGTACGATCGGATTCTCAGCGATCGTGAGAATTGGAAATACGCGAAAATTATCGAACTCACCGATGCTGTCCTTCAGAAAGAAATTCTCGATCCTGCTCATGAATATCTTCAGGTTAACGAGGCATTGCTGGAGAGTACAACGCAGACGAATCAGCAACTCGCTCAGCGAATCACGACTGGAATGGTCGCACTGGGCCTGTTTGGTGCGCTGGGGGGATTGCTGGGTGGAACCGTCATTTCCGTAGCGATCCGTCGTTCGATCCAGCGGACCGAAGCACAGGTTCGCTTGACAGCCGAGCAATTGGACGAAGCGGCGTATCGCGGTCAGACGGCGCTGGAATCATCCGGTAAGCACAAAGATGCGCTTCGTCAGATGAGTCAATCCGCCTCAGCGATCCTAAACCGACTGCGTCAGACTGAACGTGATGCGTTGAGAGCGGAGCAACTCGCTTGGGTCGGACAGATGGCAGCCGGAATCGCACACGAGATCCGGAATCCGCTCATGTCGATCAAGTTACTTGTCCAGGCAACGACTGAACGACGGGCCGGCGGATTCAAGGCACGTGATCTGCAGGTGCTTGAGGAAGAGATCATTCGTCTTGAGCAAATCGTCAGTGGCTTCCTGGATTTTGCCAGACCTCCGAAACTCGTTCCTCAATCCGTTGATCTGCTTGACCTGATTCGAAAGACCATCAACGGGATTCGGGCGCGGGCCGAATTGCAGGATGTCATTATTCACCTTGACGTGGAATCCGGACCAACCATACTGACCGCGGACCCCAACCAGATCCAACAGGTTCTCTTTAACCTGCTCTTCAATGCTCTGGATGCGCAACCTTACGGCGGAGAGATTCGTATTGCCGTGGAGCAGGAAGGCGGAGCATCGCCTGCGCTGAGTGTAAAAGTTCAGGACTCGGGACCGGGAATTCCCAAGGAACTTGGGCAACGGGTTTTCGAGCCGTTTGTGAGTACCAAAGAGACAGGTGTCGGCCTCGGGCTGTCAATCTGTCGGCGAATCGTCGAGACCCATGGCGGAACCTTGCAATACGAAACAACCCCTGCCGGCACGACTTTTGTCTTGAGGCTGTTGCGACAACCCCAGGCAACGCTTCGTGCCCCGACTTCACTGATCTAGCGGAGATCCCATGCCGAAGTTGTTGATTGTGGATGATGAACCTAATGTTCTTTATTCTCTGCAGGCGGGATTGGAAACTGAGGAGCTTCAGATCCTCACGGCCAAGACCGCACGTCAGGGGCTTGCCGCCATTGAACGCGAAACGCCCGACGCCGTCATTTTCGATGTGAAACTGCCGGACCAGTCGGGTTTGGACCTGTTCGCGCAGGTCAAACTCCTGCACCCCAAACTGCCTGTCATCATTATTACGGCCTACGCAACCACGGAGACCGCCATCGAGGCGATGAAACGGGGTGCGTTCGAATATCTCCTCAAGCCTGTCGATCTTCATCACCTTCGTGAAGTCGTCGACAAGGCAATCGCCCTCGCACGAATGCAGAATGTTCCTGCCGTGTTTGAGAGCGAACATCCGGCGGATGGTGATCAAATCGTTGGACAATCCACCGCCATGCAGGAGGTTTACAAAGCGATTGGACGATTCGCGCCCGAAGATGTCACGGTGCTTGTATTGGGAGAAAGTGGTACAGGCAAGGAACTGGTCGCCCGTGCGCTCTACCAGCACTCGAAACGTGCCGACCAACCGTTCCTCGCGATCAACTGCGCCGCGATCCCGGAAAACTTGCTGGAAAGCGAACTTTTCGGACATGAAAAAGGAGCATTCACGGGAGCAGACCGGCAGCGCATCGGCAAATTTGAACAAGCGAATGGCGGAACGCTTTTCCTGGACGAAATCGGTGATATGTCCCCGGCAACGCAGGCGAAAGTCTTACGCGTTCTGCAGGATGGACAGTTCGAACGTGTGGGAGGGCGGGAAACGATCACTTCCAATGTTCGGTTGATTGCCGCCACCAATCGCAAACTCGATGAGATGGTGACCGCCGGGCGATTTCGCGATGACTTGCTCTATCGCCTGAACGGTGTCACGATCGCACTCGAACCGCTCCGCAATCGTCCCGACGACGTTCCCGCGCTTGTTAACCATTTCGTTCGCATGACTTGTGATAAGCTCGGCAAGACGATTCAAACCGTAACGCCGGAAGCGATGCGGGCCATGGTTGCTTATCCGTGGCCGGGCAACGTCCGCGAACTTCAGAATGCGGTGCGCTATGCGGTGATCCGAGCGGTGACCGACGTTCTCACGCTGGACTGTCTGCCATCTGTGGTTCTTGGCCCGGGTGCGAATACCGTCTCCGATCTCGAGCAACTCCCCGAAGTCCGGGAACTGACACGACTCCTCCTTTTGGCAGGAGCGACGGATATCTATCGGCAAATCATTCTCGATGTGGATCGCGTGGTACTGAATGAGACGTTACGCCACGTGAATGGGAACCAGGTCCAGGCAAGCGAACTGCTGGGAATCTCACGTACGACGTTGCGTTCGAAGCTTTCGAACGCGGCTCCCGATCCCTATATCAACCGCACCGAAGGAAGCTGAGACATCTCATGCAATAAGTTCTTTGATCACTTGTCCACCAAACTGAGATAACTGTTTGAAGCGCCCGCCATGGAAATAGGTGAGCTTCGAATCATCCAAACCGAGTAGTCTCAGTAATGTGACATGAAGATCGCGAACATGATGGACGCAATCCACCGCCTCCGCACCGGTTTCATCCGTCGCACCGATCGTATGCCCGGCCTTCACACCTCCTCCCGCCAGCCAGATCGTCATCCCCTTCGGATTGTGATCGCGACCGAACGCCGTCCCCATCCGAACACCGTTATCCGGTGAACGGCCAAACTCCCCGCACCAGACAACTAAAGTCGAATCAAGTAAACCGGTCCGTTTGAGATCGGCAAGCAATGCTGCAATCGGCTGATCGACTTGACCAATCAAACTGCCATGCGCTTTCTCAATGTAATCGTGGCTGTCCCAGGTGCCGGCATAAAGTTGAACGAATCGCACGCCACTTTGAACCAGTCGCCGCGCCAGCAGGCAGCGCCGCCCGAAAGCGTCGGTCGCCGGCTTGCCCACGCCGTAGAGATCGAGTGTTGAACGATCCTCTTTGCTGATATCGATCAGACCCGGAACCTCCGCCTGCATCCGGAACGCCAATTCGTAACTTGCCATGCGAGCGGCGAGGTCATCGCGTCCGGGTCGGCTTTGTGCGTGCTTTGTATTCAATTGATTCAGCAGATCGAGATTCGCTCGCTGATGCTCGCGCGACTCGCCACCCGCCGGTGCGAGATCGAGAATCGGCACGCCTTTCGCACGCAGCGGCGTACCTTGATAATGAGCGGGGAGAAAGCCGTTGCTCCAGTTGGCGGTTCCGCCCTGCGGGTAGCTGATCTCCGGCAGGACGACAAATCCCGGCAGATTCTGATTCTCACTGCCCAATCCATAGGTCACCCAACTGCCCATGGCGGGATCGCCACCGAAGCGATTCCCGGTGTTCATCTGATACATCGCAGTCGGATGGTTCACCGATTCGACCTGACACCCGCGATAGAAACAGATCTCATCCGCCACGCGTGCGAGATGCTCCCATTTGGCAGCCATGTCGGCCCCGGACTTGCCGGCTTTGATGAACTTGAACGGCGAAGCGACATAGTACCGCTTTCCGCTCGACATGGCCGATTGCATCGCATCGATTCGCTGGAATTCCTTAAGATGCAATTTCTCCAGTTTCGGTTTCGGATCGAACGTGTCGATGTGGCTCGGCCCTCCCTCCATCATCAGGAAAATGCAGGACTTCGCCTTCGCCGGCGCATGCGGCTTCTTCGGGGCTAGCGGTGATTCTCGCTTCGATTTGTCTTCCGCCGCGAGCATTGCGCTGAACGCAACGCTGCCGAGTGAAGCACCAAGGCCATAGAGGGCGGAGCGTCGGGTCCACATGATCAGGCCTCAATCGAGATAAATGAATTCATTGGAGTTGAGAATCACCAGACACACATCCATCAGACCACGAATACGGGCGGAAGCATCGGCCGGATACGCATCGGGAACGAAATCCGCCGCTGCCGGGAGTCGCTCCACAAAGCGAAACGTCGTACCCGTATTCTCTTCGACCGCGACGCGCTCAAGTTGCAGCGGACGCGGTGCGCGTTCATAAACACGCTTCGATTGACGCACGGACTGCGCCTGCCAGTGTTTGAGGCAAAGAGTCAATTCTTTTTCTGACGGAGTGCGACCGTACGCCAGACGAAAGAGTTGCGTGATTGCCGCTTCGTCCGAATCGGTTTCCTTCGTGACGCGCTGCGCCAGCGCAAGGGCACGGGCCTGGCTTGTCGTGCTGTTGAATAACGCGAACACCTGCGGAGCGACCGTGGAGACGTCGCGGAACTCGCACGAATTCTCGGACGCCGGCGCATTGAAGACTTCCAGGAAGGGATCGCGAACGCCGCGTTGCTTCAAGGTGTACAGTGTTCGCCGATGGCGATCGTTGGGGTTGGGCGACGGCTCGTACGCCGCAGCGAACGTTCCCATAACCTGCCGGGGCTGATGGGCGATTTCTGTCGCGATCTCCGGACGAACCGGGATTCCGCCCAACTCGCGATTCAACTCACCCGAAACCGCAAGCATCGCATCGCGCAACTCCTCCGCCGCCAGCCGACGCGGTTGATGAACCGCATAGCTGATTCCCAAGGGATCGCGCGAACGAATGTGTTCGGGCCGCGGATGCGTCGAAGAACGGCGATAAGCGTCCGAAGTCAGAATCAATCGTTGGAGATGACGAATGGACCAACCATTCTCAACGAATTCGACCGCAAGCCAGTCCAGCAGTTCCGGGTACGTCGGTTTCTTGCCGGTCGCGCCGAAATTATTGGGATTCCCCGCGATCGGCTGCCCCATGGTCCACTGCCAGATGCGGTTGGCCATCACACGGGCCGTAAGCGGATTCTTCGGATTTGCGATCCAGCGAGCGAGGGCGGTGCGACGGCCTTCGACAGTTGTCGGTATCTGCGCTTCGCCAGCAATGCTCAACACGCCCGGCGTAACGGGGTCGCGCGGACTGAACGGATCACCACCTCCCAGGATGTGTGAGGATTCAGGCTCCCCCTTCATCGGATCAGCCGGAATCCGAAAGGGGGCATAGATCGATTTCAGTTTGGGGAAGTGCCCGTTGTAGACCGAATGCGCGTACGGCTCGTAGCGATCAAATTCCCATTTCAATCTCTCCAATCCTTTACGGGCAATGCGCTCCATCCCCAGATCGGCGGGTGAGAGAAATTCATGCCGGGGCGGTTTTTGGCCGGCTTTCCCTTCCGGAGTCTTCTTCCACCGTTCCGTCGCCTCCGATTCCACTTTTCGAATGCGTGCGAGTTCCTGTTCTAATTCCTTTTTTCGAGCCTCGAGATAGCGTTTCTCTTCGAAGCCCTTCTGGTTTTCGCTCTCGAGAAACGGCACACTGCGCTCGGCGATCTGCGTGGTCGCGAACACCGCTTGAATCCGGTAATAGTCGCGAGTCGGCACCGGATCGAACTTGTGATCGTGGCAGCGAGCACATTGCAGCATGTGTCCGAGAAAGACCTGACCCACGGTATCAGTGATGTCGTCGAGAAACCGCTGGCGGGCCACGCGTGCGACCTCCATGCCCGTCAGTTCCCACGGCCCCATCCGAAGAAAACCAACAGCAATCAGTGATTCCGGATCGCCCGGCGCGAGTTCATCCCCCGCGATTTGCTCCATCACGAAGCGATCGTACGGCTTATCCGATTGGAAACTCCGCACCACGTAATCACGATACCGCCAGGCGCTGCCGCGCTCATAATCGTTAGCAAATCCAGCCGAATCCGCATAGCGCGTCAGATCCAGCCAATGTCGGGCCAACTGTTCCGCCGCATGCGGCGAAGCCAGGAGCCGATCGACCTGCTCCGTCCAAGCCAACTCGTCCGACCGCGGATCCCTCAGGAATCGATCCATTTCTTCCGGCGTGGGCGGTAAGCCGGTGATATCGAAACTCGCACGCCGCAGCAGTTCGCGCCGTCCGGATCCCGGTGCCGGTGCAAGGTTCATCGCTCGCAGTTTCGCCTCGATGAATCCATCGATGGGATTCTGATCAGGTTTTCTTTTGTCCACTATGGGTCGAACGAGTGGCTGATACGCCCACAAATTCTCAGGCTCATAGGCTCGATTCGTCCAATCGGAACTCAACCCGAGACTGGTTTTGACGCGAACGCCCTTCGGCTTTGTGGCCTGGATGATCGCCTCGATTCGCGCGTCCGACGGCCACGGTGCGCCGCCATCAATCCACGCCTTGAACGCCGCGCGTTCGTCTTGCGAAAGCTGATCGTTCTCCTTGGGCGGCATCGCCGAGACCTCCTTGTCGTCTCGTGCGATGGCCCGATAGATCGTGCTCTCGTCGGCCTTGCGCGCAACGAGACCCGGCAGTCCCGATGCTCCGCCCTTCAAACTTGCAATTCGTGTCCGGAGATCCAAATCGCCTTTGAGCTTTTCAGGATCATCTCCATGACACGCGAGACATTTTGATTTCAGAATCGGGTAAACTTTTAAGGCGAATATCGCTTCCGGATCGACCTTCGGCTCCGCCGCGAACACCGTATGGCAAGAGAAAAATCCAAGCATCAAAACGATCGTTTTCAGTGGCATGGAGAGTGCTCGCGATTAAAGATCCCGTCTCATTCTAATCGAAATCCGCATGACATCACCAGAAAGAAGTTTCGCGACAGATCTCCCGAGCAGACAATTCTTTGAAGTGAGCACCGTCAGCCTGCGAATGAACTCAGTCTTCGTTTTGAATATCGTTCGCGATAAGGATCGGCTTTTTTCAGTCACGCAATGTGATTTGATCACGTTTGGAAACTTGAACATTTCGAGCAATCTCGATCAGGATTTCTTTGACAGAATTCTTTTGTCTCATTAATCTTTAATAGTCTCCACCATGATGTTCGTTGCTGTCGCGGATCTCACTCATCCCCCTCTCTCCGGGGTATCCGCAATCGTGATCGAGCATCGATATGTTTCTGCCATGAAGAAGCGCCGCAAGCTTTGGATCATCATTGGCCTGGTGATGTTCGTTTTCGCAAGTCTGCTGATTCCCGGCAGCCCGGTCAATATCACCGATTCCTGGAATGCTGGCAAACATGCCGATCGTTCGGTCAGCGAGTGGGTTGCGGATCTCAATCATCACGACTCACAAGCGCGAATCACGGCCATCAAGGAGGTCGGCAATATCGGCCCGGATGCGGCGGCCGGTGTTCCGCAACTCGCGAAAATTCTGGCAGAAGATCCGAACACAATTGCTCGCTCACAAGCAGCGTTGTCGCTTTCCAAGATGGGCGAAGCTTCGACGGGAGCGCTTGAAGAACTCGCGGCTGCGCTCAACGATCCCGACCCGCTCGTGCGCTTCAATTCGGTGCGAACTCTTCATAATCTCGGAGCACTCGCAAACCCCGTAATTCCCAAACTGATGGAAGCGCTCAACGACGATTCCAACCACACGACAGCGCGGACGTTTCACCACACAGTGCATCAGTCGATACTGCGAGCGCTCGGACCGGTGAGCGCGGGATCATCCGAAGCATTGCCCGTGCTGGTATCGCATCTCGATGCGGCACAACCAATCCAAACTCGAATATCCTCCATTCTCGCACTAAGGGATCTCGGCGAACCGGCTCGAGCGTCCGCCCCGACCCTTCGACTGCTGATCAAAGATCCCGATCCGGACATCCGCTTCCTTGCTGAAGACACGCTGAAATCGCTCGGCGAATCGCTTGACGGCGAAACCGCTCAAACCGATGAAAAATTCGAACTCCCCGAGGATGACCGCCGATACCTCTGGAAGATCGAAAGCGCAGGCAATCTGCTTGTGAAACACGGCTTTGCACCTTTGGCCAGCGCCTTGAAAACCGCTGACCGTGCCGCGCTTGCGAAAATCTTATCTCCCGATTTCATCGGCGGGGTCATCGACCAGCCCAAAGTGATTCAAAGCAAATCCGAAACTCTTGATGTGGAACGGCTCGATGATTCCGGCATGCTGGTCAAACGGCTCAACTCCGATGAGTTCCTCGATCGGCTGATGACGTTCCGACAGCTTTTCAAAGAGAAAGCACCTGGTGTCAAATTCAACATGATGACTCTCTCACCCGAGACGTATGGAGATCTCGATTCAAAAATCTGGAAAGGTATGGTTCAACTTCGTCTGGACGGTGAAAGCACCAAAGGCGCACCGGCGGAGATCGTTGCGGTCATTCGTTACGAGATCATCAAGCCGACAGAATCCGATCTGCAAAAATCCGGCTGGCTCAAGCGAGCAGAAATCATTCAGGTCCTCAGTGCCCAATCCCGAAAGCCCCTCTTTGCCGATGTCACCAAAGCCCGTGGACTGAAGACCGACCGGCTCATCGACAACTGGAACGGCGGGCGATACATCCCCACGACGGGAGGCGCTTACGTTTCCGACTATGATCAGGATGGCTGGCTCGATCTGCTTGTGACGGACATTTCCGGCATTACACTCTATCGCGGCCAGCCCAACGGCAAGTTCACCGATGTCACAAAAGCGGTTGGTTTGACGGACAAGGCGGAAGATGTTGTTGCCGTCTGGGTGGACCTCGATGGCGATGGCTGGGACGATCTGATCGTGAGTCGGCACGTGTATCGCAACGATCATGGCAAACGATTTGAGGACGTCACCGCAAAGTGCAATATCCGTCCACCGGATCACTTCGCCAATATCGTTGTCGCCGATTATGATCGCGACGGCAAACTCGATCTTTACTTCGCACGCCCCGGCGCACCTGGTGGCAATTCGTGGCTCGACCATCGAAGCAGCGATCCCAACGGAAACTACCTCTTCCGCAACCTCGGCAATTTCCAGTTCGAAGACGTGACCCGGAAAGCCAATGCCGCCGGAGGCAGGCGCTCGACCTTCACTGCCGCATGGCTCGACGCCAACAACGATGGCTGGCCCGATCTCTATGTCCCGAACGAATTCGGCGACGGCGTACTGCTCGTCAATGATCAGAACGGCTCGTTCAAAGAGACCCCACTCGCTTCAAAACCCGCCGATTTCGGCACGATGGGCCTTGCCGTCGGCGATGTGAACAACGATGGCTTCATTGATATTTTCTCGAACGATATGTACTCCAAAGCCGGCACCCGCGTGATCGGCAATATGAACCCAAAGGCCTATCCGCCCCATGTCATGGAGCAACTCCGTCGCTTTGTCACCGGCAGTCAACTTCACCTCAACAAAGGCAACTTGAAATTTGAACAGGTTGGATCCGAAAAGAAGGTCGCCGCCGTCGGTTGGGCCTATGGAGCGGCGCTGGCGGATCTCGATAACGATGGATTTCTCGATATCTACGCGACGGCGGGCTATGTCAGCCGCGACCGGAACGAACCGGACGGGTGAAACTGCGTCTGGTTGGCTGTCGTGTCACAGCCGTGCAGTCGAAATGAGATGGTCCCGCTTCCCGGTGTACTCGATCCGAAACTCAAGGAATTCTGGGTTGGAAATCCCTGGCAGATCGTGGCGGAAGGTTACAACCTCAGCGCCTTCGAGCGGAACCGTGCGTTCCTGAATGTGAACGGAAACGAGTTTCTCGAGATCAGCCACCTGACCGGTGGTGCGGACAGCGACGGCGATGGGCGTGGAGTTGTTGCAGCCGACTTCCGCAATTCAGGACAGCTTGATCTGATCGTCCGGCAGGCGGGTGGCGGACCGCTGTTCTGTTTCGAAAATCAGTTCCCGAAGAAAAACTGGCTCTCCGTTTCACTCAAAGGAATCCAAAGCAACGCTCCCGGCATCGGCGCACGACTGGTGGCGGAGGTGAACGGAAAACAAATCGTTCGCGAAATGTACCCTTACAATGGCTACTTCTCGCAAGCGCCGAACCGCGTACATTTCGGGCTTGGTGCTGCGACGAAAATCGACCGCCTGTCGATCCGCTGGCCATCGGGGCAGGAGCAGGTATTAAAGGATCTCGCCGGCAACCGTCACCTAACCGTGACCGAGGGCAGTTCCGAAGTCACGGATAAAGCAAAATGAATTGAATCCGTTGCGGGCGCAGACAGGCAATAACGAATATTACAACGTCAAAATGAAAAAGCCCTCCGACCATCAGGTTGAAGGGCTTGTCCATTAATCAGTAGTCGGACCGGGGAGATTTGAACTCCCGACCTCTTGCACCCCAAGCAAGCGCGCTACCAAGCTGCGCTACGGCCCGATTTCGATGAATCCATCCTAGTGTACCGTAATCGCCAAGTGCACGCCTTCCCTTCGGCCTCAGCCTCCCGGTTACTTCTTCTCCACGCGCCGCTCGAACGTCATTCGGCCAGAGGCGGGACCTTCCTTCACCGTGTAGTCGGCCGGAATCTCAAACAGCGACGCAGCCGGTTCCGCCCGCCGCAGCCCGCTCAGCCGATAATCGGTCTCACCAAACTGTGGATCCTTGGTGTGGCTGCGAACCGTCACTTGAAGCTCCGGGGAAAACCAACTTTCGGTCACCGTCTCAATCGCACGGTCATTACCGATTTCCCCCGCCGGGATCGTATGCGTGATTCGCTTGCCATCCACCATCACGCCTTCCATGGTCTGCCTTGGTAAGGACTCCTCTTTCACGCCATCCCCACCAGCTCTGCGGATCATCACGACATCGGTCGACGCCGCTGAACCGCCACCTCCGCCGGCCACCGCGCCACCAACCGCCGTTCCCCCCCCTCCCACCAGAATGCTCTGCCGGTGAAAGACCGCTCTGCCGCCGGGCATGAGCCCTTCCCGCATGCTGACCTTCGTCGCCGTCTTGTCCTTTTCATTAAGCACAACAAGAACCTTCGCCACCGGATCGAAAATGTGAACCATACGCATCGCCTCACCCGCCGAGGCCCACGGACCAAGCGCGGAAAGCGTTACTTCCTCGCGCGTGCGCCCCTGCGAATCGCGGGCGAACTTCTTGCTGTTGCTCCGCTTGATCCGCGTACCGTCGGCGAGGATACGCACAGTTTCCGAGACGCCTTCGGCCGTGTACGGTACACCCTTCACCGGCTTTCCCGGCGTCATCGTTTCGGCGGTCAGAAACTCGAAGTGCCCTTCCGCCGGAAGTGTGGCCGTGAACCCGCCTTGCCGGGTCCACGTAGCGTTTCCACTGTCCCCGGGAGGCCCGGATTCCACTCGTTGAATCTCAATAGTGCGAGCCCTCCCCGCTTCTGGCGGCGCGCCCGGCGCCTGGCCTCTGACAAGGCCGGCCACAACAAGCCCTAAAATCGCTACTTGCAACTTCATCTTCCTGTTACTCCTTGGTTTTTTATTGATCCAACGACACCGGCCGCACAGCACGCGGCAATCCATCAACACCTACCAAAACATCCGCGTCCACCGAGTCGCTGCGGCCGGCGATGGTCAGCCCGAAGCGCTGCAGATCGGCTCGCGGCAGCCGAACTCGAATCACCCGCGCCGGCGTATCGATATCCAGCGGCATCCCCGGAAGCGCGTAAAACTGCGTTTCGCCTGGCCGCTTCCTCCCATCGGGCTTCTTCACCGACCCGACGCGCAGCAACACCAGCACAA
>JBGSJI010000077.1:0-98520 GCA_041742055.1 Limnoglobus sp. | reverse complement strand
CGATGTTGATGTCGATGGTGCGGCTGGCACTGGACCCGTGAAGTCAGCGGGATCACGAGCATTCAGCACGGTAACATTCACACGGAATCGGCATCAGTGTTTTGAGGCCAGCAGGGTTTCGAAATTCGGGATGGGTCCAGGGTCGGGCGGCGCAGTGGCGTCGGACCGATGGAGGCGCGGTTATCCGTGTGCCATGCAATGATTGGGATCCCAGTGACCCGCGGGCGATTCGCGGGCGATGCCGTTAACTCCCGGGTCAGCCCCTTCGAGAGACTCTGAGACGTTTTCGAATCCTGCCCGGGGTCCGAGACGAAACCCGGGGGTTGCTCTCGGACCCCGAGATTGCGGTTACGAACCCGAGAGTTTTGGTCTTTGGTCGAACGTGCGGAAATTGCTGGGAAATAAGGCGGAAAAGCGAAACGGTCGGGAGGTCTCGCTCCGGACCGTTTGTGGTAACTCGCGGGGCAGATTTTCCGATGCCCGATGGGTCAGCTCCTCCGGTAGGATTCGAACCTACGACCCGCCGGTTAACAGGCACGGTAAAGGAGAGCAGAAAACTACCCGAAACCCCTTGTTTTCTAGTGAGATTGTAGCATCGGCCCACCTTTGCGTAAAGTGATATTCATTGCGAGAAAGTGCTTATTTTCGTGCAATTCGGCCGTTTACTGTGCAACCACTGTGCAACCATATTTGAGTCAATGAACTGCCGGTAGGCCCCCGTCGCGTCGTTTGCGTTTGCCGCCCCAAATGTCGCGCCTGCCGCGGTTCCACCGGTCAGCCGACTACTGAGCCGGATTGAATCGAGATCGCGCGTCCTGAGTGAACTGGTCACTTCTTCTTTTCATCCGCACCCATGAACCCTTCGCGCTGCAGAAACTCCGCGACGGCCGCTTCGATGAAGTCGGTTTTGCGAGGTGGGAACCGCTGCGCTTCGATGTACTTCATCATCGCGCCATGAACATCGTCCGAGATCCAAACATTGACCGCCTTCCCGGTCCGATTCGGTTTCTTCGAAGGTTTCTTTTTTGACTCCGCCATCGTGCTTTTTCCGCTGAGTTGTGGGTCGCAATGACATTGTATCGATGTGTCGGCCAATGTTGACGCATCAATTCTTTAGCAATATGTATTGACGTGTCGATACACTGCCGATAGAATCCCTGACGCCCACAACACGTTCACTTTTGGAGAGATGACAATGAGCCACATCGATGACCTGCCGGTAGCTGACCAGTTGGATCTTGGCTTGATTCCTGATTTGGTTCAGCCGGTTGATGTGGATCTTGACAGCATCCCTGATTGCGATTGGTAACATCACCCCAGAGAGTCACAACGCCATGAGCACGACAAAAACCATCTCCGCTGACTTGGCCGGCATCAACGGCCGAAGGCGGACCCGAACCCTGACCGATCGCGAAATCATGCAAGCCGCCTTGGGCGTTTTTCGTGGGGACGATTTCGTTTTTCTCCATGGCGGGCACGTCGCCAACGCCTACAAGTTTCGAGCTTATGCCACGGCCGCACTGATCTACCGCGCATCAGACGGAACTGTCCGCGTCGTCATCCGTGAATCATCGGCGAAAAAAGGATCAACCGGCTTCGGAGATTTTCTTCGAGGAGATAAATTGCTGACGAATATCCCGGCCGGAAATGCGGTCGAACTTCGCGACGTGTGCGAGGTACTCTTCGGTCAAGCTTGGAACGACGGAACCCCTGACGAAGCAATTATCGATTGGATCGAAGAGCGCCAGACGGACTGAAAAAATCCGCCGCCAGCCATATCAGGCCCGCGAACTATCGCGGGTCTTTTCGTTTTCCAATCGTTCCTCTTTCAGGTCCGACCAGACAAGTTTCAATTCCGCAATCGTGGCCGCGTCGCCTGCCGCGTGCAACCGGATTGCTCGAGCTTTGAGCAGGTCGCCGGATTCGATCGCTTGTAGATAAATGGCACCGACCAGGAACCGCTGGTTGTAGAGAACTGATTCAGACATCGGCGTGCGCACCTCTTTGAGAGTGGAGTACGCCAATTCATTGATTCATCGATCAGAAATGTGACAGAAAAAAAAATGCTCACCCCGCCCACACCTACAGCCGCACCCGCCGCATCACGGGCATCACGGCCGGAAATAGGTTCCGGCAAAATTGCCGGAACCTTTTTTTCGTCCTCACTCTTTTGGTCACTAGTCGAATCAGCGGTCTCCAGTTCCGGCAAAATTACCGGAACTGGCGAGTAATCGCGAATCTTTTCGTTTCATCGAACAATCCGCAGTTCGCACCCATCGAACGATGGCCGGTCCGTGAGCAGCACCATCAGCAATCTGCCCCGCGTCGTGTAGATGACATCGCGTTCGCGATAGGAAGATTCGGCTTCCCATCGACACGCCAGACCCGTCGGAAGTTTGGCCCGCTGGATCTTCTTCAGGACATCGGGGTCGAGCACTTCGACGCGAATTCCACCCGGCGTTTCAACGGCACGCACGTGCCCGATTTCATGGTCCAATGGATCGCAGAGAGGAACGGTTGATCCGCCGGCCAGTGAATCGCGGAATGATATTGGCAAGATCGAATGGCGCCGTCCCGATTCGTCGGGCCAGGAGATCGCTGGCGAGTACCGACAACACAACCCAACGGCCAACGGTCGCGGATTTGGTGCAGGGAGAGGATTTGCCGGTTGAGTCGATGTGATGACCATGATGAAGTCGCATTGTGTGTGAAACGCCGCCCCATCGCGGGTATGCCCGTAGCGAATGAGGTCGGCGTGTCGTGGATCCAGGCGAGCGCGGCCGATTGCCGTACAACCGCGTCGCCCGCCGCACAACGAGTGCGGTCCTGTGTTTCCAACTGGCGAGTGGGCACCATGACGAACGCCGCACCCGCCAGTCCATTTGCGTGGGGAGTGCCACCTTCTCACGCATCTGGTTCAAGTGTTCACTTAGGCACCGGCAGACTTCACGCCGCCACGGTATTCACCGAGCGCCACACCAAAGTCGTAATACCCGCGCATCTGGATGCCGAGCTTGCTGAAGTCCATGTCTGCCGTCTCGATCGTCGGGGTTTCCATGCCGTTCAGGAATGCGACTTCCATGATGCTGAAGTCGTTCGCCCCGGTCGTCAGATACCAGGCTGTTGCCGACGAACCGGACAGTCCGAACGATGTCGCCAAGTACGAAGCCGGAACCACTTCCGCAAGTTGGAACCGTGGATTGCCGTCAGGAATCGCGGTCGTGGAACCGGACACCACAAGTGAACTGTTGACCAGAGCTTTCGCGGTTTGCTCGAGGTCCGGCGGAATGAGTAGAACTTCCGGTTCGATGAAGACCGGATCGGTGTTTGCATCCGTTTGCTTGCGGAGCGTTGCGAGCGCCGAATCCAGCGAAGTCGCGGACAGAGCCGATGAACCGCCGGAAATGTAGTTCGTATTGCTCACACCGAAGAAACTGTTCGCGTTTGCCAGGAGCGTCGTGAACACGCTTTTCTCAACGGCGATAGCCGCCATGCGTCCGAGCAATCGCGGAGCCGACGCGAACGCGCTGAGATCATCGTCGATGATTTGCTGACGTGTGATTGCCAGCATTGCCGCCTTCGTCGTGAGCTGCGATGTCTGCGAATCTTCGCTCAGTGTGACGTGTGCAATCTCGCCCGTCGCTGCCACCTGTTCGAATGTACCGATGCCGGTCATCCGATACCGCGTGTGCTGTTTGAAATTCATGTTACTTGCACGTCGGCAGAACTTCGCCCAGGTCGTGCTGACGCCGTCGAAGCTTTGAAGCATCATCTTCGTGGCGCTGTTGCTCAAGATCCCCGGAATGCTGATCGTGCTGAACCCCGACGCTTCCAGCTTGCGACTTGCTTCGAACGCCGTTCGGATTCCGCTGTCGGTCAGACGCCCTTCGGGAGCGTGTTCACCGGCTGCACGAATCACCCGGCGGAGTAGTCCTTGCAGACCGATGGAACGATTCTGAGGTCGAACCGCTTCGTTCATCACGTTCTGATCGAAGTGTTTACCGATCGCTTTTTCGTTCATGCCCAGACCGCATAGCAAGCCCGCTTCGAGGATTCGCCCTTCATCGGGAGCATCATCACGCTGCCGGGATGTCGTCACCACCGGACGTTGAGCGCGGGTCGCTTCGAGATCCCGAAGCCGCTTCGCTTCGAGCGATTCTTTGTAGGTCGCTTCGAGACTCGCTTTTTGCTGTTCGGTCATGGATTCGACTTCGAACCCGCTGGCCGTCAACCACTCTTGAAACTTATCCATCACCTTGCCCCCATTGGAACCCGATGCCGCCACGGTCGCGGACGTCGCGCCATCGGCACCAATCGCAACAAACGAAATTTCACGTAACGTCGCCGCCCGCACCACAACCGCAGGCCCTTGAACCGAACGGCCGTTCACTGTGATCTTGGAACCGGCTTCGACGTATTCCGTTCGCTCGACAGCCGCACCGATCGACGCCTGCCACGGGAAGCCGGAACGCGAGCTTTCCAGAACTTCGGCCGCGTGTGCATTCGATCCTGACAACACACCAGCCGCCGAGATTTCGCCAGTCTTTGCGACGTCGATCTTGTCGCTATGCCCGACGATTTTTTCCGGCGAATGATCGCGCAGAATTGCGATACTCTGAGACGGAACTTTCAAGCCCGACGCATCGACAATGACCGGCGAACCGAAGCCCGCCAGTCGCATCAGCCCGCCGCTGTATGCGGTCATCGAGAACCGCTTCGGCCCGTCGCCGGCCGCCGTCAGTTCAACCGTGCCGCGTAGCTGGATCGTGTTCACACCTTCACCCCTTCGATGGCGAGCAGGCCCATGACCGTCGTCAGGCATTTTTCGCGTAGTTCTCGGGAGTCCGCTTCCGCCAGCAAAATCAACGCGAACCGGATATCGAAGCCTGCCAGAGCTTCACGGATGGAGTCGAGATCCCCGCGTTCAATCAGCGTTCGCATGTGCCGCATCGTCGGATGAATCTTTTCCGCGTGCGGAGAATCGAGCCGCCATTGTCGCCGCCCTTCGAGAGAAGCCGCCACCGCGAGCAGGTCTTTCGCATCGAAGTATTCAATCCGTGGAATCTGCCCGAGGTCCGCCAGCCGCCGGAGTTCGTCCGGGTCAACGTCGTAACCACCGGCATGCAGGACAGCCGCCGCGCCTTCGATGTCGAGAGGAAAAGTATCGGTCGGGTCGAGGTCCGCCAGTCGGCACCAGGACGAAACGAGTTCAACCGATCGTTTTTCGGTCGCGTCGATGCAGTCGGAAGATTCGGTCAGGAAACGCATGTTAGGCCCTCAATGTTATTTGACGCTTGGCGTCGGGGATTGTGGAGTGTTATTTCGTGCATCAACCAAAGATTTGTACACCGGTAGCGCACCCGGCACACCGGTAGCACGGCACACACTTTCAGTGGTGCGGAATCGCTCTTTGCAGTCATGGCATTGCCGGATTCGGTCGCCCACCCGGCGAAGAACTCGCAACACCTCAGACGATTGTGATCCACAAGCTGGACATGGGAGCCAGGGTCGCCGGGTCCGCTTATCCGGCTTTCGCTTCGCTTTCGATTTGCGCATCGACGTGGCCCTCCAGTTCTTCGAGTTGTTTTTCGAGTTCATCCTTTAACACCTTGACACCGTCATCGGTCAGTTTTGCATGACGTAGACGTCCGTTCATTCGGCACGTCTGAACCAGTCCGCCCGCTTCCAGAACACGCAGGCATCGCAGGATCCGCACCCGATGAACTTCGGGAACGCCTTCGCCGAACATCTCAGCCATCTGCCATTGAGGCCCGTGCTCGAGCTGCTTCGCGTAGTCTTCCAGAACCCACCACGATGCGTTCTTTCGCGGTTCTGGTTGACTGTCGAACTGTCGTTGCTGTTCAGCAATCGCGTTCAGGATTTTCAATTCAAGAGCCGTCATACTGCCCGTCCTTTCGTCGTTCTGACTTTCGTTAAACAAAGTGAGTCTAATAGTTTGGCTGTTCTGCGTGGCCTTCAGCCCTGAGGTCGGTTCCAAGGACCCGCTCATTCGTCCTAGCGTCATTGTGTTGTCAATTGTCTGGTCGTCATAATGACGCATGCCAGATCGTTGCCGTCTCCGTTGCAGGGATGTCAGAGCGGAGCGTCTATTCGCCTGAAATTATGGCATCTCCGCGATTTTTGGGCTTTGGCTTCGATTTCCCGCGCGTGGATCGTCTCAGTCGGCCAGTGCGTTCGGTCTGGAGATGTGCCTTTGCGTTTCTGTCATTCCGACCATCGCCTTCATCGTGTTCATCGCCTTCATCGTGTTCATCTTCTTTATCATCTTTAAAGAGAGAGATAGAAGATGATGAAGATGATGAAGGCGATGAAGATGATGAACAGTTTGAAGATGATACCGAACCAGCCACATCTGGCCGACGGATCCAGAATTCCGGCGGACCCATGCCGCTCCACCATTCGCCAAGTCCGCTTTTCTGGTTGACAAGCCCTTCGTCTTTGAGCCGTTTCTTAGCAGTCCTGATCGTGCAAATTCCGAACTTCTGTTTCGTCGTCCCTTCCTTCTCGATCTCGACGGATGGATATGCGTACTCAGCCAAATATGTACGCATCCAGTCGATACACGCTTCAAGTTTTGTTTGCGACGATGACGACTTGCCGCCCAATACGTCGTCTGCCGTCACGTCCATGTCGCCGCCGAACCGAACTTCCGCCAGGTGCTTTGAGAGTTCGCCGAAGTCTTCGTCCGTCAGATCGGTAACAGCCGGATGCGTTCGCAGATCTCGGATAGCGTCGTCTGTGATGCGTTGCAATTTGAACGGAGCAGCCTGTTTGCAGACTCCGAAGACGTTTGCTTTAACCGGCATGATGAGCCGCTGGTCGGGATCGTTCGGGTCAGCATCAACGCAATAGGCGAGTCGGACTGCATCGACATATGCCCTTGATCCTGCGATCCGATTTGACGCCGGCCCGTTTACTGCTGATTTGTTCAGGTGAGCTACGACGATGACCGCCATGCCGGTCTCAATCGCAAGATCGGAGAGAGGGTCGAGGACCGCCCGCACCTCTGCTGCCTTTGCTTCGTTGATTCCCCCTCGCCCGGCGAATGATGCGATCGGGTCGATGATGAGCAATCGCGGGATCGTGTCGCGAGCCTTGAGATAGCCCCTCAAGTCCGCCAGGTGCTCAGGCCGGAGATGTACGCGAGTCCGCCGCGATTTTTCGAGGTGCAACCAAAACACTTGATGAATTCGCGAGAGGTCCGCCCCCTCTGCCAGTAAATGCGGTACGACAGATGTCTCGTAATCGTCTTCGGCCGCGACGATGAGCACATCGCCAGCCGGTCCGGGATCGTAGGCCATGCCGAAGGCAGGTCTGCCGGTCGTGATCCGTGCCGTAAGATGCCTTGCGATTGTGGACTTGCCGCTGCCACCATATCCTGCGAAGAGCGTAGGAGCCGCCAGTGGGATTCGCCCCGGTACCATCCACTTGACAGGCCGAGCCTTGAACTTGTCGAGTGAGACCAGGTCGAAAGCCGGTTCCGCCCCCCCACTGGCCGGCAATGATGTAGGCGTCCCGTTGCGTTCCGGTCGATCCGCATGGAGCAGATAGCCCCGTGGATGGTCGCTTGGCGTGTCCGCCGCTGATTGTGCTTTGTGGCGCAACTCGCGCTCGCTCCATGGCGGAGAGCACCGCGTGTTGTAATGGTCCGCCATCGCGCGATAGGTTTCATCGATCGTGAGCGCGAACCCCGTATAGCATGCCCTCGCCACGGCGAACGCCGCATCATGACCACGCTGCCCTGAGACGGACTCGGGCATCGCATTGACGTAGGCAACGGCACGCCGGTAAGCATCACCTGAGTCGTCTGATCGTGGCGGATTCGGTTGCAGGGACGGCGTAGCCGGTTCATTCGTCTTGTGTTTGTCGGTCGTGATCCAGTCGAGCAACCATTGCGGAGCGTCTGCTATCGGATGATCCGCCGCGAGCGTGTACTTGCCATGTCGTTGAGCTCGGTCCGTCCAGCATGTGCGCGATGGCGGAGCAACCACATAGCCGCCGCTGCCCCGCGCATCGATCGACATGCCGCCGATCTTGGCGCGGTTCCGGATTTTGATTTTGTCGGTCGTCCGAAAATAGTAATGCCCGCCGCCGCTTGGCGTCATCACGACACGAGTCGCTGGGAGTTTGCCATACTGATCCTGAAGCTTGTCGAGGTCCGTCAGCCCTTGCGGTCCGTCAATGTCGAGTACCCACACACCGGATGAGATGCCGGTTGCAAGCCCGATGTTCGCCGCTGGGGTCGCGGTCCACCACCGGCATATCTGGTCGGGGTCGGTACTCGCCAGTGTCGGCCACGCTGGGAGCATCGGCCGCTTTCCACCCGGCACACATGGATGGACTCGCCACCCCTTGACCGCGTATTCGAGAGCTTGTTTCAAAATGTCGGACATGCTAATATGTCTCTGTTGATCCGTGATGTGATGACGGCCGCGCTTGTGATGAGGCGCGGCCGTCGCCGTTTCAGGCACCCATCTTTTCGAGTTGCGCGGCCGCACGGTCAGATGCCCGCCGCCGTTCTGATGGAGATCGTGGAGCCGGTACGGGGTCGGTCGAAGCGTTCAGTTCTGCGATGAACCGATCGAGCGCCTCATGAGATGTGAACAATCGCCCGCCGATGCGGAGCGCTTCCAACCTGACCGTGCGCCCGTCGAGGGTCCGGCAACCTTTTGTCACCCAACGGAAAAGCGTTGATGGATTTTTTCGAGACGCGCCCTTTTCACCGGGAAGCAGGCGAGCCGCTTGAGACAGACTGATAATTTGTTCTGACGTGAGCATTTGCACAACCTCAAGTTATCGAGATATGTGCATTCTGATGATGCGTGATGTGTTTGTGGTGGGGGAGATAGTTGGGAACTTTACACCCCACTATCCACCCCACTATCTTTGTACACTATCTCAGTTCAGCGCGTAGCCGTGTCCTTTCTTGCCGTTCGGCGTGTCGATGAGCGGGTAGCCGTCGCCGAGTTTGTTGAACTCACGAATGAGCTTGTGCGCGTCCTCTCCGGCAATGGATTGCAGTTCTTTGAGCGATAGCCGATTATCCTTCTCGCGAGCATCGGCCAATTTGCGGAGTAACTTCCACGTTGGGAATCCGACGCGATGCTCGACGCCGAAGAATTTCACATTCGGCCCGGCATTCGGTTGATTCTCCATCACGATGACGGTATGCGTGTCGCCCTTGTTGTGGTCTCCGCGGTGGAATCCGAAGATCAGTCCATCGAGCCGAACCGCCAGCTTTCGCCAGATAGGCTTCGCCGGTTTCATATCCTTCTCAATCGATCGTTCGGCGTCGAAAACGTCCTGAGCATTTTCGAACCCGTGTGGAAACGATTCGAATTCGAGATGTGACAAAAGCTTTTCCAGTTCGGTATCCGGTTCTGCGAATCGGCCAAATTCGAATCGTAAGCGGTCGCGATTCCTTTCGAATGATTCGCGGTATTCGGTCGCTGTCCGCCCGATGTTGTAACCGGTGAACGGTGGGAGTTCCTGCCGCGTCCAGTCCGTGACGTCTTTCCGCTCCATTAGCGAATGGCCGATTTCCCCAACTTGGCCCGCGAATAGTTTGATCGCTTGGCAGAGATCGAAAAACGGATTATCACGATCCAGGTCGTCGAAGAGATCGACAATCATAACCGCCTCGCGTTTGAGAATCGAGACGGCCGAGACGATGACAACGGAACGCGAGCACCATCACCATCGTCGTCAGCCTTCACCGGGTCATGACTCCCGATGTCTCATGGTCCATTATACAAATTTGCATTTCAACCTACTTGAGCTGCAACCTTGAGCGCAAGTGATTCGTTGCGTTCGGCATAGACTTGTGTCACATCCGCACGCGAATGCCCGAGCAGAACTTGAGCCGCTTCCAGTCCGTGAGCCTTACGGATTCGTGAGGCGAACGAATGGCGGAGCCGGTACGGGTTCCACGGTTCAACGCCTGCCAATTTGCAAGCCCGCTTGACCGCGTGAGCAATCGCCATCGGGTTGTAGTGCGTGCCCGGTTCGCGCTGGGGTTTCGCTTTTCGCTTCCGATCGTTCCGCTTGAGATGAGATCCCCACCGTGGGGTCTTCCGGTTCGCACTTCGTTCCGCCATGCGTTCATCACGAGCTCGTTTCGGAGAGAAGATCGGTTCGTCGGGTTCAAGGATTTGACCGGCAAGAAACGCGGAGAGGATTTCGCGGCCGCGCGGACCCAACGGTATCATTCTGCCTTTGCCCAAGTGCGATGTCTTATGTCGAGCTGGTCGATATATCCAGATCGCTGAACCGCGTTCGATTTGGTTCAAGGTCATGCCGCAAACTTCACCCGGACGCATCCCCGTGTTCGCCATGAGTTCCACCATCACGCGAACGTGTTTTGGCAAGTGCGGTAAAGTGGCGTTGATCGTCTCATCGTCAACCGGCTTGACCGGTTCGCCTTCGATCGCTTCCGTTCGACCAGTTCGCAGGCCCGGCAATGATTTGAGCGAATCGTATACCGATGGTGGAACCAGTTCTTCCGAAGTGGCCCACCGGAACGCCCGCCTTATTCGATCGATACGCTTGTTGACCTGACTCCTGACAATGCCCGAGTCGATCATCTTCTGACGTACCACCTTGAGCTTCAACGGACCAAAGTCCGCAGCGCTGGTCTCACCGTAGAGTTCGCGGACTGTCCGAAGTGCGAGCAGGATGTTCCGGTATTCATTCGTGGCGCTGCCGTCTGAATCGCGGTAGTACGTTTCGGCGTGCGTGACGTAGGCCAGGATCATCTCAGAGACGCTGATTCCGTGATCTTGCCCGCTTCTCAATGTGGATGGTGTGATGCTGGGAGAGGCCGCGATTTCGGCCACCAATCGCCCGTAGGCTTCGCGGGATTCTTTCGAGTTGAACTTGCCCGGCAAGAGCTTGAATCGTCGTGTTCCTGTTGGATCAGTCCATACTGCCCGAGCTTGATCCTTTTGTCCGTGCTTCAAATAAGAAGGGATGGGATTTTTTTTCACTTTCGCATCTCCGCTCAACTGTGCACCAGTTGCACAGTTCAAGGGTTTCGGAGTTGCGTCTGGCGAAGGCCAGAGTAAGCGATTTTCGCTTCAACTACTAGGGTTTTCTTCAGCTCCTCCGGTAGGATTCGAACCTACGACCCGCCGGTTAACAGCCGGCTGCTCTACCGCTGAGCTACAGAGGAATAATTCAACACCCGATTTATAGAGAAGAACTGGTCCGGGAGCAAGAGGAGTCATTGAATAACATCTCTTCTTTCCTCGGAGTATGTACCGATGCGGTTATCGACGATTCTCTCCCCCAACGGACCACGGGCGGCGCTCGCCGCCGGCGATCAATTCATCGATATCAACGCCACCGATCCCGGATTACCCTCCTGCGTCAAGTCCATTCTCGCCACTTCGCCCGCGCTGCGGCAGTTGGTCGCAGCCACCGCCACCAACCCCAATGCCGTCAAATTCGCCGCAAACGCCGTCAAAATCCTGCCTCCGATTCCCAAACCCAGCAAGATCGTCTGCGTCGGGCTGAACTATCGCGATCACGCCATCGAAGGCGGGAAAGCCATTCCCACCGAACCCGTCATCTTCGCGAAATACCCCAACACGCTCATCGCGCACGGCGATCCGATCAAGCTGCCCAAAGTCGCCGAGAAGATCGACTACGAAGCCGAACTCGTCATCGTCATCGGCAAAACCGCCAAAAACGTCCCCAACGATGCCTCCGCATTCCAATACGTCGGCGGTTACACCTGCGGGCACGACGTCTCCGCCCGCGACTGGCAATTCCGCGGCGAAGAAAAGCAATGGACCATCGGCAAAACCTTCGACACCTTCGCACCCACCGGTCCCTGGATCGTCACCGCCGACGAAAAAATCGACCCGCACAACCTCAAAATCCAGCTCCGATTGAACGGCCAGACCATGCAGAATTCCAGCACCAAGGAATTCATCTTCGGAGTACCCGCCATGCTCTCCTTCATCACGCAGGTCATCACGCTCGAACCCGGCGACCTCATCTTCACCGGTACGCCTCCGGGTGTCGGCATTTCGCGCAAACCGCAGGTGCTCCTGAAAGCCGGCGACGTCTGCGAAGTGGAAATCGAAGGCATCGGAACCCTGAAGAACCCCGTCGTCGCCGACTCCTGATACCCATTTCAGGAAATCTCGCTCGCGCACTTAACAAATGTCCATTCACTATTGAGGACTCCGCCACGTGCCGCTCTTGCGCTTGGCGGCGTCATTCAAACTCTCACTCGTCTTTCCACCGACACTGCCACACCCTACCGTGGAAAGACGCCAAAATTTCGGAAGCGCCTAGGCGCAATAAGGGTTTACGTCAAATTTGTCCAGTTACTGAAATGATGAACACGACACAAGGAGCGACGTTTTTCGTGCGGAAGTTGATTCATGCGAAGGCATAAGTCCGGTCTGCGCTTGGCGAACGTTTCTCAATTTTCTTGCGCTCGTCGCGGGTCTCCGGCCTCGACGAAACTCACGACCGCAGGTCCGGGTGAGGGAGCGAACGTGAACAAAGACTTCCGAGGTCCGGCTTCGACCTCGGAAGTCCAACTCTTCGATCGACCTCCGAAGTCGAAGCCGGACTTCGGAGGTCAAGACCCCCCGCACGCGGGAGCGAGGTGAAAATCAACCACCCTCTCAGCCTCCGCGCTCGGCTAATGTCACTCAACTTGGCGGAATGGCGCCCAAACCGTCCCAAAGTTGGCGGAAATCGGTCCGGGACGGGTCAAAATCGCCCCCATACCACCCCGTTTCATTCCTTATTCCGCAATCCACGATCCGAAATTCTATAAAGGTTTTGACAACGCCTCCGCCACGCGATTACACTTGTTCCATGATCGCCACTCCGGTTCAAACCCAACTGAACCGACAACCAAAACTCCTCGAACGGCACCACGCCCACCCGAGTGCGGTAAACCGGAGCATTGTGGCGGCGGTGCGAGCGGCCGGGATCGCCAAGCACGCCACCGCCCACACCCTGCGGCACTCGTTCGCCACGCACCTGCTGGAAGACGGGCAGGACATCCGCACGGTGCAGGAGTTGCTCGGCCACGCGGACGTGGCGACGACGATGATTTACACCCACGTGTTGAACGTCGGCGTGACGGCTGTGCGAAGCCCAGCCGACCGACTGCTCGGCGGGGTGGTCGGCGGCGGCGCATAGTGGTGAATACGGTAATAGGATGCGCCGGCCAGAGGTGAAAGTGGCGGATTCCATGGGTTTCTGCCCCATCGTGGGGCGGAATCGCGCACGATCGGGCTCCCCGCCCGACGCGCGCTAATACCAAGTTCGGCCGCAGAGGGCGTGACTGTGGGATACCAGCATTTCGCGCTGGCCGTGTCCCTCCCATTGACGGCATTGACGGCGGAGCAGTTCGCGGCGGTCTTGGAGCGGCTTGTGGGGGGAGGGCGCCGGATCGACTTCCGGGGCGCTTCTTCCGAATCGGACGCGGACATCGTCGCAGCTGTCGTGGCCGTGGACGACCCGAGCATGCCCCGCCTGTTCGAGTGCTGGAGCTACGCAGGATTGGAGGAGCTGGGGCCGTACCCCGACCTGCGGTTCGCCGTCGAGTTGTGGCGGGGGTACGGTGCGGACTCGCACTGCGACTTCCACCCGTTCGCCGCCGACGGGCTGGACTCCCGACTCCGCCACCGGTTTCTGGCGTGTGAGAGGGGTCAGTGGTGGGTCGCGACGGTGGACGTGCCGAGTTTGTCGGGTCGCGAGGACTTCCGACTGGTTCGCCCCGTTGAGCTTCCCGCCGGCACGGCCGCGGCATAACCGGCCGTGGACCTCGATACGCACTAAAGGCCGGCCGAACTAGTAGCTGCAGCGGACCGCCGTGTCATGTGTTGTTTCTGCTGCTCGGCAGGCTTCCTACGGCGGCCGCTGAGCACATTGTTCGGCGAGCGGAGGGTGTACGGGTGGTGAGCGTCCACGACAACGAGGTATACGCCCAAGTCGTGGACTATGCGGGGTGCCGGATCGTCCTTCACACCGTCTACCCGTCCACGGACCCGCCTGAGTTCACCGACATCGTGTTCTCCGGCGTGGTCGCCAGCCACGTCGAGCTGCAGGCGTTTCGGGGTGTTGGCGTGTCGGCCAACATCCTGTTCGATGTGGAGGAGGCGGACCCCACCGAGTTGCTCGGCCGATACGCCGCGCTGCTCGCCGCGACCAAGAACTACGCCTGGCCGGTGCTGGAGTACGACGGGCCGGACGATCTGGTGGCCCGGCTTACGGCGGGCGGGGTCAAGTGCTTTGAGGTTCACAGCAGTTGCGGGCTGTCTGGCTTCGTGTTCGCAACCAGCATGGAGTTCCGCCGGCGGCCGGCGCGGGCGGGGGTCACAGACGCCGAACCCGGCGCTGCAGCCGACGGCGGGGCATGAATCGTTTTTGGGACTTCCAGCTCACCGGCCCCCCGCCGCCGCTGAGCACATTGTTCGGCGGCGGAGGGCTTCCCTGACCAATGTCCGTCGAGATGGGCATCCGCCACCGCGACTCGGGCGAGTACGAAGTGGTCCCGGTCGCCAGCAGCGAGACGTTCCGCCGGGTCTGGTTGCCGGCGTGCGAGCGGCTCGGGCTGGAGTTGGTCCCGCTTTTCGCCGGCGGGGCGCTGACCGTCGTGCCACCGGAGTTAATTGAGCGGATCGTCGCCGAGGTCGAGGGACTGCGGGGCTGGGCCGCCGAGCAACCGGACGGCGTGTACCTGACCGACAGGTGTTCGGGTATCCTTGCAGCGTTCGCCCGCACCGACCCGGTAGCGTGCGAGTACGACTTCGGGTAGCCGCAGGCACCGAACCGCGACGAGCGCCCCAAGACCGCTCGCCGAAAAAAAACTGCCAATAAAAAAGGTGGCAGTCCCCTTTGATTCTTACGGGGTGAGGTCAATCCGTGGCGGATTTTCTTCGCCCGACACTTGCGACGTGTTCGAACGGTTGCAGATTTGGTTTGCCGTCTTCGCCGACGCCTGAGAGTTGCAGGATCTTCTGTTCGGCCGATTTGAGTTGGCCGTAACAGATGCGCAGCAGGCTCACGCCGCGTTCGTAGCGTTCGAGCGCTTCGTCGAGCGTGGTCGTGCCGTCTTCGAGTTCGCGGAGCACGCGTTCGAGTTCCGCGAGTGCCTGTTCAAAGCGCATCGGTTCGGCCATTTCCGTTTCCTTCACTTTTTCTGAATCGTTTGAATCTGACTGACGATCTCGCCAGCCGCCAGTTTTGTGGTGATCAAATCACCAGTAGTCAGTATTGATGCGTCGCGGACGACGTGGCCGTCGTGCAATGTGAGACTGTATCCGCGTTTGAGGACGTTGAGCGGGCTAAGCGAATCGAGTTGCTCGGCGAGTGACGCAACTTTTTGGCTTTGCCGTTCGATTCGAAGTTTGATGGCTTTCTGGATACGGGTGCTCAAGTCGTCGAGGCGTTGTTCGGCTTCGCGAACACGATCCAGAGGACGTCGGAGGGCGGGGCGGGTGGCCAGCTGATCGAGGCGCGATTTCAGGAACGCGAGGCGGTCGCGGAGTGCGCCGTCCATGCGTGAGCGATGATCCTGGAGGAGCATGAGTTGTTCGGTTCGATCGGGGACGAGCGCCATGATGGCGGCGGAGGGCGTTTCGGCCCTGCGATCGGCAACGAGGTCCGCGATCGTGACATCCACTTCGTGCCCGACGGCGGAGACGATCGGGACAGTCGATTGAAAAATCGCTTTCGCGACGAGCTCTTCGTTGAACGCCCAGAGATCTTCGATGCTACCTCCGCCGCGGCCGAGGACGATGGCGTCGAGCGTCAGGAGTTTTTGTTTGTGCATGCTGTTGAGGAGTTCGATGGCGGATGCGATGTCCTGGGCGGCGCCGTCGCCTTGCACGCGTGCGGGCCGGACGATGACTTCGGTCTGTGGCCAGCGTTGGGCGAGGAGTTCGAGCATGTCGCGGATGGCGGCCCCGGTGGGGGAGGCGACGAGGGCGACACGGCGGGGAAAGCGGGGCAGGGGGCGCTTGCGCTTGGGATCGAAGTAGCCTTGGGCGAGCAGTTTTTCTTTGAGTTGGCGCAGCGCGAGTTCGGCGGCGCCCACGCCCTTCGGTTGCATCTCCTGAATGTAGAACTGGCAATCGCCTCGCGCAGGGTAAAGGCTGACCTGACCGCGTGCGAGAACTTCGAGGCCGTCGTGTGGTTGGAAGCGCAGACGCAGGTTCATTCCGCGGAAGAACGCGCACTTGATTTGCGATTGGGCGTCTTTCAATGTCAGGTACATGTGACCGGACGAGGCTTTTGTGAAGTTCGAGATTTCGCCGCTGATCCAGACGTTCGTGAACCGAGATTCCAGCAAATCCTTGATCTGCGTGGTGAGTTGCGAGACGGTCAGTACGGATTCCGGTTCAGGATGAAGCATGGAGAGAGAGTATCGGTGGGACGTGCGATTGAAAATGTCCGTAGTTCGAATTGATTGATAGCGTGAGGAATTGCCACGGTTTTTGGGGATCGCCGGTGCTCAAGGGACATTCCGAATCTGAAAGCGGTAGGAACATTGAAGTTCAATTGCATGTTGAACAGGGCGTGGTGGTTCAGGCGAAATTGTTGGGGGAGTTGGCGTTTCAGCCTGCGAATCGGGAAGGGGAGATCCGGACCGCGATTGAACAGGTTTTGAGAACGGCGCCGATCGATAGCACGAGCGAGGCGTGGGCGGCGCGGATTCGCGCAGCGATCCCGTATGGCGTGACGATCGAGGGGATCGACGCGTGGGAGATCGCGGCGGCGGTTCGCGCTGCGCTGCGGGATGTGCCAGTTCAAAAGCGCATCGGGCAGTTCACTGCTGAGACCGTAAGCGAGTTAACGGCTTGTTGGCGGAATCTTTCCTTCACGATCTATGATGAGCAACCGTTGTCTGCCGCGCTGAATGTCGCACTTGATGAGGTGTTGTCGAATGATGGTTCGCCGAGTTTGCGTTTTTGGGGATGGGCGGAACCGGCGGTGATTGTGGGGCGTTGCCAGTCGATCGCGAATGAGATCGAAGTGAGCGAGGCGGAGGCGTGTGGGATGAGCGTGGTGCGTCGGATGTCGGGCGGAGGGACGATGTTTGTTCGGCCCGAGGGTGCGATCACGTATTCGCTGATCGTCCCTGAGGAAACGCTTTCGGGTCTTTCGATTCGGCAGAGTTATGAGGTGTGCGATGCGTGGGTGGTGGCGTGCCTTCGGGAACTCGGTTTGGATATCCATCATGTTCCCGTGAACGATTTGGGCAGTGGGAACGGGAAGGCGGGTGGCGCAGCGCAAGCGCGGCGGCGGGGGATCATTTTGCATCACACGACGCTGGCGTACCGGTTGGAGATGGCGGAGATGACGCGGGTACTGCGGACCGGTCGCGATCCGGTGCGAGCAGAGACCGTGCGCTCCGCGGCCAAGGTGGTCAATCCGCTCGCGGTGCAAACACAGCGATCGCGCGAAGCGATTGTGGAGTCGTTGAAGCGGGCGTTTCAGACGCGTTATGGCGGAACGATTTCGTCGCTTTCACAAGAACAGCTGCGCGAATCGCAGGCGCTGGCGACGTCAAAATACGTCAATACGGACTGGACTTTTGAGTTTCCCTGACAGTAGGATCGTTGCACTTCGTGAATCATCCCCATCAGTTGCAACAAGACGGGTAGAATTGAATAAAGAACATCGAACGCACGAGGCTTCGACGTGGGACAAAAAATCGAACAGGATCTCCAGCGGTTTCGCAAGATCGTACGCGGCAAGGTGAAATCCAACCTTTCCAAGTACATCAGCCGTGGAGAAATGATCGGCAAGAAAGGGAACGACCTCGTTTCCATTCCGATGCCGTCAATCAACACACCGCAGTTCCGCTACGGGAACAAAGGCTCGGGCGGAGTCGGCGTCGGCGAAGGGCAACCGGGTCAACCGCTCACGCAGCCGTCAGAAGATGGCGATCCGCAGGCGGGGGATCAGCCGGGCGGTCACATACTCGAAGTGGATCTGACGCTCGAGGAACTGGCGGACATCATGGGGGAAGAGCTGGCGCTGCCGCGGATCGAACCCAAGGGGAAAAAGAACGTCGTCACCGAAAAGGACAAGTATTCGTCGATTCGGAATGTGGGGCCGGAAAGCTTGCGGCATTTCAAGCGGACCTACAAACGGGCCCTCAAACGCCAGATTTCCACCGGGTCGTACAACCCCGTCGATCCGCTCGTGGTTCCCATTCGCGAAGACAAACAATATCGCAGCTGGAAGGAAGTGCAGAAGCCGGATGCGGTGGCGTGTGTCGTGTACATGATGGATGTCTCGGGCAGCATGATGGACGAGCAGAAGGAGATCATCCGCATCGAATCGTTCTGGATCGATACCTGGATCAAGCGGCACTATCAGGGAGTCGAGACTGTCTACATCATTCACGATGCAACCGCTCAGGAAGTGGACGAGCATACCTTTTTTCACACGCGCGAGAGCGGCGGGACGAAGATCAGTACCGCGTACGACCTCGCCAACAAAATCATCGACAGTCGCTACCCGACGTCGGAGTGGAATGTCTATGCGTTCCACTTCAGCGATGGCGACAACTGGGGCGACGATAACACCAAATGTCTGAAGATTCTGAAAGATCACCTGCTGCCGAAGCTGAATCTCTTCGGATACGGGCAGGTGGAATCGCCTTACGGCAGCGGCGAGTTTTACGAGCACTTCATCGAGCTGCTCGACGAGCACGAAAACGTAGTGGCAACGAAGATCCCGGACCGCGAGGCGATCTTAACCAGCATCAAAGAGTTTCTGAAAACGGGGAGATGAGTGAAATGGTGACACAATCGACGGTCTGGAAAACCGAAAAAATCAAGCATGAATTTGATTCTTCCCTTGACTCATATCCAGAGTTGCGTGCCTTCGCGGAAACGGCTGCCGATTACTTGGATCATGAAGCGGGAGATACCTATCCGTCGTCGGTTGTTTGGAGTGCAAAAAAAAACAAGGATAAGAATTTACCTTGCATCCATGCCGAGATTCGAGATACGACTCTCGGGGTTGGGATGGGTCATGATTTCACATTGGAAGAATTGAAAGGCAGAGATCGTCATATTGCAATGCTCAGGTTTTTGACCGATTTCCTTCGTATTCGATATCACGAATTGCAATCGATTGTCTTTCCTCCATATGAGATGGTGAGGAAAGAACAATGAAAGCAAACGAACTTGAGCCACTCGTCAAAACTCAGGAAGCGATTATTGCTTTGTTACAGAAGCAATTTGATGCGATGGATGCCACGCTCAAGCAAGCGGATCGAGAAATCTCATCACTACGGGTCCACATTGGAAAGATTGAAGAGCGGCTTGCAAATCACATCGCCCAAGTCGAAAAGTGGGATGCGAGGCGTTGGGCCATTACCGGCGCGATTATCGGTGGACTCGCCATCAACATTGTGATGCTGTTCATCAACAGGAAGTAACGATCATGACGCAACTCGGCTTTTACAACACGAATCTACCGCAACACCTGCGAATCCTCAAAGATGAGATCGAAGGCTATGCCCGCGAGTACGGCCTCGATTTCTACGAGACGATTTTCGAAGTCGTCGATGCGGATGACCTCAACGAGATCGCCGCATATGGCGGGTTTCCCACGCGCTATCCGCACTGGTCGTTCGGCATGCAGTACGAAGAGCTCAGCAAAAGCTACTCGTATGGGCTGTCCAAAATCTACGAAATGGTGATCAACAACGATCCCTGCTACGCCTATCTCATGCGCTGCAATCATGTCGTCGATCAGAAGTTGGTCATGGCGCATGTTTACGGGCATTGCGATTTCTTCAAGAACAACGCCTACTTCAGTCACACGACGCGAAAAATGATGGACGAGATCGCCAACCACGGCAATCGACTCCGTCGCTACGCCGAACGATATGGAGAAGATGAGGTTGAAGGGTTTCTCGATAAATGCATGTCGATTGACGATCTGATCGACATCCACTCCATGGCGATCAAGCGCAGAGACGATCCGCATGCGGTGGCGTCGGATCCAACGGCCGACGAAACTCACGAAGACGATCGTCCGGTCCGCTTCAAGACCAAAGAGTATCTGACGGACTTCATGAATCCGCCCGATCAGATGCGGGCGGCGGAGGACGAACACCGGAAATCGAAAACACAGCAAATGCCATCGCACTTTCCGGAACGACCGGAAAAGGACGTGCTGCTGTTCCTGATCGAACACGCACCACTGAAAAACTGGCAACGGGATGTTCTCTCCATCATTCGCGATGAGGCCTACTACTTCTATCCGCAGGCACAGACCAAGATTCTAAACGAAGGCTGGGCTTCGTTCTGGCATAGCACCATCATGACGCAAAAAGTACTTCAGCCATCCGAGGTGATCGATTACGCCGATCATCACTCGGGAACAATGGCGACCAGCGGCAAGCGACTGAATCCCTACAAACTCGGCATCGAACTTCTGCGCGATATCGAACGGCGCTGGAACATGGGTCAGTTCGGCCTGGAGTGGGAGAACTGCGACGATCTTGAGAAAAAACGGAAATGGAATACGAATGCCGGTTTGGGCCGTCAGAAAATCTTCGAGGTCAGGAAAATCCATAACGACATCACGTTCATCGATACGTTTCTGACTCCGGAGTTCTGCGTCGAAAACAAATTGTTCTCGTTTAACTACCAGAATCAGACGAAGAATTACGTGGTGGAGAGCCGGGAGTTCGATCAGGTCAAACAGCGATTACTCTTCAGCCTCACGAATTTCGGCAAACCCTGGATCTACGTTCTCAACGGGAATCACGCAAACCGCGGAGAACTGCTCCTCAAGCACGAGTATAATGGGGTGGAATTGAAAATACCCGAGGCCAGAGATGTCCTCGCCAACATTCAGTACATTTGGGGCCGCCCAGTCCATCTTGAAACGATTGCTGATGACAAACCGGCACTGTTGAGTTACGACGGTGCTGAGCATACCCAACAAATTCTGGGAGGAAGCGATGAACATCGGGGAAAAACTCATTCAAAATCTCATTAGCGGCCCGTTAACGGGAGCCAGTCCGTTCACTGCGGAATTTCCGGAATCGGGCTGGAACGCACAGATCGATCTCGAGCATCGTGATATCGTCGGCTCGATCATTCGCGAGTTGAATCTGGAGCGAACCGGAGATCGTCCCGACGAACTGACAACCCAAGCGTGGGCGGAATCGATTGCTGCCCGTGCATCGGGCTTACTCGAGCGATTCGCGTTTCTCGAATACGATTCCACACAGGACGAAGCTCTGCTGCGCAGCGATGTGCCCAGTCAGAAACAGAATCACCTGAGTTACTATGAATTGCGATTGAAGGGCACGTCAAAGGCGGTGCTTCGTCGCTATCAATTTGAGCGGGGCTCGAAATTCCCCCGCGAACAGGTCTCGTTCGCGCTCACTCACGAAGTGCTGCAAAAGCTGATCGACGACATCACCTCCTGATCGATCAGAAATCATGAAGTCCAAGAACGCTTCACCTCTCGTGAAGCGTTTTTTTGTGTCGGTCGCGTGTCAGGGCGTACGGTCGCGGAGGCGGATCTGCGCCCGTTCCAGAATCATGGCATGGTCGAATGCCATTTTGGGTAAGCGGTGGAGGGGGAACCATTTGGCATCCCGTGCATCATCGCCGGCCTGGATGGTGATGGTGTCCGGATCGACCCGCGCGAGGAAGACGACGCTGACGGTCCAACCTCGGGGATCGCGTCCGGGATCGCCGGCGGTGTAGAGTTGCTCCAGTTCGATCAAACGAGCACCGGTTTCTTCAAACAATTCTCTCTTTGCTGCATCGATCAATCGTTCATTTTCATCAACGAATCCACCCGGAATCGCCCAACAACGTGCAAACGGATCTTTGGCACGCTTGATCAGGAGAACTTTTGGTTGTTCGCCCCGGGTCACGACCACCACGTCAACGGTCAAGGCCGGACGCGGAAATTCGTAAGTGTACGCGTGATCTCGTTCGGGCTGCATCGTAACCCCTTGATGGACCATCCCCTGAAGCAAGTTTATGACCCTGCTTCTCATGAAGTTAAGGCTCATTCGGCTTCCGGAACTCAACGAATTCGAGAACCCTGTGGGTAGAATGGCTGTCCCCACTGGGACGCGATCATATCCGAAATGATCTCCTTGCTCAATCACTGAACATCAGTTGGTGCTTCGATGATTCACACGAACATCAGGTGCTGGGAGCCGACGTCGGCTGACGCACCGATTCTGGAAAAAGCTCGAAAATTGTACGAAGAAACGATCGATCAGGATGAACGAATCGACTGGAGTTGGATCGCGCGGGCGGTCTCCGAACGGAATTCACGCAGGGCATCGTCATGGGCGAAACATCTGATCCTCGCTAGCGAAGGACCGGTGCGTGATCATCCGTCCACACTGATGGGGCTGGCCTACGGGGCGCACATATCGGGCTTCGGAGGGTACCTCTGTTATCTGAGCGTCGCTGCCGCGGCCCGTCGGAACGGGATCGCATCGCGATTGCTGGATTCCATTCATCAGACATTCCTGCTCGATGCATTCCTGGCGGGTGAAACATTGCCGTTCATCATCTGGGAAAGTTATCGCCCGACTCCGGATGAACCAGCCGAGTTCCACGATCTCTGGACGGCGCGGGTGAAAACGTTCGATCGGGCAGGGGCGTACTGGATTGATGGCGTGGAATTGATCACTCCCAATTACTCCAGTCCGGATCCCGGCGCGAAAGTCCCGCTGCAGTTGTTTCTGCAACCCGTTCATGAATCGATTGATCACTTGAATTCCCGGCGACTGAGTGAGATTGTTACCACACTGCTTGATCAGGTTTATCACGAGCGACCGGGAGATCACTACTACGAGCAAACGTGTTCTCAAATGAAACCTCAGCTTCGATTGCGGAAAGCAACCTCCGCATTGCTCACTTCTCTTCTCGTTTAATTGAAACGATCGGAACGCCATCGCTCACTCAAGCCGTTCTTCAGAGTGAGCGATGGTGTTTCGCCATGTTTTTCCCATCCTAAGCCCATTTCGTTCAAGCTCCGATTGACACAATCGCAAAGCAAGTTATAACCCCGCCTTCCGCCTGAGAGTCGTGCGCTGGGGGACGAGAGCCGATATGGCTGATCAGACCACTACGGTCGATTCGCTCAAAGCGGGCATCAGGCTGTTCGCTTCGGATCGTGATTGGGAGCCGTTTCATACACCCAAGAACCTTGTCCTGGCACTGGCCAGTGAGGTCGGAGAGTTGTGTGAACTGGTCCGCTGGCTGACTCCCGAGGAATCGGTGGAAGTGGCGGGTGATCCGGTGCGGCGCGAGGCGCTGGCGGATGAACTGGCGGACATTGCGAACATAGTGTTGCTTCTGAGTTCGCATACGGGCATAGACCTGTCGGACGCGATTACATCGAAGATGGTCAAGAATGCGGTGAAATATCCGGCCCCCGTTAAGGGATAAGTGTCGGATTCTCTGAGCGGTCTCCTTGTTCGCGGGGGCGAACGGGAGTGCTGCTGTGGATTCTCGGTCGGAGGGGGAAATCGTGCGCAGACGAAAAGCCTGGATGACTCTTCCGACTGTTGCGGCCTTGGGGGCATTCTCCTGGACGACAATCCCGAGTTGGTTGTCCGCACAGGAACCGCCTCCGTTCGGATATTATCCGCCCAAGATTTCGCCCTCGCAGCCGGGTCTGATTCCCGCTGGCGGAATTCCGCATACCAGCATGGAAGTTCGTACGGTCAACGGGCAGCCGATCGGCAACTCAACGGTTCCCAACAAGTTGACCTCGCCTGTGGTTGTCGGTCCGAATGTTCAGTCCCAACCCGGAGCGGGATCATTCATCCGGCCGGCCTCGGCGAATGAGCCCGTTCGTCCGGCACCAATCGCGATCGCTTCGACACCACCCGTGATCACTCCACCGTCCATGGCTCTGCCCATCGTCAATCCGCCGATGGTGACGCCACCGCGTCCGCTTGGCACCGCGATCACGGAAACCGGGAATTCACCGGTCAGCGCGCCAGCACCGCGCACTGTCCCGATCCCGGCGCCGACTTTCATCGGTCAACCGCTTAAAGCTCCTGAAATCACTGTTGAAAGTTCGATTCCTGAACCGCCAACGACTCCAGAAATTCAGAAGCCCGCGCCGACTACTCCATCGATTCTCAAACCGGTACCACCGAATCAGCCCTTGAGTACTCGACTGGCTCCACCAGCATTTGAGCACTCTCCGGCACCCATCGGGCCCGAGTTGGCGAATTCCCGAATGCCCGCTTCCGTCAGCCGGTTTCCGTTTGCGAATATGGGTTCCAAAAGTGCGCCGTCCGTGGTTCTCGAAACCATCGCTCCCGAATCGGTAAGCATCAACCAGCCATTCACCTACGAATTGGTCGTGCGGAATACGGGTGCGACCACCGTTGCCAATGTCCGGCTCGAGGACGAACCACCAGCCAAATCGGTGTTCGTTTCCAGCGATCCCGTATCGGAGACTGTGAACGGCAGACAAGTGTGGTCCTTGGGGACATTGGATGCCGGTGCGGAAAAGCGGATCAAGATGACCGTGCGCCCGACCGATGAAGGGGAAATTCGAAGTCGCGCGGTTGTCAGTTTCTCGACCGGGAGTGAGTCAAAGGTCAAAGTCACACGTCCGAAAATCAATCTGGTTCTCTCGACGGTTGAGACGGCGCGAGTCGGTGACGAGATCGCGTTTACCATCCGCGTGACCAATACGGGGACCGGACCCGCCAGCAAGATGACGATACAGGCGAATCTGACCGAAGGATTGAATCACACCCAGGGAACGGTGATCGAGACGGAACTGGCGAATCTTCCATCTGGAGAATCCCGCACACTGACCCTTCGTACGCTGGCGACGAAATCGGGCGCACAAGCACTGACGTTATCGGTGATTGCGGATGGCAATCCGGCAGAAGTGGCCAAATCCCAAGTCATGATTGTCGAGCCGATGCTCTCTGTTCAGGTGGATGGTCCAGCGAAATGTCTGGTGCGGGCAGAGCCGGAATTCAAAATCGAACTCAAGAATCCCGGCACCGCCGCGACCGATCCGATCGTAGTGATGGCGTCCGTTCCGGAGGGATTCGAGTTCATTTCCGCCAGCGATTCCGGATCGGTTCAGTCAGGTACCCGGTTGATTGTGTGGAAGCTTTCGTCGCTTGGCGCTTCAACCCAGAAAGAACTGAAGCTCAAATTGCGTGCGACGGAAATGGTTGACGGGAGCATCAAGGTCCAGGCGATCGCGGGATCGGGCGACGATGTTGAAGACGGCGTAAAGCCTGCCAGCGCGCGATTGGGGCGATCACTGGAGGCGAAGGCGGAGAGCGTGGTCAAGGCGGAGGGCGTGCCGGCACTTCGATTCGAGGTCCGCGATCTCGAAGATCCGATCGAAGTCGGCAAAGAGGCGATCTACGAAATCAAAGTTGAAAATCAGGGAACGGCTCCTTGTACAAATGTTCAAATTATGGCAACACTCGCCGACGGGACCACGGCGACGGGGGCGAACGGCCCCACGCAAGCTCGAGGTCAGGGTCAGCAGGTGACATTCGACACTCTGGCAACACTGGCGACGAAGCAGGTCGTTGTGTTCAAGGTCAAGGTGAAGGGCGCGGTTTCAGGCGACCAGCGGTTCCGCGTGCAGGTTGTCTGCGATCAGATTCGCACGCCCATCAGCAAGGAAGAAAGTACACGGTTTGTCAAGAATTAGACGAACTGTTGAAGTCACATGGTTCGGTTTGGGGAAACCGACCCATGCGGTGGTGTGGACAAAGTTTCGGAACAGACGGCCGCCGGGCATCATCCGGCAACAGGGGGAGGTGTCTGTTTATGAGCACAGGACGTGCAACGACCAAGGGAACCGGTAAGCTTCATATCCGTTGGATGATCCGACGCGACATGGCCGATGTTCTCAATATGGAGGTCGCCAGTTTCGAGTATGCCTGGACGGAAGAGGATTTCCTGCGATGTCTCCGGCAACGAAACTGCATCGGCATGGTCGCCGAGTTGAATGATCGGATTGTCGGGTTCATGATCTATGAACTCCACAAAGGAAAACTTCATGTGCTGAATTTCGCCGTGTCGCCTCAGCATCGACGGATGGGGATCGGTCAGATGATGGTCAAAAAACTGATCGGGAAGCTCACGACCCATCGCCGCTCCAAAATCACGCTGGCCATTCGCGAGCGGAACCTGGAAGCGCAGTTGTTCTTCCGGACTCAGGATTTCAAAGCGGTACGAGTGTTGCGAAATTATTACGAAGACAGTCGAGAAGATGCATTTCTCATGGAATTCGCCGTCGAAGAATCCGATGAACAAGTGAATGCGCCGATTAATCGCATTGCACAGTTTGAAGAAACATGATGACGGACCCGAGATAACCCAACTCATGAGGCTCGACTGACAATCAGTCGAGCCTTGTGCCATTTGTGGGGAATTGCAATGGATCGTTACTTGAGCGGCTTGTCTCGACAGGTCACGTTTTCCCTGCTTTTGTCGCTTTGTGGATTCATGACCTGTTTCAAACCCGCTTACGGGCAATATCGGCTGGACCCAGTTCCGCTGATCGTGCTTCCCTCAGCCAGAACTGTCGCACTCCAGCATCCCGTGCAAAACGTTCAATACTCCGCTCCGATCACGAATGAAAAGTCTGATCATCTGCCAATGGCACAGTCAAGAACCGTTGATGAGTTGAAGGAGATTCTAAAACCAATACAATTGCTACCGCTTCCCATTCCCCCACAGCTTCCGCAATCAGAATTACGCTTGCAGCCGGACTCACCTCGTCATAACATCAAAGCGTCGGGATCGTTGCCGCCTGTTGAGAAAATGCCCGCCCCGGCAATGATTCAACAACCACCTGTGACGTTGCCAACTGGAGACACCATCATGACATTCTCAGTTCGTCGGACCATGCTTGCGGCATTACTCGGGACGGGATTCGTTGCCGGAAGTATTTATGCGGATGCCGAACCACCGATGGCCGGCTCTGAGGCGATTACAAAGAAGGATCTGGACACAACCAACACGCTGCTCACGGAGTTGAAAAAACAGCTAACGGAATTGAAAACCAAAGAGATTGCCGAATTGAGTGAAAAAATTGATGCACTGAAAACGAAAGAATTACAGGCCCTCAAATCGGATGTCGAACAACTCAAAACCGCCAAAAAGCAGACGTTGGAAACGCTTGAAGGAACCGATCAGGGCGATGGACTCCTCAAGCGGATGACAACCTTGGAAAACAAACTGAAGGCTCTTTCCAATCAGGTTGAACAACTCGATCGGAAGTTGGATTCCACGCGTACGTCTCTCTCCTCTCCTCTCGCCAATCCGGGAGCGAATCGTCTGGTGAAATCCGGAACCGTAAAGCTTTTGAATCTCTATGCGACCGATGTCGATATCCTCGTCAACGGTGTGGCCTATCGCCTTTCACCCAACGAGACAAGAACGCTGTCCCTGGCCCCAGGAGCATTCACCTATCAACTTTTGACTGGCGGAGGACAGGAAATCAGCAGAACGATCAAGGAATCGGAAGAAGTGCTGCTGAAGGTCAATTAAGTCAGTACCCGCATCGGGCCCAAGAACACGATTCCTGGGCCCGGTTTTTTCAACGATTGTCATCTGACTGAACGAGTTTGACGCCGGCATCCAGCAAAATCGACAATTCAAGTTCCAGGACATCTTTCTTCGTCCAACCCGTATCACTCGCAATTTTTTCAAAAGCCTTATCACACTCCAGGATCATTTCCTCGCATTTTTTTACCTGAGACGGACTTGCTTTGCGACCGGTGACAGTTAATCGAATCGATTCCAGTCGGCTCATCATGTTCCGGAGATGCTGTTTCTGAATTTTGGGTAATTGATTTCCCTCCAGCGCCGCACGGGCGGTGAGTCGCGTTTGTTCCCTGATGGCTTTATCGCACTTCTGGAAGAGTTCAATCAAACCCTTATCTTCCGACACCGGATCGCCATTGACATAAGTGAAAAACAAACTGGGTGTAAACGCGTTTTCCCAGATCGATTTGCGCCCTTTGAGAACGGTTTCCGCGATCAGAACATTTGCGTAAACACTGCGAACGGTCAGATCGGTCGCATGCCGTTCGATTGCCCCGGCCGATTCCTGTTCCGATTCTGATGGCGGACCAATTGCATCGATGGCCGATCGGAGCGACGAAGCGGGAATTGCGAACATCTTCTCCGTGGGTTTTCGTGTTCGAGCGTCGATCATTCCGGCCGTGAGCACTCCGACCACCTCGCCCTTCTGATTGACGATCGGGCCACCGGAATTCCCGGGTCCGACACGGATCGCATCTTTAGCCGGTGGAACCGTGAGTTGATAGAACGGTTTGCCTTCACGCATGACCATTTCACTACCAAAATTTCCAACGCCTATGGAATTGATGAGTGAGATCCCCGCTTCAGCCTGCGCCGGATTTCCAATCACGAAGACATTGGAGCGATTTCCAGAATCAACCTTGCTGGCGATTGGCAGCGGTTCATAGTGACCGGGCAATTCCTTCGCCCACAGGAATGCGAGATCTCGAGCTTTATCGATGTACAACAGTCTGAGTGAAAATTTCTTTTCATTCCCCTCCGAGTCGATGAATCGGGCACGGACATCCGTGATGAGTTCATCTTTGACAACGTGGGCATTGGTGGCGAAGACGCCCGGTTTCACCACGAACCCCGATCCGTGGCCACGCTTACCCTGAATGAAGGCGGTTGCCTTCATGATTTTTGTTTTTGTTTCAAGCGGTAATGCACCCTGAGCGGTGAGGTCGCTGGTCGATAAAAGCAAAATAAGCAATGAACTGAATCGTAGCTGGAGAGGCATGATCAGATCCTCGCGAAAGAATTTTAGTGAAATGGCTCGATTTTACAGCGAAACGGTAATCGAGCACCAGAAAAAATCGTTGAGTACCGATAAAACGTAGAACAGGATTCTTACTGTTAGTGCGTTACGAAATGATCATAACAATTGATGGATCGGCAGGATCGGGGAAATCCGCGGTTGCGAAACGCCTGGCGGAGAGACTCGGTTTCCGGATACTCAACACCGGTGCCATGTATCGGGCAGTCGGACTTTTGCTTCTGCGCCATGGGATCGATATTTGGCATGAGTCGCGAGATGTCGAAGCAATTACTCGGCATCTTGAGTCATTGACGATTGAAATGAACGCGAGTCAGGTTCGGATGAATGGAGAGGAAGTGACCGATCTCCTCTTCACCGCGGAGATGGGGCCTGCGGCGAGTCGTGTGGCGACGTTTGCCGAAGTACGTGACTGTCTTAAACGCGAGCAGCGCCGAGTTGCTTCACAGGAAGACTATGTCTGTGAAGGACGAGATCAGGGAACGAGTGTCTTCCCGAATGCGGAGTTCAAGTTCTTTCTCTCAGCCAGCCCCGAAGTGCGAATGGAACGCCGACTTGCACAACTCCAATCAAATGGAGAAGTGACAGATCGGGACTCGTTGCTGAAGCAGATTCGTGATCGTGATGACCAGGATTCAAAGCGGGTCCTCGATCCGCTCAGGAAGGCGGACGATGCCATTGCGATTGATACATCACATTTAACTCTCGACGAAGTGGTGGACCAATTGTGGAACGTGGTGCAGCAAGGCCGTTTGAAGGCTGGGGTGGACAACTCATCTACAACGCCCATTACTGGACCGTCTTCTGGTCTCTGACACTGGGCTGGAGTTATCGTGCTTCGGGTCGTGAAAACGTCCCCAAGAGCGGGCCGGCGCTTCTGCTGTCGAACCACCAGTGTTTTCTCGACCCGATACTTGTTTCACTCGCTGCCGGACGTCCACTGACATTCCTGGCCCGCAGTTCGCTCTTCCGTGGCGGTTGGTTCGATTGGCTCATTCGAAGTTATGGCGCTGTGCCAATCAATCGTGAAAGCCCCCGTGACGGAATCCGTACCGTGCTGGACTGCCTGACTCAGGATCGGGCAGTCCTGATGTTTCCCGAAGGCGAGCGCACCTATACGGGACACAGGTCGGATTTCAAAGCCGGGGTTGCGCTGCTCATTGAAAAAACGAACGTGCCCATTATCCCGATCGGAATTGCGGGTGCGTTTGATCTTTGGCCGCGCACACGGTCGCTGCCGGGTCTTTCACCGTTATTAATGCCACTGAATAGCAAGAGCGTGGCCGTTCACGTTGGAGAACCGATCGAAGCCGGAGTTTGGAGGGGAAAAGCTCGCACTGAGATTTTGAAAACCTTGGAAAACGAAATCAGCCGGGCGCAAGCCACGGCTGAATCGTTACGGCGTCACGATCTCAGGCGATGATCTGTTTGATGGGTTCAGCACCTTCCACGCCGACCAGTTTCTGATCCAACCCGCCATAAAAGTAGCTGAGCTTATTGGGATCAAGTCCCATTTGTTGAAGAACCGTCGCATGCAGGTTTTTGACGTGGAAGCGGTTTTCGACAGCGTGGTTTCCGAAGTCGTCCGTCTGTCCGATCGAGACTCCGCCCTTGATTCCGCCACCTGCCATCCACATCGTGAAACCGTAACTGTTATGATCCCGCCCGGTGCCTGACGCGTATTCGGCTGTCGGTTGACGGCCGAACTCGCCCCCCCAGATGACTATGGTCGAATCGAGCAACCCGCGACGTTTGAGGTCTTTCAGCAAAGCGGCGACCGGTTTGTCGATGTTACCGGCATGCTTATCATGATTGAGTTTGATGTCGGTGTGGGCATCCCAGTTCTGATCATTATGTGCGCCACCGCTATAGACCTGAATGAACCGTACACCCCGCTCAACAAGTCGACGAGCCAGAAGGCATTTCCGGCCGAAGTCTTCGGTCCGCGTGCCATCGATGCCGTAGAGATCGAGTGTTTCCTTTGTCTCTTTCGAGTAATCAACCGCCTCGGGAGCGTGTTGCTGCATCTTGAACGCCAGTTCATAGCTCGCAATACGTGCCGCCAATTCCGAGTTATCTTCACGAGTTGCGAGATGCTCCTGATTCAATTCCTTGAGTCGATCGAGCAGAACCCGTTGCTGTTCACGGGAAATGCCCTTTGGCGGTTTGAGATCGAAGATCGGCGTGCCGCTCGCGCGAAGCGTAACACCTTGATACGCCGCAGGCATATAGCCACTGCTCCAGTTCTTGGGCCCGCTGATCGGTCCGCCGGAGTTATCGAGCATGACGACGAAACCGGGCAAGTTTTGATTTTCACTGCCAAGCCCATACGTCACCCAACTGCCAAGGCAGGGATTACCGGAGATCAATCGACCGGCGTTCATCATGAGAAGTGCGGAACCATGGATCGGCGATTCTGCATACAAGCTCTTGATGAAAGCGATATCGTCGACGCACGTGGCAATGTGCGGAAAGAGTTCGCTGACCCACGCTCCGCTCTGACCATGCTGTTTGAATTTCCAACGAGGCTCCACAATCCGGCCTTCGCTCTTCTTTCCTCCGCGGCCAAACGTTTTGATCGGTACCGTTTTGTTGTCTTTGCCAATCAAGTAGGGTTTGTAATCGAACGTGTCGATATGGCTGGGGCCACCATAACAGAAAATAAAAATGACCGACTTAGCCTTGGCTGGAAACATCGGCTTTTTGACGGTCATGGGATTTAGCAACGATTGCGAACGAAGTCCATCATTGGCCGATGCGGAACCCAGCATTCCATCCTGTGCAAGCAGACTCGTGAGCGCAAGTGCTGGAAATTTCGCACCCGTGTTCCAAAGGAATTCACGACGAGTCCGACCACAAAACTGCCTTGGTTCCGACTTCATTGAATATCTCCAGTTTCCATAGTAATGAGTTTATCGCATCTCACTTGCTGAGCAAATCATTTCTTTTCGAATCATTCCAGTAAAACACCACCGATTTGGGCGAGCCACTGAAAATATCGCTTTCTTCAAACGAATTTTGCGATTACCATTCCCCATCTGGGTTTCTTCATTACACGAGTGCATCATGAAGACGATACAGAGCACTTTTGGTCAATTGGATCAGGAAACCCAGGAGTATCTCTCATCGGTTCACAGTCAGGCGGGTCGGCGATGTCCGGGAATTTACATCGAATTTGAACCAAACCCTTTGATCAAAATCGCTTTGTGGACCGGCCCCATAATTTTACTCGTCGGATTGGTCGTATCGCTGAATTCTGGAAAGGATGCGTTCGCCGTCGCCATGTTTCTGGCAGGGACTGTTCTGTTGGGAAGTTGGATCACTTGGTATGGAGTTCGGGGATTACTCGGAGAGACTGGTAAACGCTTTTACGGTCGATTTCTCTACTTCGATCCCGTTCATGTCTATTTGGTCAGGGGCGACGAAGTCGCGGTGACGAACATCGGCTCTTTTGAAAAAGTCTATGCTCGAGACAATGGCGTCGTATTCGTTGAAGAAGGTAGGAAAACACTGATACCGATTCAGCGTGCCGCCAAAGCGGAATTGGTTGAACGGTATTATCGCGGTCTCCTTGATGTTGAATCACATAACGATCCGAAATGGCAAAAGTTGAGTCTGGCTGAATTGGGTGGAGTTTCAAAGCATATTGCGACCGAAGGAGGAATTCCGATCTCAAAGGAGTCGGCAAGTCTGAGGATCGATACCGTCCCTGAAAATCCGACTATAGAAGGCGGTGGACTACCGATGAGATTATTGTTCACATTCGGCTTGGCGGCCATGGCTTTGTTGCTGGGAATGGTACTTTTCAAGCCGATTCGTGACAGTGGGAATTTCTCCCGTGCGAAAGAAGGCGGTGCACCGGGCTTGCGTGGATATCTCATGGACGAGCGCAATACGTCACATCGTACCGAGGCCAAAAAACTTCTGGCCGCTCTCTACGATGCGCCCATTGCGAAGGTAAAAACGAGTGTTCCCGAGGACCAAGCTCAATTTCGTGATGCGTTCGTCGGGTTGATTGAAAGCCTCCGCGATGCGTCTCAACCAGTTGTGTCCTTGAAGATCACGGAGCAGGGCGAATCGAACGGGAAAGAATATCGCGAGAACACACTTCGAACGGAACTTGCCGATGCGCTTGGGATGTTTGTGGGACAGGAATTGATTGCGTTCGTTAAAAATCCTGACGATCAGAATGCGCACGTCGAAATTCAATACACATACGAAATGAATGGTGATACCCATTGGACACTCAGCATCCGCCCGCAGATTGAAGATCCGGCAGTGACATTGCCGGTCCAAACGTTCCGACCGGCATCGTTAGCCACGGTTCCCACTGCTCTCAAAAGTGAGTTTTTCAAGACCTATTTCAATCAGACAGCACCTGTCGTTCCTCCTCCACAGGATATGGGTGAATTCTAATGACCATTGTAAAATTCATGCGGATCACGATGTCAGCGTTGCTTGTTCTTGGGATGTGTTTTTCCCAGATAAACGCCGCAGATCCACTTGATGGATTCGATGAAGCTGTTGAGCGGGCGATCAAGCTTCACGCGGTTCCGGGTTTGGGCGTGGCAATCGTCAAGGATGGGAAAGTCATTCTAGCCAAAGGATACGGAGTGCGAACTCGCGGTAAGTCCGAGCCGGTGACGGCGGACACCGTATTCGCCATCGGCTCGGTCAGCAAATCATTCACTGCAGCGCTGGCGGCAATGGCTGTGAATGACGACAAGCTCAAATGGACGACTTCGGTCCAGGAGCACATCCCGAATTTCAAAATGCCTGATGTGTATCGGACCCAGGAAATTCGCCTGCGAGATTGTCTGAGTCACCGTGTCGGGCTCGATCGATATGACATGGTCTGGTATGGATCGGATTTTGATCAGGCAGCGATCTTCAAGCGATTAACGCAAATGAAGACGAGTTTCGAGTTTCGAACGAATTTTGTTTACAACAACATCATGTATGCCGTCGCTGGAGAAACCATCGCCAAAGCCGTCGGTCAATCCTGGGCAGAACAAATCACGAAGAAGATCTTCGAACCGTTGGGAATGAAGTCAGCGAGTACGAGCACAAAAAAACTCGCCAAGGACGGAGATATTGCTTCGCCTCATGAACGGATCAAAGGCCTGCCAGGAGCTGTTCCCTGGCTGAATCTCGATTGTGTTGGCCCAGCCGGGTCCATCAACGCGTCCGCGGCAGATATGGCCAAGTATCTTCAATTCCAACTGACACGCGGCAAGGCAGGGGACAAGCGACTGCTCCCGTCCAATGTGTTCGCCGAAATGCATAAGCCCCAGATGCTGGTTCCCGCAGGAACGGGTCTGGGAGGTCTTTTCAACCCGGAGGCGAAGTCATCCAGTTATGGATTCGGTTGGTTTTTAAGTGATTACCACGGCAAAACATTGATTGAACATGGTGGAAATGTCGACGGCATGACTGCGCAGGTTGGTTTCCTTCCCGAGGAAAAACTGGGTGTCGTCTTCTTGGCGAATCTGGGGCAGTCCGCACTACCGGCCGCATTGATGTTTGACACATTTGATCGGTTCCTGAATCGTCCCCTGACCAATAACCGCGTCGATGGGACATCGTTACTGATGTGGATGGTGGCGGCTGGCGTGCAGGTTGCCGGAGTCAAGTTCGATGAAAGCAAACGAGACAAGGATGCCAAACTGCCAATCAAAACGGAATCGTTGGTAGGATCTTATGAAGATGACCTTTATGCTCCTGTGACTCTCAGTCTGAACGAAAAGAAATTGGAACTGAAGTGGACCAATTTTCGCTATGAATTGGAATATTGGCAATTTCAGACGTTTCGGGGGAAGGATCCTAAACATCGATGGCCCGATATTGGAGTCTCTATTTTACTTGACGAAAATGGCAAACCGACCGAACTCAAGATTAAAGGCTTGAACATCGATTCAGTACGTTTTTCGCGAAAGTAGTGCATGTCTTTGCAAGAATTCGTCAATCGAGCACGATCACAACCCCCGCGATTGGCTGTCATTCTGGGTTCTGGACTTGGATCACTCGTGGATCGACTCGAGTCGACGATATCGATTCGATTCTGCGATATTCCTGGTTTTCCCACGCCGTCGGTTCATGGTCACGGTGGGTGTATTCTGATCGGTCATTGGCACGGATCGAGTATGCTCGTGTTTCAGGGTCGAATTCATTATTACGAAGGGTATGATTGGGAACGAGCAACCGCCACAGTTCAGCTGGCTTATGACTTGGGAGCGAGATCTCTGCTTCTCACAAATGCAGCCGGTGCAATCCATGAATCACTTGTTCCCGGCGATCTGATGGTGATCCGCGATCATATCACACTCCTTGGTCCTGAAGATTGGAAATCTCCTCGACCGCAACCGGTTTATGACATCCAACCGTTTACAAACTCGGGTTTAGCACAAGGTACTTATGCCGCATTGACAGGCCCATCTTACGAAACGCCAGCGGAAATCCGCGCGCTGAAAATTATGGGTGTGGATGTTGTTGGGATGTCAACCGCTCGCGAAGCGGAGCGAGCGAAAGCACTCGGGATGAAAGTCTTTGCCGTCTCGTGCGTCACCAACAAAGCAGCCGGTATTTCCACGGACAGGCTCGATCACAGGGAGGTCCAGCAAGTTGCAGGTCGGATCGAAATCGTTGAAAAGTTTGCGAACATACTGGATGAATTATTCGTAAACTTGAAAGGAAATCCATTGAATCCGACTGCAACTCCGTTTACCGTGGATTTGGAGCGACAAATTCTCAAGGATGCGGATCATGACTGCTGAAACAAAAACGCCTCAACAATTGGCAAATGAATATTTTCAAATCAAACGTCATGGTGATATGGCAGTTGTGGTTCCATCGCCTGAAGTCGAGCATCTTTCCGACACTACGATCAACACAGCAGCTCAGATGGTTCTCGCTCCTTTGAAGGAAGATCCACCCACTAACCTGATTGTGGATCTCACGGGTGTCCGATACTTCGGCTCCGCGTTTATCGCATTTCTGCTTCGATGCCACCTTCCGGTCAAACAGCAGGGTGGCGAGTTGGTTCTTGCCGGCGTGAACGATCGGATTCGCGAATTACTTCGAACAACCGCACTCGACACGCTTTGGGCGTTGTACAGCACGCGTCGCGAAGCGATGGATGCGCTCGGCGGTTCTGACTGATTCACAGCGTTCTCATTGCATTTCCTGTGCCTTCATTCTGCCGGTCAGAGTTAATTTCCATTGATCGTGGTCCTGATAAATCCATCCGCGTTTCATCGCTGATAAAGCAAACTGATTGGCTTTGCTGATATCCCATTGAAGATGCAAATGGAGTCGGGCGATGGCCGATTCTTCGTATTCCTCCGGTGTTCCTTCATGTCGTAAGAGATGGACCACAAGTAATGTCTCATGCAATTCCCGTATGGCTCGGATCCGTCGAACAATCTCACTGATCAAACCTTTCTCCGGTGCAAACAAGTAGATGAGACAAAACTGCAAACCCAAAATGCTGGTCACCGTCCCCGCAATTGTGATGTCAAACTGAATCGCGACATTCGTGCCGATTACAGCTGCCATGACGGACAGTATCAGGCTCCAGATGATCATGAATTTCAATCGATTGGTGAGTAACCGGGCCATGACTGGAGGGATCGCAAAAAATGCCAGAACCAAAACAGGTCCAACGGCATCGAATGACGCCACCGTGGTCATGGAGACACCGAACATCAATGCGTAATGGACAAGAGTGGGTCGAAATCCCATCGACATGGCGAGTGCGGGATCGAATGTTGAGAGCTTGATGATCTTGAAAAATACGACAAGCAATGCGGTGTGAATGACCATAATCAGCATGGGGATATAGAAGCCTCTCGGACCTAAATCTCGTCCTGAAATTCGAAGTTGATCAAGATAAGACAATTCCGCTGATCCCAGTAATACACGGTCCACATCCAGATGCGTATTTCTCAAGTAGAGCGATGCAAGCAATGTTCCCGCACTGAACAGAGCTGGAAAAACCAATCCGATGGCGGCGTCTTCCTTGATCCATTGGGTGCGTTGAAGAGCTTCCACGACCGCAACAGTGAATGCACCGATGGCAGCTGCACCAAGAAACAGCAGCGGAGAAGCGGGATCGTGAGTGACAAAATAGGCCAGGACGATACCGAGCAGGAGTACGTGACTGATGGCATCTCCAACGAGCACCATCTTCCGCAAGACAAGAAAATTCCCTGGCAACGCGCATGAAAGTGAGACCGCAACCATGACGAGCATCGTCTCGTTCATGGTTTGACTCCTTTTAAAAGTAAAATCATACGCAGCTTCCCAAGTGTCAGTGAGAGCGCAACAAGGATCATCGTGGTCAAAACAATAACGGGACCGGTTGGGACAGATCGACCTTCCGACGAGAATAAATGACTGGCGACCGTACCTCCGAATCCTGCCAACATTCCGATAACGCTGGCGATTGCCGCTAGCGGACCCAGGCGATTTGACCATGGTTGAGCGGCGATCGCAGGTCCGACGAGCAACGCACTGATCAGAACGACGCCTACGGCTTGCAGTCCCGTCACGACTGCCAGCACAATCAATGAGGTCAAAAGCCAGTCAATTCTTGGAATCGGCCAACCTTGTACTCCGGCGAAATCGGAATCAAAACAAAGGAGTTTTATCGGCTTCCAAAGTAAAATAACCGTTGACAAAATGATCAGACTGGTAACGGAAATCAACAGAAGATCTGGTGCACGTAACGTCGCGGCCTGACCAAAAAGATACCGTTCCAATCCATGCTCCGCTGATCCGGGCACATGCTTGTTGATGTAAGTCAGGAGAGCCAGCCCGATCCCGAAAAACACTGCCAAAGCACCACCTAGCGCCGAGTCGTGAGTGATTTGTCGTGATCGTGAGAGATGACCGACCAGAAGAATAGCGATCCAGGAAGAAAAAGCCGCCCCCAGGATCAGTCCGACCAGAGATCGCGTTCCAAAAAGGAATGCGATAGTGAGTCCCGGCAAAGCGGCATGGGAAATCGCATCCCCCAGCAGGCTTTGTCGGCGAACGACTGCAAAAGTGCCAACGAAGCCAGCCAGGCCTCCGATCATCGCAGTTCCCAAAGCCACAGTTTGTAGTGCAGGATCATTGATTAACTCAGTCACTTGGAATCGACTCCCGGGCAGTTCGGCTCACCCAATTGTTCGAGTTTTGGAGACTCCCAGGAAGCAGGATCTTCGATGGGTTCAATGTGAATAATCACATCCATGCCCGGTGTGCTCTTATGAAGATGATCCTCGACATCATGTGCAAGTTTGTGCGCATCGCGAACGGAACTGGATCCCGAAACGAGTAAATGAAATTCGATGAAGATCTTCGACCCGGCTTGGCGTGTGCGGAGTGCGTGAAAATCGGTATTGGGCGGAAGCGCGTCTCGGATCGATGAGCGGATAATGTCCGTCATAGCAGATGATATGGCGTGATCCATTAGTCCATTGAATGATCTACGAATGAGGCGAAAACCGGTTCGAAGGATGATGAGCGAAACGAGGATTGCGAGCAGCGGATCGATCAACTGAAACTGTGTGAATCGAACAAGAATCAGTCCACTCACAACGGCTAGCGAAGTCCAGACATCGGTCATCAGATGATGACCATCTGCTTCCAGAACAATGGAACGTGTCTCACGTCCGGACTTCAAAAGAACACGCGCAACAGCGAAATTGATTCCTGTTGCGATAAATGCAAGACTCGCACCCAGGTCCAACTTCACCAATTGATTAGGATTGATGATGCGGTCGATCGCATAGACGGCAGTTCCGATCCCTGCAACAAGGATCAAGGCTCCTTCAAGCCCACTCGCGAAGAACTCGATCTTGTCGTGACCATAGGTATGGTTGTGATCCGCGGGACGTGACGCATACCATAGTGAAAAGTACGCCGTCGCAGCGGCCACCAGGTTGATGATCGATTCGAGTGCATCGGAAAAAAGGCCGACCGAACCGGTCCTGAGACTCGCGAACGATTTCATCGCGATGGTCACGATCGCTGCGGCGATCGAGAGCAATGCCAAACGGCGAAGTCGATTCGAAGCCATGCGGAGATTGTAGGACCTTATTCGATCAAACAGATCCTTAACGACGAGTGCTAGTCAATTCGGCCAAACGCTTTTCAGCTTCTTTCATTCGATCTTTGTCCGCATCATGCAGCATAACTTCACGATACAATTCGATCGCCTTCGTGCGTTCACCAAGTTGCTTATCGTAAAGTCGTGCCGCGCGCAATCGGGCATCAGAAGCGCTTCCTTTTCTCCATTGGTACGCACGTTCGAAATAAGCTGCCGCACGGTTATACTGTCGAAACGTTCGACTTTCGTAAAGTTCACCCAACTCGTAGGCAACGTCGGCGATTTTGTCACTGTCCGGATATTTGGTGAGAAGTTCCTGGAATACAATCTCCGCCCGACGCTGATTGAGCACATACTCGCTTCCGGTTCCTTTGCCCATGTAGTCTTTGGCAACTCGATAGAGATTGTTCGCTTCCGGACGATTGACCTTCGCTTCTAGAGTCGGTGGAGGAACGTCATTGATATCAAGTCGGTAAGAAGGCTTATTGTTGAGATGGTAGGCTTTAAGTTCTTCTTCTACCCAACGTGCTCGCTCGCGGTCACCAACTCGCGAGTAGTGTTCGTACAAACTGACCAGAGAATTCTGATATTCCTTCCGAGCTGCAATGACCCGTTCGACCAGCGGCGCATCATCGGACGCCTTGACGGGCGTTGCCTTTGGTGGATCAGCACTCATTCCGATATTCAAGATTGTAATGGATAATATTGAGAGCAAGAGTAGTCGTGTTTTCATATTTCTTTCCTCAAATAAAAAACCCACGGTCATCCCGTGGGTTCCTCCCATCATTGTGAATCATTCAATCATTCGTTTGTTCAGTAGTCGGCTTGACCGGCACACTAGGACCAGGAGTCTCTGATGAGGAGACGGGTTTATGCGCAGCGCTCGGACTTCCTGTCGCCGTGACCGGTTGATAACTGCCGCTTGATCCAACCGGTTGATACTGTCCCGATGGTCGGCTTTCAATTCGTCCGAAGATCATACGACCCGCCGGCGTCTGAAGTACGCTCGTCACCACAATCGAGACTTCATTGCCGATCTGTCCGCGGCCATGTTCGATGACCACCATGGTGCCATCGTCAAGATAACCGACTCCTTGTCCGGGCTGATCGCCTGCTTTTGCGATTCTTAGCTGCAGGTATTCTCCCGGCAACGCAACGGTTTTGAGTGAGTTGGCGACTTCATTCAGGTTGATGACATCGACACCCTGCAATTGAGCAATCTTGTTGAGATTGAAGTCATTCGTCACAACTCGCCCACCAATTGCTTTGGTGAACAGGACCAACCGTTCATCAACTTTGATTTTTTCACCCGGTTTGACTTCTCCAACGCTGTCCTGGACGACCAGTTCAATTTTCGTGTTATTCTGCAATCGCTTAAGAACGTCGAGTCCACGGCGCCCGCGGTTCCGTTTCATCTTGTCGTTACTATCCGCAATCGCCTGCAATTCGTTGAGGACGAACTTCGGAACGACAAGCCGAGTATCAATCATTCGAGTATCGCACACATCCGCGATTCGTCCATCGATGATGACACTAGTATCCAAGACCAAAGCCCGACCACCCTTCACCTGCTTGGAAAATTCGACATAGGGAATCAAAAAGCGAAACTCGTCCTTAGTCTGAAGAAGCAAAGAAATCGCTGCATAGGAACAAATCAGCATGATCAATACGCGTGACATATCCACCATTCGCAACAAAGTATCGGGATCATAACCTCCGCATAATGCCCGAACAATCGGTTCGGCCGTGTGCGCAATCAGCCAACCAATCAGTAGCCCCAGCAGTAATCCGAAAAAGAGCGCGGTGATAATACGAATATCCTTTTCTCGCTCACGAAGATCGGTGAAAAGAACCAATGCTCCGATACCCAGCATCATGCCTGTCCCGATAAGCGCGGGGACCAAACTGCCACCAGCTGCGGAATCGTTGAGCAAAACAAACGTATAAACGGAAGTGCCCGAAAGGAGCGTGATGAAACAAATGCGAAGAAGAAGCAGAAGCATAAAGACCTCGGAGAGTACAGGCCTATCGTTTTACAGATCCGTTGAAGGATAAAAGAGACGATGATGTTCCTGCTGAGCATATCGGTCGGTCATCCCTGCCAAATAATCTGCTACCACACGTTCAATTGCTAAATCCTGTCCGTGATTGTGACTCGTCAACCATTTCTGGTAATGCCTTTCAGGAAGTAATTCTGGGACACGGACAAGTTCCCCAAACAATTGCCTCAGTATACGCTTGCCGATCGCGGTCATTCGAAGGACACGGTGATGACGATAAACACGCTCGCGGAGAAATTGCTCTAGGCCACGCTTGAGCAACTCCATTCGCAAACTTAATCCGACGAGCGGTCTCGTCGCACTCCGGACTTCCTCAACACTTTGCAGATTCGATTCGATCAGACGTTGCTCCGTTTCGGTAATCAAATCGTTGACCTGAGACGCGAGTAATTCTCGAACAACCGCCGTTCGTAATGGCTTGCCCTTGAGTTTCGGATAACGTGAGCGGACAGCCTTCACTGTAATTCGCCAGAATTCAATGGAATCGAGGTCTTCAAGAGAAACGAATCCAACCTCCAATGCATCATCGATGTCATGGGTATCGTACGCTATGCTGTCGACTAAGTCGACGATCTGAGCCTCCAGCAAGGGCGCTCCGGCATCTTCAAATTCTCGGGCTTCAGGAATATCACGTTCTCTGGCATGTTGGATGAATGACTCACGAAGTTCATATGTCAGATTCAATCCCGGAAACTCTGGGTAGCGGTCTTCCAGAAAATCGATTCGTCGCAGGCCGTTCAGGTTGTGATTGAATCCCCCGTGCTCAGCAAGACATTCATTCAAAGCTTCTTCACCTGCGTGACCGTACGGAGGGTGGCCGATGTCGTGCGCCAGCGCAATCGCTTCGGTCAGGTCCTCATTCAATCGCAATCTTCGAGCCACAGTTCGGGCGACTTGTGTGACTTCGAGTGTATGTGTCAATCGAGTTCGATGATGATCGTTGACCGAAGCAACAAGAACCTGTGTTTTTCCGGTCATCCGTCGGAACGCGGAGCTATGGACAATCCGTTCCCGATCTCGCTGAAACGCAGTCCGAAACGGATGGACGGGTTCCAGATGACGTCGTCCGCGTGAATCTTTGGTTCGCATCGCAAACGGTGCCAGATGCTTACTCTCAAAATCATTCCAGTCAGAATCGGTATTGAGCATGATGGTCTACAACTCGCTGGTCAGGATACCATAAAGCGATTCCAGCGATTGCACAATAACTTTGGTGTCAGAAATGACCGGCATGAAATTCGTATCGCCATTCCATCGGGGGACAACATGCCAATGAAGGTGTCCGGGCAAGCCTGCTCCAGCAACTGAACCCAGATTCAAGCCGACGTTCATTCCGTCAGGTCGAATCGATCGTTTTAATGCGTCAATCAATCGGGTCAAAGTGAAATGAATATCATGTGCTTCGTCACGAGTCAGTTCCTGCAATTCCGCTTTGTGAGCACGAGGGCAAACTAACAAATGACCGTTATTGTACGGGAACCTGTTCAGATAAGTTACGGTGAACTCGGTTCGCAATACGAGATAATTGTCCCGATCCCGATCCTCGTTTAGCCCCTGGCAGATGAAACAGGTATTTTTCTCTCGTTTATCTGATTGAGATTCGGAAGCGTAGGCCAATCGCCAAGGTGCCCAGAGTTGATCCACAATTCACCCTCGGTTATGATGTTGCGATTTTATCATGGTTGAGTCGATCGTCCAAATATTCCTTAGGGTGATTCGATGAACCGTCCCTTTCTCACCGCCGATTGGAATCACCTACTCTTCGCTCATTTTCCCATTTCCGACGAAAAGTTTTTTGGTGTCGTACCTAAAGGCATTGAACCGGATCGGTTTGAAAATCGTTGTTGGGTCAGTCTTGTTGGTTTTCGATTCCAAAATACTCGAGTCTGGGGTCTTGGCTGGCCTGGGTTTCGAAACTTTCCCGAATGGAATTTGAGGATCTACGTTCGTTGTGGGAACGAGCGCGGCGTCTTGTTTATTCGTGAGTACGTTCAGAGTCGTATGATCGCTGCGACGGCTCGTGGAATCTACAACGAACCCTATTGTGTTGCAAAGCTCGAAAATCAGATCCAAGGATCCGGAGCAGTTAAGGACATCCGCTACCGAGTTGAAATGGGTAACCGCTGGAGTTCACTCTATGCGAGGATATCCGGAAAAGCCGTTCAACCCGAACCCGGATCTGCGGAATGGTTTTTCACCAACCAGAGTTGGGGGTTTGGTCGCTCCCGGAGAGGTCAGCTGTATCGATACGCCGTGCAGCACCCATTATGGAACATCGAGACAGTTGACGATGGTCGTGTCGATGTTGATTGGGATTTGCTCTACGGCAGCGAATGGGCCGAACTTAACAAAACCGAACCTGAGCGTATCATGTACGCTGTCGGATCAGAGGTGGCGGTCTATCACGCAAATCGAGTGACCGAATGAAACTTCGAATGGCTTATGGGTGTAGTACTTTCAGATTCGTCTGAAATGATTCATCTCCCGTGCGATCTTTGATCAATTGGTGACTTATGCCCAGTCGTTTTGGAACGTGTTTCATTGTTCTGTTCTGGTTGTCGACTGTCGGGTACGTAGGCTATCGTGATGTTTGGCCTCGGTTGTTTCGCGATAGCGCTCCGACGATTTGGATCGATCTGACAGACGAAGCAACGCAGACGCTTCCGGTACGCTGGTCACTTTATCGGGGAAATGAGCAGATCAGTACGGTCTCAACTCAATTGATCTACGATTCCAACACAGACGCATTTCGATTTGTAACGATCTATAAGAATTTCCAGGTTGAAGTTCCCCCAATTCGATGTTCTGTTCCAGAAATGGAGATGACAACGATCATCAATCGTGATGGTCAATTACGCGGACAAAACATGAAGGGGAGTTTGATTGCCAAGCTTTTGGGTCAGGAAATGGCACGGGGGTCCGCTACTGTCGAAAGTGTTGTGCAAAATGGCGAATTGGTTGGCAGTTGTTATCTTGAATCCGACTTTTTTCCTAATTTTACAACACAATTGGAACCTACACCCGTGCCCGATGGCCAAGTTCTCAACCCGCTTCAGCCAGTCAATCGATTACGAGGTGTTCGACCCGGATTGCGCTGGGTGATTTACTCAGTCGATCCTCTTGGCGAAGCGATTTCCAACGCCACACGGCAGGTATTGACCCAAAAAGGTATGGGAGCATCACTCTTTGCTCCGAAAACCGCAGAACGTGAATCCAAGATCGCTACGGTTGCAGATGCGCCAGTTGATTTAAGGATCGGCCAACATGTTCATTCTTGCTGGACCATCGAAGTGCGAGGCGACCAGGGAACAACTACGATCTTTGTTCGAATTCGTGATGGGATTGTCATGAGGCAGGAAGCTGTCTCAAATGGCGATTCGCTCCGTTTGGATCGACAGGAATAAAGTGGATGGTGTCAGTATCTGAAAGTCGAGGATGCAGCATGATTCTGATGACGGATGTGAATAAACGTTATGGAAATAAATTAGCCGTCAAAAACCTCAATTTAGACATTCCAGCCGGAGAACTCTTTGCCTTTCTTGGCCCCAATGGTGCCGGGAAAACAACAACCATCAAAATGATGTGTGGTTTGCTCTTCCCGACAACCGGAACGGTGCGCGTGGGCGGATTTCATTTCGCAACACAAGGAGACGAAGCGAGAAAATTGATCAGCTATGTTCCGGACCAACCTTTTCTCTACGAGAAATTGACTGGACGGGAATTCCTGCAATTCACAGCGGACTTGTATGGAATGAGTTCTGAGGATTCTCGAATACGAATCAACGATGTCATCGAGTTATTTCATCTCAACGAATTTGTCGACACTCTAACGGAGCGGTATTCGCACGGCATGCGCCAGCGGACTGTCTTTGCCGCCGCCTTGCTTCACAATCCAAAATTGCTCATCGCCGACGAGCCAACCGTCGGGCTGGATCCCAAGAGCATTCGAGAACTCAAGATCCTGCTCAGACAACTTGCAAATTCCGGGACCACTGTTTTTTTGTCCACACACACGCTGGACATTGCTGAGGAGTTGGCAGATCGGGTGGCCGTGATTCACAATGGAGAGTTAATTGCATGCGACAGCGTTGATGGTCTGAAAGGAAAAGTTCAAGCCGATGGCAATCTGGAAGACGTCTTTATGAAGATCACAGAAGAATCCGATCGGAAGGACCAACTCGCGATGGGTGTCATGGAGTCGGCTTCATGAACACAGAGCGTGATCAGGCCGCGATTTTCCGATCGCTACGCTATCAGCTGGCGAGGAATGGCGTCCGCTCCATGTTGGAAGCCGGAAGGCTACGCCTCTTCATCATGATTTTGACGAGTCTGTTTGTTGCGGTATTTGTTTTCGCATTAAGCGCCTACGGATTCATGGAACTGTTCAATTACAAGATTCCAGTCAAAGGACTGATCATCTCCGGTTTGTTCGATCTGATGTTCTTCACGCTTGGCGTTATGCTTCTGTTTTCGACAGGCATCATTCTTTACGCAAGTTTATTCGTCTCACCCGAAGCTCGATTTCTCCTGACCACACCAGCGAGAGCCGATCGAATTTTTGCGATGAAATTTCAGGATGCGATACTCTTTTCATCCTGGGGATTTGTTGTTCTCGGATTCCCGGTTCTGATTGCGTACGGGTTGACCGCTGGCGTTCCGCTTTTTTATTACCTGCTGTTGCCAATATTCCTATTTGGATTCGTACTGCTTCCCGGCTCACTTTCGGCAATCGCATGCTTGATCCTGATGCGATACCTTCCACGTAATCGGAAGCAAGTGTTGATTGGTTTTGTGGCATTGATGTTTGTGGCAATGGGCTATTGGATTTACCGGACTACTTCAGTTTCTCGCTCCGCATTGCTCGACAGTAATCGCGATGCGCTGGAAAGCTTTGTCGGGCAGTTCAAACTCGCGCGGACATCATTAGCACCCAGCCATTGGATGACTAGCGGACTGATGGAAGCTGCCCGAGGCGAGTCAATTCATAATGTGTTGCTCCCGATTGCTCTTCTTTGGAGCAATGGCCTCTTTGCATTTTTGCTGGCAAGTTGGCTGGCAAAACGTTTATATCGTACCGCCTATGATCGAACTAGTGGTTACGGCGGAAGGCAACGTGCATCGCGCGGAATCTGGCTTGATCGCGCCATGGGGCGGCTTGTCTTCTATCTCGATCGCCCGACACGCGTACTTGTCGTCAAAGACTTTCAAACGTTTCGTCGCGATCCGTCTCAATGGGCGATCCTGGTCATATTTGCATTACTGATGCTGCTTGGAGTGCGCAATTTCAATCTCTTCAGCAATTCGGATATTCAAGGGATCGACCGCTTCATCATTGGGTTGGTCAATCTCTGTGGAGTCTCGATTCTTCTTTGTGCAGGATTGAGCCGCTTCATTTTCCCTTTGATTTCTCTGGAAGGACGAAAGTTCTGGATTCTCGGACTGATGCCAATCAGCCGGCGTCAGATCTTGATCGGGAAATTCGCATTTGCCGCCACGGGTGCGACCTTGATCGGACTTGTGCTCGTGGTTGGCAGTGAAATGCTTCTCGGTTTGCCATGGGAGGGGATCGCACTTCATGCACTGACAATTGTGGTTGTTGCGATTGGCTTGAGCGGGTTGAATGTTGGACTGGGAGCCTACTTCCCGAACTTTCGCGAGACAGATCCTTCGAAAATTGTCGTCGGTTTCAGCGGTACGGTGAATATGGTGACCGGCTTGGGATTTGTCGTTCTGACCATACTCCTGATGGCGGTTCCGCTCCACATAGCGGCTGTGCTGAGGCATCTGAATAGTACTCAATTCAGCGAGTTTCCGTGGTGGGTCTATCTGGGAGTTCCAGTCGGCTTGCTCGTCGGAATCCTTGCGACCCTCATTCCATTACGGGCAGGTACCCGCGCGCTTGAGACTGTGGAGTTTTGATACATCTGTAAATCAAATCAATCAGTTCGTGCTCTTTTCGAAGGCTTTTCTGCCTGAATCAGAAGAGTTGCAGCCTTTTGGACCTCATCCGCCGATGGTGTACGTTTATATCTGACAATCTCGGGACCGAACTCCGCATCAGTCGCCTCATCGGCACGCAGGGAGTCGGCGACAACAAGGATAAACTGATTCGGAATCTTTTTTACGAGCCTCTGATGAAGCAATTCGATGTTCGCTTTCCGCCAATAACCGAAGAACTCAACAAACACCTCGTTGCCGGTCTTGATGTGCGTCAGTTTTCCATCGGGTACCCAGATGCCGTCCGCTCCGCCAAGTTCAATCGGATTCGGTTCATCCGTCCATTCCCAGTCCGAGATGCGTTCGCGGACGTTCTCACTGAACGTCGCCAGTTCCGGCGGAGTAAAGGTGCCAAAATCCGGTGCGTGAGTTCGCAGTCCGTCGTTAGCATCCAACTCGAAGCGCTTCGCCTTGCGCTCCGCTCCCCAAAGGACATCGGCCGCCATCGAAAACGCCTTACAATGAAGGAGTGTCGGCAGAAACAGCGCCAGTTGCAGCCCATACTTCTGTGTCGAGGAAAACAGTGATAGCGGGCCATCGAGGTTGAACGTATAGCTGGTATTCCCAGATTTCTGAATCCTGCACATCAGCCGATGAAACTTGATCGCCCGGAACAATTGGCGGAACCGCGCTGGTGTTTCGCCCCATACGCGGATCTCCATGTTCGTCGAACGCACCAGCACCGCCTGCGCTAGTGACACGTTGTACCGGTGCAGCAATTGCTCCGCCGTGATTGGACTGAACTTCAGCACGCGCTGTTCGTCCGCCAGATCCGCAAACATCGCCAGATCGATCGCCTCCGGTGGTTGCTGCGCTTCCTCTGCCACTTGCGCGATCACAATCGACCGGTCGAATGGCAATCCCGATTTCGTCGCCAAGCCTCTCTGAATCGCCGCGAGTTGAAACGCCTTTTCGCGAATTTCAACCGGATTCAACTCCGTCGCCATTTCAAATTCGCATCGATCGCTCAAGAGTTTCGCTAATCCCTGATGAACGAGTTGCCCCGGTCCTTCGCCCACAATCTGCGACAACTCTTCCTCAATCTCCGCCCGCGTGTGGCCCGGAGCATCGCCATAAACAAACAGTAACTGATCCGCCACTTCACGCCAATGATCCGTATTCGGATCCAGATACATCGGCACGACCTTATTGCGAACATGCCGGACTCGAACCAGTTTGCCAGTAAGCATGACGGAAGCGTTTCCCCATTAATTTGAAAAAATCATTTGACAACAACGCAAACGCTAAAGAGGACTCCGCCACCCGCCGCTCACATACTTGGCAACCTCGACACTTCCTTCAATCGGACATCAGAGCAATCGCTGAGCCCCGGAAAATCATTGAGAAATTCCCGGGCCATTCAAATCCCATATACCGCAATCCAAAATCAGGATTTCCTTTGCAAATAAGCGATCAGATCCCTGATTTCGCCATCATTTAGCGTGTCGAGTAATCCCTCGGGCATCACAGAATTGTTTGTGGTTTTGCGCGATTCGATGTCTTCTTTGGATATAACCATTTGTTCATTAACTGTTCGTACGGTCACTGCGACAGCGGTCTCCTTCTTGACCAGCCCCGTGACAACGCGGCCGTCAATCAGATTGAACTGAACCATCTTGTAGTTGAACGGTACCGCCGAGTTGGGATCGAGCACATTCTCCAGAATGTAATCGAGATTCGCACGCTGGCTGCCGGTCAGTTCCGGGCCGACATCACCGCCCTCGCCGAAGAGCTTGTGACATGCCGCACAACTCTTCGCATAAAGGGCTTTTCCGTTTTCAATATTTGCCGATTTGAGCGAATCGGGGGAGAGCAGGGTCTTGATCTTCTTCGTCAACTCGGCGCGATTTGCGTTCGCCGGTTTGACGACTCCCCAGACGGCGGCGAGTTTCGCGGAGACGTCCTTGTTGTTCAAAGCAAGAATCTGCCGAGCGGCGAACGCGCCGATGTCGCCCTTTGGCACGCTACCCTTCTCGACGGCCTCGAGCAGCGCGAGGGCAAACTTTGGCCGCGAAGCGAGCGTGAGGATGGCGTCGGACTTTTCCGTCGAAGTTAAAGATGGATACTCCTTCAGGATCGCGACGGCGTTCTCGGTTTCGGGATGGTGCGCAAGACCGCGCACAGCCGCACCGCGCACTTCGGGATCGGCGAGCAGCTTCCGCAGCATCTCGTCGATCTTCAGTTCCGGCTTCTTCAGCGGCGCGAGCTTCTCGATCGCCTTCGTTCGGTGCTCAGCACCTTTGTCATGAGTCGCCTGAGTGACGAGCAGCGCCATCGCCTTTTCATCGCCAAATTTCAGGGCAAGATCGTTCGTGAGATCGACGATGGCCACATCGTTTGACTTGGCGAGTGTGTCGTAGAGGTTCGACCAACTCTTCGGTGGCACGACTGTTTTCTGGTCTTCGAGTGCCAGCAAGATTCCACGAAGGATGTCGAGTCTGGTTTCGTTATTTTTGGCGGAGGAGAGCAGGGGGAAGACCTTTTCGAGTTGCTTCACCGGCTCCGTATTTGGCAGGATGGTCACAAGACGAACGATGTTCGTGCGAACGCGGCGAATGGCGATGCTGTTGACGAGTTTTAGAGCTTCGTCCGGTTTTTCAAGGACCGCAGGCTGAATGCCGAGCCAGTAGAGTTGTGATAGCTTATCGTCGGAATTGTCGGAGTTTGTCTGGAATAATCCACGAGCCACGGCAAACGCATCTTTGGGTGAGACGGTCATCATGGCGGAAGCGATGGCTGCTCGTCCAGCAGGCGACTTCTCGTCTTTGAATGTCGACAATCCGGCCAGCAGTGATTTCGTCTCAGGGCGTTGCGAATCGCGGATTTGCCGCGCCGACCAGTTGCGCAATTCGAGTGGGATTTGATTGCCCAGCATCAACGCTTCCTCGCCGCAAGCCATATTCGCCCAAAGGATTCGCAGGTTGGTGAGTGCATCCGCATCCGACTTCAGGCTTGGAAGTGGCAAAATCACTTTCTCACCCATATTGACGCGTTCTTGTAATACACGCCGCGCTTTTCGAGACAGCCACTCGTTGCGACTGATCACCAATGAGACCAGTTTTTGTGTGGTCATCCTGCTCACATTCCCCTCGAATTTCTTCGGTGTACCGTAAGCCACGCGATAGATGCGGCCATTGCTGGTATCGGCCACGTCGTAGTTGTGGCACTCGCCGGTGTCGCACCAGTCGCTGACGTAGAGCGCGCCTTCTGGGCCTTGCTTCACGCAAATCCCGCGGAACCAGGGGTCGTTCGCGAACAGGAAGTCCGGCCGCCGGACTCCCTTCATGCCGGACGGCGTTCGTTCGAGGCCGTCATTGTTCAGGCGGCTGCCGTGGATGTTGGCGGTGAAGAGTGTGTTGCGGTACTCCTTCGGGAAGTTGTCGCCGAGGTAGATGGCCGCGCCGCTGTGGGCGTGCCCGCCGCCGGCGTCGTCGTGGTCCTTCCGCAATGCGCCGGTCTTCTGGTCGGCCCGGCTCTCGGTCCAGTGTCCGCCCGCCCAGTGCTTGTAGTCCACGCAGCTTTTCATCAGGTCGAAGGCGTACGGGTTCGGGTCCTGGCCGTACATGCGCTGGTAGCGACCACCGGGCACGATGTGGAAGAGGTGATCAATCACGCAGTTCGTGATGAACATTTCGCCATGCTCATCGAAGTCGAGACCCCACGGATTCGTGGTGCCGGTGGCAACGACTTCGAACGACTTACGCGTCGGGTGAAACTTCCAGACGCAGGCGTCGCAATAAGTCCGCTTCTCTTTTGGCGTGCCGGGAGTTCCGATCCAGGAGCGTGATTGAATCCCGTTGCAGCCGTAGAGCCAGCCGTCCGGCCCCCAGATAAGGCTGTTGAAGACGTTGTGTTTAGTGTCGGTCATATTCCAGCCGTCGAGCATGACGACCGGTGTGCCGGGTTTGTCGTCGGTAATGGGGACGAAGAGCAGGTTGGGCGATGAGCAGAGCCAAACTCCACCGAAGCCCCATTCGATACCGGAGAGGTTCACGCCGTTGTCGATGACGACGGTTTTTTTGTCGTGCTTGCCGTCGCCATCAACATCTTCGAGCACGACAACGCGGTCCTTGCCTTTGCCGTCGCGGCTCCATTTGGGGTAGCTCAGGCATTCGACCACCCACATGCGGCCGCGGTCGTCGAAGGTGAAGGCGATCGGTTGGACGATGTCCGGCTCGCCGCCGAACAGCGTAACGTTGAAGCCGGGAGGCACGGTCATCTTCGCTGCGGCGTCTATGGTGGGTACCGGTTTATCGGCGGCCTTCAGTTGGGGTATGAAGACCAGAAGCACAAGAAGCCAGCGCATGGAGAGGATTCCGTTGCGTATGGAAGATGGTCGGAGGTCAGGTTATGATAACGAGAGTTGAAGGAGGATGCGAGATGTCTGCGACTGCAACCAAACTGATCACTGCGGAAGAATTCTCGAGGATGCCCGATCCTTTGGACGGGTCGAAGCAGGAACTTGTTCGTGGGGAGATCGTGACAGTGCCACCAACCAAACAACCACACGGATTCATTCAAATTCAAATCGGTTGGTTACTTAAGAATGTCGTAACTCCACAACGCCTAGGTTGGGTTGGAAGCGAATCGGGTTGTGTCACTGAGCGTGATCCCGATACGGTTCGCGGGCCGGATATTTACTTTTTCAGCCGATCGCGATTTCCCGAACGACCATCGGGATGGCCCGACGGCGCTCCCGATCTTGCGGTCGAATTGCTGTCCCCCAGCAATCGTCGAAGTGAAATGCGTGCGAAGGTGACGGAGTATTTGACCGCTGGCGCGAAGATCGTCTGGGTTTTTGATCCGGAATCGAAAACGGTAATGGTTTATTCGGGAAACCTCCGAGGAGTCGAACTCGGAGAGAACGAAACGATTGATGGCGGCACTGTACTGCCAGACTTTTCATGCAAAGTCTCTGAATTCTTCGACATCTAAACATATTCACGAACGCTTCCCGTCACAGATTCTCCAGACACCCGTTTCTCGCATTGTTCAATAAAAACGGACACTCGTACGTGTTCGTCGTTCGTCGGAACTGTTTCCGCAGATGGCGCGACCCGTAGTATCGGTCGGTGTTTCGCGTTCATCTGCACCTCGGAAATTTTCTCCCGCTCAAGAATCGTCCCATATTGCAGCGAGTGCATTTGAAACGGTGTGATCTTTATTTGGACCACTCGGGTACTAGAACCCGAACGCAATCCAGGATCGACCCCTCAATCGCTGGGGAGCAAACGATGCTGACGCAGGACCCACCAAAAACGATATCGCTGAGTGAACGAATTCGTGATGTGACCACGCGGCTGGACCGGATCACAGATACGGTCTTCAACCACGAGACGCCGACTGAAATCCTCTGGCCGAAGCGCCGAGAGAAAATCGCGATTCCCAGGCGTATAACGAACGCGCCGGCGAGTGTCCAAGCCGAATTTTCGGACCGGGTGATTCCGGGCTTACTTCACGATCTGAATAACATGCTGGCCGTGATGAGCGGTCATACCGAACTTCTTGAGATGGAAGTTCAGCAGAGCAGTGCGGAAGCAAAACATCTCGCCGTGATCCGGATGGCGCTGGGGAAAATCAGCGCGCTCACAAAGCGCTTACAATCGGTGACCAAACCGGAATCCGGATTGAACGAGACTCTCGATCTGGTTCACGTGATCGTCGAATTGAAGCCGCTCATTAAGGCCATCACCGGTCCTGCGATCGAACTGGTCGTGATGGTGCCGTCCGAACCGCTAATGATTTTCGCTGATCGGGTCATGATCGAGCGGATGATCCTGAATCTGGTCATTAATGCACGGGATGCAATGCCGGATGGCGGATCGATCGGGATTCGTGCTGCGCGAATTAATAAGCGATCCGAACGGAGTGACGGAAACCCTAAGCCGCACGTTGCGCTTACGGTGGCGGATACCGGACCGGGAATCGAGCCGGCGATCCGCAGTCGGATCTTCGAGCCGTATTTCACGACGAAGGGGAGCGCGGGCACGGGGCTTGGGCTTTCGAATGTCAAAGAGATTGTGAACCGGCACAGTGGAAGCATTGATGTTCACAGCGATCCCGATATCGGAACGGTTTTCCGCATCGAGTTACCGCAGAGAGTCGATTTCGAATCGGAGTTCTTTGTTCCGGTTCATTATGACTGGTCCGCTCATGACGGCTTGACCGCGCTCGTCGTGGATGATGACGAGCGAATACGGACGTCTGTAAAGTCGCTGTTGGAGCGAGTCGGTTACAATGTGATTGAATCGGCGAATGCGGAGTCCGCACTCCGCCTGACCCACGTGACCCGGGAACCGATCGACCTACTTGTGACCGATCTCGTCATGCCAGGGATGGGCGGACGGAATTTGATGGAGCGCATGCGGTGCTCGCGTCCGGGACTGCCGACGCTTCTGATCTCGGGCTATTCGGATTCGATTGGGGAGGCGGAGCCGAGCACGCGATTCCTGCTGAAGCCGTTCGCGAACAATCACTTCTATCGAGTGATTCATGAAGTCATGAACACCTTCGCAACGGCCTAAAAACGGAATGGCGTTTGGGCAGGGATCAGGTAGGATTGAGTGATCAGTCAGCAAAGGAGTACGCCATGCGATGGCCGATCATGTTCGCGTTGTTGTGCCCCGTTCCCGCTTTTGCCGCGGATCCGCCTCAGGGAACGAAACGCGGGAAGGAGATGATCGCCTCGTACTTTCACCTGCAGGCGAAGGGCATAGCCAATTCCTGCCTCAATGATCTCACGACCCGCGCCGACTGGGAATCGCGCGTTCCCAAGCTTCGTCAGCAATTCTTTGAGATGATGGGCCTCTGGCCATTACCAGCGAAGTCCGATCTCAAGCCGGTGATCACCAGCACAGTGGAAGCTGACACTTATCGGGTCGAGAAGCTGCACTTTCAATCGCTTCCGGGGCTTTATGTCACGGCGAACCTCTATCTGCCGAAGGGGGAAGTGAAGAACGCACCAGCAATTCTGTACGTCTGCGGACACGGGACCGTCGTTGAGAACGGGATTTCGTACGGGAGCAAGGCGGCATATCAGTACCATCCGGCGTGGTTCGCCAGCCATGGTTTTGTGTGCCTCATTCTGGATACGCTGCAACTCCACGAGATTCCGGGTCTGCATCACGGTACATATCGGGAGGGAATGTGGTGGTGGCACAACCTCGGATACACACCCGGTGGGATCGAACTGTGGAACGCGATCCGTGCGCTGGACTATCTGGAAACTCGGTCGGAAGTGGATTCGACTAAGTTCGGCTTGACGGGTCGTTCGGGCGGGGGCGCGACCAGTTGGTGGCTGGCGGCGGCGGATGTGCGCATCAAAGCCGCGGTGCCGGTGGCGGGGATCACGGATCTGACTTCGCACATTGCGAACGGTGCGCAGGACGGGACACCCGAGCGGTTGAAAGCGGGCGTTATTGCCGGCCATTGCGATTGCATGTACCCGGTCAATCTCTACCGCTGGGACTTTGCGCAGATCGCCGCCCTGATCGCGCCGCGTCCGCTGCTGCTGGGGAACTCGGATGCGGACTCCATCTTTCCGGTTGAAGGCTATCGGAACGTGGCGAAGAAAGCGCGAGCGGTGTACGAACTCTACGGGGCAGGGGACAAGTTCCAACTCCTCGAGACTAAAGGACCACACAAGGATACGCCGGAACTCCGGATCGGCATCAATCGCTGGATGAACCGCTGGCTTAAAAACGACACGACAACCGTTGTTCGGGACGATCTACCCGAGCGGCTCGAACCGCAGCAGCTACGCGTACTGGATAGTGCGCCTCCCGATGCAATCAACACAACGATCCACGAACGGCTGATTCCGATAGCACAATTTCCGATCGCGCAACTGTCGAATATGACTGCGGACTCATGGGGCAAGCAAGAATTGGAGCTTATCAAGAAGTTGAGTGAGAGAGTCTTTGCGGGATGGAGTCGGAAATCCGAACCAGTGATTCCGCAACTCGCTGGCGAACTCGTTCATGACGGTATCCGTTTGCAGGCGTACGACTTCACCTCAGAAGATGCCATCGAACTTCGCTTGTTCGCGATGAGTGCGGATGCGGTCAAGCCAAAACGTGTGATCCTCTCGGTCCTCGACGAAACCGCCTGGCAGACGTGGTGCCGCGATCTGGGCCCCAAGTTCGCCACTCTCCTGCAATATCCCGTCTCCGATCTCGATCAGCAGAAATGGTCGCAGAATCGGGCCGTCATGAAAAACGATGGTGTTTGTTTCGCCGCCATTGCGCCGCGCGGGATCGGCGGGACGCGGTGGGCGGTCGACGGTTCCGTCGATGACATCCAGATCCGCCGGCGGTTTCCGCTGATCGGTCAGACTCTCGACGGCCAGCGAGTCTGGGACGCGCGACGGGCGATCCAGACCCTTCATACGATTCATCCGCAGATTCCGTTACGGATCCACGGTGAACGTGAAACTGCGATTATAGGTTACTATGCAGGACTCTTTGAAGAATCCGTGACAGATTTTGACTTGTGGCATCCACCGGCTTCCCATCGAAACGGCCCCATTTTCCTGAATATCGCACGTATCCTCGATGTCCCGCAGGCCTTCGCATTATCGAAACGTCCTGTTGTCATCCACACCAAACAAACCGATCGCGAGTCCTGGAACTGGTTATTGCAATTGCAGAACAAAATCGGATTAAACACACTCAAGATCAGTATCGATCATGAATGAAGAGACAGAGATAACACGTGATCCGCTTCGTCTTACTCGTTTTGCAACTGGTTGATCGATCAAGTTCGATCGCGCCAGCTTCAAAAAAAGATTCCGTGATCGTATTTCTGATAGATTAACATGTCAGGCTCAAATTGTCGAATCGGCTGAACCCGTATGGTCATGGGATGCGTCTGCAAGAATCATCGGTCACTGTTGGGGCGATTTCGAACTGGTTCAAACTGATTTCGACAATCCCAGCCGCTTCTTGATCCGCTCAATCCAATCGTGGTTCCACCAGCTTCGTTTCAGCCGATAACCCACATCCTCGACCGTCTGATTGACGAGAATCCTGATATCGTTTCGGGAACGGGTCGTTTGTGACACGGTGGGGACGACCTGATCCACGACCTTCTCAAAGTCGTCCGGCAGGATCGTCCGATCCGATTTCACGATGGTGTTCAGCTTCTCGCGGATCGACTGTATTACTGCGGCCTCGATGACATAACCTTTCTGCTGGCAGACATCGATGACGAATGATCGCGCCTGTTCAATGGGGAAGCCGTGCTGGATGGCGATCTGCATCAGCTCGCGTTCTTCGATGCCGTCGATGTAACGGTCATCGCTGCCGCGGCGATCGATCTCGCGAATGTACCGTGATTGCAGCTCGGCGTTCGTCACTCTGTGTCCTCGGGGGAATCGTCTACATTCAAGATCACGTAATCTAGTCTACCTGCGTTTGTCTTGTCGATCCTTTGTATTCGCCCGGCAGTCGCGAATCTTTCGTGCGCTGCAGAAATTCCCGAGGTTACTTCAGGTTTTCCGTTTCCTGATCTCGATGTGCGGGAGCGGTTGAGGTCGTTCCGTACGTCCGATCCGGTTCTATGAAAGAATTGTCAAAAATAAAGGTGCCAGTCACCTTTATCTGATCCAGTCCTCCGTGAACGACACATGTTTCATACTCTTTCCGCTGGCGACAAAATAACTGTAGACGGCATGGAGCCGACCGTCCCGTGATTGAATCAGCGCCGGGTAATGGAACGAACCAGTATCGTGATTCTCCAGATGCCGCGTCCAGTTCCAGGTTTTTCCCTCGTCGTCCGATAGCGAAACCGCCAGCGAATTTCGACCCTTGATTGTGTCGTTGTAGATCAACACAAAATGGCCGTTGCTCAAGCGCACCGCATCCAGACCACTGCCGGGGTTGGGCAAGTCGAGGCTGCCGACCGTACTCCAGGTCATGCCGCTGTCCCGCGATTCCGAGTAGCGGATCTTTTTGGTGATCCCATTCTCTCGCATGTACGCAATCAGGGAACCGTCGGATCGCTCTAGCACGGCAGGCTGAATGCTGCCAAACCCGGCCAGCGGCCGCGATGCGGTCCAGGTTTTGACTTGATCATCGCTGATCGCCATCAGACCAGCCGAATACGTGTCGGAGTACAGCGGAAGAAGGATGCGACCCGATTTGAGAATCGTCGGCTTGCATCGCGGTTGCCATCCCATCCGTGAAAGTAGTTTGTCCGAAACTTTGCTCCTCACGTAGTCATCGCCGAGCTTGGCCGGGATCAGAGGACCGATTGACTTCTTCCAGAGGTCAAACTCCCGGAGCATGGTCGTTTCAAAATCTACCGGCTTCAGAAAAAGGCTGCCCTGCCAGTTCCATTGGGGTGCTCCATGGCCCTGATAATCTTCTGCCCGACGATATTGCGTCAGACACGATTCCCAGGAATTGGCAATGATGACCGGCCAGAACAACCAAAGTCGGGAGCGATTATCGATGAACATCGTCGTGTTGCAGTCGGGAAACCCCGGCGTATCTGCAAGTAAAAACGGTTCGCTCCAATCCGCGTCTCCGTTCTTGAGTCGCGATCCGAGCACCGCCACATCATCCGCGCTGCGTTCTCCGCTGCCGCGATACCACGAAACAAGAAAATCGCCGTTTGGGCATTCAACGATACCCGGAGCATGATTGTGTCTGGTATTGAGCGGAAAAATCAACTCGCTCGAGATGGGGTTTTTGGAATTCGGAGCCAGCTGTCCGGCCTGGCGGATGCCGGTACCCTTTCGCTGGCACAATGAATCGCCAAGTTCCGTACGCGCACGCTCAACATGTTTGAGCATTTCTTTGACAACTTCCGGTTCACGTTCCAAGAGGTTGATCGTTTCTCCGATGTCATCGGCAAGATTGTAAAGCATCATCGGGAGCTTGACCTGCCGGTAACCTGCTGGCTTACCGTCTTTACCCGGCATCCGGTCTTCGATCATCCGGCAATTATGAGGAAGGATCAGTTTCCATTTCCCACTGCGCACTGCCTGAAGTTGGTTCTGACCGTAATAGAAAAAATATGCCTCCTGAGGCGACTTCGTGTTCGGTTTAGCGGTCAGCAGGTCGAGGATATTTTTCCCATCGATCGGGAGTGCTGGCTTTTCAGCGCCAGCAATCTCCGCAAGCGTGGGAAGAATGTCGATCGTCATGGCCGGTTCCGTTTGCACGGAGCCTTCCGGGATTTTTCCGGGCCAGCGTGCGATCATCGGTACGCGAACTCCGCCGTCCCAGACGCTACCTTTGCCTTCGCGCAGCGGTTCCTTCCGTCCGCCATGATTGCCGTAACTCAACCAGGGCCCATTGTCGCTGGTGAAAATCACGAGCGTATTGTCCTCGACTCCGGTCGATTTCAGTGTCTTTAGGATGTCACCGATCGCAGAGTCGAATTCTTGAATGACATCACCATAGATTCCGCCCGCGCCGGACGAGCCTTCAAAGGCTTTTCCCCGAAACAAAGGGACGTGCGGGAAGGTATGGGCAAAGTAAAGGAAAAATGGTTTTTTGGAATTGGCTTTGATGAATTCGACCGCGCGATCGCGATAGCGCTCGGTCAGGCGACATTGATCGTCCGCTGACACATCGCTGTCGATGATTTTTTCATTCTCGAAGAGTGGGAGATTCGGATAGGTTCCCTTTTTGGCTTCGGGATGATGGGGCCACATGTCGTTCGAGTAGGGCAGGCCGAAATAGGAATCGAATCCGTGGCGGGTCGGCAGGAACGAAGGGTGATGACCGAGGTGCCATTTGCCCACCATTCCTGTTGCGTAGCCTTTGGTCCGGAGCATTTCGGCGATGGTCGTTTCGTTGGCGTTGATGCCGTGTCGTGCGCCCGGCCCGAGCGCGCCGTGGATCCCGAGACGGTTGGCGTAGCAACCGGTCAGCAGGCTGCAGCGTGATGCCGAACAAACGGGCTGCGAAGCGTAAAAGTCCGTGAATCGGATTCCTTCCTTCGCCAAACGATCGAGATTCGGAGTCTTCCAGAGCTTGGCTCCGAAGGAGCCGACATCCGCATAACCCAGATCGTCGGCGAAGATCAGGACGATATTGGGCGGTGCTGCGGACGATACACTCACGAAGCAGAGTGTGAGCACGGCGGAGAGAATGAAACGCATGTTCACCCCGAAGATTGGAGTTCAGTGATTCGAACTGATTGGTTATCGCAAACCGACAGCTTTACGCCGTTCGGTAACAAGATCGTCTTTGGGGCGCTGGCTGTCAAACGCCCGCCACGCTTTATTGACAGTGAACATGGCATCCTCCGGTGTAACGGTACCGGCGACGACTTTTTTCAATTCGGCATGTAACAGTCCCATGAGTTGCTTTCGATCACTGCCGCGCAGGCCGACGGCGGGATTCGCGAGCGATGATCCGGAGAAACGGCGAATGGCGATGGCGAGTGATTTGGTGCGCTCGCGATCAAAGCCATAAGCTTGCCAGACTGCCTCGCGATTCTGATCGAGATGCTCAACGCGGAACGGACCAAATCCTAAAGAGGGGTCGCTGATGAACTCTAAACTCCGTTCCAGCGAGGAGATCTCAGTCAGGAAGTCGAACGCCGCCTCCGTATGCTTGGAGTTTGCGTTCACGATTCCCACCCATCCCGCTTCACCGTAAAACGGAACGAAATTGACACCATTCATCGAGTTCGGCGGTGGGGTGGGTTTATTGCTAGCGGAATCGTACCAGACTTTGGTTCCCGGCAAGTTCATGACACCGATCTTCGCACTGACTGCGCCATCGGTTTTTTCAAGTTGACCGAGTTCAGCAAGGGAAACGATCGCCATGGCGGTGCGACCCGATTGTATATCTTTGATCAGTGAATTCGCATCGGAAGATCGCGCGCGGCTGGTTTTCTGAAGCCATCGTGCGGCTTCGATGAATCCGGGCTTGAGCAACCGCGGTTCCGATGTGTTCACATCGTGGTAAAACGAAAGCAGATGCTCGGTCAGGTTTTCTTTTCGCTCATTGCTTTGCATCAGGTTCGTGAATTCGGTCACCGTGAGCGCAGGGCGGTCGTAGCACGCCGCGACCATTTGAAATTCCCGCAGTGCACGATCAGGATCTTCCCCGAATGATGGCAGGGTAGTCATCTCCGCTTCGGCGAACTGATTCGCGAGTGCAGCGTAGTCCTCCCAGGTGGTGGGAGGAGATAGTTTTTGGTTCAGCGTTTTCGCAACTTTTTCAAAGCACTCCTCATTCCAGATCAGAACGTAGGATTCTCCTGCCAGAGGGATACTCACCGGAACCGATCCCCAACTCGCGAGGCGATCCGGCCATATCGAGATCAGCCGTGACCACTGGAGTCGATGGGCCGAGTTGCAATGTTCCGCCGGTACACGCTGATTTACTTTCTTTACTTCGAACGATCCCAATTGATGCGGACGGATGATCGCGATGTCGAACTCCTTGTCAGTCGATGGAGTCACACTGCCTCCGGTCCTGCGACTCCATTGTGCCGATCGATTCTTTAATAACTGCAGAGTTTCATTGTCTTCGCACATGATCTTTAATGTTTCGTCTTCAAAAGCGAGTCTCGCGGTTACAGGAACTTCCGTGGTTGAAGAGGTGCAACCGATTGCGACGATTGAAAGACCTAAGAAAAGGGCGGTACAAGTTTTCCAATCGGAAAGTTTACCCTGAAAGGAAGAATTCGGTTGCATACTTTGTTCCATTTGAAATAAGATGAATCAGTGATGAGCCTTTGTACCGAAACTGTATTGTGGAACCGTCATGGGCTCACTTACTCCCCCCCCGATCCGTCATTCGGTTGAAGAATGAATGACTCGCACCATTCTTCTTAAAGCGGGATCGAGCAGTAACCCCTATCTTACAGCGTTTCTGAGTGAGTTTCGGAAGGATTTACAATGAAAGTGAGTCTGGTTGTTGCAAGTGGAGTGCATCAGGGGAAAGTGATACCGGTCACATCTCAGCAGTTTCTGATCGGCCGTGATCCTCAATGCCAACTCCGTCCTGCAAGTCAATCGATAAGTAAACAGCATTGTGTTCTCGTGATTCGAAACCAGTCGGTCACGATCAAAGACTTTGGAAGCACGAACGGGACATTTCTAAATGAAGAACAACTCAAAGCAGACGAAGAACATGAGCTGAAGTCGGGTGATCGCGTCCGTGTCGGACCGCTCGATTTTTCTGTTCAGATCTTGGCCCCGCGACCATCGGATTCCACTCCCCTCCCGGAGGATTTGAATCTGACCAATAAACCTTCCGCACAGAATCTCAAAACCGCGATCGGGCAGAAATCGAGTTCCACTACTCAGAAACCCGTGACGAAGCCGACAGCAGAAAAGCAGGAAATCCCCGGTCCCAAATCCAGTACTTCAGAAAGCGATGATGATATCGCTGCAATGCTTCTTGGAATGGGTGATGATTCGGTGCCTGAAGGCAGCACTGTGTTCGAAATGAATGCGGTGAATCCTGACGGTACTCCGAAAGAAGTGAAACCTGACGAATCCAAAAAAGCACCGATTAAGGAAGACTCTTCGAACGTCGCAAGCGACATCCTCAAGCAATACATGCGACGACCGCGCTAGTTTTCGTTCGATTCGACAGGCCTTCGATGAAAAAGCATCGGAGGTTTTTTTCATGGACATAAACCAGATTCTGACCAACCTCACACCCTCACGCCAATCACGAGAATCGCTTCAACGTCGCCTGCTCGAATGGTTTGATCGCAATCAGCGACCCTTACCGTGGCGAGAGACTCGGGACCCGTATCTCATTTGGGTCAGCGAGGTGATGCTTCAGCAGACGACGGTCGCGGCCGTCATTCCCTATTTCTTTCGCTTTCTCGAATCATTTCCCACGGTCGCAGCGCTCGCGAGCGCAACGGAAGATCAGGTCTTAAGTCTCTGGCACGGGCTTGGCTATTACCGGCGGGCGAGGGGGCTTCATCAATCCGCCAGGATCATCATGGATCAACACCAGGGGCAATTTCCCCAGACACCAGAAGCCGTGAAGGAATTGCCGGGTGTTGGTCGGTACATCTGCAATGCGGTGCTGTCGCAGGCGTTTGAATGCCGTTTACCCATCGTTGAAGCGAACAGCCAGCGTGTGCTTGCCCGGTTATTCGGGCTTCGGGATGATCCGAGAACGGGAAATGGGCGCACGCAGATTTGGAAGTTGGCGGAACAGATTTTGCCTCACCAGCGGATCGGCGATTTCAATCAGTCGCTCATGGAACTCGGATCGCTCGTTTGCACTAATTCCAATCCCAAATGTGATCAGTGTCCGATAAAGAAATTCTGTGTCGCAAAACGGGACGGGATCCAGGAGAAGATTCCACCATCCGCTCGTCCTATACAGGTCACAGTTGTCTATGAACTGTCAGTTGTCATCAGATATCGAAATCAGTTCCTGTTGGGTCGGCGACTTCCGGAGTCCCAGCGATGGGCCAATATGTGGGAATTCCCACGGTCCGAATGGGTACCCAGTGAAGATGACAAACAGATCGAATCGGAATCCCGACGAATCGCTGCGAAATCCACGAGCTTGGGCGTGAGCTTTCTCGCCACGCTAGGTACGGTGGCGGGCCGCGTGACCCGATTCAATCTTCATTGGAAAGCGGTGCTCCTCAGCCGGCTGAGTGGGCGTATGAAAAACGAGATCTTTGCAGAAATGCGCTGGTTCAAGCTGGACGAAATCCTTCAATTACCAATGAGCGTACCACAGCGAAAACTGGTCAATCTTTTGCGAAGTCATGTGTCAGCTAACGGAATCGGGGACGAATCATGATCGACCGACGTACCGCCCTTTCAATTTTTCCCGTTCTGGCCAGCGGCGCGTTGCTCCGTGCGGAATCGAAAGTGCTGGTCGTTGATACCCATCTGCATTGTTTTGCCGGTACAAAGGACACTCGCTTTCCCTACCACAAAAATGCTCCGTATCAGCCAGTCGAGCCAGCTACGCCCGAACAACTTTTGAAGTGCATGGGCGAAGCGGGATTCGATCACGCAATTGTTGTTCATCCCGAACCGTATCAGGACGACCATCGCTATCTCAAAAACTGTCTCAGAATTGGCTCTGGCAAGCTGAAAGGAACGTGTCTGTTCTTTGCCGATCAGGACGATTCCATCCCACGAATAAAAGAACTGTGTAAAGAAGCGCCGATCGTGGCAGCCCGAATCCATGCGTACAATCCGGATCGTCTTCCCCCGTTCGAGAAACCGGAACTGACTCGCTTCTGGAAGGCAGTGGGCGATCTGGGGCTGGCGATCCAATTGCATTTTGAACCGCGGTATGCCAAAGGATTCGAAAAGCTGATCTCCGATCATCCCAAAATCACCGTCCTGATTGATCATCTCGGCCGACCCTATCAGGGTACGAAAAACGAATATCAGATCGTGTTGGGATGGAGCCGATATCCGAATGTGATTATGAAATTGTCTTCCGTACCGGATCGCGGAAAATATCCTCATCGCGATCCGGCGGATCTTATCAAAGATCTGACTCAACGATATGGTGGCGGACGATTGATGTTTGGGGGAGGATTCCATTCCGGTGCGAAAGGGGATTCCTATCGCGCGGAACGTGAACGTGTGAAAACATTTCTCGATCACCTCCCAGAATCAGACGTCGCTGAAATTCTGGGAGGCACGGCACAACGCATCTTCAAACTCGAGTCGTAGCAGGTGCCTTTGGTTTTCGACCGAACAGGTAACTGATCATCGCATCCAACCCAAGCCATTTCCCGGTCGGCATGCACGCCAGCGCCAGTAAAGCAAAGAATTCTATTGCGTTCTTATTGATGAAGAGTGGGTTACCTTCCGTTCCCGGAGGCAGAACGAACCAGGGAAACGGCGGGTAGGTCAGATATGTCAGGAGCAGGAATCCTGCCGCCAGGATGCAACTGATCCGTGTCAGGAACCCGAAGAGAATGCAAGCGCCGATAATGGCGATGAACCATCGTGTGATCCGATCGTTGAATTCACTCTTCTTCTCGACGATTTGAACGACCGGCTCTTTGCCGTCATTGATTTTCGTCTTGAGCTCTTTTAGGAATGTGTTGATTTCCTTGACCAAGTCATCCTGTGCATTCCAGAACTCCACGCGAGCCGCCTGCGTTTTCTTGATGTCCAGACCATATCCGTACCCCAGGCCAAGCCGTTCACGATCTTCGGCCTGTTCAACTTCCTTTTTGAGCAGTTTCAGGAATTTCATTCTCTGCGGTCCGGTGAACTCGACATCGCCGCTAATCCGAGACAGCGGAATCGGACGTCGACTCACTCCATAAACCCAGCTTGCATAGAGGATCTTTTCCGGTTCGGTCCCTTTACCCAATGTTGCAGCGTAATCATCAAGCGATTTCGCCGCGGCATCGGGGCAGAGTGCCGCTTGTTCAGATGGAGTGAGTTTTTCAAACTCAGCTGGTGTGATGTCCTGCTTCGGTGTGAGATGCGATGCGATGAATTCGGCAGTGTCACCATTCATGGCACGAACGTAAGGGGCTATTGGCCCCGGAGCTTCCTTGAAATAGCGTTCACTCGAGAACGGCTTCTTGATGGTATCCGATTCCGCCTGGAAGGTTGGATCGGCGACATAATGGGAGTGAATCTTATGCAATCCTTCAAATAAAAACTGCCAACCGATTGCGAGGCGAAGCGCCAGAAGGAAAAAGACTTTGAGTTTCCACTTTTGCTGAGCAGTGGCGATGATCAGAGCGAGTATCACGCCGACGAGACCGGCGTAAATGACTTGAAGGGGTATCGGTAAAGGCATGGAGAAGCTCATCTCTTACGAGGACAAATTCAGTAGACCAAATGCGACCGGAGTTTCGGAACCTTCCTGCAGGATGACACCCGAGAGATGCGGGCGGGATCGGGCATAATGTTCTGAAGCGGTCGCTCCCAGAATATAGAAAGCTGTTGAGATCGCATCAGCTTCGGCGGCAGTGGGCGCTGACACGCTTGCGCTGTCAGTGCCTTGTGCTGGCCATCCCAGCCGCGGATCGAGCAGGTGCCCAAGCTTTTTTCCATTGTAGACGAAGTGCTGGACTGTGGCAGCGGATGTCCCGAATCCTTGATCGGTTATCCGTACGGTTCCCAATTTTTTTTCCGTATCCCAGGGATGCCGGATATCGACCGGCCAGCCGCGTGGGTCACCCGGAGGATGACCGATCGCGTACGCGCTGCTTCCACCAACATGTAGGAGAGCCGACGAGATCTTCCAGCGGTTCTTCAATCGCTCCGCCGCACGATCCAGGGCATAGCCTTTCCCGATGGCGGCCAGATTGATTTCCAATCCGGGGACGAGATATTTTACGGAATGATTCTGAGCGTCCAAAAGCAAATGGCGGGTACCGGACTGGGCGAGCGCCTGCGTGCGTGCTTCGACAGTCGGAACGCGACCTTCTCTGCGAAGGAATCCCCACGCTCGAACGAGCGAGCCAGAGCAAACATCAAATGCCCCCTGAGTTTCGTTCGTCAGGTACGAAGAGAATTGCAGGAGTTCGAAGAGTTGTTTTTCGACCGTGACCGATTCTCTCGAAGCGACCGTGTTCAGATTGCTGATTTCACTCGTGTCGCGATAAACAGTTAACTGATCCTCGAGTTCATCAATCAGATTCAGTGCATCGGTCGCGGCGGGAATGGCGTTGCAAGTTCCGTAGGGAATGGCGATTTCGAATGTGCTCGCCATCGCCGCGCGGCGGAAGCGAAGCAAATGATACGACGTTTCCTCTCGTGCTTCTTCTTCGAAGACCGCAGCTACCGATCCGACAGGCGCACTGGAGAGAAAATTGCGTCGCTGCATAGTCTCAGTTTATCAGGCAATGGATCTATTTCCCTAATCGAGCCTGGATTTTCGCGATGCAGAGTCTTAATGGCTCCTGTTCCACGGAAACCTTCAATCGGCTAAGTTGGTCTTTGAGAATGGGGAGCAGTTTTTCGCCGCCGAATTCGGACGCGAGTGCCAGATTCATATTCCGCTCTTCGATTGTATTCGCAACTATGAGAGGGATCAGCTCTTTTTCGAGCGTTGAACGCCCGGCTTCAGTCCGTCCAATCGCTTCAAGTGATAAACGAGCTTGGCTGTCCTTTCCGACCCGCGAGAGCAGTAATTGAACCGTCTCGGTATCATTCCAGTTTGAAGTCAGTTCGTACGCGATTTCACGCATTTCGTCATCGTCACCGGTCAGTGAGGAATGAACAAATGGTTTGGCATCGTCCTTCGACCAAATCGTGAGAGCCCGCAATGCATACTGTTTCAGTTCATGGTGTTTTCCCTCGACGTACTTCCTGAGTATGGCGATGACGGCGGGCTTTTCAGCGCTTGGGATCAGGATCAGGGATTCCGGCTTTGCGAACAGCATCAGCTGGCGCTTGATGCTCAGCGTATCGCCATCCGCTTCCGCATTCTGCAATTTCAGGAGCGGGGTTTCCGGTGGATCGGAAACGAAGACGGGGACTTCCTTCGAAAAGCCAAACAACCTGAAGAGCGTGGGTTGAACCGTCGGAGCAATCACATAAAGAGTGAGAAGGATTGCGCCGGCAATGACGTACCGGAGCGGACGATAACCGGTATCAGCCGGCGCATTTGCGGCCCGATAAATCCATAATAGCGGAATGAGGCTGGTCAAACCTTTTGTGGGATTTCGTTTGCCCCAGGCAATTGCGACCCACAGATATCCGAAGACAAGCTCGATCGCTCCGATGAAAGCGACATATATCAGCGGTTCTACATCGGAGATCATGCAGAACAACCACAGAGCCACACCACATGCGGTCAAAATGATCCAGAGCCCGGTTGTGAACCGTAAATCGCTGGGTGGTTCCTGTGCTGGATTCATCGTCATGGAAATGACGGTGGTTAATTGCGCGGCGATATTCGCGGCTTCGACATCGGTGGTGTTGAAAACGACCATTCCATTCATGGACTGGCATGGCGCTGGTGTGTACGGCAACGCCGTCGCTGGATGATCGCCTATGATTCGGCCAAGAGCGGGGTAGGTCGGTGTTTGAATGGGTTGTGGTGCGGGAAACGAAGGTACGTGCATGGCCGGTGGTGAAAACGCTGGCCGTGATGGGATCGGTTCCGGAAACGAAGGCATCGGGATCGGCAAGGGTGTCGGTGAAATCTTCGGTGGTGCAGATACCGGTCCTGCTTCAGACAGTTTGTCGATCTCGGCCACCGGAAACAGTTGAAGATCCAAGTCGTGATCGGAATCCGGATTGCGAAACAATGCCGCGGCCGCTGGCTGGAGCGGAATGGAATCCTCGTAAGCGCGAGCGGGAGCGCCGATTCGCGCAGCAGGTCGTTGTTCCGGCAGTGGGGTATGATCTTTTTTGGTCTCACGAACCGATGGTTCAATATCCCTTCCGTCCGGCATCAGACTGATCGGTACTTCATCCGATTCGGTGAGACTGGAAAGATCCGAATCTTCCTCTTCAAGTGCCTGAAAATCGGCTTCCCGTTCGGGGCTTGGAATGACGATGGGTTTCAGGCATTTCGGGCAGATCGTTCGCTGTCCCGACCGCTCGGGCGCTGCGAGCAGTTGCTGGTTACAGAACGGACAAGGATAGCCGAACATGAGCGCCCCAAAAGAACATTGCGAATCACACGTTAACTTATGGTACGATTAGTCTCCGTGCAAACGCCTCAGCCGCGGCGACAATCGCAAGATCCACTGAACCCGTTCAAATTCGTTCAACCAGTCCTGAACAACACCAGAGAATTGATCGCGTCCCATCAGGCCGCTACCGCACGATTCTCCACCTAACTGATTGACAAGTGAGCGATACGTCGTCAGTGTTCGCTCACCGAAGCGCGCAACCTCGTGACCGTCTTCGCTGAAAAATACGACCACGGGAACCCTGTTTCCTCCATTGATCTTTAACTCCGCTTGTAGTTCCGGGTCCGCATCGCGGTCCTGATAGCGCACATGGATCGATGGAGCGTGCTCCGCAAATACCTCAAAGATCGGGCATTGACCCGCACAATCGCCGCACCAGGTTCCCGCCACAACCAGCACATTCATAGATCGTTGAAATCGCTTCAAGAGATCGATCTGTTCTCCTGAAAGCGCGACCTTCTCGCGCGTCGCATTCCATCGCGCCAGCTCATTCGGTTTCCCGTAACGCTCGAAAAAATCCAGATACGGCAACGCCGAACGGAACGAATCAAAACTCACCATACTTTGTCCCCTCTGTTAGTCAGCAGATCTCAAGTTTATCATGAACCTCATCGAGCTCGTTAACTGAAGTTGCGCGGCTCAGATCGCCGGCGCACTCGATTTCTTCTACCGCCTCAAACGGTTCCACCGCCACTGCTACACCCCTCCGTGGAAAGACGCCAAAATTTCGGAAGCGCCTAGGCCCGATAAGCACTTACGTCAATTCCGAAGGTCGCACACACCCGCAATCCCCCCTAGATTCATGCAAAGCATGAAAAGACCCCCGATCTCCCCAATTGGGCCAGAAAAATGAGTGATTCTCCTTCCAACTGGTCGAAGATCCTGATCAAAAGCTATTCCGCGCGGTCCTTTTGCACTTTTCCTTTCAGGTACTAAATATTGGGATCGAATCTTTCGGAATACGCCCATGAAATGCCATGCCTGTCATCATTTGAATGCGGATTCCGAGGCCGAGTGTTTCATGTGCGGTGCCCGCCTTTACCGTGGCGCTCCGCCGGCGCACGGCGCAATCTTCGTGTTCGTCGCCCTTTGCATTCTCATTCCGGTCATCAATATTTCCGGAGCGGCGACTGGTATCATTTCTCTCATAAGCCCCTCGCAGACGGTGAAGATATCGGGAACCTCGGCCTTCATCGCCTACATTTTCGGATTTCTCGGGCTGAGCGTTTGCCTGACCGTTTCCCGAACCCAATTGCCGAAAAACACACAATTGCTGACCTGCGGAATCGTAACCGGATTCTGCTGGTTCGTTTATCTGCTCACCCTTGCGAGTCTGGCAAAAGAAACACAGAAACCCAAACGGATCCTGACCTACCACGTCATTCCTCTGACAGTTGGAGATCAACTCGATCCCACCACAGTTCAGAACGCTCAGCTCCAGGGCGTCTTTGCTTTATTGAAAAATGCCCGCAGTCCATCCTGACATTCGCCGGTCAATCGCGGTTCCGCACTCGCTTGCGCCAACTCGTCAATTCCCAGCGACTGAACCGAACACCTCGCCAGCAACTCCTTGGTTTTCGCCAGCGCAAGCGGCCCTCCCTCCGCAAGTGACCGGCACCACGACACGGCCGTCGTCATCAAATCCTCGGAACGAACGACACTGTTCACGAGACCGATCCGGAATGCTTCCTCAGCCGTGATCAGTTCGCCCGTCAGCAGCAACCATCGTGCGGTCCGTTCTCCAACATGCCGAAGCAAATGCGGTAAGACCATCGCCGCAACCAGTCCGCGACGGACCTCCGGATAACCAAACTTTGCTTCCGGCACACAGACCGCCAGATCGCAAACCGAGGCCAGACCCGCCCCACCCGCGACGGCGGCACCATTGATCGCCGCAATCGTCGGCTTGGGGCAACGGTAAATGAGGTCGAAGAGTTTCGAAAGCTGCTGAGCATCGTGCCAGATATCGTCGGCGGAGGCGGTGATTGACGTGCGGAGTTCCTCAAGATCCATCCCTGCACAAAACGCCGATCCCGATCCGGTCAGAATGATCGAACGGACATTCGCGTCGGCCTCCGCCTTCTGAAACGCAGCCGTCAGTTCCTGAATCAACCCCCTCGAGAGCGCATTCCGCTTGTCAGGTCGATTCAGCGTGAGGATCGCCGTTCGATCCTGGTGCATTGTCAGGACTGTGTCACTCATAACGGTGATCCACGCTCAGTGTGTGGAGAAAAACTGATCGAGTTCCGAAGCCAGTTTCATGAGTTTCGATTCGCATTCCGCTTCATTGGCCGCGACCGCAAAGAAGGTCAAAACGGGATGACCTTTTTCGATGATATCACCTGTGTGCGGAATGTCGGCATATTCCGGGACTCGCCAGACATCCGCACACTTCGCCAGCGAGTCATCCCACGGACCTGAAGAAGGGAAGGTGATCCGATGCGGTGCGTAGTAGATCGCTTTGCCGATCGTACGCTTCGGAACCGCAGGTTCTTGTTGAGTGAGCGATGCAGTTTCCGACGCCAGTTCGTAGATCTCGACAGAGGCGGTGTAACGCGGATTCACCTCGACCACGCACAGTTCCTTTTCATCTTGAATGAAATCAATACCCCAGACCGACTTGAGCGGGAAGTGATGAGTGATCCACCCTCCGGTCGGACGGACATCAGGATTCGTGTTCGTATCGATCATGATGCTGCCCGCATAGGCAAATGGTCGGGCATGGAGCCACGGTGTACCGATCAGTTGCCGGCTCAACCCGACAAAGGTCGGCCAGCCTTTCCGACCATGCGCAAAGACGGCGGAGAGCGATTGCCCCGTCAAAAACTCCTGAAGATAATAGTCGTTCTGATCCGTTTGTTTGGCGAAATCTTCGGGCGTTGCGAATCGGACTCCATGCCCGGCAGAACCTCGCAGTGGTTTTCGCAACCATCGTCCATCGGGTGCCGGAATCTCGCCGGGTAAAACGGTTCGCGGCTTGGTTCGCTTGAATTGCCTCATCCATTCCTGCAGCGCGATCGGATCGCGTACCTTCCTCAGAACGTCCGGGCCATTACCCAGAAGTTCATGCGTTTCCGAAATCGCAGCAACGACGTCGGGATAGTTTTCAATTCCGCCGGTGTACATCCACGGCATTGAGGGAAGGCGACGTGCGAGTTCGATGAAACCGTGCGGATAATCTGCCATCGGCAGCTTGAAGACTGTTGCCAGTCGCTCCGTGTCGGCATCCGCGAAGAGATCGAGAACGAACGGTTCGAAATCGGCCCGCCGCGCCGATGCCGCCGCCGCACGACCGCTGGCACCGACGATCAGAATTCGCGACACGGTTTCGTGCCTCGACTGGTGAGTTTGAACAGACTTTTGGAATTGGTCAGGATGCTCTTCCTTCAAAGGCTGGGGTGCCATGCCCACCGCTTTGGGTGGGCATGCTCACGCAAAGCCGTGAGCATGGCACCCGAATGACCCAGATTCCTGATTCGGTAAAATATGTACCGCTCGATCGAATCGTTTCCCTGTCAGACGAACTCAACTGCCAATTGAGCCTTGTTGATGCACTAGTCCTCGCGAAGTTCATCAACCGTTGGAAGGCCTAGCCAGTGGCGGAACTTCTGGATTTCCTTGATCCGCATCACGCTGAGCACATCGGCGTAGTCATCGCTCCAGACTCTCAACTTGGGTTCGTTCTCCATGGTGCGCCAATAAATGGGCACCGGTTCGCGATCAAAGCTCTCGTAGCGATAGCGGGTTGAGTACCGTTCGTTCCTGAAGATCTCAAGCGTTTCCGGTTTCTTCGCCAGAACCACCCAGGTCGATTGCGATTTACCGGGAGGATACTCCTGAGTGCTGTCAAACCACGAATCGTTGAACTCCAGCGCTGCGATTCCGAGTTCCTCGGCGATCTTGGAAACCACAAGTTCGAGCTTGATGTAACGGTTCGAAATGTGGAGTGCGACAATTCCATCATCCACGATCCGGTTCATGTACAAATTCACCGCTTCTTTCGTCAGCAGGTGAACCGGAATGGAATCCGAGCTGAAGGCATCGACGAGGAGAAGCTTGTATTTTGCCTCGGTGTTCGCCTGAAGTTTCAGCCGGGCATCGCCGAGGATGATATCGACCTTCGCACCGCGATCCCGGGCATCTTTCACATAGGTGAAATGCTCGGCGGTATCGGCGACAAGGGCTTTGACATTCGGATCGATTTCGTAGAAGGTCAGCGTCTGCCCCTGACCGGCGTAGCACGATACGGAACCGGTCCCCAGTCCCACCATGGCGAAATCCGCACCGGGGAACCGTCGATAGGTCACGTCGAACATATGCCCGACCGGCCCGGTCCGGTGGTAATACGTCAGCGGTTCTTTCTTGTAATCCCAGGTTGTCCAGAGTCCGACTTTCGCGATGGCGGAGAAGGGATCGACCGGGCCAAGGAGTTGCAGTTCGTTGTATTTCTGACTGTTGGCCGAGATGGGATTCAATCGCATGTACGCTGGTACACCGGCATCGGCCGTGGATTGGATCCCGTGGAGAGTCGTACCATGCACAAGACGTCGCTGGTTGTAATAGGTCGTTGACGTATATTCGTGCCCGTCTTCATCGATGATCGTGTAAGTTTCTTCGCCGAGTTCCTCGACTTTCATAATGCCGAAGAAGCTCCGGTCCAGGGCTCGAAGTCCGGACGTGTCCTGCCGGTAGTGGCCGACGAAGAGCAGTGCGGCCACGCACAACCCGAACCGAAGGGGCCGATCGATAAAGAAGAAGCAGGCCATGGCGGGGAGGGCAAAGATGATCAATTCCTTGACTCGCGATCCCGCCAGTTGCACATGAAGGCCACAGAACTGAAGCCCTGCGGAGAGTTGGACAGCCAGCCAGTCACACATCGAATTGAAGAAGTGATAGTTCGGTGCCGTGGTGAGAGCGGCAACGGCTGCCATCATTCCGGCACCGACAATAAAGTCGAGGAGGCGATCGCGCTTCGCGTGCTTCAGGGATTCCTCAGTGTCTTCGCTCAACTTCGGGATCAGCATGCAACCGATGGCGATGGCGATCGGATATTCCCAGGCGAGCTTGAACACAATCGGTGCAAACAGGGCATTGAACACACCGCCGAGCATGCCGCCCAATGAGAGCCAGAGATAGAAGTTGGTCAGATACGAGGCCGAGGGGCGATCGCGAGCGAGTTCGGAGTGGCACAACAGAGACATCAGGAAGTAGGCGAGCAGGTGCAGCAACAGAGAGTAAAACACGTTGTCGATCTTGGAGTTCGACACGAGGACGAAGACAAGCAGCAACGTCACGACGGGTGAGATATTGCCGAGCAAGGGACGGAACCATTTTGGCGTACTGGCAAATGCGATGATGAATGTGATGAGGTACAGCGCCAGTGGGCCGACCCAGAGGAGCGGGATTGAGGCGATGTCGGTGGTCATGTGCGTGGTCACGCCCAGCATCAGACTGGAGGGGACGAATGCCAGCCCCAGCCAGCGGAGCTTGCGGAGTGTCGTGGGCGGAGCGTCAACGGGGAGCGAAGTCTTAACGGCAGCCAGTTCGGATTTACGAACAGTATTTCCGCAAATGTAAATCAGTCCGAAGAGTACAAGAAACCCACCCGCGAACAACCAGGCTTGCTCAAGAAGTCGAAGGCTCGGTTCGGTCACGAGGGGATAGCCGAGAAGCGAGATCAGGCTTCCGGCATTGCTGGCGGCGTAAAGGAAATACGGGTCTTTGGCGGAGGCGTGGCCACTGTAGGCAAACCAGCGCTGGAGCAGGGGGGCACTGGTGCTGACGGCGAAGAACGGGATGCCGATCGCGACGGCGAGGAGCGCGAGCACACCGAACATCGGATATGCGGTGTCGTCCGGCGCAAGTTGCTGATAAATGGGTACGGGTGAATTCTTCGGCCCGATGAGCGCGAACAATCCCATGACGCCGATGGCAAATGCCAGGACTCCGAGGTGAAGTTTGACCTGACTTTGCGGACGCATTTTGGCGGCGAGTTTATGGGCGTAGAGGTAACCCAAAAGGAGCACCGCCTGGAAGAAGACCATGCAGGTATTCCACGCCGCCGGACTCCCGCCCAGAAGGGGAAGGATCATCCGGCCGATCATCGGCTGAACCATGAAGAGCAAAGAGGCGCTGACGAAAAGTGTAAAGGCATAAAGAAAGGGCACGGGCCGATCTCCGGCTATTTGCAAAACATGGTGAGGGTGTATGAGACGTTTGTATCGAGTCGGCAAGGTTTAGCCAGAATCGGTTCGATTCATGAGCGTGCCCGCGGCAGAAAGACCTTGAAGGTGCTGCCTTTCCCGAGTTGACTGGTGACAGTCACTTGTCCATTGAGCGATTGTGCCAGGTGTTTGACGATCGCCAGTCCCAGCCCGGTTCCTCCGGCGGCGCGATGGCGGGACCGGTCTGCCCGGAAGAATCGCTCGAATACGCGTGGGAGATCCGCTTCGGAGATTCCGGGGCCGTTATCCTCGATTTCAATCATGCACTGATCATCCGAAGCGCTCCAGCGCACGGTGATTTTCCCACCGCTCGGCGTGTATTTGATGGCGTTATCGACGAGGTTGTCGAGGATGTGACCGATGGCATCGACATCCGCGAGCGCGGCCACGTTGGCGGGGACGTTTTTCGGTGGAACTTCCACGAGTTGCATGGATTTTGCTTCCGCTCGCGTCATCTGCCGATCCAGGCACTCGGCGATGGCTGCGTCGAGAGGCACGGGTTCCAGCTCGAGCGGTTGTTCGCCGGATTCGATTTTCGCCAGTCGAAGCAGATCCTGAATCAACTCGTCCAGGCGAGTTGCTTCGTGTTTCACGCGTTCGAGAAACGAAACGCGAACGGCGGGATCGTCTGCGGCGCCATCCTGCAGCGCTTCGATGTTGGAATGGATGACGGCGAGCGGCGTTTTGAGTTCGTGGGAGACGTTGGCGACAAAGTCCTGACGGATGCGCTCGAGCCTGCGCAGTTCGGTGATATCGTGGAGCACCATGATCGCGCCGGGCGAATCGGGACCGGGCAGACGCGAGACGTAAACGGCGATCGACTTGTTCTCGATCCCTTTCCAGTCGAGCACTTCGCGATGCGGACCAGCACCAACGAGCGCTTTTTCGGCAGCTTCCTGTACGCCGCGCTGGCGGGTGACTTCCCAAAGTTTGCGACCGATCACTTTTTGAGCATCGAAATCAAATAACTTGGCCGCTCGGTCGTTGGCGAAGCGGATGCGCTCTTCGTTGTCGAACGCGACGACTCCTTCGACCATGCCGGAGAGAATCGTTCGAAGTTGTTCGCGGTCGCGTGCGAGTTGTTCGAAGGTGAGGGAAAGGCGGCTTCCCATGTCGTTGAAGGTGCGGGCGAGGGCGCTGAATTCCGCGCCGTCCACGTCGAAGATTTTGTGTCCCAAGTCGCCGTCCGCAAGTCGGTTGGCGCCAAACGCCAGTGCCTTCAAAGGACGCGTGAATTGCCGCGCGAGCAGAAAAGCGGGAATGATGGAAAGGACCACGATGACGATCGCCGAAGTAATCACCTGACGCGCCAACTCGAGGAAGATCGCCTCGCCTTCGGTTCGACGAAGTACGATGACTCCGACCAAGCCAACGGCGGTAATAACAAGTCCCAGGTACGTAAGAAAGAGACGCCAGAACATAATGTGAGCTTATGCGGACTGCGACGCCGCGACGACGCGTTTGCCAGCGACAAGACGTGTGAAGATATTCAGGCAAATGATCAGCACAAGCAAAACAAACGCTGCCGCCCACGCCAAACGGATCTCATCCGAGCCGTCGGGCTGCTTGGAGAAATTGTAAATGTAGTAGGGTAGGAACGGCGTGGGTTCGTTCAGAGAACGGGGCCAGTAGTTCGATCCGTAAGCGGTGAGCAACAGCGGTGCGGTTTCGCCAGCGATTCGACCCACCGCCAGAAGCACACCGGTGATGATCGCTGGCAAAGCGGCGGGGATGATCACGCGGATGACGGTTTGCCAGCGTGTGGCGCCGAGAGCGTAACTCGCTTCGCGCAAGCCATTCGGCACCAGTCGCATGGCTTCCTCAGATGCACGGATCACAACCGGTAGCATCATGATTCCCAAAGCGAATGCGCCGGCCCAGGCGGAGTATCCCCACGGATTGGATGACCAAATAGGAAAGACGAGGATCGCGTAGGCGAAGACACCAATCACGATAGAGGGAACACCGCCAAGTTGCTCCGCGACAAATCTCACATAAGGCGTAAACGGATTATTGCGGTACTCCGACAAAAGAACTGCGGCCAGAATACCCACTGGAACGGCAAAGACAGATGCCAATGCCACGATTCGAAGGCTTCCAAGAATGGCATGCCCGAGGCCACCTTCGTCGGGTTCGTTTGTGAAGAATTTCCAGTCAACTCCCGATGCACCCTGATAAGTGATGTAGCCCAAAATCAAAAAGAGCGGAGTCACGGTAATGATCTGGCAGAGCGCCAGGACGCGTCGCATGATCGAGTCGGTCAGGAGCTGTTTTCGAAGGAAGCGATCAACCTGTTCAGGATTCATTACCGGGATCGACGGCAACGTTTGCGAATCCGGTGACAGATTCGAGGAATCCGAAGTCGAGCTTGAGATGCGAATTCGTGATCGCGGTGTTCCCAGCCAGCGAATGATTAACCGAGCTGAGACATTAGTAACCAGAGTGATGAGAAGGAGCAGAAGGCCTAACGAGATGAGGGCGGCTCGTTTTACGAGATCCGATGGCGCTGTTTCCGGAAGGATTTTGGCAATCGCGCTTGGGATTGCATCTCCAGTACCGGCAAGTGAAAACTGCAGGTCCTGAGCGTTCCCGATCACCATCGTGACGGCCATCGTTTCACCGATCGCGCGACCGAGCGCCAGAAAGCATGCCGCCACGATACCAGGGCGAGCATAGGGCAAAACGATTCGCCAGATGGTTTGCCAGCGCGTCGCACCGAGGGCCAGCGAGCCTTCGCGTTGAGATCGGGGAACTGCCTGGCAGACGTCGTACGAGACAGCCGTGATATAGGGCAGAATCATGACAGCTAGAACGAGTCCTGCTGCCAAAATGCCTTGGCCAGCGGCGGTATTTTCCCAACCAAGGAATTCGAAGAGTGGTCTCGTTCCGCGTCGCGCCAGAAATTCAATTCCCCAGAAACCGTAAACCACACTGGGGATTGCCGCCAGGAGTTCCAGAAGAAACGAACTGATCTTACGAAACCGCCCGGTCGCGATTTCAGAAAGGTACGCCGCCGCTCCGACACCCAAAGGTACTGCTACCAGCATGGCGATGAGCGATGTCGCCAGTGTGCCATAAATGAATACGAGTGCGCCGTACTGATTCTTGCCCGGATCCCAGTTACTACTCGTGAAGAGTTGAGTTGGATTGTCACTTGAAAGAAACGGACGGGATTCCCAAACGAGAACTCCCACCATCGCGCATGCGATAAAAAGGACAAAACCACCCGCTCCCTGACACAGGACGCGAAAGATCAGATCGCCCCAGCTTGAGGCGGTCCGAATCGGTTGTTGTTTGTCGGTTGTAGACATTTGGGTGCTATTCGAACGTTACACCGTCAAGGAGTTTGACGGCACGTTGACCCAAATCAGATGGTAAGGGAGCGTAGTCCAATTCCGTGGCATATTGCTGACCATCCGTAACCACCCATTTCAGGAAATCAACAACGGCAGGTCCTTTGTCCTTGCTTTGCTTCGTGAACAGAATGGCATAACTGATTCCGACGATCGGATAACTGGCTTCGCCTTCCGCATCGGTGAGTGAGAACGTCAATTCGTGGAGTGTGTAGGGTTCGGTGGTTTGCTTGTTCGCCATGGCGGAGCTTGCGGCCGCCGTGACGCTGTCGGCATTCGGGCCAACGGCTTTCCCCGATTTGTTCATCACGAGAGCGGTTGAAATTTTGTTTTTATTGGCGTAAGCGAGTTCAACATAACCAAGTGAGCCTTTGTTGTTTTTGACAAAACCGGCGATGCCATCGTTCCCCTGTTGGCCGACCCCACCTGTCAGTTTCATTTCCTTGGTCGTACCAACTGCTTTCTGAAATTCGGGACTGGATTTCGTGAGAAACTCGGAAAAGATATTTGTTGTTCCGCTCGACTCAGCGCGACGCACAGGTATGATCGCTTGATCAGGCAGATTGACTCCGGGATTCAATGCTTGAATCGCAGAGTCGTTCCACTTCGTGATTTTTTCAAGATACACATCAGCGATCACTTTGCCGCTCAGAGTTAATTTGTCAACGCCGGGCATGTTGTAAACGATCGCTACTGAACCCATCGCCACCGGAATGTGGATTACCTCGCCACCGGCTGTTTTTGCCGCTTCCCATTCCTTGCGATTCATCGGCGCATCAGTGCAGCCGAATTCGATAGTCTTGGCCGTTACGTCGCCGATCCCCTTGCCCGATCCGCTTTTGACGTAATCAATTTCCGTTTTCTTGGCGGCTCGATATTCCTTCGCCCACTTCCGCATGATGGGATCGACAAACGTAGCCCCGCCCGCACTGACTCGAACCGGCGTTGCCTCATTGCTCGAATTGCAGCCGAACCCGCAAGTCAAGGCGAGCACTGTGATGGACAGCGCGACAAAAGTTCGCAACATTTCGTGAATCTCTGGAAGTTGTAACTTTCGAAATGTTACGAAAACATGAGATACAGCCAATGCGATCGGCGTGAAGGTTTCGTGAATTGATCAAAGTAAACGAAGAGCTTTCTTTCTTTCATGGGACACAAAAAAGTCCAGCAATTCATCAATCGGTAACTGTTGAGTACAGACAAATTGATGCGGAACTCCCACCGCTGAGAGCTTTTCATGGAGCCGGTCGTGACCCTGATAACGCGGTGAATCATCGGAGCATCCAAACCAGATCGCGCTTGGGGATCGATCAGGCCGGATTCGCAAGATCGCCGTTTCCTGTCGAGCCTGTTCTTTCCGTTCAAAGATCCGATCAAGATCGGTTCCCTGTCCATGCAGTTCGTGAAAATCCAGCAATCCATCCCAGGTGGCAACGATCGGGAAACGAACCGGATCGCAGAACGCCATGCGCAGCGCCGCCTCCCCACCCAACAACGCCAGTCGTTTCGGGCCGGTCGATCGAACGTATTCGGATACCATCTGGAAAAAGTCGCGTTCTGACTTTGAGTCTGATCCGATCGGGGCATCCGTGCGTTTGAACCACCAGGATGTCTCGCGTGGAAGCAGTACGCCGTAGTTCTGCTCAATCAGTCGCTCGGTCATCACTTCGAGATCATGAGTGGATGAATCCAGCGGGCAATCCAATCGGATGATCGTGAAACGATTCGGTTCATCGGTGATAGGAGCGGGAACGCCACGAAACTCGGAATAGGTGATCAGGCTCATACTTCAGTTGTAGCCACGATCGACTTGGAAGCGTTTCCGATCGAGCATCCCATTCATTTTTTCGCCCATTCTTGTCAGAACGACTTGATTTCCCGAAATCAGTCTTGAGGACTCCGCCACGTGCTGCTCAAGAAATTGGCGGAGTCCTCCGTCCGGATTCAATCATTCGATTATGGCGCAAGTACTGGATTTGATTGATTTTATTACAGATAATCAGGAGAAATATTTCACAGTTGGTTATCTGTGCAATCGTTTAAAATTTGAAGAGAGGTTGGACGCTGACGCAGATGAAGAAAGATTTGGACAATATGTTTTGAGCGAGTCAGTCACGGGTTCGCGGGCTTTCGCCTGTCGGGGGGACCTTGCCAAAAAGGTCGCCGATCACGCGGCGGAGTATTTGGCCGGTCGTCATGCCTCGACGTGTCGCGGCTTCTTCAAGAATTTCGGCCTGCCAGCGAGGCAGCAGGAGCGGGAGTTCAACAACTTCCATATCAGAGCGGGTGTATTCCGATCCCATAGTGGGTCCAGTCTGAGAATCAAAGTGAGTTGCGGTGGTCATATGATGGCCGAGGTCGGAAGGCCTGAATTCGGTCCAAAATGCTGGATCGAATGAATCGGGAGTGACGTAGTCGGTACACTTGCAATGCAGGTGCCAAAATGTGATCGCTGAATCGTGTTAGCAGATGATTTTTCAGAATTGGAAACTCAACTCTTAGACTCCTAGCATCGATGCTGGCTGGAAATCCAAGAAATATGAAGATTTATTCTGGCAAGAGGCGATTTCGAATTTTGAGGAGAATTCCCACTTCTTACGCAGGAACGAATAGTGCCCGATTTGGTCATGATTCAGTCGCTAATGTGAATGCTAGGAATTCTGGCAATATCATCCTTCATGGTGAGCACTTGGGCCGAATATCGAGTTCCGGTCGTAATGAGAGAAGTAAAACTTCGAGCGCGGAAAACGAGGAAATCACTTGATCAGATCGGACATCATGAAACAATAAGAAGAATGAAATTGCCCGATACGATCAGACTCGATCCGGGTGTCAAGTTCCGCATGAATGACCCGCATATCTGACGGAGGCCTTTGCGATGGCGAACAATATTCCCGACGACAAAAACGAGTCTGGCGATCCGCACTCCAAAGATTCGAAATCCCCTTCAGACATTCCCGCATGGCTTCGGACCGATGATTGGCTTCAGATCACTCCGCCGCCGATCAAACGAGATCTCCCCGACATCCCCGATATCAAGACGCCGAATGTCGAAGATCAAGCGACTGATATGATCGAAATCGACGAAGAGGAAAAGCATGATGATCTGGAAGTTCCTCCGTCGACCATGTTATTCTCAGATCCTGATGATTCCGTCATACTGACAGACGACATATCGTCTTCCGGACCGCTGAGTGCCATACTTCGCTCTTCAGACTCCAGTCTCCGTTTGCCGAAAACTCCGCCGCCGGCCCAATCGACAACGCGAGAATCTTCTTCGGACTCTCATACCGATGATGATAATGAAGTCGATCTGGGTGGTGTTCCCCAGTTGGAGCATCCCCATTTCGCAGGGCCCAGCACTTCGGGAATTCGTCATCGAGGGCTTCCCGCAGCCGATGCCAGCGGATCCGATGATGTATTGAGTACTCCGTTCAAGCCGACTCAGCCTGCATCCGGTTGGTTGCTCGATTCCTCCAAGTCACCGGAAATCCAAGCCCCACCGGCCGAAGGATCGAGCGTTGATCTGCCTTCGATCCCAACGATCAGCCAATCGAAATCTACCTGGTCTGAACTGGAAGTACCTGCAACCAAAATGCAACAACCGCCGGAAACGGCCAGCAAGGAACATCATCCCGATAGCTGGCACCCTTCATCAGGAAATATCGGTGTGCCGTCCATGGCCAATATCGATCTGCCCCCTGATGAAGCTGAAGGTTCCGATATCTTCAGCAAAGCAGCCCGGCCCGGTGTCGCACCGTCCGCGCTGAAAATCGAGATCCCGAAACCCAGACCCGTAGTCAAGAGCGAAGAGATCAAACCGCCGACCACGACCGCGACACCCGCAAGTCCTTCAATTCAGCTTCCTTCGATTCCGGAACTCCCTGAACAACAGCCGAAGGGGAGCTGGCATCCGTCATCAGGCAATGTCCACTTGCCATCGATGGGAGAAATCGATCTTCCGCCGTCGGGCGATTCTGACGTATTTTCTGAAGCGAATCGCCCGGGGAAACAGGCGGAAACCTTATCCAGCACTCCGCCGGCGACAATCGCTCCCCCGCCTCAGATTCCCGACCAACCCAACTTGGATCCGCTGACTGCGACACTTTTCGATGTTTCAGGATCAAAGACTTTCAGCCAGCCCGATTCCGATATCAAGTCTTTGCCGTCATTTGAAGCGGTCCCACTGGAACCTCAAAGCGAACCATTGGGTCTGGAACCAACGTCCGATTTCAATTCCAGTGCGGATATCGATCTGCCACCCGAACCGACCGAAGACGCATCAGATATCTTTTCGACTGCGACCAAGCCCAAAACCAGAACCCCTGATGGATCAGGGCTGTTCAGCTGTGCTCCGTCACTGGGTGCGCCGATCACCAGCACTCCCAGTCAGCTCTCACGAGATGATTCCCATCTTCTGATCGAGCCCGAAAAGAAAACGCCGCCAAACGATACTGCCGGCAAGATCGATCTGAATCCTCAGGCACAAAATCCATCCGGCACCGCTCAACCGAGTCCGTCAACTTCGGGCTCAGAAACCGGGCAGATCAATTTTTCACTCCCCGGTAAAACGACCGATGCTTCTCGAACATCGAATATCGAAGTGGTCGATTCCAGCGGCACGTTGAGTGAACGGGAAGACGATCAAGATGATGTTCTGTCGGCTGACGAACGAATCGAAAAGGAGTTGGCCGACCAACTGGATGACGAAGAAGGAAAACCCGATTTCAATTTCCTCGGCAGCAGTTCGCCTTCGGATTCCAATATTCTTGGCGATCGGGCGCTTGCCGAACTAAGCAGTTCCGGCCCGCACTCTTCAAGCGTGAATCTCGGCGGACCCGACTCCAGCATCGCGAATTCCGTCGATTCGGCCCAGGTTTCCAACATCTTCAACAAGCTCGAACAGGGTGAACAGGAATCCGGGCACGTGGATCTTGATGAGATTCCGATTCTGGGATCGTCAGACAGTTCCGAGATCGATGTGGAAACCGGAAACTCCACGGTACTGGGAGGACACCTCGATAAGCCGGGTGGACCCGATTTGGAAGAATCCGTTTTCGATGTTTCGATGCCGAAGGATGAATCAGCTGACAGCGGAATGATCGACTGGTCCGCCGATGCCGCCAAGATCACCGATCGTCTCGGTTTGCAATCGTCGATGGAAGCCTCGATCCGCGCCGAACAATCATCGGGCAGCGATCAGTCTTCGCTGGCGACCGTTGCGAGAACAACGTCCCGTCCGAGCTCCCGCCCTGATATCGATGATTTCGATCAGATTGAACGAGAAACCAAGCCTTCGAAATCGCGTAACGTCATCCTTCTGGCAGCTTTGAGTCTGGCCGCAGGTGCGGGTCTCGGTGCGACGGGGATGTTTCTGGCTGGCGGTTCGAGCGAACAGAAAACGGATCCGGCTGCGATTGCGAAGCTCGATGATGCGACCCGGAAATTAACGGCCGCCGAACAGGCCGCACTTGAAGCAAAAAATCAGTTGGACCAAGTCGCGCAGGAAAACTCGAAACTCAAGGAAGAAGTACAAGACGCGGCGGGAAAGCTCGCATCGGCCAAGTTGCTCGAAACCAAGGCCCAGACGCTCGAAGAGCAGAACAAGACCCTGCAGGCGACGGCAAAAGCACTTGAGGATGAGAAAAAGAAACTTGCAACAGACTTCTCAACGGCAAGTACGAAATTGTCCTCGACTGAGACGGAACTCAAGAAGCTGGATACCGAGAAAACGAAGTTGATCGCGGAAGTCAAAAAAGCGGGTGATGAAGCGAATCGACAAATGGCATTGGCTGCGGATGCCAGAAAACTGGCAGAAGAAAAAGAGAAGGAAGTCAAGCAACTGGAATTGGCTGCTTCGACAGCCGCGAGCAAACTCAAGTCCGCCGATTCCACTCTCGATGCTGTCCTTGAAAAATTGAAAGTCGCAAAATTGCTCGACGACAAACTGGAACGTGAAAAGGCGATTGCAGCATTGCCGGACATCATCAAGAAGGCCAACCTGGTATCTGGCGACACCAACGTGACCGCACTCGCCAAGCAACTCTCCGAGGCACGTGACGAAGCTCGCAAGCTCAAGTTGGATTCGGACAAAGCACTTTCGCTCGTGAAGGATGAACTCGCGCTCGCGAAGAAGAATTCGGACAAGCAGCTCGCGGACGCCAAAACGGCTTCGCAAAAAGCGTTGGCCGACTTGCAGGCCAAATTGGATACGGCAGACAAGCGAATCATGGATGAAGTCAAGAAAGCAATCGCGACCGCGACGAAAGATGCAGATGATAAGCTGGCCAAAGCCCGTGAGCAACTTGACCTTCAGCGCAAAGAAGCCGAACAACTCCTCATGAAGGAGAAGTTGGCGCGAACCGCGGATCTCAAACAATACGAGACCACGCTCTCCCAGCGGCTCGAACAGTTCCAGAAGGATCTTGCGGCGGCGCGTGCGGGTGTCGAACTTCCCCTGAGTAACTTTGCCACCGCGAAGAAGGAAGAGTCGTTGACCAAGTACGATTCGGGTATCCAGGCTTATTTTGATGGCCGCTATGCGGATGCGGAAGCGGCGTTTGCTGAGGCTGTGAAAGTGCAGCCGTCGGATGCCCGCTACTGGTATTTCCTGGGATTGTGCAAGTATGCCCAGGGGAAGACCAGCGAAGCAGTTTCCGATTTCAAGTCGGGAGCGGACTGGGAAGGCCGTGCCAAACCGGGCCGTCGGATCGTTGCGACAGCGCTCGAGCCGATTCAGGGTGCCGCTCGATTGGAACTGGAAAAGTACCGGCCCTGAGTTCGATAGAAAATCTTTTGATTCAGGTCCGGAACGTGAGCACCGCGTTCCGGACGCAAACATTTCTCGCTTCACTGTGTTGGATTTGACAGAATTTCATTTCTCTTCATTGAATCGATTGCCGTCTCAAGGCCGAGACTCGATAATCATACCATCTCGTTTCGCCGAACGGGCCGATCGACGACTCCAGGTGCTCTCTCATGGCGATCGAAACCAAATGTCCTCATTGTGAAAAAGACTATCGTCTGAAAGACGACCTCTTGGGAAAACGGGTCACGTGCGCTAACAAAGAGTGCCGAAAGCTTTTTCTGGTCGAGATTGTCAAAAACGGCCCAATTCCCGTTACATCAAGTCCCAAGCCGAAATCGAAAATCGATGCGGAAGAGTTGGCGGCGGCGGCGCTCATCGATGATCCGGATGACGTTCCGGAAGACGAGAAGCTGATCGAGTTGTCGTGCACGATGTGCGACCATACCTGGACCGTGCCGTGGAGCATGCAGGGAAAGAACACTCTCTGTCCGGATTGCAAGCACCGTCAGAAGGTGCCGTTGCAGGCGGAGGGTAAGAAAGGCGGATGGCGCGAGCGCAATGTTCCTGAGGGGGTGAAGACGGAAGTCCTGTCGGACGTGATGAGCGTGCGCGATAACAAACTCGTATCGGGCGAAACTCTGCGCGCGACCGGCGTCATCAAGGAGGAATTCGAGGCGTTGCCGACTTCCGTTTATGTGAAGTGGGCGGCGGTGATCGCGGTACCGGTCATCCTGCTTGCAATCGGATTGACTTATTATTTCAATTCCCGCACCACGGAACGAGAAGAACAGGAAGTGGTGAATTGGGAGAAAACGCTTGACGATGAGGAACTGAAAACACTTCCACTCTACACGGCGGCACTTCGAATTTCACTGGGAGAGTACGAAGCCCGCCAATGCAAGGATCAGAAAGACCGCGACAAGGCGATTGAGTACTTCACCGGTGCGCTGGCGGATCTCAATAGCGCTCCGCGGACCAATGACCGCGATCATCTCTATGCCGAACTCGCGATGAAAGTGCTGTTGCTGGGTGGCGAAGGCGAGGATCTGGTCGAGAAGCGTAAGATCAGCTGGCTTCCGCCGATGGCGCAGAGCCGCGCGAGCATCAGGCCGAATCCGGCGGAACTTGAAGGCGTACAGGGGCAACTCCGGCGCGTGCTGACCGCGCTGAAGGATTCGCGTGCGGACTTCGACCTTCGAGCCGCATTGACGAGACGGCTGGTCCGGCAACTGATCCCCATCGATCAGGTCATGGTGGTGCGTTCGGCGCTTCCCGCATTGTTTGCGGATTCAGAATCGTACGAAGCGGAAGGTCAGATTGCCCTCGAGTGTCTGCGAGCCAATCGAAAGGATTTGGCGACGGAGATTGCAGAGAAGCTGAAGGAGGAACTGACGCGACCGAGCGTGCCGCCGTCGCCGTCACCGGCTTCCGTTCAGGCACTTTGGATGCTACTCGAAGTGAAAGGCCCCGCTCTTGTGCTTCCGCCGTCCGCCACGCTCTGGGCGTACACTGCCATCCATCTCATTAAGAAGAACAATTCGGAGCTTGAAACGTTGCTGAATCGTGGTGGCAAGTCGGACGATCGCATACGTGCGTTGTCCCTCGCCATCGAATGGTCGGACCCACCGGGAGTTTATCTCGACATGGCAGAGAGCGTAGTGAAGGCGGAGGTCGCGCGGAAAGATCCGAATACGCGATTGACGGGAAGCGTACTCCTTCGCCTCGCGCAGGCGACCGCGCGTTCGGGTGCGGCGGAAAAAGCGGACGTGTTCGTCAAAGCCATTTTGGATGAAAATCTTCGGGTCTTCGCCAAAGCTGAAGTCCTGAGAAATAAACTCGCTGCCGATCGTGGACAGAATGCCACCGACGAAGACGCTCCGCTGCCCGACGAACTCGATCCCAAAAAGCTGAAACTCGGCCCCGCCTGGGCGCGTCTCGCTCTCGCTCGCCACAACGCCGCCCGCACACGCGACCGATCTCTCGGTGCGACCTACGCCAAAAACTGGCCCAAGCCGTACATCGCACCGTTCGGCCAGATCGGTGCCGCACTCGGCCTTCAGGACAATCAGTTCCGATAATCCTTCCTCTCCAGGGTCACTCATGTCACGTTTCCTGATCGCTGTATTCGGCGGACTGTTTCTCGTCGTTGCGCTGTCGCCAGCGGCTCCTCCCAAACCCGAAACGTTCTCGGATGAAGGTTTCGTCCCGCTGTTCAATGGCAAGAATCTCGATGGCTGGACCGTGTCCGCAAAGACCGGGCACAGCAGAACCTCGAAAAACCAATCCGGCGGCAAATGGGTTGTTCAGGGCGGTGCCATCGTGGGAAGCCAGGATATTCCCGGCAACGGCGGGATCATCATCACCGATAAGCAGTTTGGCGATTTCGAAGTCGCTCTGGAGATGAAGAACGACGACGGTCCTGATAGCGGTCTTTTCCTCCGCAGCACCGATACCGGCAAATGCTATCAGGCGATGATCGATTACCATAAGAATGGAAATCTGATGGGCATTTACGGTGAAGGGATCGGCGGTAAACCTCACGTTCGCAACTTCGATTTTGGCAAGGATGTCAACGAAATCCGCGCACCCGGAAACGCCAAGACAACGCTCGGCAAGAAGTTCCCCTTCGATTACGCCGATTGGCCGAAATTCTGGAATCAGAACGAATGGAACGAACTCCGCGCTCGGATTGTGGGCAATCCTCCCACCATTACGACCTGGATCAAAGGTGTGAAAATCATGGAATACACGGATACGGAAAAGCGCCTTCCCGATACCGGTGGAATCGCCTTGCAGGTTCACGGCGGAGGTGATTACACGAAACAATTTGTCCGCTATCGTAACATCCGCGTCAAAGAATTGAACAAGTAGTCGTTTATCTCAGATTTCTTCGCGTGGTTCCTGCCGCGCGAAGAGGACCATCCCGATCATGGTCAAAACAACGGTTGATACCATCAGAAACGCGAAGGCTGTGAAAGCGGATACCGGCTCGTAGACATCCAATTGCTCTGCCGGAACTTCGGCGACCGACGAGGCACCATCGTACATCATCGATCGGATGTAATAGTTCAAACTCAATCGTTTGAGGCTTCCCGGCAGATTCGCAACCAGTGTTTCAAAGAAGAAAACGTACACGAGTCCGATAATGGCCGGTCGCCGGAAGACCGCGCCGATCAGATGGAACAGCGCCGCCAGCGCGATGGTGCCCGCGAGAACGGATGGCAGGAAAACGAAAAACGCTTTCCGCCCCAAATCACTTCCCGCGAGGCAAACAGACGCCAATCCCAGGACCGAAACCGCCACGCACCAGGGGAGTATTCCCAAAAACTTCGCCAGGTATATGCTCCCACGAGGGAGAGGACGTGTGACGAGCCAAATGAGAGTACGGCCTTCGCGCTCCGATCCGATCGCATGCGATGCGAATGCCAGGGCAAAGAGCGGAAGGATAAATCCGAGATAGATCGTGAAGATCACTCCGCGCGAGAAACCCAAGAATGCGTAATCATCTCGGAATCCCGCCGATTCGTTCGAGATCATCAGATTCCGGATCGAACCCATGGTCGCAGTTTTGATTGCCAGATGTTCGGGCGGCCCGGGAAAAAAGATGTAATTCGGCAGCCGCTCGAACGAATACTCCTGATAGGTCATGCGGACACCGCGCTCGGACTTGAAGTCCGCGACCCAAGTACGCTGGTTCTCCAGTCTCCAGCCCACCGGTCCGTGAGTGAAAATGCCGATGGCGGTGGAAATCAGAACGACCAACGACAATGTCACCCAGCCCAAAGCGCGGACACGCCATTGACGCAGAAAGGTCAATCGAACCAGAGCCAGAAACGCACGCAGTGACGACGGGAATCTCATTCCTTCGATATATGAGTTGATCCAACCGATGTTGACCCGAAGCGGCAGGCGGCATGACCGAGAATCGTCAGGCCCGACCGAAGTTCGGTTGCCGTCGGCGCCCATCCGCGATCCATACGGGCAACCAGCAATTCATCCGGTGTCGGTTTGTGGTCCCAGACGGCGACCGCCGTCACAACTCCGAATCATGTGCACTCATAAACAAACCAATCATTCGAAGTAGGCGACGGAAAAAGAAGATCGTGACTGAATTCATCCTGTGCGATCACATCGATCGGCGAATCTTTGGGAAGCAGAGGCAACAGCCAATCCATGGCATGGCGAATCGAAGTATGAGAGATGACGCGATTCTGAAATTCTTCAAATGCAGATTCATTCCAGCGTGCGAAATTAAAAACGGGAATGGGATCGTTCATGAGGTGATTTCCATTTGAACGGTGGATAATCATCTTTACCAGTCTGAATCACAGTTCTAACGCAGACTCCGATGTTCTCGCAGGAGATCGAGTGTTCGCCTCATGTCTGCGGGGAAGGGTGCTTCAATTTCAAGCCAGTTCCCGGTCCGGGGATGTTTGAAGCGCAAGCGGAAGGCGTGCAGAGCCTGGCGCTCGAGAAGAACTTCATCCTCTTCCAGAGGTTTGGACACGACTTCGGAAAGTCGGAAGGTGCTTCGTCCGCCGTACAGTTTGTCCGAGAGCACCGGGCATCCGATATGCGCCAAATGAACGCGAATCTGATGGGTCCGCCCGGTTTTGGGTTGAATCTTCACCAGAGAATAACCACGGAAACGTTCCATCACCTCGTAATAGCTGACCGCCTCTTTTGCATCGGGATCTTTCGAGACGATCTGCCGCAGTCGATCGTGCGGATGAAGTTTCATGGCCGCTTCGATGTAATCGCTGTCGCGATCGAACTCGCCCGCGCAGATCGCCACATATTCCTTGAACATTTTGCGATGTTCGAACATGCCGGCGAGTTCCCGATGTGTATGTTCCTCTTTGCCGACGAGAATCACGCCGCTGGTATCTTTATCGAGCCGGTGAACGATGCCCGGACGATGCGAACCGTTGATCTGACTCAGGTGCCCGCGAAAGTGAAATTGCAAAGCGTTGACGAGCGTCCCGCTCCAGTTGCCTTTGGCCGGGTGAACCACCATATTCCAGGGCTTGTTGATCAGGGCGAGGTAATCATCTTCGTAAAGAATGTCGAGCGGGATATTTTCGGCGACCGGTTCGGGGTGTTCCGGTTCGGGCAAGACAACCGACAGCACATCGTTACTGCGGACTTTGTGGCTGGGTTTCGTTGGTTTGCCGTTGACGGTGATACTTCCGGCACGAATCCCTTCCTGAAGATCCGAGCGGCTGAAATCCTGAAAATACATGTGAAGGTAATGGTCCAGCCGCATCCCTTCAGCTTTGATGCGGACAATCAATTCGATCGGCTCCGCTCCGCGGCGAAGTGGAATGGCGGGGATGGTGTCTTCGATCAATTCTTCGTCTTCGATCATTTGTGCACGGATTCATCAAAATCAGACCGGGTTCTGCGAACAGTTCATCTTAGTGGTTCGTGGTGAAAGGAGCGAAGACAACCGACCTTTGACTTGGTGGAAAATTGTATAAATTATTAGATACTTTCCGATGAGGCGTTAATATGCCGTCAAAGTTCGAGTTGGTCTCGGATTACGCACCCGCAGGCGACCAGCCCAAAGCTATTCGTGAAATCCTTGAGGGTTTCCATCGAGGAAGACCGATGCAGGTCCTGCTTGGTGCGACCGGCACCGGCAAAACATTCACCGCCTCCAATGTCATCGCCGCCATCAATAAACCGACTCTCGTTCTGGCCCACAACAAAACGCTTGCGGCCCAACTCTACAAGGAGTTCAAGAATTTCTTCCCCAACAATGCCGTCAATTATTTCGTGAGTTATTACGACTATTACCAACCCGAAGCCTACATCCCCCAGCGCGATATCTACATCGAAAAAGACTCGAGTATCAACGAAAACATCGACCGCCTGCGCCTCGCGGCGACCTCGGCGCTCGTCAGTCGCGAGGATGTCATCATCGTGGCTTCTGTTTCGTGCATCTACGGCCTGGGTTCACCGAGCGACTACAAGCGCATGATGGTGCACCTCAAAAAAGGCGAAACGTTCGTTCGGGATCAACTTCTTCTCAAACTTGTGGACATTCAGTACAAGCGAAACGACATGGCGTTCGAGCGAGGCAAGTTCCGCGTGCGTGGTGATACGATCGAGGTCTGGCCGGCATCGGAAGAAGTAGGCTATCGGATCGAACTGTTCGGTGACGATGTGGACAATTTATCAGTCATCCATCCCACTTCGGGGGAAGTGATCCAGGAGCTCCCGGAACTTTATATTTATCCTGCCAAGCACTTCGTGACTCCGGAAGAACGCACGCGCGAGGCGGTCTGCGGGATCGAGCAGGAGCTCAATGAGCGACTCGAACAGTTCAAAAAAGAAGGCAAACTGCTCGAAGCCGAACGCCTGAAAGCCCGCTGCAGATACGATCTCGATATGCTGCGTGAAGTCGGCTACTGTTCCGGTGTTGAGAATTACGCCCGCTGGTTCAGCGGACGTGCGCCTGGTGAACCACCGTACACGCTCCTCGACTTCTTTCCCGAAGACATGCTTCTGGTCGTGGACGAATCGCATGTCACGCTGCCGCAGGTCCGTGGGATGTACCATGGTGATGCCGCACGAAAGCGTACGCTCGTCGAGCACGGCTTCCGCCTTCCCAGCGCCCTCGACAACCGGCCCCTGCGCTTTGAGGAATTCGAAAAACGCCTGAAAAACTGCCTCTGCTTGAGTGCCACACCGGGCCCGTATGAACTGGAAAAAACCGGAGGTGAAGTCGTCGAGCAGGTTATCCGGCCAACGGGCTTGGTCGATCCCATCACACACGTTCGACCGGCTCGCGGACAGGTTAAGGATCTTGAACACGAAATCCGACTTCGATCCGAAAAGAAGGAACGCACGCTTGTGACCGTGATGACCAAGCGCATGGCGGAGGATCTGACGAACTATTTCAAAGATCATGGATTGCGCTGCAAGTGGCTGCATAGCGAGTTGGATGCCATCGAGCGTGTCACGATTCTGCGTGAGTTGCGCGAAGGTGCATTCGATGTCCTGATCGGCGTCAATTTGTTGCGTGAAGGTCTGGATTTACCGGAAGTCTCGTTGGTGGCGATTCTGGATGCGGATAAGGAAGGGTTTTTGCGTTCGGACAAATCGCTGATTCAGACGATGGGCCGAGCGGCACGGAACGTGAACGCCGAAGTCATCATGTATGCAGACTCGGTTACTGATTCGATGGACCGCGCTCTGAAGGAAACCTCGCGCCGCCGGGAATTGCAACTGGCTTACAATCAGGAGCACGGCATCACACCTCGGACGGTTCAATCCGCGATCAAGAGCGTCATTGAAGAGGAAGTCGAGGCGCATAAACTTGCGCAGGAAGCCGCCGGCACAAAAGAGGACTATTTGACAGCGGAGTTTCTAGAGGAATTGCAGAAGGAAATGTTGCTGGCGGCGGAGAATTTGGAATTCGAGCGTGCCGCGCAACTGCGCGATCAGATCGCAAAGCTACGCGGCGAGAGCGTGGCCAGCCCGCAGGCGAAAGGAAAACGCCGCGGACGAAGGCGAACCTGAACCCTGACCCAAGATCATTATGTTTCTCGGCATCGAAATCGGCGGCACGAAATTGCAACTCGGCCTCGGGACCGGCAACGGCAAACTTGTGTCGCTCAGTCAGGATGAGTTCGTCGTGCGGAGGTTTGTCGAACCCAAACAGGGCGCAGCCGGAATCCGGGACCAAATCGTTCAGGCGATTCCCGAACTTCTTGATCGGTCCGGGATTTCCCGGAAAGAGATTCAGCGCATCGGGATCGGATTCGGCGGGCCGTTTGATGACCACACCGGGCGCACGATCAAATCGCATCAGATCGAAGGCTGGGACGATTTTCCACTTCGTGATTGGGCGAAGAGCCTGCTCGATGTTCCCGTTGATGTGGGAAACGACGCGGACGTCGCCGGTCTCGGCGAAGCTCTGTTCGGAGCGGGGCAGGGTATTACGCCGTTGTTCTACATCACGGTAGGAACAGGAATTGGCGGCGGATTGATCATTGATGGTTCCATTTATCGTGCGGTCGGTCGCGGAGCCGCCGAGATCGGGCACCTCAAAGTTCTCGACTGGTCGCGAGCGGGCACGCCGATGATGGTCGATCTGGAATCGATTGCATCTGGCTCGGCATTGGGTCTTCGAGCTCAGGAATTGGCTGTCGAAGGCGAAGCGGCTGGATCGCTGGTTCTCGATATGGTGGACGGCGAGATCGGTAAGATCACAGGTGCGCTGGTGGGACGTGCGTCGCTGAAAAAAGATCGCTTCGCACTCCACATCCTCAAGGAAGCCACCGACGCCATCGCCGAAGCGATCTGTCAAGTTATTGCACTGATCTGCCCACGTCGCATAGTGATAGGCGGAGGAGTATCCCTGTTGGGGGAATCGCTTTTTTTCGAACCGATCCGAGAGTCTATAGCGGAACGAGTCTTTCAGCCGTTTGCAGGTTTGACGGATATTGTACCGGCGGCGTTGGGCGAGGAAGTTGTGATTCATGGAGCGATCGGCTTGGCAGTCGGTGCGAATGCGAGTTAAATCGAAGATATGGTACGCGTGAAAATCTGTGGTGTGACGACTTGCGAGGACGTGCATCTCGTGGCCGATGCGGGTGCTGATGCCGTCGGTTTGAACTTTCATTCCAAATCACCACGTTACGTCAAACCTGCGCAGGCGGATGAATTGATTCGTGCACTTCCTCCATTTATGGCACCAGTCGGAGTCTTCGTAGAATCCAACATGCGGCAAGCCGTCGCCATCGCGTTTCAACTCGGTTTGCGCACACTGCAGACATATCAGTCTCCGCCGGACGACGATCCGTTTCCATTTGCACATGTGCCGTCGTTTCGGATCAAAGATGAGTCATCGCTACAACTCATTCGCAATTTCATCGCATCCGCTGCCTCGTTCGGCCGTAAGCCTTCCGCCGTTCTTGTGGACTCGTATACTCCAGCGGCGATTGGTGGTACTGGACACGTTGCACCGTGGGAACTGCTTGAGGGATTCGATGCCGGTGTTCCTCTGATTCTCGCGGGAGGATTGAATCCGGATAACATCTCGGAAGCGATTCGGCGGGTGCGTCCCTGGGGTGTCGATGTTGCAAGTGGTGTCGAATCTGCACCCGGAAAAAAGGATCCCGCTAAAGTCCGGGCATTTGTGAAGAACGCCAAGGAGGCGATCTCAGTATCATGATCGTCGAGAATCGAGGGGGATCGCCATGAGCCAACCGCACTGGATTGGAATTGACCTGGGTGGAACGAAAGTCCTGACGGGACTGTTCGACGATTCACTCAAACTCGTCGCTCGAGCGAAAATCCCCACCGAACCGGATAAAGGTCCGGAGTCGATCTTTCAACGGATCGGGCAGACCGTCGATAACATCCTTTCCGAAGCGGGCGTGGAGCCATCCAGCATCAAAGGGCTTGGCATCGGCATCCCGGGTCAGATTGAACCCGCGAGTACGCTCATCCGCTTTGCACCCAATCTCAGTTGGCGGAATCTCGACCTCAAACCACTTTTCCCATCCAACTGGTCCTGGCCTGTCGTTCTCGAAAACGATGTCCGAATGGGTACGTTCGGCGAATTCGCGCAAGGCGCTGCCAAAGGCGCAAGTAACGTCTTCGGCATTTTTGTCGGCACAGGTGTGGGAGGCGGTCTGGTCCTTGATGGCAAACTGCATACAGGGTTCAACGGTCATGGCGGTGAAGTTGGGCACATCGTGATTCACTGGCGGCGGGGCAGTACGCTCGAGTCGATCGCGGGCCGCAAGTATCAGATGATTCGAGCCAAAGAACTCCTCGACGACGCCCCCAAACGTGTACGTAAAGAATGGAAAGGTGTCGATCTCGAAAAAGTCAAAAGCTCGCAGCTCGCGGATTTTTATCAGCGTGACGATCCGATCGCCGTGCAACTCATCGACGACGCCGCCCGTGCCCTGGCTTCCGCCATTGGAAGCGTGGTCAACCTGCTCAGCCCCGAGGTTGTTGTGATCGGCGGGGGCGTGACCGGTGCGCTCGGCGATCAGTTTATTGAGCGAATTTGGGAACTCTCGCAGCGCCACATCTTGCCAGATGCTGCCCGAAACGTGAAATGCGTAGCTGCGGCCCTCGGCGACGATTCCGGTATCGTCGGTACGGCCGCCTATGCCAAACTCAAACTGTCGGGAATCGATTAGCATGAACGCGGACTGGCGAAATCGGTACGATCTGGCCATCGACGTGGCCAGAAAAGCAGGCGATCTGGCGAAGAAATACTTCGATGAAGGGTTCGAAATCGAGTGGAAAGCCGATCAAAGCCCGGTGACGGTGGCGGATAAACAGGCGGAGGAACTGATCCGCTCGACCATCAAAAAACACTTCCCCGGCGATGGATTCCTCGGTGAAGAATACGCCGATGAACCCAGCACGAGCGGTTTCCGCTGGGTGATCGATCCCATCGATGGCACCCGTGCCTTTGTCCGCAATATCCCCATCTGGGGTACGCTGCTTGGCCTCGAATATCAGGACGACCCCATCGCCGGGGTCGCCTACGCACCCGCTCTCGGCAATCTCTGGCGCGCCCTTCGCGGCGATGGCGCGTATCGCGACGACCGCAAGATCCTCGTCTCGGATACCCTCGCGCTCGATCAGGCCTACCTCAGCTATTCGGGCGTCAACTGGTTCCGCACTTCCGGCCACCTTGAGCGCTTCACGCAACTCTGCAACGCCACCGAACGTCAGCGAGGCCTCGGAGACTTTTACGGCTTCACTCTCGTGGCTCAGGGGTCGGTCGATGTCATGGTCGATCACGGCGTCCACGCTTGGGATATCGCCGCCCTCATCCCGATCGTCGAGGAAGCCGGCGGGCGATTCACCGACTGGAGCGGTAAGCGCACCATCCACTCGCCCGACGTCGTCGCCTGTAACATCGCGCTGCACTCACCGGTGCTCTCGATTCTGCAAAGTTGAACACCTGACATACAAATCATGGCCAAATGGGTCCGCCACAGACTGCTCACCCTCGTGGCGGAATCGTTCTAACACAGACTCGTCTTTCCACCGACAGTGCCACACCCTACCGTGGAAAGACTCTCAAATTTCGGAAGCGCCTATGCGCCGTAAGGGTTTACGTCAAATTTCGCTGGCAGCTAACAGCCGAAGTAGAAATTCCGCGATGATCGAAGATCTTGAGAACTCGACGAAATCTCAGAAGAACTACTCTTCTTTCTTTTGCTCAAGAAGAACTCGAACCAATGAAAAGTGAAAAATGTCGAGTGAAAAAAGCTGACATTTTTGCACTTTTCATTGCTCATTTGGCATGGATTCGATCAATCGCCTTTCGCAGTTCCCTTCACGGGAAATGAAAGTTTCCATTTGACAATCCCTCATCCGAACCGCCATCATGCTCTCAGTATCCTGCAACTGTGCGGAAGAAATCAGAGCTCGGCGGCGGAGGGTGTGGGGATGTGTACGTGGGTGTCGAAAGTGCGGGGCAACAAGGTCCTGCGGCTGAAGGGCATTCATTGCTGCATGTCGGTCGAGGTCGTTGAGGCGGTGGCCCCGAAAATCTGCCGTGCGAACGGTTGGCGCGAGTTGAGTGTCGACGCGGCCCCAGGTGAAAACGAGGTGTGGGTGGCGCTCAAAGACGATGCAGTCTGCTTGCTCAATCGGATTCAGCCGGCCGGGGTGTTGGAGTTTCGGGGCCGAACGGTCCACTTTATCGACCGCGAGCGAATCGCGGCCACTCAAGCGTATATCGCGGCCCGGGACCGGCGCACGGCGGACTTCCCGAGCCATCAGGAGTTCTTGGAGAACCTGCCAGCCGAGTTCCTCAAAGCGTCAGCTCGAAAACGCGTGGTCGGGCTGCTGGATCGAGTGCTTTCCCAAGCGGGTGTGACTAACCGGCAGAGCATGTAGGTTTTCACAAGTTTCTTGCTCACCATGCGCCGCCGGGCAGGTGAGTTTGCGAATTCAGAGTTGGAGGGCTTCGAGGTGGCATCGAACACCTGTACCGAAATGCGGTGGGTCGACTACGATGCTGTGGAGACAACCTGGATCCTTTCGGGGGCGATACTAGTGAATTTGCGAAATCCTCTCTTCTGTGCTGTCACAATGATCCTTGTGGCAATGGCTGTCACGGCGTTCAGTTGCTCGTTCAATGATCCGGGATCGTTAACCGACAAAGAAATGTATGCGATTTTACAAGCACAGGCCATCGAAACTGCGATCAACGGCTATTACCACAAACACGGCAAATTCCCCACTGCGATCGAAGAACTTGGACCTTATCTCACGCACGGCGATGCAGCTCTGATCGATCCATGGGGCAAACGGTTCAGAATGGATGCGGCTAAGCCAGGCGGTCGGCTTGTGGTATGGACGACAAACAAACGAGGCGAATTGATCCAGTGGCCACGCAGATAATCCAGACGGGCACAACGAAGAATCGGTCGTTGTGGGAGCGGAAGGCGACATTGCTGGAATGAGCGTGATACCTTCAGAAAGCGGAGTTGTGTTTGATGGGATTGATGCGAGAATGAGAGTGGATATGGGATTCCTGAAGTGCCTCGACGAGAGAAGAACGGGCGATCGGTGAACGGTACCGATCACCCTCGGTATGAAAGAATTCTTTCGGCGGCGGAGGGTGATTCGATGAACCCAGCACATTACACACCAGACGCGATTTGCCACTCGATGGGCTTACCGGCGTTCATCGAGCCGGAATGGTCGCCGCCGACGCTTCGACTGCTGCTCAAGCCGTCGTTCGACCCCGAGGTGTGCATCACCCTTGCCGGCCCTGCAGATAACGCCCAACTGTCGGTGGTGGCGTTGACTGAGATGCTTTGGCGACAGCCTGGTTTGTGTGTCCTCGCAGCGCGGCGAGAACGTGCGGATTTGCCTGCGCCGCTGTTCGATCAAGCCATCGCGGGTTTTGACGGAGCGTTGGCCGCCGACCGACTGTCCGATGAACGAATGATGTGCCTGGACGGAATGCCGGTTGCTGCATGCCTTCTGACCGGTGTGGGTTTGGAGCAATTCGCATGCAGCCCTTACCGCCCGGAGGTGTCCGAATTCGTGGCATCGTTGACCCTGATGGCGTGGGAGAATTGCCGGACCGCTGGTGTCCGTAACGCCCTCGCTGCGTGCGGTCGGTACGTCGGCCTGGATCTGCCGCAAGAGCCGGTTCCACCGACCCCGGAGTTGGCCTGCGTTGCCGTCATCGGCACGCCAGATGCGAGGGCAGAGTTTTTCGGGCAGTTGCAGCAGCGGTGAGGATCGGAGGTCGAACCGTTCTCAAAGCCTATCGAAGTGAGTCAAAACGAGAGACCGTGAGCGGCCAGTGGGGTTGTGGAATGCGGAATCCGGTATGAAGAGGAGACCTTCGGTCGTGTGTTTCGTTGGGGTCGGAGACCAGTTCGAATGCGGAATGTGGAATGTGGAATGAAGAGTAGAGACTATTTCCAATCGCGTGATTGCAATCGATCAGGTGGGTATTCGGCTCCGGAGGAGCCAAGGAGTGTAGCCACGGGTAGAGCAAGTCCGGCGAAGACGGCGCCGCGCAACCCGTGGGATCGGTGCACATTTTTCTTTTTGAACTGCCCCGTTATGGATCGAGGAACCGCAGGCGGTTCCTCGATCCATAACGGGGCAGTTCTGAGAGTGGGATTGGGTTTCGTTTCCACGGGTTACGCTCGCTTCGCTCGCTCACCCGTGGCTATTAACTTTGGCTCCTAAAGAGCCGAAGATCGAGGCGATCGAACTCACTCACAAAAAACTCCGGTCATCTTTTGTCCTTGAGGAACTTCGCCCAGGTCGTGTTGTCGTTGCTGGTGTGGTGATCGATGCACACGACGTAGATATTCAGATCCGCGAGCGATCGCTTCGCCTGAGCATACAAATCGTTATTGAACTTGGCACCATCGCTTGCCTTTCCGTTGGAGTAGAAGCGGATGTGCAGAGATCGTCTCTCTCCGTTTTTGGCGATCATCTTCTTCACCTCATCATGGACGGTCGTCCATACAGGGCTGTCCTTCAGGATTCCCTTTTCCCCGACAACCGCACTACGGTCCATGAGTAGCAACCAGCCTGCACCGTTGCGGAGTTTCACACCCGCATCTTTCTCTGCCACTAGCAGTTGCGGCGGATCCGCTGCGTGGCTGTTGGATGACACAACGAGGAGTATGGTGGCTGACAGAATGGCGGTACGCATCATCGCGGGATCCTCAATGTGGGATTAACGAGTTCAGTGTCGAGTTTGTGGTTTGCACATGCCCACGCAAAGCCGTGGGGCATGCCACCCAAAAAACCGTTGAAGAGTTTGCGCGGCTCCTTTTGTGCGCGGCTCTGTTATCACGCCAGCAATTCTTTGACGACGCGGCCGTGGACGTCGGTGAGGCGGAAGTCCCGCCCGCTATAGCGATACGTCAGCCGCTCGTGGTCGAGGCCGAGCAGGTACAGAATCGTTGCGTGCAGGTCATGCACATGGACGCGGTTCTCGACCGCGTGCATGCCGAGCTCGTCCGTGTTGCCATACATCAGCCCGCCCTTCACGCCGCCGCCGGCC
>JBGSJI010000076.1:0-40176 GCA_041742055.1 Limnoglobus sp. | reverse complement strand
CCGGTTCGGCGCTGCGCGCATCGGAACGGTCCACTCCCAACGTCTGCCCATCTGCCTTGAAACCCCGCCGCATTCCACCAATCCGACCCGCGACCGGACCCGCGCCATGGCCAGAGCATGACTCGTGCCGAACAGGATTGGCTGCGTCCCCTTTAATTCGTTTGTACTCCCGATTTACTTCACAAAAATCGCTTCGCCAATTCCCTGATTGAACTTCAGGTTGATGAAGCTGTACGAACCCATCAGTTCGCCCAACGGAGATCCGCCGATCGACGGCTGATCGTACGTCTCCATGCGGATCGGGAGTTTCGTCTCCTTATCCACATAGATGACAGTGCGGTAAGCGAAGCGGAGGGCGTGGGCGCGATCCGTGTACACTTCGTAGCGGGTGACCATGCGGTCGGCGTACTTGTACTCCGATACCCCCACCTGCACCGCGTTCCGCAGGCGCTCCTCGATCGAAAGGTTCTTATCCAGCAGCTCGATCATCGGTCCGATCCCGAATTCGGTGATCGTCATTCGAGTGTGGGCCGTCACTCGCGAGTCGGACGTATCCAGGCTGGCGAATGCGGTCGGGCTGAATTCCCCCGCCGCCTTCATGCGAACTTTGTTGAAGTTCCGGCCATCGACATGAACCAGTTCCATTCCCATGAGCGAATTCGGAGCAACATACTTCAGCCAAATACTGGCGGGCTTCGTTTTGACGCGGATCTCGGCGGTCTGATCGGCGGTCATTTTTCCGAGGACGACTTCGCGGTGGATCACATGCCCCGAGTAATCGCGAACCTTGCCGTAGGCGATTTTGGCTTCGGCGAGCATCATCTTGTAGGCGGCGAGACCATCGATGGCCGGTTTGCCGATTTCGACGGTCGTGGTGCTGACGGTTGCGGGCTTCGCTTTCGCGACCGTTTCGAAAACGGGTTCCGACGCGGGCGACATCGGTTGAGCAGGCGTTTCGACGATGGCCGCCACGGTCGCTGGCGCAGGTACGGTGGCCGGTGCGGTCACGGTCGCTGGCGAAGGTATGGTGGTCGGCGCTAGCGTTGTTGCCTTCGCTTCTTTCCGTAGCGGCATCGGCGGATCCATGGGCGGCAGCATGGGAGCGGCCGTGGGCATGGGAGCCATGGGCGGCATCGGTTCCGCTTTCGGTTCCGGCGCAGCCACGTTAGGAAGCTTGGGTGACGGCGGAGGTACAACGTCCGGAGTCACGGATGGGACTAAGCCCGGCAGCAGATTGACCGGCGGAGGGACGATCGGCGTGGTGACGGTCGCAGGCGTGATGACAGGCGCGACGATGGGCGGCGGCACGACGGGAGTCGCGCCGGTTAATGGCGGTAAGGGTTGAGGATCTTCTGCGATGGTGATCGACGTGGCGATACTACCGAGAAAAGCCGCAACGAGTGCGCGGCGTACCAGTTGGCGAGCCGTCATGGCTACCCCCTTGCCGAAACGGATGCTGATGGACATTCGCGGGGATCAATAGCGTTTCAATGGGGTGTTGGATAGTGCAATTTGTTCAAAAAATGACGAATGTCATCGAAAAAATGATTCTCTCAGTGGGCGTGGAGGGATTCGAACCCCCAACTTCCTCCTTGTAAGGGAGGCACTCTAGCCGTTGAGTTACACGCCCGTGATTCACTCAGATCATTATCATGCCAAGTCGGGCAGTGAGAATCAACTCCGATCCGGCGATCCGCGAACTTCCCGCAAAACGCTCTGAATCGTTTTCGCCGCGTTCAACTGCTTTCGAATCTCTACCAGTTGCTTAGGATCTTGCTCCGGTTGATCGAGCATCGTGCCGATTTTTTCCAGCACTCCAGAATACTGACGCTCGAGATCGTCTTCGAGTTCGCGACAATCCCGGCACGCCGCCCGGTCGTCGTCCAAACGCTCACGGATTTCCATCATTTCCATGAGGAACGCCTGATCGAGATTTTTTTCCTGACTGGCGCTGGGTCCTCCCAAAAGCGCGTGCAGATATTCGGCACGCCGGAACGGATCCTTAAGCGTGGTGTACGCCTGGTTCAGAAGGGCGGTCTGTTCGATCGCGGTCTTCTGCTCTTCCTCGGAGGCCAGGGAGTGAAAATCCGGGTGAAACTCCCGCGACTGGATGAGGTACCGCCGTTCGACCTCGCCGCCATCAATGGAAAAGCGTCTCGGGAAACCGAGACGCTCAAAATAGTCCATCATCGTGAGTTACATGGAGAACGAACTGCCGCAACCACAGGTGGTCTTGGCAGAAGGGTTGGTCACACTGAAACCACGCTTGTTCAGGTCGTCATGGAAATCGACTGTGACGCCTTCGAGATACAGAAGGCTTCGCTTGTCGATGACGACATTCACACCATGGATTTCGAACAGTTCATCGAGCTTTTCGTTCACGGTTTCGTCAAGGTCGAGCTTATGCTGAAAGCCCGAGCATCCGCCACCGACAACACGAACGCGCAGATAGAGCGGAGTAGCCGCACCTTGTTCCGACGCGATTCGGCGCACTTCGCTGGCGGCCTTTTCCGTCAACGTGATCGGAACGACTTTATTCGATTTGGTGCCCAAGGCAACCGTTTCTTCAACAGCGGTTGACATCGCTTCACCTGTTTGAAAAGAGTGAAAATCCACATCTGAATTCATAATACGCGAAATAGGACAAAAAAGCTACCACTTCCCAATTTGTCCGGATTTTATCGTGTGGCTCCCGCAGGCTGACCGGGAACGAGATCCTGAGTCACATGGTCGGTCGGCTTGAGCCGGTCGCGGTCGACCCGTGCCGCAACTCGATTGATCAGCTCAAGATACGCCATCGCGCTCGCTTCCACGATGTCGGTCGAAACGGCTCGCGCCGAAAGCCGTTTGCCCGCATACTCGGCTTCGATGAACGCCTCGCCCTGCGCATCGCCACCCAGCGTGACCGCGCGGACACGGTAATCCACCACCTTCAAACTCAACCCCGTGATCCGCTCGATCACGCTGAACACCGCATCGATCGGCCCGTCGCCCAGAGCCGCATCACGCAGGATCGTGCCGTCGTTCCGCCACAACGCAACCGAGGCGGAGGGCAGCGTTCCGGTTCCGGCATTGCAGGTGAAAGCGTGGAGCGTCCAGATCTTCTTGACCGTCTCGTGAAGCTGCGTTTCCGCGAGCGCTTCAATGTCGGCGTCGTAAATGTCTTTTTTGCGATCCGCCAACACCTTGAACGCATCGAATACCTTGTTGAGTTGTTCGTCCGAGAGGTGATATCCCAAGTCGGTGATTTTCTGCCGCAGCGCATGCCGACCACTGTGCTTACCTAACACCAGTTCCGTCCGTGAAAGACCGATATCCTCTGGCCGCATGATCTCATAGGTGCTGGCATTCTTGAGCATGCCATCCTGATGGATGCCGGCTTCGTGGGCGAAGGCGTTCTGCCCCACGATCGCCTTGTTCCTCTGGACCTGCATCCCGGTGGCGTGGGAAAGCTTACGACTGGTGGGAAGCAATAGGCGAGTGTTGATTCCCGTGGTGAGCTTGTAATGATCCTGACGCGTGCGCAGCGCCATCACCACTTCTTCAAGGGCGGTGTTGCCGGCCCGTTCGCCGATTCCGTTGATCGTGCATTCGATCTGCCGTGCGCCTTCCTGCAGCGCAGCCAGGCTATTCGCAACCGCCAACCCAAGATCGTTGTGACAGTGCACGCTCAGCACGCACTTGTCGATCCCGCGGACGTTCGTCTTGAGGTAGCGGATGATCTCGGCGTAATGCTCCGGAACCGCATAGCCAACGGTATCCGGAATGTTCAGAGTCGTCGCACCCGCTTCCACCGCCCGTTCCACGACCTCCGCCAGAAAATCCAGTTCGGTACGCGAAGCGTCTTCCGGTGAAAACTCGACGTCCTCGATCCGGTCGCGGGCCCGTTTCACGCCCTCCACAGCGCGTTTCAGAATTTCGTCGCGGCTCATACGCAACTTGAATTCGCGATGGATGGCGCTCGTTGCGAGGAACACGTGAACGCGCGGTTTGGCGGCGAATTTGACGGCATCGGCAGCGCGGTCGATATCCGCCGGATTGCAGCGTGCAAGCCCGGCGATGATCGGCCCGTGCACCTGCTTTGCGATTTCGCAGACGCTTTCGAAGTCGCCTGGCGATGCGATCGGAAACCCCGCCTCGATCACATCGACACCAAGGTCCCGGAGTGCGAATGCGATCTCAAGCTTCTCGTTGAGGTTCATACTGCATCCGGGGCTTTGCTCCCCGTCCCGCAGTGTCGTGTCGAAAACGATCACGCGATTCGGATCGTCCGGCAGTGTCATCGCATTCTCCTCAGTGGCATCCGACAATGCAAACGGCCCCGGATTTGGTCCGGGGCCGCTGGTTTCTTGTTCGCTTCGTGTCAGGACATTCGATACGAGCAAGCGGCCCCGATGGATCGGAGTTCAAGTTGTTCCATAAGCAACAGGAAATGATTCATTAGCTTGCCTCGATACTAAAACTCTACTGTGCGCATTCGCTTTCTTCAACGCCAACTCGCAACTTTTCGTATTCATCGATCAAACGGCAGCACGTTGGCAAACGCGTTTCGCTGAGTCGCCCCGAGCTTTTCGAGAATGGGAATCACCTGCGTCAGAACCGATCCGCCACCGTCCGCACCGAAATCCCAACGGACTTCGCCGACGAGATTCTCCGATTCGAAATCCCATCGCGTGGTCAACGGTGGAAGTTTGCCGAACAGCGTCTGGCATTCCGTTCTGCTGAAGAGCGGTTGCGAACTCGCTCCCTCCGGTTCATTGAGAATTCCCGGTGGGATTAGCAATCGTCCGAACTGTCCCGCCACTTCTGACCCGTTTGAAGGAACTCCCCAGTGATTGAGCGTGTTGCGAACCGCCTCGAACTCCAAGAGGCCCGGCCAAGAGAGTATGCCGATCGCCTGGGTCGTCGCGCGCGGCTGATACTCCTTCGGCAACCCGGCAACACGCTGCCGATCCGCGGAGGCGGAACAACATCGCGCCACCGCATGGCGATCGCGGCCCAGAATCCACGTCGAACCGGTCCGTCCCAGATGCCAGACACCATCAGGAATGGACAGCGACGTGATCGTGGTGCCGAGCAAAGTTTCCGTCGAAGTCTGAACCGATCGCGATTGACCGTGGATAAGCGAGAGCATCTCTATCAGATTCTTCTGCCAGACGTCGGGTGTATCGCGCTCACAATGAATGGCCAAGACCGGAAGCGGTTCCGTCCTCACGGGGAGTTCCTGATTTGCCACGAAGATCAGCGACACCGCACGGATCGGCTCCAGCACGCCAGCTCGGATCGGAATGCCCGATTGCAGCTCCTGATTCGCAATCCACTCACTGGGCGAACGGCTGACCGATCCCTCAGCGGCTGCTACCCGATCAGCCAACATACCGATGGTCTTCGCCCGCTTCGCACGACCAGGCATTGCCAGCGTAAGGAACCCTGCGGCCTCGCGCGGCGTGAAGCGCAGATCGTCTTGAACAATTGCCCCGCTGAAATCGGCCAGGATCGGCGTTCCGTCAACCGATCGTCGCGGAATGGAAACTTGGCAGACGAAACCGCGATCGTTCAGCGAAGCCTGAAGTTGAACGTCCCCAATCCGATGAGTACCGGCCACGAGCTTGAGATAAGCGAGCATCGAACTCTCGATCAACGGGCGCTGAGCCCGCCGGGCGACATCGCAGTTGCGAATAATCTCCGCCATCCGCACAAAACCCATCACACCCGCAATGCGATTCCGATCCAGCGTCTTGTAGGCGGGTGTGGAACGGATCGTCGCATTCTCTGCATTCGCGGTGCTCGCGATCAAATCTGCAATCGCTTCCCGATTGGACGCAACCACGAACAGCCCCGGACGAAACGCACAGGTGAATTCGTACGGGCCTTCGTCCGGCTTCTGAGGCTGATACGGCAACGGCTTGGCGGTCTCGGGATCATAGCGAATCGCCGGAGTGGAGCGAGACTGATACACAGCCACGCCATCGATCGTTGCCACGCGGCGCAGGGTTCTTGATTGTGCGATGGCGAACGGGATCACGAAATTCCAACTGGATCGTTCATCGAAAACCACGCAGGCGGCGATCTTCGGATCGTGCTGCGCGGTCAAACCCAGATAGCCAATCGCGGCCCCTTTCAATTGGCTGAGTTCATTGCGCAACTCCGGTGACAAGGCGCTCACCGCCCACGCCAAGGCCGGCGAACCCGCCGCCAGACGCGGATCGGTGTTGGCATCCCGGCGGTCCTCCAGAATCTTCCATCCATCAGCGAACGGCGTTCCCTTAACTAGGGACGAAAGGGACTTTGCAATCTGATCGGGCTGACTGAGTTCGAGATAAGCAACCGTCTGCGCGGGGAAGAGGTCGGCAGGTCCGCGAACCTGTGCGCCGACCGCTGCCGGAACGAGTAACGCAAGTGTTCCAATCATCGCGAACCGCATGGACACCATCCACAGTGGATTGATGCGTTACTTTAGCCCGCGAGAGTCATTTTTTGGGGGGATCAGACCGCAAATACGCAAAGAGATCACGTAATTGCTGATCACTGAACGGATCCAACAGTTTTTCCGGCATCATCGATAAAGTCGATGGTTTCAAATCGTCCAGATCGCCACGAGCAATCTTGGACTTATTGTTCTTGGCATCGACGATTGTGAGCGTCTCCGCCGTCGCTTCGGCCACGATACCGGTGATCGTGCGGCCGTCGAGCAAGTGCGCTTCGTGCTGGACATACTCCGTGCGGATATACGAACTGGGATCAACGATATTGGCGATCATGTACGAATTGTTCTTGCGATCCGCCGTGGTCAGATCGGGCCCGATCTTGATCCCTTCGCCGTGGAACTGGTGACAGGTCGCGCAGTGTTGTTTGAAGAGCGCTTTGCCGGCTTCGGGATTGCCCTGCCCGCGACCCAGTACGACACCAATCCAGGTGATGCGTGCGACTTTCTCGCCGGGTGTGGCGGGGCCGATCTTGCCGTAGTGTTTTTCGATGATCGCTGACAGCGGCTTGTCATTGAATTCGAGGAGCGGTCGGAGTTCCGTCAGCGGCACCTCGGCGGCCGGCAGCTTCTTCGCGTCAACCAGTTCGAGATACTTCATCGCCGTCACCGACCGCGAGAAGAGCACACGTCGGATCGCAGCGCGGTCCGTGGGAGTGAAAACCATCGCTTTCTTCAGGAGGTATTCATCGATACCCGGATCGGCGTAGACCGCCATGGCTGTCAGAATCGACTGCCGAAGTTTCTGATCCTTCGTCAGGTTCATGACGGCGAGCATCGCCTTCGGAAGTTCCGGGTGTTTGATATCGGCGAGCAATTGCAATGCGGCCGCGCGACCGGCTGCGGATTCGTTGCTGAAATGGGCGAGGAGTTTCTCGGCAGTTGGCTGATGTCCGAGCCGAATGGCGAGTCGTTGAATCTCCGCATCGTTGGGCGAGGCCTTCAGAAGGGTGTTAAGCGATTCCACAAGTTCCTTCGGCGGGGCGTCGAATTTCTTTCCAGCGATGCCGGCGTTCATGCCTTTTACGATGTTGGCCCGGGCCGTCTCCGGCCCGTGTTTCAGCATCGCTGCGATCGTATCGAATCCGCCCGTCATGTGCGTCAGTCGCTGGACGATTCGCTCGGTCAGATGGCGCACCATCATCGGTCGCGAAACGGTCTCGGGGTCCGTCAGCAATCGGACGGGAGGAGCCATTTCGCTGGTCGTCATGTGATGTTCGACCGCCCACCAGGTGAGCAGTGGAATGTACGGATCGGCGGCATTGTCATCGCGTGCAATTGTGTTCAGTATGATTGGCCAGCTCGCCGCCGCGGGCAGTCGCTTGGCCGAACACACAAGTTGAGCGCGGACAATTGCCGACGGATCGGATTTCGCAAGCTCCGCCAGCTTGCCGAGGTCGGCCTTTATGCCGCGGTCGACAATCAACCGCACCGCCCACGATCGCACATGCTCATCCGGGTGATTGAGAAGTTGTCGATATTCGCCGGGTTCCAGGCGGGGCGTCAGTTGCGCGAGCGTCCAGAACGCTTCGAGGAAGTACGTGCCCGAATCGGGAGGAACCTTCTCGAGCAATTTCTTACTCGCCGCATCATCGCGTTCCACGAGCATCCGCCGAGCCTCGCGTCGCCACCACACATTCGGATGTTTGAGCAACTCCACCAACTCGGCTGTCGACTTCTTCCGCAGGTCGAACTTCGGATACGCCGGCGTACCGGCGAACTCGATCTTGTAGATGCGGCCGTTCGTCTTGTCCCAGTTATCGATCGGGTCGAGGTGCGCCGCCCGCTTGTCGTACCAATCGACGACGTAGACCGAGCCATCCGGACCGAGCATGAGATCGATCGGGCGGAACCACGGATCGCTCGTCGTCATCAGATCGCCGCCATGGCTGGCTTTGAATGTGGACCCATTGCCGGTCATTTTGTGCCAGTAGATCGCGCTCGAGAGGAGGTTCCCGGCGATGTACTGATCCTGAAACTCCGTCGGAAAGGTATCGCCCTGATAGACGATCCCGCCACAGGTGACGTGGCCGCCTTTGAAGCCCTGATACGGGACATGTTCGAAATAGCCGTACGTGTGTGGATTGTGCAGCGGGCCGTGTTTGCTGAAGCCCTTGACGTGATAGGCCCCTTGCATCTGGTGCAGCATGGCGAAGCCACCCCAGTTGGTGCCGGCGATCACCTGGCCGTGCTTGTCGAAGTCGAGGCCGAAGGTGTTGCCGCCGCCCTCGCTGAAGAGTTCGAACGTTTTCGTTTTCGGGTTGTACCGCCAGATCCCCTGTTGAAATTCGACGACCTCGCCGGGCTTTGCGGGGTTCGGGATCTTGCAGGTGCTGGTGCTGCCGGCCGCGCCGTAGAGCCAACCGTCCGGACCCCATTGCAGGCTGTTGGCGACGGAGTGCGTATCGTCGAAGCCGAAGCCGGAAAGCAGAACCTCCGGATCGCCATCCGGCACGTCGTCATGATTCTTGTCGGCATAAAAGAGCAAGTACGGCGATTGAAGCACGTAGACTCCGCCTCCGCCGATGCAGAATCCGCTGGCGAGGTTCAGCCCCGTGATGAAGTCCTTCGACTTGCGGAACACTCCTTTGTCGTCCGGGTCGTAGCAAATCGTGAGTCGGTCGAGTCCCTTGGGACCGCGCGGAGGAGGTTCTGGGATTTTATCCCAGATCGTTCGCAGATAGCGGTCCTGCTTGAGCGCCTTGAGTCCGGCGGGGTTTGGATATTGCAGGTATTGGAGCACCCACATGCGGCCGCGTTCGTCGAAACTCATGCTGACGGGCTGGCGAATCATTGGCTCATGTGCCACAAGGCGGGCCGTGAATCCGTCCGGGAGTTTCATTGCGTTTTCGGCGTCCGCCGGCGCAAGCCCCTGCGCGAACGCTGGGACCATGAACAGCGGAGAGAAAAGTGTGAGAAAAAGGAAGCGCATGTGAGAGGAATCCTCGTGGCGGGAGTGATTACAAGAATACGCGAAAACCATAGAACGGTGCAAGGACCTGGTCGCCCGTTGACCCGGGATCGTTCTCCGTTCACAATACGTTCCTCTGATATTTCTTTTTCAGGAGTGCCAGACATGCGCTGCGATGAGATTGAGTACGAAGTTCTGGGAGACGATATTCAGGTCGTTGAAATTACACTTGATCCGGATGAGACGGTGATCGCGGAAGCGGGTGTCATGAATTACATGGAGGACGGGATCGTCTTCGAAGCGAAGATGGGCGATGGCTCGAAGCCCAAGCAGGGATTTTTCGGCAAGCTTGGCGCGGTCGGCAAGCGTGTTCTGACCGGCGAGTCGCTGTTCATGACGCACTTTACGAACGAGAGCCGGGGGCGCAGGAAAGTGGCTTTTGCGGCACCGTATCCGGGCCGGATCATTCCGCTCGATCTTCAGGAGCACGACGAATACATTCTGTGCGAAAAAGGTGCGTTCCTGTGTGCGGCACTTGGTACCGAGATTGGCATCGCGTTTCAGAAGAAAATCGGAGTCGGGCTTTTTGGCGGTGAGGGATTCATCCTGCAAAAGACCGAAGGCGATGGCCTGGCGTTCCTTCATGCAGGCGGATCGATCATCGAACGCGATCTGCGTGACGGTGAAATCCTCAAGATGGATACGGGCTGTTTGGTTGCGATGGAAGAAACGGTCGAGTACGACATCGAGCGGGCTGGGAGTTTGAAGTCGATGTTTTTCGGCGGTGAGGGATTGTTTCTGGCGGTGCTGGAGGGTCCGGGCCGCGTGTGGATTCAAACGCTTCCGTTTTCGCGGCTGTGCGATCGCATCATCGCGAATGCGCCATCCGTGGGCGGCAGCGCAACGGGCGAAGGTTCGGTGCTCGGCGGCATCGGGCGACTGTTCGGCGGGGACTGACCTCGGTATTGAACGCATAAAGAACCGACCATGTTTTAACAGGAGACTTCATGAATCCGCAGCGAGGTCGCTCCATCGCTCTCATCGCCGCTCTGCTCGGCTGGATGTTCGATGGCATGGAAATGGGTCTCTTTCCCCTCGTCGGCAAGGATGCGCTCCGCGATCTTCTGGCGACGAGCGATCAGGATCAAGTGAATACTTGGTACGGCGTCATCATTGCGGGGTTTCTGGTCGGGGCCGCGACCGGTGGCGTCCTCTTCGGCTGGCTCGGCGACAAAATCGGGCGCGTCCGCGCCATGACCATGAGCGTCCTGCTTTACTCCATCTGCAGCGGCCTGAGCGCCGCCTCGCAGGAAGCGTGGCAACTCGCGGTCCTGCGCTTCCTCGGCGCGCTCGGCATGGGCGGCGAGTGGGCGCTGGGCGTCGCGCTCGTCATGGAGATCTGGCCGAACTCCTCGCGGGCCTTCCTCGCGGGCCTCATCGGTGCCTTTGGCAACTTCGGTTACACGCTCGTCGGCGGAATCGCCTACGGCCTCGTGATGCTCGGCGGCGATCTCACTGGAATACTCAGCAAAATCGGATTCTCGGAAAGTTGGTCGCAAATTCTCACCGCCCACAACAACTGGCGGCTCCTCATGCTGATCGGAGCGGTCCCTGCGCTCCTCACCTTCCTGATCCGCATTTTCGTGCCGGAATCCGAGCGGTGGAAGGAAGGTAAGGCCCAGGGCAAAGCATCCCACTGGTCCGAACGCGATCTTATCGGCGTGCTCATCGCGGCAGCAGCCGGCGCTGGCATGATCTCACTTTCCGTCATCGACGTCCCCAATATCGTTCGCATCTTCGGAACGGTGATCGGTTTCGGGATCGTCCTCGTTGGCTATCTCTTTCCGATCCGTGGATACGTTGCCCGGGCGGGACTTTCGCGCGAGGAATCGCGCCGCACGATCGGCCGCATGCTGCTGGCGGCCGGGCTGAGTGGTGTCGCACTTCTGGGAACGTGGGCGGGGCTGATGTGGATGTACCTTTGGGTGGACAAATTACCAGGTAAAGTGGATGAATCCAAAGCCACGATGCAGATTGTTTCCTCGATCGGCGCCGCCGCCGGCTGCATGCTGGCGGCGCTTCTCGGTGGGAAATTCGGCCGTAGAAAGATCTATGCATTGCTGTGTGTATTCTCCGCGATCGCCGTCGTCGCGTTTTATCGCGGCAATTCAGAATACGGAGCGATCTTCGTCATCACCTCCGGCATCCTTGGTCTCATCACCGCATCGTTCTACGGCTGGCTACCGCTCTACCTACCGGAATTGTTCCCCACGGCGGTCCGGGCGACGGGTCAGGGATTCGGCTTCAACTGCGGCCGCGTGATCGCCGCCATCGGCAGCCTGCAGATGCCGAATCTGCTGGCGGCATTCGACAATAACTACGGACAGGCGTGTACGATTGTTGCCGGGGTCTATGTGATTGGTCTGATACTGATTTGGTTCGCGCCCGAAACCCACAACAAGCCGCTTCCGGAATGACGGTTCAGTTACGCTTAGGGTTATCCCAATTGGGCCGGAATTCTTCACCGCTGCTTCGCTCCTGGTTGTAGATCGCAGCCAGGATCTGAATCGCCTGGCAGGTCTTCGCGAGTGCGTCGGACCACTCGGATGCTTCACGATGGAGCCGTCCCTCGGCGGTGAACTTAGTGTGCAGCTCCCAGTTCACTTCCGGATGATCGGCAAGAACGTCCTTGAGTTCTTGATTCTTCTCTTCAAAACGATCCAGCAATGTGGGACCAATTTCAAAAGGATAAGTCTTATAGATGTGCAGGTCCTGGGGATTGTTTGACGAACCGGCGTCACGAGATCGATCTTTCTGCAGGTGAAGCGCAAGTCCGATGACGCCGATCAAAATTAGCGCCGCGGCAGCAACGAACAGCGGCAGCGCCACTCCGCCGACGCCCTGAACCTGCAGTATCAGCGTGACCACCGCACAAACCGATCCCAGACCAAGAAACGTATACGGCCACGGGAGCAACGCATCCCATTTCTTCAGCAATCGCCGAATGAATCCCGGTTGTACGATCTTGGCGGGGGCACTCGCCGATGGATCAACCGGACTTCGGACAATGATGCAGGTGATGTTATCGCGACCGCCTCGAATGTTCGCCAGCGCAATCAGAAACTTGGCCGCTTCCTCGGGAGGCAGGGTCTGAACCACTGCCCCGATCTCATCCGCCTGCACTTCGTTGGTCAATCCGTCGCTGCACAATAAAAAGGTATCGCCGGGCAGAACGGGATGCGGACCTTCGATATCCACTTCAACCTGTTCATCCGGCCCCAGCGAGCGGACGATGACATTCTTCTTGAAATCGCCCAGTTGATCGGGATCGATTCCCTGCCGGCGGGCAATTTCCCAGACCCAGGAATGATCAAAAGTGAGTTGCTCAACCTTTCCACTTCGAATGCGATAGGCACGGCTGTCGCCGACATGACCGATCCAGGCCCCATCGTTCCGGAGGAACAATGCTGTTCCCGTTGTGCCCAGTCCTTTGAATTCGGGATTCTTCTGACCGATATCGAAAATGTCGGCGTTCGCTTCCGTGAACGCACGCCGTATCGCCGGAACCACGCCTTCCTGCTGAACATGTTTGAGGTAGGTCAGAGGAATATCGCGAATGGCTTTGGCACTGGCCTTCTCACCCACAGCGTGTCCGCCCATCCCATCCGCGACGATGAAAATGTGTCCGAGCGTCCGCCACGTCGCCTCGTCGGAGGCTAACTGAGCCTCGCAGGCGTCCTGGTTGTGGCTACGCTTTGCGCCCACATCCGTCAAACGTGCATATTGGACCTTGGCGGATGACACCGTGTTAGAACCCCAGAGTCGCTGCAGTTGGATTCATATGTGAATTCTACAGGATCGTTGATTCCTTGGGAAAACCAACTGAGAAAGTTTACAGGTTCCCCGGAGACTCGAATCGGTCTGATCGAACCTTCAGATTGCGATCGTTTTCAATGTCGCGTACTATATAATCGTTAAATTCGTCAACGTAATTCAGAAACTTGAACGGAATTGCGCAAGTTACCCGGCTTTCCTCGTTACTGCGTCATCTGACCATTCTCTTTTTGCAACACAGGGGGGATTCTCAAATGCGAATCCAATTCTCCCGGATCGTCATGGCGGGCTTGGTCCTGGCGCTGTCATCCGCGCTGGAACTTCAGGCACAGGAAAACAAGGAAATCGAAGTGCTGGCCCGAGGGCCGGTCCACGAAGCGTTTGCTGCAACCCTGGAAGTTCAGAAGAACCCAATCGTTGTCACGAAGATCCCCCCTGAGCCGATCGAAGAACTCCCACCGGATCAGAAGCCCGAAGGCGAGAATGTCCAATGGGTGCCGGGATACTGGCATTTTGACGAAGACCGCGAAGACTACATCTGGATCAGCGGGTTCTGGCGCGTTCCTCCGCCCGGACGGGTCTGGATGCCGGGCAGCTGGCGCGAGGTTCGCGGCGGATATCAGTGGGCTCACGGATTCTGGCAAGATGCTCAACCGGAAGCGCCGCAAGGTCAGCTGGAATATCTCTCCGCACCGCCGGCTCCGATCGAAGTGGCGCCGTCCATCCCCGCACCGAGCGAAACGCACATTTACGTTCCCGGTACCTGGGTCTGGAGGACGCATCGGTACGTGTGGCGGCCCGGATTCTGGGTCGATCATCGCCCCGGATGGGTCTGGGTTCCCTCGCATTACCGCTGGACGCCCGCAGGATACGTTTTCATCGAAGGATACTGGGACATGCCCCTCGCCGAGCGCGGCGTGCTCTTTGCTCCGGTCTACGTTCCGCAATCCGTCTACTTCCGTCCGTCCTTCGTTTACACACCCACGTTCGTCGTCAGCGAACCGGCGCTCTATACCTCACTCTTCGTCCGACGCGGCTGGGGATGCTATTACTTCGGTGATTATTACGACGCTCGCTACAGCAACTTCGGATTCTCTTCATGGTGCCCCAACGTTCGCGGCAGCGGATTCGGAGTCTCCATTGGTTTCGGTCGCTCGATCGGCTACGATCCGCTTTGGGATTACTACCGCGTTGCGTACCGCAACAACATCGGCTGGGCGGCTGGTATCAACTCCATCTACACCGGACGTTTTAACGGCACGCTTGCTCGACCGCCGCGAACGCTCGTGCAGCAGAATGTGATCGTCAACAACATCACCAACGTGACCAACAACACCAACATCGTCAACAATAACACCAACATTGTCAACAACCAGATCATGCTGACGACATTGAATAATGTCGCCAAGTCGAATCAAGCGATCGCCCTGAAACCGATCCGCCCGGAACAACGCGTTCAGGAACAGCAATTTGCCCAGGAGATCAAGAAAGTCTCCGCGCAACGCAAGCAGATCGAAACCTCGTTTGTCGATCGCGGTCAGATCCCGCTCAAGGCGAATATCGCACCGCAGTCCGCCAAGATCGACTTCAGCAAAGCGGCGGTCCAGCGTGCCCAGATGCCGCCACTGAAATATGCCCGCACCACGGAAACGACTTTGGGCGGACAACCACCCGTCTCGAATAAGCCGTCTCCTGCGGGTCTGAAGCCGACACCAGTGACCGTTCCCGCACCTATCACCGGCGGTCAGAAGCCATCCCCGACGGTTCCCGTACGACCCGGTTCGCCATCCCTGAAACCCGGAACGACTCCGGCACCGCTACCCGCACCGTCCGTGAAACCCGGAACACGACCCGTCCCGACACCTTCGACCAAACCGATGCCGCCGACCTCGAGCCCGAGCGTGAAACCGAGCCCGATCCCCGGTACTCCACGTCCTCCCGTGTCAGGACAAAAACCGGCACCGACGCCTGTGAAACCACCGGTGACGGCTCCCAAACCCTCCGCACCGACGCCTGTGAAACCACCGGTCGCGGCTCCCAAACCGTCCGCAACACCGCCTTCGAATAAGCCTTCCTCACCACCACCTTCAAACAAACCCAAAAAAGGTGACGAACCAACGGTGTTCCGTTCCAGTTCGCCCGACACGGTTCCTCAACAACTGTACCCGCGAACGGCGGCGGTGAAATCGTACGGCACAGCGCAAACGCCGTCGTATAAACCTGCTCCGACGAATCAGCCAACGGTTTTCCAACCTGCGCGATCGACGAGCGGATTCAATCCCGCACCTATCAGTCAACCCGCTCCGAGTTATAAGCCTGCACCGGTCACAAATAATCGACCGACGACAACATACCGACCGGCGCCAACGCCAAGCTACAAGCCAGCACCGGTACCCAGCTACAAACCAGCACCGGTACCCAGCTACAAGCCAGCACCGGTCACGAATAATCGACCGACCACAACATACCGACCGGCGCCGGCACCCACGCCAAGCTACAAACCAGCACCGATCACGAATAATCGACCGACGACAACATACCGACCGGCACCCATGCCAAGCTACAAACCCGCTCCGGCACCTAGCTACAAGCCGAGTAATCCATCACGTTCGATCAAGCCGAGTGGCGGATCGAAAGGAAGCGGAAAATCCGGTAAGAAATAGGTATGTGATTTCCGAGATCTTTCAGGCCTGATCTCTATAGGACTCCGCCAAGTTCATGAGCAGCGAGTGGCGGAGTCCTCCCTATGAAAAGTGAATTTGTCAAATCGATCTGAAAAAATTCCGATGCAATGAGTGCAATATGAAGACAGACCGCTACTTAGGGCGGTCTGTCTTATTTTCCATGTTCGAGAACGGTTTGGATCTCGGCGTAGACGGTGCGCAGAGGGATGTTGCGTTCGCGTGCGATCCGGGCGCAGTCTTCGTATTCAAGCGTCCGATAGACATCGTCTCCGGATCGCCCGAACTTGACGCGAACGGTACCCCAAGGGGTCTCCACGCTTTGGATCGTGCGCGAGAGTTTGCTCCGCTGCACCTGCGTCTTGCGGATACCGAACGTGGACGTTTCCTGGAACAGGATCGCTTCCATTTTCAAGCAATCGGCGATTTCGGCAATGATGCTGAGCAGGACTCCGGGGCGACCCTTTTTCATTTGAATGGGGATGCAGAAGACGTCGAGCGCACCGGCGGTGAACAGGCGTTCTTGCGTGTAGCTGATGATCTCGCCGGGGCAATCATCGAGATTGGTTTCCAAAACCACGACCGTATCTGATGTCGCCGACTGATTGAGATGGGAATACCCAACCAGAAGACGAACGATGTTGGGCTGTTCAATTGGATCTTTGGTCCCCGCACCATGGCCGATTGTTTCCCAGGTCATGGCGGGTGTGGAGCTATACTCGGAAACGATGGTTGTCAGGATGGCGGCACCGGTCGGAGTTGTCAGTTCGCCCTTGACCGGACACGGCGCGATGGGAACGCCTTTGAGGAGTTCCGCGGTTCCGGGAGTTGGGATCGGCATGATGCCATGGGCGCACTTGACCGTTCCGCTTCCAACGGCGACGGGCGATGCGGTGAATTTCTCGATATTGAGCAGATCAAGCGCGACCGCCGAACCGACGATATCGGCGATGCTGTCCAATGCTCCCACTTCGTGAAAGTGGACTCGTTCGAGAGGCATCCCATGGGCTTTGGCTTCCGCTTCGGCGAGCTTTCGGAAGATGCGTGAAGCGTAGTCGCGGGCGCGAGGCGTAATGGCAGCGCGTTTGAGAATGGCTTCGATATCCGGTAGAAAGCGGTAGTCCTCCTGATCGGCGGCGCGGATGGTCGCTTTTGTGGCGGCAAACCCGCAGCGCTTGACGTTCTCAATTTCCAGTTCGATGGGTAGCCCAAGAGATTCGAGAGCCTTACGGATTGCATCCGGATTGACACCGGCATCCAACACCGCCCCCAAGACCATATCACCGCTGATCCCGCTGAAACAATCCCAGTGAGCCACACGCACGATGACTTCCTCATTCCATTGGAGTTTGTGGATTCTAACAAATCTATCTCGATTGTCGGCGATGTCCGCAGCGATTAGGTACGGCTCTCTCGCGTTCTTCAAAAGCATCAACTAAACTGAAGTTATGAATGAACTTTATCAAGAACTCGCAGGTATGGCCCAACCGGATGGCGGATGGGGATATCGCTCAGGTCAAGCGGCTCATATCGAGCCGACGTGTCTGGCGCTACTCGCTCTCCATCCACAATCGGGCGAACACAAATCAGTCTGGGACTCCGGATACCGGTTTCTTTCATCGCAATTTCTGTCGGGTCCGGGCGGGAGTCTGACGGTCCGGTTGCAGCGTGGACGACCGCAAGCGGTGTGGACGACTTCGCTTGCGTTGATGGCCTGGCTAACGGGATGTGATGACACACCGGAACGCAACCGTCTCGCGGATGGCTTGCTCTCCATCGAGGCCCGCACGATCAAATCCGATCCGGAAGTCGCGGATATGATCGACATCGATTCCCGGCTCATGGGATGGCCGTGGGGTGAAGATACGTTTTCGTGGGTGGAACCGACATCGTGGGCTTGTATTGCGCTGCGGAGATCCGGTCGCGGGGATCATCCTCGGGTTCAGGAAGGTCTGCGATTGTTGCTGGATCGCGCATTCGACAACGGTGGAGCGAACTACGGAAATCGTACCGTGCTTGGAAAATCCACGGAGCCAATTCCCGGGCCGACGGCGGTCTTACTTCTTGCGATGCAAGGGATTGATCATCCGCGGATCGAAGCCGCCAAAGGGTATCTCCGCATGCATGGTGAGCTAACGACCGATCTCGAACATCTCGCCTGGATCAGGATTGCACTCACGCAGCACGCTACGGATGAAGCTACGCGAAACGCTTTACCAAAACTGGACGAGCGAATCAAAGAATCGCTTGCGATGGAAATGAATGCGGGCAGTGGATTGAACGCCGGTCCGCACCGGCTTGCGCTGGCGATCCTCGCGCTGAATATCACTAGCTTCAATCCCTTTTCAATCTCGGATCCTGCTACGATTTCTGAAGGCGAACCCAGGTTTCTTGAACGGACAACCAAGGCCGTTCCCGAAAAAGAAAAGATGCCGATCCGAGAGCGAGTGAAGACCTATTTCCAAAGCTTCACCGCCAAGATGATCGCAAATACGCGTCCGCTCCCGGCCACGTCAGCCGTGCATATCGGTCCGTGCAATGAATACGACGTCGAGAAGATGCTTGCGGTGCTCAAGACTCAATTCGAACACTATCGCCAGCACGTCCCGATCCGCGGAAGAACGGTCGTGCTCAAGCCCAATCTGGTTGAGTATCACAAGGGCAAAGTGATCAATACCGATCCGCGTTTCGTCGATGCGGTGATTCAACTCTTCACGTCCGAAGGCGCAACGAAGATCACCGTCGCGGAAGGTCCGGGCCACTGGCGAAACGTACAGTTTCTTGTCAACGAAAGCGGACTCGGTGATGTCCTTCGGAAACATGATGTGGCTTTTGTGGACATCAATCACGATGAACCACGAAAGATGCTAAATTTTGGACGTACGACGGGATTGGAATACCTTTACATATCGAAGACGGTTTCGGAAGCGGATGTCTTTGTTTCCCTTCCCAAGCTCAAAACGCATCACTGGGCCGGCGCCACGCTCTCTCTGAAAAATCTCTTCGGTACGCTCCCTGGAATCTGTTACGGCTGGCCCAAAAATGAGTTGCACTGGCGAGGCATTCCCAAAAGCATCGTTGACATCGCGTGCACGAACACTCCGCACATGGCCATCGTCGATGGAATCGTGGGGATGGAGGGCGACGGCCCTTTGAACGGCACCGCCAAGCCGTTCGGAGCACTGATCATGGGCATTGATCTCGTGGCCGTCGATGCAACATGTTGCCGGCTCATGAAACTCCCCGTTGAACGCATTCCGACCATCGTGCTGGCGCATCAGAAGCGCTTAGGTAACATGCGTGAAGAACAGATCCAACAGCTCGGAGCATCGATCGAGAGTCTTGCTCAATCCTTCGAACCGCCACCGGGAATCGAAAAACAACTGATTCCACAGGACAAGATCCCGGTACTCCGTTAGACTCGAGCGAATCACCCAGCGAGGCTCGCCATGCGCGGAAGAATCACATTAACTCTGATTTGCCTGGCGATCCTGGGATTGGCTGTCTGGATCAATCGCACGGAATCGAAAATCGCAACCGTCGAATGGCAAACGGTCGTTCAGATCGATGACCTGAAGATCCTTCGCTCTCCCGGCTCGCCTGCCGCCTATCTATTACGTGTCGGTCAGAACTCCGTCTTGATCGATGCGTCTCAGAAACTTGAGAATCTCCCGTTCAAACCACAAAAAGTATTACTCACTCATCATCATCGTGATACGGTCGATTCGGTTGCGGACTATCTCAAGGCCAGAATTCCTGTCCATGCCGCTCCCGAATCCGAAGCCTGGCTCATGCCGGAGAAAGTCAAAGATTACTGGAAGAAATCGATCCCACTCAGAGATTCTCGAACTTCCTATTTTGTGGTGCCGGAAGGTATCGAGGGAATCGAGTACGCATTGAAATCGAATCACACGATTCCGTTTGGCGACTGGACTTTGAACGTCATCGCGACTCCTGGCCATTCACGAGATCACATTTCGTTTGCTCTCGACAGGAAAGGTCGAACGGGAGGACCGATTCTCTTCACAGGCGATGCCGTTTCGACGAACTGTGCTCTCTGGACTCCGTTTACAACGGATTGGGATCACTGGACCGATGCGGGGTTAAAGCCGACGGCAGAATCCGTGAAGCGGATCGCAGAACTGAAACCGTCACATCTCTTGCCAAGTCGCGGATTGGCGATCAGCAAGCGTGACGAAATTGATAGATGGCTGAGTTTCTGTGAATCGTCAATCCGCGAAGCGGGCAGGTTGAAGAGTTTCGAGCGATTTGTCGGTGATCAGGCTCAGGATTACGACTTTTTGGTCGAGAAAGAGCAGATCGCCAGCGGCGGTGACAAGTCCTGGTCCCGTATCTCGCCTCACTTATGGCTAACCGGAAATACCTACTTGCTAACTTCGAAGGAGGCGAAGGCCTGTTTGGTTGTTGATCCCTGGGGGCAGCGGGCGGTCGATCAGGTGGCGAAACTTCGCAAGGACGAGAAGTTGGGTCCGATCGAGGCCGTGACGTTCAGCCATGCCCACTACGATCACTTTGACGGAGTTTACACACTTCCCTTCCAGGGTAAATATAAGATCTGGACATTGGATCGCGTGGCGGAACCGCTCAAAGAGCCATACAAATATCGGGCGCCGTTTCTCGACAGCCGACCGATTCGATTTGATCGGGAACTGGCAGATGGCGATTCAATGACATGGCGTGAGTACCATTTTCGATTTCATCACTTTCCCGGACAATCTGAATACACGTGTGCGATCGAGACAACGATTGATGGAAAACGATGCCTTTTTACAGCAGACAACTTTTTCCATATCCGTCAGTTCAGCGGAAGCGGAGGTTGGATGGGACTCAATCGGAGTTTTCCCAGTACTTACGGTGCGAGTGCGAAGAAAGTATTGAGGATCAATCCCGAGTGGATCCTTGCGGAGCACGGCGGGCCGTACGTTTTCAATCAAAGGGATTATGAACAGCGTGTGGCATGGTGCGAAGCGACCGGGAAAGCGTGTGACGCCGTTTGTTTTTCGAATAAGCATCGGATCGACTGGAATCCGCATCGAGTTCGCGTTGAACCTATACGCGTTTCCGCCCGTCCCGGTGAATCGATCACCGTCAAAGTCTTCGTCGATTCCAATGAGTCTCTGACAACGCGATTTGTCGGACGAGGGGTGATTCCTGATATGGAAATCAAGAACGCACTCACCATTCGAATTCCGGAAACGATTCCCAAAGGCCGGCAGATCTTTGCAATCTCCGCCCGCGATCAGTCAGGAGCGGAGGTGACCGATACGTTTCTTGCTGTGGATATCGAGTAACGAAAAAGGCGAGTCCGCATTGACTCGCCTCTGTTATCGCTCCATGAACCCTTGCTCAGTCATCGATCGCGAATTCCTTTGCATCAATTTTTTCAAGGTTCGTATGCTCTGTGACTTTCGCTGTCATGAAGACTTCGTCCTCAACCTTAGACACAATTTTCATAGGCACCATAATGTCATCGACCTTTTTGTAATCGCCCAGAACAGTTGTGAGATTTCCTTTTTTGTCATTCATGTCACCCGGCAAGATACCTTCACGCGAGACTTGCATCAGCAGATGTGTTTTTTCGTCGAAATACAACTTGACCGATCGTTTGATATCTTTAATTGTCACTTCAACAACGTCGAGTTTTTGTTTGTCTATTGTCTCGGACCCTAAGGACTTGAGTTCGAATCGCTTCCCGTCGTGAAGCGGAACGATCGACATGACCTCAGCATACAAGGTTGCCTGTTTGAGTTCTTCCCTTTGAGCTTCGGTAACGGGTGCGTCAATGTTCATCCCGCCGACATTGACACGAACCATGGTCTTATCACCGTTGGCCATTTGTAGTATTTTGATGGTTTGACCAGCGATTGCCAACTCCAATTCAATTTTGATTTTGCCTTTGTCAGACGTATTGGTGCCGGTCACGGTTGCGTTGTTGCCCATGATCGACATCTCACCAGTAAAACTGACTTTCGCTGCGGGATACTTTTCGAGTTGCTTTTTCCCTCCATGTGCTTCGATCGCTTTTTCGATAATTGCCTTGGGGTCGCCCTGTGCCAGTGCGGAACCTGCGGTAATGGCAATTGCAAAGAGACTCAACGCTGCATATCTCATAGTTCTGAACTCCCAAATGAAGTGAGGATTCGAGACAATCTCCATTCGCTCACCCACTGTGAAGATTTTAGCAGTACCGCCCGCCATAAGAAAAGAAAGCGGAAATTGTCTGAACAATCATCAATTAACTTTTCGATTCAGGATCGGCGCAAGCGCATTGAGTTGATGAAGCAGTTTGTCTGTCATATCGAAATTGAGGGTCTGCTGCCCATCACTCGCCGCGTGATCCGGATCCGGATGGGCCTCGATCAGCAAGCCATCCGCCCCGGCAGCCAGTGATGCGAGTGCCATGGGTGCGACATAGGCTCGTTTTCCGGTTCCATGGCTGGGATCGACAAAGATGGGAAGATGACAAAGCGATTTCGCAGGCGGAATTACGGAAAGATCGAGTGTATTCCTGGAGTGATCGTTGAATGTTCGAACACCACGCTCGCAGAGGATCACCTGATAATTCCCGCCGGCCATGACATATTCGGCTGCCATCAGCCATTCTTCGAGTGTGGCACTCAATCCTCTTTTGAGCAAAACGGGTTTGCGACACTTTCCGACACGTTTGAGTAAGCTGAAGTTCTGCATGTTCCTGGCGCCGATCTGAATGATATCGGCTGCATCTTCCACGGCGGAAGCATGTTCGGTATCCATCAATTCAGTCACGATCCCAATTCCGGTTTTCGCGCGGACTCGCTTGAGGATCTGCAATCCTTCCAGCCCCATGCCCTGAAAACTGTAAGGACTTGTGCGCGGTTTGAATGCTCCTGCTCTGAGAAGTTTCACTCCGCGAGACAATAAGAATTCAGCGGTCTCGAAGATGATCTTCTCATTCTCGACCGAACACGGGCCGGCGATGACGGTAAAATGGCCGGGGCCAATTTCCGTTTGAGGAAGTGTAATGACCGTATCATCGTGATGCATCTCACGACTGGCGAGTTTGTAAGGTTTTGTCACACGGATCGCCTCCGCGACACCTGAAAGCACTTCGAACATCCCGCGATTCACGGCGGCGGTGTTCCCGGTCATACCGATCGCGGTTCGTGTCGCACCCGGAAGAACATGAGGAGTCAGACCCTGTTCACGGATCAACGAAACCACTTGATCAACTTCTTCCGAAGTTGCACTGGATTGCATGACGATCAGCATGAGGCACCTGAACGAAAACGGCGGCATTTACCAAACGAACACCTATTATACAGCGTGTCCATCCCCTACCACTGGGAGCACAGGAATGGGGTTGCTCCAACCCGAACAAGCGGAAGAACCCGAACTTTCAACCGATGTCGAGGCGGATCTCGCAACTCAGCAGCTTGGGGAACCGCTTGCCGTCTTTCGGGCGGGAGGCCGCTGGGCGAAACTAAAGGCGATCGTCGGGATCACGCTTGTCATCTATGGTCTCATTGTGAACTACCTCTGGTGGTTTCACGGACCGGCACGTTTCGGCCACATCGAATTCCACTTGCTGATCGCTCCGCCGATAATCGGAATCGGATTGCTGGCTTTCCTTTATCGCAACCGTGGCCTTCGCATCCTGATCTTTCCCACAGGTCTCCTCCGGCTCAAACCGAATGAAGTCGAATCATTTCCCTGGGAATCGATTACCGCGATCCGATTCAAGACCGATACGGCCGAACGGATCCTCGAATTCGACGACAACAATGAAATCATCAATTGCTGGTTACCGGTCAGCATTCCATTGGTGCAAGTCTGGAATGCCTGGTTTGAAATTGAGCGAACCGATGGAGAGAAAACCCGCTTTACGCCGGCTGTATCGGAATACACCGAACTCGCTCGTTATGTTCAAACTGAAACATTTCAGGTTCTCTGGCCCAAACTCATCGACGAGATCGAAACGAATCGCCATGTCATTTTTGGTGATCTCATGGTCAAAGATGAAGGGCTGAGTCACAACGGAAAATCATTGACCTGGGGTGAAATCAAGGAAGTAACTCTCGCTCACAAAATCATTTCGATCAAGAAAAAAGGCAGCTGGCGAACCTGGTGGCTCAAGGAAATATCACAAGTCCCGAATCCGCACTTACTGTTTGGCTGGTTTGCTCGAAAAGGGATCTTGAAAACGGAAGAATCCGAATCGGACAATCAATCCGAGGATGAAGGCTGACGACTGGATTTCCAACGATCACGCAGAGACTGAAACGGCCGCTCGACGAAACGGAACAAGATTTCAGCAAAAAGAAACGCCAAGAGAATACTTGCTAGGAATTGGCCTTCGCTACTGACCGGCAGCTTTTTTGCCATTACGATGGCTTCGATATGAACAAGATAAAGGGAGTAAGCTCGAAGGGCGATCCAGGCAAGAATTCGAGAACGGACTCGAGTCCGCCAGAATTCCGATGAGTTTGCGAGGACGATCCAACTCGCGAAGATGAGCGCCCATCCGCCCGTGCCCCAGTCTGGCAGAATCCAATTCCAAGACACTCGATTCAAGACCGCAAGGGTGATCGCGACCAACGAAATGAAGAATGGAACTAGTGCCCAGCGACAAATCCAAGCCCAGAGTTTGGGCCGTTGGAGCGAGATCAATACGAGCAACACTCCCATACCGCATTGCTCGAACAGGATATGCGTTTCGGTTATGTGATAATCGGGCCGATGAATGTAATAACCACCGATATGAAGAACAATCAGGATCGCGATCACAGCCATAAGTACACCCACCGCCCATCGAGATCGGTACGCCAGTAAAAGTGCGGGTGCGATGATCAGATAAAAGTGTTCCTCGACACAGAGCGACCACGTCACGCCCAGAAACGGACACGTTTCGTAGTAGTTCTGGAAAAAGAAGAGATACCGCCAATCGATGCGATTTTCCTGACCTTGAATGACGAATTGAGCGAACGTCGCAAACAGTACAGCATAATACGCCGGCAGAGTCCGTAACCATCGCCGGAGCCAAAAACGGCAGACATCAATTGTTCCAGTGTGTTTCGCTTCCCGAATGAGTTGAGAACCCAACAGCCAACCACTGAGAACAAAAAAGAGATCGACACCACGCCCGCCGACACTCAAACCTTTCGCCAGAACAGTTCCACCTGCGAACTGATTTGTCAGGTGCGTCGACAGTACAGCTAGGATGGCAATCGCACGAATCACATCGAGCGTGTGGTTGCGGACCGTCACGGGCGTAACATTCCGATGAGCCGAAACCAGAAGTGAATGAGAAAAGCACCGGACCGCCTCGCTACTTTGTAGGGTCCGTAGCGGCCTTTGATTCCATCATAGAGCCCTTCAACAACAGCCTGTGCAGAATCCGAATGGCCCGACTTGCGCTCAATTTGATAGCGGTGTCGTGCGTAGCTCAAAAGTGTTCGAAAACTGGAATATCGGGATCGCGTGTTTGATCGCCCGCGATGCTTACGCAATAATCGGACAAGATTTCTCGTGTCATAATATCGTTGGAGGCGTTTTCCTTCGCGTTGAAAACTGCTCGACCCTTTATGCCAGACGAGAGCATCCGAAACGATCCCGCATTGGGTCATACGCTGTGCTCTCAGGCACCAATCCGATTCCTCATGGATCAGGAAGAACGCCTCATCGACCAGACCGATTGACTCAATCACATCACGTCGAATCATCAGACAGCAACCGTTGACGATGTCACAAGGGACAACGGAGATCGGCTTCTCAGGATCATGCCGAACATCGATCGATTGAAAGAAACCTTCGCGATCCGGCCGGTTAAAAACGACTCCTGTGGTCTGAACAGATTCAGAATCATCCTGAAAAAGAATCACCGGACCAAGTATGCCAAATTCGGGATGATTATGAGCAGCCTCAAGAAGTCTGCGAACGAATCGAGGTGGCACAGTCGTGTCGTTATTCAGCAGAATGATCCACTCAGCGCCGCGAGCCAGCGCGTGTTGGACTCCGAGATTGTTTCCCCCTGCCCAACCACCATTTTCAGGGCTCTGAATAATATCAGCCCAAGGGAATTCTTTTTTCAGTTTAAACGTGGGATTTTCCGACGAAGCATTATCGACCACAACAACGCTGGTCGAATGATCCAACAACGCCAAAGATCTTAGACAATTGCGAGTATCTTCGTAACCGTTGTAATTGACGAGAACAATCCAGATCTGATGATTCTGCCCAGGCCCCTTTGGCTCAGCCAAAGCTGGGATCGGTGATGCTAACGTGTTGAGTTCTGTTACAGCCATAATTCACAACTTATTCACCCGCACGATGATGAACGTGTTTGGGGTCGTTTCTCGTAAAAATCGACCAATATAGACCGGCAAGACGAATCAATTTGAGTTCACAATAGAACGCTTCCGATTCCTCTGCGCGAACAAGTGAACGAAAATATCCCAAGAGATAAGGAATTTGCTGCCTGAGAAAATATCTTGGTAAACCAAATAATTGTGGCACACGCCGATTCTCGTCCTGCAACAATTTCAAATGATTTGGGCTGCCACCCCATGTGTAACTGCGATAGAAGGATTTGGTACATCGATTGGCCGGGATGAAGTGACGGACCACGGCTTCCGGTTGATACGCGATTGCGATATCCTTGCGGTGAGCCCGCTGAAAAAGATCGATATCATCTCCACCAGCCATCCGTCCGCTTCCGATATCTGTTCGATAGGGGCCGACCTTTTCGACGAGCGATTTCTTGAAGGCCATGTTGACATTGAACCCCACAATGTGCGATTCCGTGATCGTTCTCGGTTCTCCACCCAGGTCAATCAAAGCGAACATGCCGCGAAATTTCGGAGTGAACCAGTCTGGCTGGGTCGTCTCCCACTCCGGTTCAACTTTCCCAAAGACCAATTCCGCCTGAAACTGATCAAACGCTTCCAGAGTTTTAATGACCCAGTCGGAATGCGGAAATGCGTCGTCGTCGGTCCAGAGAATGATTTCGCCTCTGGCGTCGTTCAACGCACGATTTCGAGCTAGCGAAATTCCAGGCTCGGGTTCAAAACTTCTACGAATGGGAAGGTACTCTGCGTGCTGTTGAATAACCGCATCTGTATTGTCTTGACTGTTGTTATTGACAACAAGAACTTCCCACTCGACACTGTGAGGAATCTGTACTGTTCGAAGATGCGTAAGCACACGGTCGAGCATCGACGCTCGATTCCAGGTGCAAATAGCTATGGTCACGATCATTTGGTTCCGCACACCGTCGATCGTTAGCGGCATTCAATCGCCACTTGAGACTCTTTATATTCTCTAGCATAACCCAATAGTTTGGCAGCCAGCAGGTAATCACTCAGCCAGCGTGCATCGCCTTTGGTGCGTTTGAACCACGCACAAAGGCTTGCCCGATAGCCTTTTATCAACGCCCATCGGGGCCAACCGCAAAACGTTGCCGTTTGTTCCGCACCTTCCAATCGAACCTGTGTCCGCCCCAAGGCTCCAAAGTAACGCCAAAAATGGCCATAGGTCGATCGATCCGCTGGAATATAGTGTTGTACTTCCGTTGTCCCGACCCAGACACCGGAGATTCCATCGTTTTGCATTGCACGAAGTACCGAGACCTCGTCCGCGCCGATCAGCCCAAACTTCACCCGGCCAAACTTGGGGTCGAAGGGATACTTCATGAGGAGTTCCTTACGAAAGCCCATATTGGCACCAAATGGGCCTTCATTTGACTGGAAGATACGTACATCTGTTCCGTAATCTTTGAGCGAAAAGATTGGCGCGAGTAGTTCGAGATTGTTTCGGATCAGTTCACATTTTTTGGGAGTTAACTCGTTGGAAAACCAAGGTGTGATTCTCCCACCAAAATATCCCGCATCGGGATAGGTACGTGCCGCTGCAACATACTCTGTCACCCAATTGGAACTCACTCGAACATCGTCATCAGTCCAAAGAATCAATTCTCCACGAGCTTCTTTCACAGCCCGGTTCCGTGCATGGGAATGTCCTTGCTGTGTTTCCTCAACGAATCGAATCGGCAGGGATTGAGCGTGTCGTTTCACGACATTAGCAGTGTCATCCGTGCAATTGTTGTCGACGAGGACGATTTCCCATTGAATGCCGTGAGGTACTTTCAAATGAGCGAATTCCGCCAAGGTCTGATCCAGCAATCGGGCGCGGTTCCAGGTGCAAATGGCAACGGTGATGTGCATGAAAAGTAATGTGCTTATGAATTCTGGCTTTCAATCGCTGGCGAAACGGCTCGCCATTCAGTGTCATACGCGAACATCCCCAGTTCCATATTGGCATACAGATGCTGAGTGCGAAAATCACCCACGACATCGACGACAACGGCGTTCTCCACGTTATCGATCAGAGTGGTGTTTCCCAGTGCGATACGCAAGTTGATCAGGAGAGAATTGGCAGGGCGAATCGGCACATTTTTGAATCGGCATTCATATCCCTGACGGCCTCTTTTCAGTTGAACCGGCACGTGCGATTCATCAGTCCATCCTGTCACGAGGCGTGCGCCATAAAGGTTTTGGATCGTCACCAGGATATTCGCATCAGAGAAGTCCGTAGCTGACTCGATGTCCATGTGGACGATCAGATCGTCACCGGAGGTAAACACGGATACCGGGCGACCTGAATCGTCAACCAAGCCTGCCCGGACAAATCTCGCGCGGCCATCACCGGTGCGGGGTTTATCACGAAGATCACCGGTCCGCGTATCTTTGAGCAGGCGATCCAGATACGATTGGGTCACGTCCTGGGCGTTGCCGACTTCGATCAGGCGTCCGCTTTCCATCATGATCGCACGCTGACAAAGCCTTGGAATTTGCTGCATGCTATGCGAAACGAATACGATCGTTTTGCCCGATCGGGCGAGATCCAGCATCCGATCGATGCATCTTTTCTGAAAATTGGCATCCCCGACCGCGAGGACTTCATCAACAATCAAAATTTCAGGCTCCAGGTGTGCCGCGACGCCGAACGCCAGTCGGACATACATCCCTGATGAATAGCGTTTGACGGGGGTATCGAGGAAGGTACCGATTTCTGAAAACTCGACAATTCGATCAAACTTCGCGTTGATTTCCTTGCGCGTCATACCGAGAACGCTGCCGTTCATGTAAATATTTTCACGGCCGGTCAACTCCGGGTGAAAGCCAGTCCCGACTTCCAGTAAGCTGCCGATTCTCCCGCGAATCTCGATTCGACCTTTTGTCGGTTCCGTGATGCGGGAGATGAGTTTCAGAAGTGTGGATTTGCCGGCGCCATTGCGACCAATCACCCCAACTGCTTCCCCCGGGAAAACTTCGAATGAAACATCCTTCACCGCCCAAAAACTGTTCTGATCATTCAGTTGCGAGCCAGGTCGAATAAGGGCTTTCAGTTTTTGGACGGTGCCCGATGCAAAGCGCCGTGCGATCTCTGTGAGATTGAGGTCACCGGTCTGATTCTGACCGATCGCGTAGCGTTTGGAGACATTTTCGATTCGGAGTGCAGGGTACATTCCATTAACTTTCGCTCAATCGCCGATAGAGATCGTCCACGACCCAGTGAAAGGCCGCAAGGTGGAGCGTTTCGACGATTCCCATGTCAGAAAGATCAATGTGTAAACTGTTCTGGGCCATCGTTCGCAGTTTACCGCCTTCAAATCCCGTGCATCCGAAGGTTTTCATTCTATGACGATTCGCCCATTCCACTGCCTTGAGCACATTCGCGCTATTACCACTCCCGCTGATTGCGATCAGCAGATCCGCTTCGTTAGCCAGATTCTTGAGTTGCTCGACAAAGACACGATCAAACCCTTCGTCATTGCCCCAAGCCAGAATATAAGGTGTATTGTCGGTTAAGCTCAAGATTCGAAAGCGTTTCTTGGTATCGTCATCAAAGTCTTTTCTGCGAAGCGTGCCCTTACCGATGTCTTCGCAGAAATGAGAAGCATTCGAACCGCTTCCACCGTTGCCGATCACGAAGATCGTTTTGCCATGCAGATAGCATTCGTACATCTGATCTGCCAGATCCTGCACCTGGTCGGGATTGATCCGATGCAATTCCTCGGCAATGCGTTTGAGGAACTGCCCTGCGGGCATTGTGGCTCCCAACATGTTCGAAATCCTCTCGTTACATCCTTAAATCGTATCTGCAAAAGTCCGCTCTACTCGTCGAAAATAAACCAATCCCAAGATCAGCACAGATAGAGTGATCATTATGGAGAAACCCAATGTCCTCCAAGAGTGCTCATCCATCGGGTATCCAAGCACAAGGTTCCGGAAATTCAAAATAATGCCATACATGGGATTCAGCGCCAGAACCTGTTCAGCCCTTGGCCCCACCGCTTGTCTGCCCAGGTAAATGCATGGGGTTGCAAACATCCAAATCTGAATACCAAAATTTAGTAAGTATCGAAAGTCCCTTTGGGCGACGATCAAGGCTGAAAGGAGTACTCCCAATCCAATCGCCAATAGGGCCAAGAGCCCGATTACCAAGGGTGCTAAAAGTATCGTCCAAGCTGGTGAAATGCCATACCAGACCATAACAATCGCAACTAAACCCAAGGCAATTGAAAAATCCAGTGTTGCGGAGCCGACGTTTGCCAGCGGCAGCAATAATCTCGGAAAGTAGACTTTGGTTACAAGGCGTTCATTCGCGATCAGACTGTTACCAGCGTTGTTGATCGCGGATGCGAAATAGGTCCAAGGCAGTACGCCCAACAGGACGTGCAGAACATAATTCGGCACGCCCTCTGCTGTCCGACCCATATAGCCGATGAAAACGATGAAAACAAGAGATGTGGCAATCGGCTGAAACAGGGACCATCCCACGCCCAGGATCGTCTGCTTGTAGCGAAGTTTCATCTCACGGAGAATGAGAAATACGCCCAATTCGCGATATCGCCACAACTCGATCAAGTCGCTCAGTGTATAGCCGCTTTTTGGTTCCACCACCGTCAGCGAGGGTTCGTAAGATCCCGCAATCTGCTCGGAAGGATGAGCAATTAGCTCTGAGATCTCAGTGCATCGCGGGTTCTCATCCTCGGCAACTGGCACTCGATTCACCCTCTTAAGAGTTCTACTCTGACCCGCAACTTAACAACATTAGTTCAAGTCTGCAGGAAAACTATCGAAGCGGTTTGAAAAAGGCTTCAGTTCAATTGAATTGTATTTCGCTGCCACCAAAATAATAGTTATCTGACTGTCGCCGATTACGAATCGTTCGGAAATCCGATTCTTGTTTGTTTTTCCGCTAAATTTGCTTGTACTTGCTGGGTGTTGACCATTAGATAGGAATCGAACCCATCAGGCGAGACCGTCAAGGATCGACAAATTTCACTAGCTGGAAATCCGCCTGCCGACTCCTGCCGTATTGCTTTCCGATGAGGCAACGGTAGTGGGTTGGACCAGTTTCAACCCCTCGAGGGAAAGCCATGCCAGAAAGTTTTCAGCACAAACTGGATCGTGTCAGAAGCCCGCGTGTGCAGATCACCTATGACGTCGAAACCAATGGTGCGATGGTTAAAAAGGAATTGCCGTTCGTCGTCGGTATCATGGCTGATCTCTCCGGGCATCGAGAGGAAAAAGAGCTCGGCGCACTGAAAGATCGCAAGTTCGTGGAAATCGATCGCGACAACATCGACAGCGTCATGAATGACGCTGCCCCAACGCTCAATGTCAGCGTGGACAACAAGTTGTCGGATGACAACAGCCAACTTCGGCTTTCACTTCAATTCAAATCGATGGAGGATTTTGAACCGGCAAAAGTGGCAGAACAGGTGGCCCCACTTAAAGAACTGCTCGACATGCGCAAACGGCTCGACGAAGTGATTTCTCGGATCACGACAAACAGTCAACTCGAAAGTGTCCTCCAGGATGTTTTGGCAAACTCTGATAAAGTCAAAGAGCTCGCTAAACAAATGGGAATCGAAGAAACCACCGGGGAGGGCAAATAATCATGTCGGAACAAACTGCCGCAAGCAACCAGGCGACAACGACGACGACCGAAGCAGGTGGATTGCTGGATCAGGTGCTGAATGCGACCAAACCCAAGAGTGATTCGCAGAAACAGCAGAACAAACAATTCATCGAAGCCGTGATCCGTCAGGCGCTGGAAGCGGCGCCGGGCACGGTTGTGTCGGGCGATGTCGAACGGACGCTGCAAGCCTGGAAAGCCGAGATTGACCGCAAGTTGTCAGTCCAGCTGAACGAGATTCTGCATCATCCGGATTTTCAGAAACTGGAAAGCACTTGGCGCGGGATCAAGTATCTCGTCGACCAGAGTGAGACGAGTTCGACCTTGAAACTCAGGGTGATGAACATCTCCAAGAAAACGCTAGCCAAGGATCTGGAACGTGCAATCGAGTTCGACCAGAGCCAACTCTTCAAAAAGGTGTACGAAGCCGAATACGGCACGCTTGGCGGTAGCCCGTTTGGAATGCTCGTCGGGGATTATGAGTTCGACGGAAAGTCGGCGGAAGATGTCGCGATGCTTCAGAAGATCTCAGGTGTGGCCGGGGCGGCGCATGCGCCGTTCGTCGCCGCAGCCGGGTCCGAGATGTTCAATCTGGATTCCTTTACGGAGTTGAACAACCCGCGCGACCTCGACAAGATCTTCCAAAGCATTGAATACGCCTCCTGGCGAAGCTTCCGTGAATCCGAAGATTCTCGCTACATCGCACTGACGATGCCCCGCGTGCTGGGACGCCTTCCCTACGGGACGGGACTGACCGATAAACCGGTTGAAGAATTCCGCTACGAAGAAGGCATCGACGGAACCGACCACAACAAGTACCTGTGGATGAACTCAGCTTGGGCATTCGCCGCCCGCACGACCGCTGCATTTGCCAACGATGGGTGGTTCATGCGGACACGCGGTGTGGAAGGCGGAGGCCAGGTCGAAGGCCTTCCCTTGCACGTGTTCGAGGAAGCGGGTGGGAAAACTGCAAAATGCCCGAGCGAAGTGTTAATCCCGGATCGCCGGGAAGCCGAACTCAGCGGTTTGGGATTTCTGCCGCTGCTGCACTACAAGGATACGGATAAAGCCGTGTTCATCGGTACACAGACGACTCAAAAACCCAAGAAATACTTCGATAAAAACGCGAACGCAAATGCCGAACTTTCCACCAAGCTTAACTACATGCTTTGCGTTTCGCGTTTTGCCCATTACCTGAAGGCCATGGCCCGTGACAAAGTGGGCTCGTTTGCTGAACGCGCCGAGATGGAACTGTGGTTGAATAACTGGATACAGAACTACGTGGTCCCGAATCCGGAAACGGTCAGCGATGCAACCAAAGCCCAGTGCCCGTTGCAAGCGGCTTCGATCGAAGTAACCGAAGTGAAAGGCAAACCGGGCTGGTATCAGGCGGTTGCTCACCTGCGTCCGCACTTCCAATTGGAAGGTCTGACAACTTCAATGCGACTTGTCGCGGAATTACCGAAACGAAAGTCCTAGTCTGATCGAAGGTCGGGCCAGGCGAAGAATCTATTTCTGTCAGGGGCGAACCAGTTCAGGCATTGTGTTCCCAGGACCGGTCGCCCATCACACCCAACCGGACTAACACCGGTTTTGAGGGAGACTTCACATGGCGATGGATATTCACCTGGACCTGACAAAAGGCAGTATCAACGGCGAATCCGTGGAAAAAGGATTCGAAAAGCAGATTCAGGTTCTCAGTTGGAGTTGGGGCGCGACCCAGACCGGTTCGTTTGCCCACGGTAGCGGTGGCGGTTCTGGTAAAGTCTCGATGCAGGACTTTCATTTCACGATGCAGATGTGTACTGCTTCGCCGGCGCTGCTTCTCAACTGTGCGACGGGTCAGCACATCAGCCAGGCAACCCTGACTGCTCGCAAGTCGGGTAACAAAGCGGAGCAGCAGAAGTTTCTGGTCATCAATTTCTACGATCTGCTGATCTCGTCTTACCAGACCGGTGGCGCGAACGCGTCAGACGGCCTTCCGATTGAATCCGTATCGTTCAATTACTCCAAGATGGACCTTGAATACTTCGTCCAAGACGAAAAGGGCGTAACGAAGTCCGCCGGGAAGAACGGCTATGACCTCAAGAAGAACACCAAAGTGTGATATCCGGCACGTTTCAAAAACCCTCGACGATTCGTCGAGGGTTTTTTGTTGCTAATTGGCTGATCTCTTTACGACAATCTATGGCATGGATGATTATCCACCTTCGTTCTTCGATCGACTGACCGACCCGGATATTTCAGCCAATCGCTGCCGCTATTCGCTTGCGCAGACGGAAGCAGCTGTACTCCGTGACCTGGAACAGTTGTTGAACACGAAACGGCCTCCCGAAGACCAGTTCGAAGGACTGGAAGCCGTTCAGCGATCTATTGCAAACTTCGGTTTGCGGGATCTGACTCACAAGGACGGCACCACAGATGAATCGCGTATCCAGATTGCGGAACATATTCTTCATGTCATTGAGGTGTTCGAACCGCGACTGACTCGCGTGCAAGTCTTTTCCCGCAGTCTCGAGGAAGTCATGCAGGAGCAACCTAAAGGATACCGACTCGGAGCGGCCTATTTCCGGATCATAGCCACGCTCAATGTCGACCCGACACCTATTGAAGGAATTGTTTTTGATACCACCATGGAACTGTCAACGGGGCGGCACAACGTCAACTACCCAGGGAGTCTGACGTGAGTCGCGAACTTTGGCCGTTTTACGATCAGGAGTTACGGTTTCTTCAGGAACAGGCGCGCGACTTCAGCCGGGAATATCCGAAGGAGGCTGGATTCCTGCGTCTGGATGCGACGGGTCGAAGCATCGATCCGCATGTGGAGCGGATGATGCAGGGCTTTGCCCTGCTTGCGGCTCGAGTCCGGCAGAAAATCGATGATGATTTTCCCGAACTCACTGATGGTATGTTGAACCTCCTCTACCCGCATTATCTGGCTCCGCTTCCTTCGATGCTCATCGCTCAGTTTCGACCCAATGCGGGTGCCGATCTCACCAGCGGTTTGACGATCCCACGCCACACTCCGTTTCGTGCGACTCCCGTCAACGGAATGGAATGCGAATACCGTAGCGTTTACCCAATCCGCCTTTGGCCGATCACTGTCAATGATGTGACACTCAAAGGTCCGCCCTATCAGGACATTCGAGACTTACTTCCGAAACTCAAAATCCCGGCCGGAGGCACGAAAGCCCGACTCCGTATGAAACTGGATTTGCCAGTCGGCATTCCGTTCCAGCAGCTTCCGCTAGGAACTCACGATCTTTCAACCGATTCGCTTGCGGGTATACGATTCTTCATTGATGCCGACGGTCCATTGACTGCAACGCTTTACGAATTGCTCTTAAATAACGTTTCGGCAGTTGTCTTTCGTGAACCGGGGGAACTGAACGTTGCCGAAATCAATCCCGATGAGGCTCTGACACCGGTCGGGTTCCGGGTTTCCCGGGAAAAGCATCGTGGCACTGGACCCGATTGCGATGAGGGCGTACTCCCTTACCCACCGCAGTCGTTCCCAGGATATCGTCTTCTGACGGAATTCATGGCTTATCGTGATAAGTTCTGGTTTTTCGATCTGAAAGGATGGAATCGCGCCAGAGATTCCGGAGTGCTTGGAAAAAACAGTGTCGAAGTTCACTTCTTTCTCAACCAGAGTGTGAACCCCGATTTGGAACTTGCCGTTCGTGCTTCAACCTTCAAGTTGGGTTGCGGCCCGATGGTGAACCTCTTCCGCAAAGGAAGTACTGAAGGAATCCGAGTGACTCAACAACGTTACGAATACCCATTGGTCACCGACTCCGAACATCCTGAAGGGTACGAGATCTATTCCGTCGATCAGGTCTTTCACCGGATGCCATCAGGAGAAGAGATTCATTACGCTCCGTTTTATTCGTTCCGGCATCAGGACAGGGATCGGGATCGCCGCTACTGGTATGGTCGGCGAAGGCCGAGCGGGCGGTTCGGCGACCGGGGGACAGAATTGGATCTGCACTTCATCGATTGCGATTTCAACCCGGCAGCACCATCAGAGTCGATTGCGCTGGCGTCGGTGACGTGCTGCAACCGCGATCTTCCGACGAAACTCCGGGACAACACAGAAGCATGGGCACTGCGTCCGGTGGGTATGGTGGTTCCCAGCAGCATTCATGTGATTCGGCCGCCAACCCCAACGCTGCGCCCTATGCAAAAACGAATCGAATCCATCGGACGAGACGAATCGATTCGCAAAATGAACTACTGGCGGCTCATTTCGCATCTCACGCTGAATCACCTCTCGCTGGTGAATTCCGACCCGAACCGCGGCCGTGAAACGCTCACGGAATACCTCGCGCTTTATGATTTCTCTGACGATCAGCACCCGGATCTGCGCGAGGTGGCCCGTCAGATCCGCGAGGGAGTTCTGGCACTCGATGCCGGCCGCGATGTCGCTTATGTTCCCGGCGAGAGTGAAACGGTCGGCGGGTATGCTCGCGGACTCGAAGTTCGCCTGGAATTGGACGAAGAAAAATATGTCGGTGTAGGTTCCTACTTGTTTGCATCAGTGCTGGAGCGGTTTTTCGCACTTGCCGTGAGCATGAACTCCTTCACCCGACTCTCGTACCGCACACGCCAACGCGGACCGATCCGCAAATGGCCCGCCCGCGCAGGCGATCAGGTGCTCCTCTAAAACCAGAAACCGAGTCGAAATATGGCCATGCGTACACCAGCACCACAAGACTTGCTCTTCGACCCGGAACTCTGCTGCGAGTTCGAACCCTTCCAAGCCATCACCATACTCGAACTGCTCGCCAACAATCTCTCAATACGTAACACGCAGTTCGGTTGGAACGATATCGAACAATCGGTGCAATTCCGCGCAAACGTGTCCCTCGCCTTTCCACCCAGCCTGATAGCCCAGATCATCCCGCCACTCGACGGGCCGCCGGATCCCTCATCGGGCATCACACTCGCAGCGCAACGCATCCGGGAACGATACAAACGCGATTCCGTCCCGACGATGATCATCAATTTCTTCGGCCTCTTCGGCCCACAAGGGGCATTACCACTTACCTACACACAAACGCTCTGCGAACTCGATACCCTCCCCAACGTTCGCAAAACATCAACACGCACCGCCCTTCGCGATTGGCTCGACGTTTTCAATAACCGCATGACGATCCTGCTCTATCGGGCGTGGCAAAAATATCGCATGCCCGTCGGATATCTGCGCTCCGCCTGGCGAAGGCTTCCCAGCGATCCCGTCGATACTCCTGATCGGATCTCGCAGGCGATGCTCAGCATCATCGGCCTCGGCACTCCACCGTTGCGAAATCGCCTGCGCGTTCTCGGACCCGGTGCTGCCGACGAATACACCATTGAGGAACAGAGCGCCGAACCCCTGACACGAATCGAAGACCGGGCGCTCCTCGCCTACGCCGGAGCATTCGCTCGCCAAAGAGCCGGTGCGCATGAACTTCGCGCCATGCTCGTCGATTACTTCGATCTGCCGATCACAGTCCAAACTCTCACCGGCCAGTGGCTTGATCTCCCGCTCTCGGCTCAAACGAAACTCGACGAAAGCGAATCCGCCGGAAAACTTGGCGTCAATGCCGTCGCCGGTGAAAAAATCTGGGATTCGGGCAGCAAATTCCGCCTCCGCATCGGTCCACTGCGTTATCGCGATTTCGTCGGCTATCTACCTGATCCAACACCACTACCTGAACGGAAGAGCATCTACCTTCTGTCTCAGCTCACCCGACTTTATGTCGGTGCCGAACTCGATTTCGAAATCCAACTTGTAATCCATAATTTCGAAGTTCCTGATTGTCTCATTCAGGATGTTTCTGAAGGAGGTCTCGGACTCCGATTGGGCTGGAACACCTGGTTGAAGTCCGACTCGATGCCGGACGAAGTTGATGATGTGCGATTCGATTCACCCTGCGAGGTGGTTCTTCCTACGGTGCAGGCGTAAAACAGTTTCATGGTTTCGAAACTGATCGTCCTCACTGGCGCAACTCGCGGACTCGGACGGGCTTTGATCCCGCATTTCGCCGCCGTAGGACATACCGTCGTCGGGTGCGGACGCTCCTCCAAAATCATTCATACGCTTAGTCATGAATTTCCCGCACCTCACTCGTTTCGCGAAATTGACGTAACCGACGCATGTACCGTCGAGCAATGGGCGAAAAGCGTGATCGCGGAACACGGTCCACCGGATCTGCTCATCAACAACGCCGCCGTCATGAATCCGGTCGCACCGCTCTGGGAGATTCCCACCGACGATTTCGATCGAGTCATTGACGTGAACATTAAAGGCGTGGCTAACGTGATTCGCGCGTTCGTCCCGGCCATGGTTCAGCGCAAGAGCGGAGTCATCGTGAACCTCTCCAGTGGCTGGGGCCGCAGCACCGCCCCGAATGTCGCACCGTACTGCGCCACCAAATACGCCATCGAAGGGCTGACGCTCGCCCTCGCTCAAGAACTTCCCCCCGGCATGGCCGCGATTCCGCTCAACCCCGGAATCATCGATACCGACATGCTGCGCCAAGCCTGGGCCGACGGCGCCAGTTCCTTCCCCAAGGCGGATGCGTGGGCGAAGACCGCCGCACCGTTTATCCTCAAACTCGGCTCTCAAAACAACGGACAATCCCTCTCCGTTCGCTAACTTCCCCGGAGACTCTGAATCATGCTTCGTCCTTTGATCCTGCTGCTCGTGCTCGCGATTCCGCTCACGGCCGCAGAACCCGCACGCCAGCCCGTCGTCGTCACCGAGGCCGCGCTCAAGCTCCACGCCGAATCGCTCGTCATCGACGGACACAACGATCTCCCCTGGGAACTCCGCCGAAAAGATGCCGGGGCCTCCTTTCGTGATATCGACTTGCTCCGCCCACAAAAGAACATGCACACCGACATCCCACGCCTGCGCAAGGGAGGCATCGGTGCCCAGTTCTGGTCCGCCTACGTCCCCGCCGACACCGGCAAGAAAGGCACCGCCTTCAAGATCACGCTCGAACAGATCGACGCCATTCACCGCATGATCGCACGCTACCCGGACACCTTCGAATTCGCCGGAAGCACCACCGACATCGAGCGCATCCGCAAAGCCGGCAAAATCGCCTCCATGATCGGCATCGAAGGCGGGCATTCCATGGAAAACTCGCTCATCAATCTCCGCAACCTCTACCGCCTCGGCGTCCGCTACATGACCCTCACACACAGCGAATCCCTCGATTGGGCCGACAGCGCCACCGATACTCCCAAGTGCGGCGGACTGTCACCCTTCGGCGTTGAAGTGATCCAGGAAATGAATGCGATGGGCATGCTCGTCGATCTCTCGCACGTCTCGCCCGACTGCATGAAAGCCGTGCTCAAGGTCACCAAAGCCCCGGTCATCTTCTCCCACTCTTCCGCCCGCGGTGTCGCCGATCACCCGCGCAACGTGCCCGACGATGTCCTCAAACTCGTCAAAGTCAATGGCGGCGTGGTCATGGTGAACTTCTTTTCAGGTTTCGTCGTGCCGGAAGGCGCACGCGCCATGCAGAAGATGTTCGAAGTCGGCCGAGAGCTGAGGAAGAAATACCCGGAAGACGAAGCGCAGTATCGGGCCGCCATGCGGGCCTGGCAGAAGGAGAACCCCTTCCCCACCGGCACCGTGCACACCGTCGTCGATCACATCGATCACATCGTCAAGCTCGCCGGCGTCGATCATGTCGGTCTGGGGTCCGACTACGATGGCATCTCGACGCTGCCAACACAACTCGAGGACGTCTCCACCTACCCCGTCATCACGCAGGAACTGCTCAACCGCGGTTACAAGCCGGACGACATCAAAAAGATCCTCGGCGGCAACCTCATGCGTGTCTTTCGCGAAACGGAAAAAGTCGCCGGGAAGTGAAACGGGAAAAAATCCTCGCGAGTCATTTGACAAAATCACAATCGATGACGAAGTCTCCGCCACCCGCTGCACCCTCGTGGTGAGGACATTCAAACCCTGACTCGTCTTTCCACCGACACTGCCACACCCTACGGTGGAAAGACGCCAAAATTTCGGAAGCGCCTAGGCGCAGTAAGGACTTACGTCAATTTTGTTCACTTACTGATATGATGAACACGTGATGCGAATCATCGAATTTCATGTCCAGGCCGAATCGTGCGATGGCAAAAATGCGCTTGGCAATGGTCTCCACACCGGTTGTCAGCCGAACGCGGTTTTCTCACCTCTCCCCCGTTTACGGGGCATAGGTATTGTCACAACTCACCGAGTTGGGTATTTGGGGGAGCATGGTTATTTCTTTGGGAATCTGGAT